>JBJHBW010000015.1:0-75235 GCA_050485685.1 Gammaproteobacteria bacterium
CCGGCACTGCCTTCGGCAACCTCGAACAACAACTGTTCGCGATCGCAGACGGCAGCCACGGCCCCCGGCACCTCGCCGGCAGCGACCGCCTCACGCAGCAGGTCCCTGATCGCGGATACGGGCATGGGGTTCAGCGCCTTTGCTCGCCAAGCCGACCCTGACGTCGTCCTGGCCGATGTTAAGCGGCCGCGCCGGCCTATTGATCGCTGCGCAGCGCCACGACGCGATAGGTGAAGTCGATTTCGTCGGCCACGCGCAGTGCGCCCATCATGATGCTGAACGCTGTCAGACCAAGGTCGCCATGAGAAAGACGGAATTCGCCTTCAGCGACGATGCGCTCTTCGTTCTCGGTCAGCGCCACCGGGACGGTCACGGTGACGGAACGGCCGGCAATGTCGAAATCAAGATCCATGGACATATCGCCGGCAGCGCCGCGAAGTTCGCGCCCGACAATGGCCACTTCAGGATAGCGCGCACCGTTGAGCAGGCTCTCGCTCAGCATGTTCTCGCGAGTACCGTCAATATCCTCCTGCGAAGGAGGCGTCGCGAAATCCTCACCATAGCGGTTGCGAATGTTCTGATCATCGACAACCAGCCGCGCGACCGGGACCTGAAGTTCGAATGTCGAGTCGGACAGGTCGGCTGCCCGATACACGCGTCCGTCGGCTTCTTCTACGGAAATCACGTGATTGTGACCGAAACGGGCTGCGGCACCGGCCCTGTAGATACGCCAGTAGATTTCCGACTGATCCATGTCGACGACATAGACTGCATCGGTCGTATTGCGCGCGGTGGCGGTACGAGCAGGCTGATCCTGTGTCTGGACCTGGTTGGTTGCCGGGCCGGAGCCTCCCGAGCAGGCGGCTGTCAGAAAGCCGGCAGCCAGCAGAAATGCGCAGGTACGCAGAACGGAAAAGCGGCTCATCGTCTGTCCCTCTCAAAACCAGGCGGCCGGCTGAATTGCCAGCACTGACGGGCGCTAGTCTAACATTTCGGGACACCCTCGCCGCGCGGGCGGCGGCGACTCTGCGGTCGGTCGGCGTTCGCAGTCGCTCAGAATCTGAACACCAGCCCTACCGTCGCATACGGCAGCAGCCGGAAGTCGTCCAGCCCATTCTGCAGTTCCCGCCGTTCAGCTTCGAGGTCATCGGCAAAGGCCGGGTCGTTGGCGTATTCGCCGGACGCTGTCAGCGAAGTGCGGGGTGTACCCTGACGGACAAGGCCCAGGTCGAACGACACGCCGAACAGCCGGCTGCGCCGCGACCAGTCCCAACCCACCCCGACAAAGGGTGCAGTACGCTGAAATCGCACCGCGGCCGACAGTGTACCTACCTGTTCGGGCGAATAGGTCTGGTCACCAATGGTGACATCCTCAGTTGGCCTGCTGACCAGATCCAGCCGGTTGCGGTTTCCAAGTATCCCTCCGGTCACACGAAACGGGCCTGCCGCAGGATGAAAGTCCACCGACGCGGCAAACGACTCCCAGGTGAGAGAGAATTCATATTCGATCTCCGCTTCCTCACGATCAAAGCTGATACCCGCGCCGTTCACGCCAATGCGAACGCCCAGCCTGTCGTTGACCACGTAGCCATATTCCACGCCAAGGCCGAGCAGGCCGGCCCTGGCGCCGACGGAGTGTTCCTGCGCCTGCGCAGAACCCCAGGCCAGGATCAGTGCCACCGTCAGCGCGAATCTTGAAATCATCAGTCAGTCTCCTGGAATGATCGCTCCCGCCCTTCCACCATCGCCGGTCGCGGATTTCGGATTGTGCGGATTGCGCATGTCGAATCAGGGCAGTATGGGCAGCGGCCTGCGCACGCGGCAGGAATCAGTTCACAGTAACAGCGCAAGTCCGGCGCGCGGATCCACCGCCCTGCGGCAGGCCAGGGTCCGCGAGGCTGGAGCGGCCTCGTAACACAGAGCGATCGAGGTCGATTGCGAGGGGGCTTTTGGTGCAGCGAATTCGGTGATAAGTTTGGAGTCAGGAAAGATCCAGGTTGCCAGGATGCACCGATGACGCTGCTGCGCTCCGCCGGCCCGAAGCTACGCCGCTATCTGGCGATAACGGCCGCGGGACTGTGTGCAGCGGGATGTGCCACTTCCGCAGTGACGGTCAGCCCGGACTTCCCCACTCCCCTGATTGAACCCTTACCTCTGCGCGTCGGTCTCATCCTCGATGATGAACTGCGCCAGTACGAGCACTTCGAACAACTGCCGCGTCAGGCCAGCTGGACGATTCGTCTCGGAGATGCGAATGTTGCATTTCTGGCTCCGCTGTTCGACACCATGTTCGCAGAGACCCGCAGCGTTACCGAAACCACCTTTGCCCAGGCGCTTGGAAGTCTGGACGGGGTGATCCGACCAACGCTGGAGGCCTTCGAATTCGAGGTTCCGGTCAGCACCGATCGCAATGAACAGTTCGTCGAAGTGTGGATGCAATACAACCTGGAACTCTATGACCGCAACGGCGAACTGGTCATAGACTGGCCCGTCAGCGGATACGGCAAGGCAGCGATGAGTCGCAGTCGCGAACGTTCCGTGAGCCAGGCCACCACAATTGCGATGCGCGATGTCGGCGCTGCGATACTGACCAGATTCCTGGAACAGCCGCAGGTCACCTTCTGGTTTGAGGAGATGCGAAATGACTCGGCACTGTCAGCCGGCACACAACTGGTCAACTGAGTCCGGCAGGTTGTTCGGGACGCGGCTGAAACTTCTGGTGCTTTTCGTCACCCTGCTGCCTTTGCTGGCCGCGTGTGGCATCACTTCGCGCATGGAACCCTACAAGAACACCAGCGCTGTCATCGGAGATGGCGAGCAGGTCGTCATTCTTGCCCGCCGCCATCATGCAACCCACGAGACCGAGCAGGAGTTCGTCCAGTGCATCAGCGATGCCCTGGCGCGAGGCTCCAATGGCCTGCGAGTGCACAATTCCTCACAGTTCGAAGACCGGCTCTATCCCTGGTTCGAGCCTTCCACTGCACCGCTGAGCACCGCCGACCTCGCTGAATTGCTGGACCGCCCTGAAGTGATGACCAGAATCCAGGACACCGGAGTGCGGTTCCTCGTCTGGCTGGACGGTTCCACGGACCGTGTCGCCAGTGGCGGCGGCATTACCTGCGCGGCGGGCGTGGCCGGCGCCGGATGCATGGGGCTGGCCTGGTGGGAAGATGACGCGCGCTATGATGCGACGGTATGGGACATACATGACCTCTCCGATGCCGGCACCATCCATGCCGACGTGAAGGGGCGTTCGGTGATGCCTGCCATCATCATTCCCTTCCCGTTCGTCGTAAGGCCCCAGGCGCATGCCTGTCGAGGGATGACCGAGCAGTTGCGGCAGTTCCTGACCACACCGCGAGGTTATGGCGCAGGTCCCGATCCGGACTTCAGCTAGCCGCAGCCGGCCGCAGCCGAGCTCCCGACGTCGCAATCACACTGTCACGGCCCAGTTGAACAGCACGCCTGAGGCGCGGTTCCTGCGCGCACTGCCGTCCTGCCACCGGACGATCCCCGATGCCTGACCGCAGGGATCTTGACCTGGTACTGAGATCCGGCGTGCCACTGGTAGTCATCGAAACCAGCGACGAAGGGCGCATGCTCAAGATGCTGACGGGACTGGCGGTGGAGGCCACGGCGGACCAGTATCGCCCCCTGTTCCGCTGGAGCATCACGGACGGGCTGCAGCGGCTGGACCTGGCTCTGGAACCGCAACGGCTGAACTCCGAACCCACCGATGTGCTGCGTCACATCCGCGCTGTTCACAAACCCGGCATTTACGTCCTGCTGGACTTCCATCCCTACCTCGCCGACCCCGTGCATGTCAGGCTGCTCAAGGACATCGCCATCGCAGCCCGAGGCAACCGGGTCACCCTGGTGCTGATCAGCCACGCGTTGTCCCTGCCGGCGGAATTGCGCGGACTCAGCGCCAGCTTCAACCTGCGCCTGCCGGATACCGAACAGCTCGCTGCCATGGTGGACCGCCTGGTGGAGGCGTACCGCACGGATTTCCCGGGCCGCGATGTCCGGGTCGACCCGCAGGCCCGTGAACTGCTGCTGCGAAATCTGACAGGTCTGCCCTACAGCGACGCCGAAAGGCTGGCGCGCCATGCGATCTGGCAGGACGGTGCCATCACCACGGACGACATGCCTGCCGTGATGCAGGCGAAATATGCGCTGCTCGATCAGGGTGGCGTGCTCAGTTTCGAATGCGACGCCTCCGAGTTCGCTGAGGTTGCGGGTTTTCGCAACCTTAAAGTGTGGCTGCATCAGCGTCGCCATGCGTTCTCGGGAGATCGCCCGCCTGGCCTCGATCCACCGCGGGGCATCCTGCTGACCGGCGTTCAGGGTTGCGGCAAGAGCCTGGCGGCCAAGGCTGCCGCCGGTCTGTTCGGCATACCGCTGCTGAAACTGGATGTCGGCGCGTTGTACAACAAGTACCATGGCGAAACAGAGCGCAATCTTCGCGACTCTCTGCGCACCGCGGAGCAGATGAGCCCGTGCGTGCTGTGGCTCGATGAAATCGAGAAGGGACTGGGCACGGGCGACCAGGACGGGGGCACTTCCCGACGGGTACTGGGCACCTTCCTCACCTGGCTTGCGGAACGGCGAACCGACGTATTCATTGTCGCGACGGCCAACAATGTCAGCGAACTGCCACCGGAACTGGTGCGCAAGGGCCGTTTCGACGAGATCTTTTTCGTCGATCTTCCCGCCCCGCAGCATCGCGCGGAAATCCTCTCCATTCATCTGCGCCGTCGTTCACTGAATGCTCAGGATTTCGACATCGCGCAGCTGACCTCCGTGACTGAGGGATTCTCGGGCGCCGAGCTCGAGCAGGGAGTGGTTTCCGCGTTATACGCCGCCCATGCACTGCGCCAGAACGTAACGACCGCTCATCTGCTGGCCGAGTTTCGCAAGACCCGCCCGCTGTCAGTCGTCATGGCGGAACGGGTGAATGCGCTGCGGGCCTGGGCCAGTGGCAGGACGGTGCCGGCGGACTGATGACTCGATTGCGCAGTTCGTAACCTTGACACTGTCAACTTGGTTGGACGGGCGCTGCAGGCTACCATCGCGTGCCAACGACCACCTCGCGGCCATTACCTGAACGCTTCATGGCAAGAATCCCGCGCAGCTCACAAACCGCCGTCAGTTCCGGCAGGAGGCCCTGCCGGTCGTGAAGGGCATGAAGGGTGTTCCAGGGTCCCGCGCCGCCGATCGGGACGTGATTCCTGTTCTGACGGACGACATGGCTGCCGTGCCGGTGCTCACCGAGGTGATACCCGAAGCGCCTGCGCCGCGGAAAGAGCCGCCAGATCGCAGTCGGCCGGGTAGCAGAAGTCTCCGGACGAGAGCGGAACGGGACGTGCGTGATCGCATCGCCGAGCAGGAAGCGCGGCTGGAGCAGACCATGGCACAACTGGAGCGCGTCAAGGCGCAGGCCGCATCGGTGCGCGATGCCCTGGCCGCCGAACAGCACAATCGCCATATGCTGGAACAGCGGGTCAGCGAGCTGTTGACCCGACGCCGCGGCGTTACAGCAGTCGACGCAGGCGCTGCCAGCAGCGAGAAGGCCCGCCCAGTACCCGGAGGCCATTTGTCGCGTCGGGAAATGGCCAGGCAGTTGGCGGAACTCAGCGACTATGTCGCCTGCCGCAAGCGCTGGTGGGAAGAAATGGAGTCTCTGGCGGAATCCAACCGGCAGCGGATCAGGGAACTGGAACAGGAGGTCGCACAACGCCTGCAGCGCGAAGCCCTCGCGCGCGAGGTCGCAGATCGCGAACAGGCCAGAGCCGCAGAACTGCAGGAACAGCTGATAATCTCGACACGGGAGATTGAGCAGCTTCGCCGGCAACTTGCCGACAGTCGCCTCCAGCACAGCGACTCAACGCCTGACGGCCCGAATGAGGAACCAGGTAATTCATCATGATCGACATTCTGAAGCGGGAGATCCTGATAGCAATCGTCCTGCTGGCGATTGGACTGGCCGCCCTGCCCGCTGCGATCTATCTGGTCGGTCAGCAGATCATGGGACCCTACGAATCTGAGGCCGGCCTGACGGGCCTGATGGACCATATCTGGGCAGATCTCACCGCCGGCGCACCGCAGGCCTGGCTGCTGGTGCTCAGCCCCTGGCTGGTCATTCAGACGGCCCGCCTGGCGATGCGGATAGGTCGGCGCCGCAGATCGCGTGAACCGGATCACAGTTCCGATATGTAAAATTCCTCGTTTCAGCCACGAATTTGCTAGTCTTGATGAGGAAATCGCAAGACCTCGGGCACAAGAAAATGATCAGACGCCTGCGACGCCTGCTGGGCTGGGACTCAAACGTCGCGAGCAACTCGTCCGGCCCCGTTTACATCATTCCGCCATCCGCGACACCGCCATCGTCTGCGGTGCCGGCGAGGCGTGCGCGCGGTGCAAAACAGGGCAGCAAACGGCCGCGCAGCGGCGACGGCCGGCCCGGCATGCCGATTTCGGGTCCACGCAATGAGACCGCCCGATCGGAGAAAGATCGGCTTGCAGAGATGCTTGCAGAGGGTCTCACGCTCGATAAGGACCCGTTGGACGTGCTCAACAATCCGGAGCTCAGCCTGGACACGTCTGCCGACGGCGGTTTCGACCCCTACAACACCGGCGCCTTCGACCGCAGTTCATCGTGGGACAAGATCAGCAAGCAGCGCAAACGCTGATCGCAGGCCGCGATCACGGGGTCACAGGTCCAGGCTTGCCCTCACGAGGATGAACGGCTGCCAGCGTCGGGGTCGTTCGTTGCGCTGCCTTCGAGCCGCCCCTACTGGGCCGGCCAGTAATACCAGCCCGCGCCCGCAAGCGCGACACCCAGCACGGCCGACGCTCCATAGCGCCAACCGGTCTGTTTCAGCTCTCCGTAGAAACTGATGGCGGCGACGGCTGTCAAACCAAGGAAGATGGAGAGACTGATCAATAACGGTGCGATTTCCCCGTGCAGCCGCTCATACTGGCCCTGCAGGACCATGAATATCAGTGCACTGGCACCGAGTGCGAAACAGATAGACGCGCTGCTGCCGAGCACGAAACCCAGCAGCACGAGAAACGGCCGCATTGAACTTCCAATTCAGTGATCGCAATACAATTTTGACTGAAATGGGGTTGATTCAACAAGCCAAGGGCCGGAAACTTGGGCAAAGCGTGGCCATCGGCCACCGTAAAGGACGATGTGAGGAGGGACTGTGAGGAGCATACTCAAGCGGACGACCATCGGCGTGCTGATCATGGTGGCAACCTCCCTTGTCGCCTGGGCCGTCGTAGAACCCCTGCCGCCTCTCGAAATGAGCGAACGGCACCCGCAGATCAGCCGCAATGTCGCCGAACTGATCGAACAGCTGCACTATTCGCGCCCACGGCTGGACAACTCACTGTCATCGGCCATACTCGATCGCTACCTGGACACGCTGGATGGCAATCGGGTCTATTTTCTCGCCAGCGACATCAATTCCTTCAGCCGTTATCGCTATGAACTCGATGAGCGCACACGCAACGGGCGGCTGGAGCCGGTATTCGACATCTTCAACCTGTTCCGCGAACGCACCCAGGAGCGCGTCGAGTACGCGATCTCACTGCTTGCGGAAGAACCGGATTTCACCGTTGACGAGACATTCCGCTTCGACCGCAGCGAGCTTGGCTGGCCGGTCAGCGAAGAGGAAATGCGCGAGGTGTGGCGCCAGCGCGTGAAGAGCGATGGGCTGCGCCTGCTCCTCGCCGGTCAGGAATGGGAACAGATTGCCGAGACGCTCACGGAGCGGTACGAGCGCCTTTACACCCGTGTTGCCCAGCTGACCTCCGACGACGTCTTCGAAACCTATCTCAACGCCGTGGCACATACGATAGACCCTCACTCGAGCTATCTGTCTCCGCGTCAGAGCGAGGAGTACCAGATCTCCATGAGCCTGTCGTATGACGGCATCGGCGCCTCACTTCAGACCCAGGACGACTATGTCGTCATCGTCGATCTGATCGCGGGCGGTCCCGCGCAGATTGACGGCACCCTGCGTCCGCAGGACAGGATCATGGCCGTGGCCGAAGGTCCGGATGGTGAGTTCGTGGAAGTGATCGGCATGCGCCTGGACGATGTGGTGCGCAAGATCCGGGGCCCGGGCGGAACCATGATCCGACTCCGCGTACTGCCTGCCGGTGCTTCGCCGGGATCACCTGAGCGCGTCATCGACCTGATCCGTGACAAGGTTCGCCTCGAGGAACAGGCTGCGAAGAGCGAGCTGATGGAAGTGCAGCTGGATGACGAAACCTATCGTATCGGTGTCATCCGACTGCCCAGCTTTTATCAGGACTTTGCCGCGCGAACCCGAGGTGACGAGGACTATCGCAGTACGACACGGGACGTGGCCCGCCTTCTGATCGAGCTCCAGGAACAGGGCATAGACGGTCTGGTCATGGACCTGCGGCAGAATGGTGGCGGTCATCTTTCCGAAGCCACTGAACTCAGTGGTCTGTTCATCGATCGCGGCCCTGTCGTGCAGCTGCGTGAACTGCGCGGGAACGTACAGGTTCTGGATGCGCCGACTGCAGGTCCGTTGTATGACGGTCCGCTGGCAGTGCTTGTCGACCGCTTCAGTGCCAGCGCCTCCGAGATCTTTGCGGCGGCCATACAGGACTACCGACGCGGCATCGTGATCGGTCAGCAGACCTTCGGCAAAGGCTCCGTGCAGAACCTTTTCAATCTGGATCGGGTCATGCGCGGCAGCGATAACGGACAACTGACGCTGACTGTTGGCAAGTACTATCGCGTCACGGGCGAAAGCACCCAGCACCGTGGCGTGATCCCGGATATCGAGCTGCCATCGCTGGTCGATACCACTGTCGTCGGTGAGAGCGCGCGAGACACCGCCCTGCCCTGGGACCGCATCGAATCAACGCGCTTCCGTGCCCGAGCACCGCTGAATACAGCGATAGAAGCGCTTACGGTGCAGCACAGCATGCGAACGGCAAACGACCCGAATTTCCAGTACCTGCTGCGTAACGTCGAGGCAAGTGAAATTCAGCGCAGCCGTACGAGCATCTCGCTGAATCTGGACGAACGCCGGGCTGAACTGGAGCGCGAGGAAGCCCTGGCTCTGGAGCGGGAGAACGACCGGCGCGTAGCCCTTGGCCTTGAGCCACTGGCGTCGCTGGAGGAGCTGGAACAGGATCCGGGAACCATAGACAAGATCCTGCTGGATCAGGCCACCCGCCTGGTGGCGGAGATGGCGGTTCTGGAACAGCTCACACCAGTGCAGCGCCGGCTGCTGACTGGCACAGCAGGTGCGGCGACACCCGCGAGCCCGGAAAGCGAAACCCGCCGTTAGCGCATTACCGAGAAGATATCCCAGTAATCATCGGCCAGGACATTGACGCGCAGTGGCGCGTCACTTGTCCTGCGGGATGGTTTGTCGCGGGCCTTGTCCAACCTGGGAAGTATCGACTCCAGACTCTCCATCATCGGCACCGAATCGGCATCGTTCCGATAACTGACCTGAGTCGCCCGCAGGAAATCCGCCCGGCGCTTCACCTGTTCGCTAAGGTCTTTCTGATTTCTGAGCTCGTCTATCATGGCGCGGATTCGCTCCACCATTCGGTCGCAATCGCGCCGGTCACCGAATTTCATGTCTCCGACAGCCCGTTGGGTGGACGTTCTGGCCAATGACGCAAGATCGTGTTCGGAGAAATGAAGCACCAGATACTGAGCCAGCGCGATCACTGCAACGTTGACCAGCCGGCGACTCTCGATTGAGAGTTCTTCCGGCTCCGGCAATGGCTCGCCTTCGATCTTCTCGGTAAGTTCCCTGAACTCCTCGAGTCGCGCCTCGAGCACGCGAATGCCATTACGCAGGCCGCGTACACGGCGTTTCAGCCCCGGTCCGCGGAAAAACCTTGCCAGCACATTCATCTGCTCCAGTCGACGTTCCAGATCGCTGATCTCCGCCGCGACTCGCTTTCGCTTCACGAACAGACCCTGGATCTTCTCGTCCACCGCATCAAGTCGCCGACGACGCTTCGCCAGCGCTGATTCGTGAAGCTGCGCTCGCTCGCGCTTCATGCGCTGTGCTTCGAGCTCATTGGCGAACTGCTCAAGCCGCTGCACACCGATTCGCCACAGGTGGCGCAATTGGAAATACACCATGGCATTCGCCGCTGCCAGCGGATTCGTCAGCAGCTTTTCCAGACCATCCAGCTGCTCACGGGCGCGTACGATGGCACCTTCGTGGTCCTTGAGCTTATCGAGAAGATCGTGCCGCTCGCGCCGCAGGGCACGAAGCTCCCGCTTCACGGACGCACGGTTCCAGTAAAGCTTCAGCAGCTGTTCATTGGGGCCTGCCGAGTCCGGCCTGGCCAGTAGTCCCGTCAACATTATCCGTGCCACCGCAGAGCCGCGCCCTATCGCATTGCACTGCGAAATATATAGGGATCCGGGCGCGGAAACCGTGATTCACCGCAAGGAACCGGCCCGTTCAGGCCGGCAGCAGCTCGTGATTCATATCGAGCAGATAGTCCAGCCACTTGTTGAACATCACGTTCACTTTCCATCGACGTCCCAGTTCCGCCGAATGGGCGCTGGCCAGCTCCACCAGCTTGTGATGATGATGACAGTCGCTGACGCAGACCGCCTCAACAAGGCGTGCATCGTGATACACGCGAAGTGTCAGGTCGGGATCGGCGATGAACCCCTTGTCGGGCAGTTCGAACCGGTAGGTCAGCAGTAGTGTGGTCGTGTAAGGCTCGCGGCGCATCACATCCAGAAACAGATCGCAGTCCCGTCGCGATCGCGACCGGTACTGCCCGGACTGCGGAAAATCGTCGCCGATCAGCTGCGTCCACTTGATGTAGTTGCTCTCATAGACGGTCATCAGCCCCGAAAAGCTTCCGGGCCGATAGATACACTCCGGTATGATCAGACTGTCTGCCAACATCGGATCGAGCATGCCACAAGCCGCAATCATCCACCAAGACTTGACAATCAGGCCGATCGATCCTGCCGGCTGTCACAGTTTCAGCAGGTGTTCCCTGTATACCGACAGCTCGCGAATGGAGTCATAGATGTCCGCAGACGCCAGGTGGGTTGGCTCTTTCTGCACTTTCGCAGCGACATCAGGCGCCCAGAGCTGGGCGAGAATTTTCAGTGTCGTAACATCCAGGTTCCGATAGTGAAAAAACGCGGCAAGCTCGGGCATGTGACGGACCAGGAAACGACGATCCTGACATATGCTGTTACCGCACATCGGAGAAGCACCCTGGTCCACATACTTTCGCAGGAACTCCAGCGTCGCCTGTTCGGCCTCACGTTCGGTCACACTGCTGGCCCGAACGCGTTCCACAAGACCCGACTGGCCATGCTGGCGCGTATTCCATTCGTCCATGCGGCCGAGCACTTCGTCGGACTGATGAATCGCGAACAGTGGCCCCTCGGCAAGCACCGCCAGGTTCCTGTCGGTCACCACCGTGGCAATCTCGATAATGAAATCTTTGTCGGGATCGAGTCCGGTCATCTCCAGATCGATCCATACCAGGTTGTCTTTCAGTCTCACCACGTCTCCTTTCCGTCATGATTGTAGCAGTGAGCAGTACGACACAGGTGGGAGCGCTATGAGCCTGACCGGCCTGGTCGTCGCCCGTTACCGCAAACATGTGGACGTGCGCGACATCGAGGGCCAGCGGCACCTGTGCCAGACGCTCGGACGAAGGCTGTCCCCTGTCGCCGGCGATGAGGTTGAATGGACGCTGCAGGACGACGGCACAGGGATCGTGACGGCAATCAAGCCGCGGCGCACAGAACTGGCGCGTACCGACAGCCGTGGCAACCGGGAGGTGATCGTGGCCAACCTGACCTCGCTGGTTGTCGTGACGGCGGCGCGACCGGCACCGGACTGGTCGGTCGTGGACCGCTACCTGGCGGCGGCACGCCTGATGAACCTGCCCGCAGTGATTGTGTACAACAAGACCGATCTCGAACCGTCGGACCCTGAAGCCACACGACGATGCCTTTCGGACTATGAACGCATTGGCTATCGGGTATTCCGGACCTCGACCATCACCGCCACTGGCGTCGCTGCGCTTGCCGGGGTGATGTCCGGTGAACGATGCGCGCTCGTCGGCCAGTCGGGGGTAGGAAAGTCATCGCTGACGAATGCACTGACGGGCCAGTCGCTGCAGTCGGTGGGCGGTTTGTCCGCGAAGGGCGATCACGGCCGGCACACGACCACGACTTCGGTACTGCACGAACTGCCTGGCGGCGGCGAACTGGTGGACTCGCCCGGAGTGCGCGCCTATACGCCGCATATCAGCAATCTCCCGGACCTGCATTTCGGATTCGCCGAATTTGCAGAACTGACCGGACAATGCCGGTTCGCCGACTGCCGTCATATCGAGGAACCGGAGTGCACGATTCGTGCTGCAGTCGCCAGCGGCGCTATCAGCAGGCGGCGCTATGAGAGCTATCTGAATCTGCTGGCAATCGTCGAGAGACTGACGGACAGACGCCCACGCACGTAACCACGCAAGCACGGGTTTCTCGCAAAACAGCCGTTGGCGCTTCGCGTTCGCCTCGTACCGCGGATGGGACGGGCTTCAGCCCAGCTCACCTTTCATCGCCCGCCCGCCCAACAGATGCAGGTGTGCGTGAAAAACCACCTGCCCGCCCTCACGGTTCACGTTCATCGCGACACGATAGCCCGGCAGCGCAAGCTCATTCGCAACTGCCCTGGCGGCAAGCATGAGCCTGCCCGCAAGCTGCAGGTGGGCCTCATCGAAATCGTTCAGTGTGGCGAGGTGAATCCTGGGCACCAGCAGACAATGCACCGGCGCCTGCGGTCTGATGTCTCGAAACCCGAGCACCTCGTCATCCTCATAAACGCGTTGCGCCGGAAGCTTACCGGCAACAATGCGGCAGAAAAGACAATCGCGGCTGTCACTTTCGCTCATTGTGAGTATTCCTGATCGCCAACTTCGAGTTCCCGCCGACCGGACAGCGCGCGTGAAAGTGTGCCACTGTCGATGAACTCCAGCTCACCACCCATGGGCACACCGTAAGCGATGCGGCTGGCGCGAATGCCATGGCGTCGCGCCAGCGTCGCTATCAGGTGCGCAGTGGCATCGCCCTCGACTGTTACGCTGGTAGCCAGTACCACTTCGCTGATGCTCTCCTCTGCGAAGCGCTGCTCCAGAAGTTCCATGCCGAGCTCCGCAGGCCCTATGCCATCCAGAGGCGACAGATGACCCATCAGGACGAAGTAACGTCCACGGAATGCGCCCGAATTCTCTATTGCCAGCAGATCCGCCGGCGTCTCCAGCACGCAAAGCTTGCTGCTGTCCCGGGTGTGACTGCTGCAAAGCGCGCATACAGGCGCCTCGGTCAGCATGCGACAGACACTGCAATGCTGAATACGACGGGCCGCTTCATCCAGCACTTTCGCAAGCTTCAGCGCCGCGTCGCGATCACGATCCAGCAGATGCAGGGCCATGCGCTGCGCAGAGCGCGATCCCACGCCCGGCATACACTGCAATGCCTTGACCAGCTGCTGCAGCAATGGCGAATAGCCGTAATCGCTCATGAAAACCGATGGTATCCGCAGATGAGGCTGAACACGATCATGACGGCACAATTCAGAATGGCAGCTTGAAACCCTGAGGCAGCGGCAGGCCACCCGTCAGAGACGACATCTTTTCCTGCACCGTCGACTCGACCTTGCGATTCGCGTCATTGATGGCGGCGGCCACGAGATCCTCGAGCATCTCCTTGTCTTCACTCATAAGGCCGCTTTCGATGTTCACGCCGCGCACATCGTACTTGCATGTCATGCGCACCTTGACCATTCCGCCACCGGACTCCCCTTCGACCTCAAGCGATGCAAGCTCCTCCTGTGCCCTCTGCATGTTGGCCTGCATCTCCTGAGCCTGCTTCATCAATTGGCCCAAGCCTTTCATCGTCACCTCTCCGTCCCTGATTCCAGTGGTTGAATGCTGTCCGCCTCGACGACCGCATCGAATGCGGAACGCAACGCGTTGACATTGGCATCCTGTTCAATCGTCTCGCGTGCCTCGCGCATGCGCCTTGTCTCATTCGCTTCGCGAACATCGGCAGGCGTGGGTCGAGGTGGCTCGCCGGTCGTGATTCGCAACTTCAGCGTTCCGCCCAGATGATCCGCCAGCGCCGCTTCCAGCCGCGCATGTATGCGCTCGGTAAGCAGATGCGCCCTTTCCGTGCGCAGCACGAGTTCGATCCTGCCCGGAGCGACCCTGCTGACTTCGCAGTGGTCGGCCAGCTGACGCGCCATACCGCGAACTTCAGCAGCCTGCAGCAGGGCTGGCCAGCCTCCGGCTGGTAGTCCCGGCACTTCGCCTGTATGGCCGCCGGCATCCGCACCCTCGTTCCCGCGGATCATACTCTGCCCTTCGGCGGCCTCTGCCGCGGCCGGCACTGTGGGACGCGGGGCCTGCGTGCGCTGCGGAGCTACGGCCTGATCCTGCTCGACAGAGCGACTCCGTCCAGCCGGCTCAGCCGCCGCCTGCGCTGACTGCGCCACCCGCTGCACTCGTGTGGTCGTCGAGGCACGCCGAGGCGGCGCTGAGGCCGGCTCGCCGTCGTCTGCAAGCGGATGAAACGCCAGCATGCGCAGCAGCGTCATCTCGAACCCTACGCGGCCGTCGTGGCACCAGGCCAGATCACGCCGCCCGTTCAGGGCAATCTGAAAGTAAAGCTGAACCTCCTCCGGACTGAACCGGCTGGCAAGGGGTTCAAGTTCCGCCGCATCGCTATCCGGATCCCGCTCCCCCACCAGCTGAATCACCGCAATACGCTGCAACGCGCTCATCAGGGCATCGAGGGCCGTCTCATGGTCCGCGGCCTGCTGATCGAGCGCCGCAGCCTCCTGCAGGAGCGCCGCTCCATCCCGCTCGGCCAACGCCTCGAGAATGCGCAGAACCTGTGAACGGTCGATCGTACCGAGCATGGCACGCACATTGTCAGCCGTTACTGCACCGCCGCCGAACGCGATCGCCTGATCGAGCAGACTCTGCGCGTCACGCATGCTGCCCGCAGCGGCTTCCGCCAGCGCACCAAGGCCGTCCTGTTCTGCCGACACCTGCTCACTGTCACAGATGCTGGCAAGCTGGTCGCGAATCTGACTCACCGTAAGCTTCTTCAGATTGAACTGCAGGCATCGTGACAACACGGTCACTGGAAGTTTCTGGGGGTCGGTGGTCGCCAGCAGAAACTTCACATGCGGCGGAGGCTCCTCCAGCGTCTTGAGCAGTGCATTGAAGGAATGCGTGGACAGCATGTGCACCTCGTCTATCAGGTACACCTTGAAACGACCGCGCGTGGGTGCGTATTGCACATTATCAAGCAGCTCGCGGGTGTCGTCCACGCGAGTGCGCGATGCAGCGTCCACTTCTATCAGATCGACGAAGCGTCCCTGATCGATCGCGACGCAGTTGTCGCACGTGCCGCAGGGTTCTGTTGCGATGCCCTGTTCACAATTGAGCGCCTTGGCCAGGATGCGTGCGACCGTGGTCTTTCCCACGCCACGGGTGCCGGCGAACAGGTAGGCGTGGTGCAGCCGCTCGGCGGCAAGCGAGTTCACCAGCGCCTGCACCACGTGCTGCTGGCCGACGAGGTCCCCGAACCGGCGGGGACGCCACTTCAATGCCAGAACCGTGTAATTCACAGGAACAGTGCCGAGACCTCGTTCAGGAAATGAAGATCCGCGTCAGCCCGACCCCGGCGCCCGACCTGGCCGCTACCGCTGCTCCCTTCCGGGCCTGACGGAGTTCACGGCTGGTCGTCGCGGGGGAACCGACGCGGACCAGCGGGTACTTTACCAGCCCGCAAGGATGGGCGCACAGGCGTTTGAAAGGTGGGTGACACTGCGTTAATCTCGCGCGGCCTGACGGGGCGCGGTTGCGGAGAGGTGGCCGAGTGGTCGAAGGCGCTTGATTGGAAGTCAAGTAGGCGGTTACACCGTCTCGTGGGTTCGAATCCCACCCTCTCCGCCATTTCCGCACTCGCTGAAGGTTTGATACCGGCGGGCACTGGGTTAGCATTGCAGCCTTGATTGCTTCCGGAGTATAGGAACGTGAGCATCCGATTCGCAGCCCCACTGCTCGCCTTGCTGCTCGCCGCCTGTAGTGGCGGCGATAATTCGACTGCACAGACCGCCGCGCAGGCACCTGCCGGCAACGCGGCCGCTCGCAGCCAGGACAGTGCCGCGGCATCGGCACCAGCCCAACAGGCCCGTTCGGGCGAGCAGACAGCATCCGCTGCCGTCAGCTCAGACAGCGCGTCCGTTGTTGAATTCGAGGTGGACATGGAGGAGCTTGCCGCCAAGGCCGCGGCCGCTTCCCGATTTGAAGCCAACCAGCATTATCGCCGTCTGTCACCGGCACAACCGATCAGCACCGACACAGGCCAGATCGAAGTCGCAGAAATCTTCATGTACAGCTGTCCGGGCTGCTACGCGTTCGAACCGCATATCACCCGCTGGAAAGAGCGCAAGGCCGACTACATCAATCTGGTGCGCATCCCGGCCATGTTCCATCGGGTCGCGATCGTGCATGCCCAGGCCTACTACACTGCAGAAGTGCTGGGTATCACCGAGGAAATACACTCGGCCTTTTTCCAGGAGTTCCACGCCAACAACAACATGCTGGATTCGGAGTCATCGTTGCGGCGGTTCTTCGGTCGCTTCGGTGTTTCCGAGGAAGATTTCACCAGTGCCTGGAATTCATTCACGGTCCAGTTCCGCATGGAACGCGCCCGTGAGCTGGCCGGTCGCTACACGATAGGCGAAACACCGACAGTGGTCGTGCACGGCAAGTACGTGATCACTGGCGCGATGGCAGGTTCCTATGACACCTGGTTCGAAATCATCGACGGGCTCGCCGCACGGGAGATGCTCGCGGCGTCTGAATAGCTGTCAGAAGAGCGTCTCTGGAGACATCAGGGGCGGGGTGCACCAGCAGGTGCCTCCGCCCTTTTTCTTTTGACGTAAAGTGTCGGGACGTTGCGGCTTGAGAACAGACCAGCTGCCGTTGTGGTCAGGCGCTGAGCACCCGATCGACCCAGTCATCCGCGACTGGACCGTCGCGACCCTCCTCCCCTTCGTCGACCGCATCGGTGAGCACCGGCACAGCGGCCGGTTCCGTACCCGAGGCATCCGCCTTTTCCGACAGGGAATGTCCGGACTGCTCCTCATAGCCAGCGCGACGTACTGCAGCCTCTTCGATATGGCTCACTGTCACCGTTGAGGCCCCCTCCCCTGCGGCAAGTGCCAGTGCTGCATCTCCGATACGGTCCATGACGCGTGGAACTCCCGCCGAGCACCGGTGCAAAGCTTGCGGCACATCAGTTGACTGCAGGCGGTCCGGATCACCGCCTATGAGTTCGAGCTTGTGTCGCCAGTAAGCCGCGGCTTCCGCTTCGCCCATAGGGGCGACCTCAACCCGCTGCCGCACGCGCTGACATAACGGCTCCAGTGCCGGTGACAACAGGGTCTCGCGTATGGCCGCAGTGCCATGCAGCAGCAGGTTCGCGCCTGCGAACCCGGCCGCGTCGCGAGCCGTCAGAATTTCCAGCGCACGCAACACCGAGATATCGGTGGCATCCGCACGTTCGACAATCACATAAAGTCTGGAAGCGGTCGTCTCCATCTCGCCCAGCGTCTGACGCCAGAGCTGGAGTCGTTCGACCCGAGTAAGCCGGTGAGCGGCCACACCGAGTTCGGCAAGCAGAAGTTCCGTCAGGTCGCCAGCGTGCAGGCCGACGTCCGTCACTCTGATCGTGGCCTGGCGCGTTCCACCACTCTCAAGCGCCGCCTGCGTCAGTACCGTCTTACCCACGCCGTGCGGCCCTGTAACCACGGCCACCGAATCGGCGGCACCCAGCCCGAACCCGAGCAGGTCCATGACCTTCTGCTCGCGAGCGCCCAGATACAGGCCGTCGGGCGCTGCCAGACCCTGCGCAAGAACAGGTCGCTCGAGTCCGAAATGCTCGTGGTACATCATGCCTCCGTTGCCGGCCGCGGGCGCGAATCGGAGCCCGCAGAAAGGACCCACACGGGTACAGTGTCTCGCGATCCACCCGGCGATTCCGATAGGCCGGTCACAGATTCTCCGGCCCGTCTTCGCAAACGAACGTTGACGTGGCTGCCCGTGCGAGTTGAAATGCGACTAACGGGGCGCGCCCGATCAAAAAACCAACCAATAATCAAGGGGGCATCATGAGCGCAACAGATATCACCCGGTCTGCGCATTTCACCGAACTCACCCGAGCGGCGGACGCTTTCCGGAACGTGTCAGCGGTTTCTTCCCTGCTGATCGCGTGGTTTATCGCAGGCCTGCTGATGGTACTTGGCGTGGAGTCCGGCTCACCCGCGCTGATCGGCCTGATGGGACTGATTTCCATCGTCGTGGCACTGGCTGGACTCTCCGCTGCGGGCATACACCTGATGGTGCAGCTGAAGGGACTGGCGCCGCGTTCTCTGACCACAGGGTACATTCAGGGTCTGTTCGCTACCGGCAAGATCATTGTCGTCGCACTGGCAGTCATACTCGCCGGACTGATTTTCCTTATCCCGGTAGCACTGATACTTCTGATCTGCAAAATTCCCTTTATTGGCCCAATCCTATACACCTTCGTGGTACCACTGCTGACGGTGGTCGGGGCACTGTTCTATGCCGGACTGTTTGTCGCATGGCAGCTGCTTGGTCCGGCGATCTGGGAAGGCAACACCATTTTCGGCTCCATCGCGCGGCTTGCCGCCATTGCCCGGAAACGAGCGATTCAGGTCATCATCAACCTGATCATCCTTGGCATCCTGATGTTCATTGCAACGCTGGTGCTGGTGTTTTTCTTTGCCGTCGGCTACCTGATCATGCGCGGTCTCTCCGCGGGAATCCTAGGTGATCAGCTGCCGGGTGGTCTCATGGGCCAGGCGACCTCATTTCTGGGTGCCGGCCAGCCTACAGGCCACGAGACCGCACTTCGCATAGGCACTTCGGTCCTCGGCGCACTGACCACGGCGCTCCTGATGTGCCCGATGCTGATGGGGCTGAACATCATTTACCTGAATGCATCCGAGGGCATAGACGCTTCGGAAATCGAAGACCGCCTCAACGCCGGACTTCAGCAGGCCAGGGCGAAGGCCGCCCAGCTGCAGGAAACCGCGCGACAGAAGCAGGATGCCGGATCAGGTCAGGGCGGTGGTGGCACTTCAGGCTCGTCAGGCGGCGCAACCGCGGCAGATCCGTCACCCGGCGGCGGCCAGAACCCGGACAATCGCAGCTGACCCTACCAGCGAGGCGCCGGTCGCGCCCGCGACCGGCCAGAAAGAAGGCGGGCGGTGCACAAGGCGGCACCGCCCGCCGGCTTACTCAGGCGATCGGAACCCGTAAAGGCGACGATCCGGAATCCTCAGGCAATGACCTGGTTTCGGCCGTTGTTCTTCGCCGCATAAAGGCGCAGGTCCGCAGCACTCAACAGCGACTGCCTGGAAGAGTCCGACCGCCTTTCCGCAAGACCGAAACTCACGGTAACCCGCCCGGGCAGACCCAAAGCGGTCCAGGTCTCCATCTCAATGGCTGATCGAAGTTCTTCGCAGATCACGCGCGCCTTGCGTATGTCGGTTTCCGGGAAGCAGATCAGGAATTCCTCGCCGCCATAACGCGCAACCATGTCGGAGCTGCGGCACCGTTCCCGAAAAATCGCCGCGACTCTGCGCAGCACTTCGTCACCGGCGGCATGCGAGTGCCGGTCGTTAATCTGCTTGAACCCGTCGAGATCGGCCAGCGCAATCGTAAGGTGCTGCCGATAACGACGTGCCCTGTCGAGCTGCTGATCCAGCCAGTTGTCTGCGTAGCGACGGTTATACAGGCCAGTTAGCTTGTCCTGTGTGGCCTGACGCTCCAGCTCCAGGGTCTTCTCGCGCAGGCTGCGGGTTCGTTCATCGACCAGCAGTTCCAGTTTGTAGCGCATGTTCGCGAACTGTCGCAAAGCGAACATGCCCAGGCTGAGAACCAGCAACAGGAGGACAAACACCTCTATGGGCATGACGTTGAACACAATCGCCACCAGCACGGCGGTCACGGCAGAGCCGAGCTCCAGGGCGATCGAAAAAAGATTCAGGAACGGCGTGTCACCTGCCTTCCCCTTCCGTCGCATCCGCATCAACCCGGCGTAACCGATGTCGTTCAGCGCCTGCATCGTGAGGACCAGCGCCAGCAGCGCGATCACCATGTTTGCACTCAGTGTGGTCAGCGGAACTTCGCCGCCAAGGACGGTATACACAAGGCCGGACACCAGTACGATCAGCGCCATCAGCCCACCGTTATTCAACGAGGCGATGGCAACGTCAGCTGCGGAACGGCCCTTCCACAATCGATGCAGCGGGTACAGCAATGAAGCTGTGCCGTTGACCAGAGCGGCCGCGACAGGACCCAGCACCAGAATGCTGGCCACCTGAGAGACGCGGTCGAAGGAATAATAGGCAGAGTTGGGATGACGGTAGCCCATGGAAATCGTGAACAGTCCATAGGCGAGAAAGAACAGCGCCACACCCGGCTGACTTATCGGGGAAAAGTCGTTGGCCTGCCACATCGCGAACGCAAGCAGTGCGCTGGCCGCAACGAACATCGCAACCGCATAACCCAGCTCTGCCGGCGTCCAGGCCTGACGTTTGGTTTCCCCGTCAGGAGACACAGCCGTGTCCTGATTCTCCATGATGCGCAAGTATCACCCAGGCGGGCGACGACCGAAAGCACGGACCTCTCAGATCGTGCCCACAATCACACAGCTTACTGTTGCAATGCCACAGGCTGAGCCAGAACAGGACGAGAGTGCCTGGAACAGGCACCGGGCACGACAGATACGAGACTCCTCGGTTGTCAGCAGATACGCAGGCGATCTTCGAGCCGAGGCCGTCCGACGTTATGACGTGGCCGCCTCGAACCTCGGCGGCGACTCAAGGCATGGCCGCTCGGGGCTGTCCAGCGTGACCGTACGGTCCGCTGGCGGAGGAATAACCAGCGACTGTGACTGGTTCGGCGGCACCAGACCTTCCGGCACCACCAGTGGCGGAATACTGTCGCGGTTCGCGTAACGCTGGGCATCGGCGCAACTGAGAGCACCACCACGGCTACAGGCGGAGAGCATCACGACCAGCCCTATCAGAACGGCAGCACGCAAATACTTCATTCGTAAGTCCCTGTCGTTATGCCGGCTTGCGTCATGGCATCCTGCACCGTCTGGTGGCAATGCGAGGACAGCGGTGTCAGCGGCAAACGTATGCCGGGCCCGATACGGCCCATCCGCTGCATGGCCCATTTGACCGGAATCGGGTTGCTCTCGCAGAAAAGCGCATGGTGCAGTCCCTGCAGATCTGCATCGATGCGCTGCGCCTCTTCACGGCGCCCAAGCCTTGCGGCGTCGCATAGCGCCTTCATCGCAGCCGGAGCCACATTCGCAGTCACAGAAATCACACCGTGACCACCCAGCAGCATGAATTCACGGGAAGTCGCATCATCACCGCTCAGCAGCATGAATTGATCGCCACATAGCTCTCTGAGTGACGACACGCGATCGAGTTCCCCGGTAGCGTCCTTGAGTGCTGCCACGTTGTCGTGCGCGGCCAGTCGGGCCGTGGTTTCTACCGTCAGGTCGACGGCGGTACGTCCCGGCACGTTATACAGAATGACCGGATGCGAGACGGCATCGGCGACGGCTGAAAAGTGGCGAAAGAGGCCTTCCTGAGTCGGCTTGTTGTAATAGGGGGTGACAACCAGGTATGCGGCTATCGGCAGGTGTTCCACATCGCGCGACAGTGCCAGCGTCTGGGCCGTCGAGTTCGACCCGGTACCGGCAACGATGGCAATGCGCCCGTCGGCATGCTCACATGCACGCTCAACCAGCGCCACGTGTTCATCATGATCCAGCGTAGCCGATTCCCCCGTGGTACCGGCAATGACCAATGCATCGGTGCCTGCCGTGACGTGCCAGGCGATGAGCCGTTCCAGATCCCGGTCGTTAACGGCTCCGCCCTCGTCCATGGGCGTAACCAGCGCAACCATGCTGCCGGCGAGTTTCATTTCCTAACCTCTTGCGACACGCCGCGCATGGTACTGGCGCCCCCGGCAGCACGCAACCAAGGGACTACATCCGTTACAGCCGTCCCCTGACGGGTTAAACTTGCGGCCCACCCCGAATCCGGATCCAGTTACGCACGATGGAACAGCTCATGATTGTGTCAGCGGTAGGCGGAGAGCCCACCGTGATTGTTCAGGAGCTGACCCGGGTGATCCTTGAATGCGGCGGAAATATCAAGGAAAGCCGCATGTCTTCATTCGGCTCCGAAGCCGCCCTGCTGCTGCTCGTCGCCGGCAACTGGCACACGATCAGCCGCCTGGAACGCGATCTCAACCGGCTCGCCACCCATCACGGCCTGAGCCTGCAGCTCAAACGTACGGAACCCCGGCACTTTGCCAAGGATCTGCTGCCCTATGCGGTCGATGTGGTGGGGCTGGATCAGCCGGGCGTTGTACACAGCCTTGCAGGGTTCTTCAATGCCCGCAAAGTGGAGATCGGGGAGATTTCCACACGCAGTTATGCTGCCGCGCACACCGGTGCGTCGATGTTCTCCGTGCAGATGTTCGTCAATATTCCGGCCAGTGTGCATATCGCCACGTTGCGCGAGGAATTCATGGATTTCTGCGACCAGCTCAACGTCGACGCCATCATGGAGCCTGTCAAGCACGGCTGAATATGGACAGAAACAGGTCGCGGCAACCAACGCGCCCGGGAGAGTACTGATGAGCAAGATCGCAGTGGGCAAGAAAGTGCCGGCTTTCAATGCCGACGTCACCGGCGGCGGCAGGATCGCTTCGAAGGATCTGGCCGGCCGGGCCTATGTGCTGTATTTCTATCCCAAGGACAATACCCCCGGATGCACGACCGAAAGTCAGGATTTTCGGGACCGGCACGCGCAGTTTCTGGCGCGAGAGGTCGCGATTTTCGGCGTCTCGCGGGACAGCCTGGCCTCCCATGACCGGTTTCGTGAGAAGCAGCAGCTGCCTTTCCAGCTGATCTCCGATGCCGACGAGACGCTGTGCCGCCTGTTCGACGTCATCCGCGAGAAGAACATGTACGGACGCAAGGTCATGGGGATCGAGCGCAGCACGTTCCTGGTGGATGCGGACGGCCGGCTGGTCAGGGAGTGGCGAAAGGTCCGCGTCCCCGGGCATGTCGACGAGGTCCTGGACGCGGTACACTCGCTCTAGCCGGGGGAACGGCGCAGCGGCGAAACTGTCCAATCCGGGCAAGTTCGCGAAAATCGGCTGGAGTCTGGGCACCGTGAAACAACTGATTCTGGGGTTCGCGCTGATGTGCGTCACGGTGACAGCCGTTGCGCAGTCGCGCCAGCTGCCCGATTTCGGCAGCCCGGCCGACGCTACCCTGAGTCGGAACCAGGAAGCCCAGATCGGCCGCAGTGTCGTCGCCCAGCTGCGCGCAGCAGGCCTGATCGCCGAGGATCCCAAGCTTACCGAATACGTGCAGTCACTGGGTTCACGCATCGCGGGGCATGCGGGCAACAGCGGTGACCAGTCATTCACGTTTTTCGTCATCAACGATGCCAGCATCAATGCATTTGCGCTGCCCGGGGGTTATATCGGTATCCACACCGGGTTGATCCTGGCAACTGAGAACGAAAGCGAACTGGCAGGTGTGCTGGCCCACGAAATCGCACACGTCACCCAGCGCCATATCGCCCGCTCCATCCACGACAGCCAGCGCACCGGCATCATATCGATGGCGGCAATGGTCGCCGCACTGCTGCTTGGCGTTGCCACGGACATGCCAACAGACGCATTACAGGGCGTGGCCATGGCTTCGCAGGCTGCCGCCATGCAACGGCAGATCAACTTCACGCGGGCCAACGAACACGAAGCCGACCGCGTTGGCACCGAACTCCTTGCTGCGGCAGGGTTTGATCCGTATGCCATGGCCTCGTTCTTCGAGAAGCTGGCCCGCCGCTATGGATCGTCAAACGATATTATTCCGGCATTGCTGCGTACTCACCCCGTCACAACGGACCGAATCGCTGAAGCCCGCAGCCGGGCGCGTCTGCTACCGCCCACCAGCCGCGAAGACAGCACCAATTACCAGCTCACCCGCGCGCGCCTCAAGGTCAGCAATGCCCGCACTCCGGCTGCTGCGCTGGCCGAGTTCGGATCCGGGACGCCGGACACCTTGGGCGCCCCGGACCTTTACGGCACAGCCCTGGCAATGATGCGTGCCTCTCGCCACGCCGAGGCGGCAAACATCCTGGGGCGACTGGTCGGTGAGAGTCCCGCAGTGATCTGGTACCGCATTGCCTATGCTGAAGCGCTGGCTGCGGACAGCCGCAGTGAAGAGGCGATGCAGGTCTATGAAGATGGCATGAGCCTGTTTCCACGCAACGTTCCACTCACGCTCAGCCACGCCGAAGCGCTGATCAATGCCGGGCAGCCGGGCGTGGCACACCGCATCCTTCTCGACCTGCTGAACAACGTTCGCGGCGGGCCGACTCCGGAACAGATACGCCTGATCGCACGCGCCGCGAATGCGCAGGGTGACACGGCCAGCGCACACCACTACATGGCCGAATATTACGTATCGGTGGGACAACTGCCCCTTGCGGTCACACAGCTGCGCATGGCGCTTGAGGTCCCGGACCTGCACGCCGTGGACCGGGCGCGCTACGAAGCCCGGCTGGAAGAGGTCCGCGAATACATGCCTGAAAACGAGCGTCGCCGCTCCAGTTCCCGACCCTGACTCTGCCCTTCCGCCAGTGCGGACGGAATTACCCTGGTCGACATTGGGACCGGAAGCCGAAGGGCTCCGGGATTGAGCCCAGCGATTAAATAGTACTAAAATAGTCTACTTTAATCGGCTTCGATGACGCGCGACATCAGCATTCGGATCAACGGCATATGCTGCGACTAAGCAAACTGACAGACTACGGCACGATTGTGCTGGCACAGCTGGCGGCGCAACCAGGCACGCTGAGCACAGCGAGCGAAGTGGCCTCTGCCACCCGCCTCGGCCAGGCCACCGTGAGAAAGCTGCTGAAAGCCCTTGCGCGCGCCGGACTCGTTGTGTCCGAACGAGGCGCTCAGGGCGGTTATCTGCTCGCCCGCGATCCGGAAAAGATCAGCGCCGCGCAGATACTTGACGCCCTGGAAGGTCCGGTGGCGATCACGGAATGCAGCGCCGCAGGCGGGGAATGCGATCTCGAAGCGGTCTGCAGGGTCGGCGCGGCCTGGCGACGCATCAATCACAGCATTCGGCGAGCCCTGAACGAAATTTCCCTCGCCGACCTGCAGCAGCAGCCTGATCTGACCGCAACGCTGGATCTGAAGCGCGATCTGCACCTCTCCCGGGCACCGCGCTGAGACGAGCTGCATACGGCACATACTGCATATCAACCACGACCCATCTGACCCGAAGGCACCAGGCATGGCTACCGACCCCAATCAGCTCGACGACCTGATAGCACGAAAGTATCGACATGGATTCGTCACCGACATCGAGCAGGACACGGTCCCGCCCGGTCTCAATGAAGACGTGATTCGAATGATCTCTGCAAAAAAGAAGGAACCGGAGTTCCTGACGGAGTGGCGGCTGAATGCCTATCGGCACTGGCTGACCATGAAGGAGCCGGAGTGGGCCCACGTTCACTACACGCCCATCGACTATCAGGCGATCTCGTATTACGCAGCACCGAAGAACAGGGACGATGCTCCCAAGAGCCTGGACGAGGTGGACCCCAAGCTGCTTGAAACCTACGAGAAGCTGGGCATCCCGCTGCACGAAAGGGCCCGGCTTGCCGGTGTCGCTGTCGATGCGGTGTTTGACAGCGTCTCGGTTGCCACTACGTTCAAGGAGAAGCTGGCGGAAGCCGGCGTGATCTTCTGTTCGTTCTCTGAAGCGGTGCAGAATCATCCGGAACTGGTACGCAAGTATCTTGGTTCGGTCGTCCCCTACCGCGACAACTTTTTCGCCACACTGAACTCGGCTGTGTTCACGGACGGCTCTTTCGTCTACATACCGAAAGGCGTGCGCTGCCCGATGGAGCTTTCCACTTACTTCAGAATAAATGCCGCCAATACCGGACAGTTCGAGCGCACTCTCATCATTGCCGACGAAGGCAGCCATGTGAGTTACCTTGAGGGCTGCACGGCACCCATGCGCGATGAAAACCAGCTGCACGCTGCCGTCGTGGAGCTGGTCGCGCTGGAAGGCGCGGAAATCAAGTACTCCACCGTACAGAACTGGTATCCGGGCGACGAGAACGGCCGTGGCGGCATCTACAACTTCGTCACCAAACGCGGCGAGTGTCGCGGCGCCAACTCAAAGATTTCGTGGACTCAGGTCGAAACCGGATCGGCGATCACGTGGAAGTACCCCAGCTGCGTACTGCGCGGCGAGAACTCGGTCGGAGAATTTTATTCCGTGGCACTTGCAAACAACTATCAGCAGGCCGATACCGGCACAAAGATGATCCATATCGGACCGAACACCCGCAGCACCATCGTTTCCAAGGGCATCTCAGCCGGCCACGGGCAGAACGCGTATCGCGGCCTGGTCCGCATCATGCCGACCGCACGCAACGCACGGAACTACACGCAATGCGACTCACTGCTGCTGGGTGATCGCTGCGGTGCTCACACATTTCCATATATTGAATCCAGACAGGCCAGCGCCCGCGTCGAACATGAGGCGACGACCTCGAAGATCAGCGAGGACCAGCTTTTTTACTGTCGCCAGCGCGGCCTGTCGGAAGAAGATGCCGTGAACATGATCGTGAACGGCTTCTGCCGGGAAGTCTTCAAGGAACTGCCGATGGAGTTTGCGGTTGAGGCACAGAATCTGCTGAACGTCAGCCTCGAGGGTGCGGTCGGCTGACCGGATGAAACCAGACTGAAACACACGGGCGAAATCACAGGGAAGGGTTGCAAGGAATGCTGGAAATAAGTGACCTGAAGGTCAGGGTCGCCGAGCGCGACATACTCAAGGGGCTCAGCCTCAACGTCAATCCGGGCGAAGTGCACGCAATCATGGGCCCGAACGGATCCGGGAAGAGCACCCTCGCGCAGGTACTGGCCGGCCGTGACGGCTACGAAGTCACAGGTGGCCAGGCCAACTATCTCAACGAGGATCTGCTCGCGCTGGAACCGGAGGAACGCGCGCGCAAGGGCCTGTTTCTGGCGTTTCAGTATCCGATCGAGATTCCCGGAGTCAACAACGCCTACCTGCTCAAGGCAGCGTTGAACGCACAGCGACAGGCGCGCGGTGAGCCACAGGTGGATGCGTTCGAGTTCATGAAAATGATCCGGGACAAGATGGAGTTGATGCAGATTCCAAAAGACTTCCTGAATCGCAGCGTCAACGAGGGTTTCTCCGGTGGAGAAAAGAAGCGTAACGAGATTCTGCAGATGATGGTTCTGGAGCCACGTCTTGCGCTGCTGGATGAAACCGATTCCGGTCTTGATGTCGACGCCCTGAAAATCGTCGCGGCCGGCGTCAACAGCATGCGCGGCCCTGAGCGTTCGATGATTCTGGTCACGCACTATGAGCGGCTTCTGGAACTGGTGGTCCCGGACTTCGTGCATGTACTTGCCGGCGGACGCATTGTCAGGTCGGGCGGTGCCGAACTCGCGCGGGAACTGGATAGCCGCGGTTATGACTGGATACTGGACGAGGTCGCGAACGGATGAGCATGGAGGCCATCAGTGCTGCCTTTGACGCTGCACGCAATGAACTGCCGGGCGGCCTCGCTGCCGGGCAACTGAGAGAAAGGGCCATGGCCGCCTTTCGCGAGCAGGGGCTGCCCGACCGGCGCATGGAGAACTGGAAGTACACCGACATCAAGTCGCTTGCATCCAGACCGTTGAACCTGTTGCCGGCCTGCCCTGTCGCTGCGGACATCAGCAAGCTGCATGAGCTGGTGGCACCACTTTGCCCAGACGGTGTAACTCGGATGGTGTTCGTGGACGGTCACCACATTGCACAGGCAAGTTCGCCATTCGCGAGCAATGGTGCGTTACGCGTGAGCAGTCTGCGAGATGAATGGGAAAATCTGCAACGTACCCATGCTCCCCGGAACCGGCTGGACGAACATCCACTGGCATTATTGAACACTGCGCTTGCCCAGGACGGCGCATGGATAGAGGCCACAGCGGACCAGACCAACTTCGCCCCGGTTCACCTGGTTTTTGTCTCCAGCGGAACAACGGATCTGTCACCGCAACCGCGTATCGTCATCGACCTTGGCGCCAATGTCAGCCTGCAGGTGGTGATCCGATTCGTGGACATGGGCGATGCCGATGGCTGGATCAACGCCGTGACCCAGATACGGCAGGCTTCCGGTTCCTCACTGGACCTGCTGCGGATTCAGGACCATGGACCCGCACGAAACCACACCGGACTGACAGTAGCCGACCTCCACACGGATGCCACCCTTCGGTACGGCTGCGTCGATCTGGGCGGCAGGCTGATACGTAACGACACCGAGATCCGGCTGCTGGATGCCGGCGCAAACACCGATCTGTACGGATTGTTTTTCACTGCGGATGGACAGCATGTCGACAATCACACCAGAGTCGATCATATCGCTCCGCAGACACTGAGCAGCGAAGTGTTTCGCGGCATTGCCGCCACCGGAGGCCGCGGCGTTTTCAACGGCAAAGTGGTCGTACACCCGGGCGCTGCTCGCATTGAAGCAAGACAAAGCAGCGACAACCTGCTGCTGGGTGAAAGGGCCGAGATCGATACCAAGCCCGAGCTGGAAATCTATTCCGATGACGTCAAGTGCACTCATGGCGCCACGGTAGGTGAGCTGGATGAGGAGCATCTCTACTATCTGCGCGCACGCGGAATAGGCGAATCCGACGCACGCAGCATGCTGACCTCTGCCTTTGCGAATGTCGTCATCAACGAGGTTCGCGACAGCACGTTACGGGACCAGCTCGGCAGCCGGGTACGGGAGCAGCTTGCACAATACACGGGAGTAAATGCCTGATGGTCAACGTCAACCCGACTCCGGGAATCGACCGAGCATCCGGGCTGATTACCGACATCTCCACACTTCGGGCCGATTTTCCGACCCTTGATCAGCGGATAAAGGGCCACCCGTTGACCTATCTCGACAGCGCGGCATCAGCACAGGCACCCAGACAGGTGCTTGAAGCCATGTGGACGCAGCGCACGCGCAATCATGCCAATGTGCACCGCGGAGTCCATAGCCTCAGCGAGCGCTCCACGGTGGCCTATGAGGGTTCCCGGGACCGCATTCGCGCCTGGCTCAATGCAGCGTCGAGAGAGGAGATCATCTTCACACGTGGCACCACTGAGAGCATCAACCTGGTCGCTGCAAGTCTCGGCCGCTCGCAGCTTGCGAAAGGTGACGAAGTTCTGGTCAGTGCCATGGAGCATCACTCCAACATCGTGCCCTGGCAGATCGCATGTGAGCAGGCCGGTGCACGCCTCGTAGCAGTCCCGATCACGCAATCCGGCGAGATCGACCGCGAGGCTTTCTCGCGACTGCTGGGTCCGCGCACGCGGATCGTCTCTCTGGTTCACGTTTCGAATGCGCTCGGCACCATCAACCCGCTGCAGGAACTCATCGCTGAAGCTCGCGCCGCCGGCGCTGTCGTGCTGATCGATGGCGCACAAGCGATGCCTCATCTTCGTGTGGATGTGCAGGCGCTGGACTGCGATTTCTACGCTTTCTCGGGGCACAAGATGTATGGTCCGACCGGAATCGGTGTGCTGTACGGTCGCCGTGCGCTGCTGGAGTCCATGCCCCCGTATCAGGGCGGCGGCGAGATGATCCTCACCGTCACATTCGAGAAGAGTACTTACAATGCGCTGCCTTACAGGTTCGAGGCAGGTACACCCAATATCACCGGTGCAGTCGGACTGGGCGCAGCCGTGGACTATCTCTCACGTGTGGATTTCGACGCTCTGGCCGACTACGAGCAGTCACTTCTGGAGTACGCCACGTCTGCCCTGCTAGCCGTGCCCGGGACCCGGATCATAGGAACGGCCGGGCACAAGGCTGGAGTCCTGTCATTTGTAGTTGATGGAATCCACGCCCATGACCTGGGCACCATCGTCGATTCAGATGGCGTTGCCATCCGTACAGGCCATCATTGCGCAATGCCCGTCATGGACTTCTTCGGCGTATCGGCGACGGCCCGGGCCTCTTTCGGCCTTTACAACAACCGGGACGATGTCGATCGACTGATCGCCGGCATCAGGAAGGCGCTGGAGATCTTTGCATGAACGAACTGCAGGAGCTGTACAGGGAAGTCATCCTTGATCACAACCGTCATCCGCGCAACTTCGGCAAGCTTGAAAACGCCGACCGCGTAATCGACGGAGTGAATCCGCTGTGTGGCGACAAGATGACGCTATACATGAAACTCGAAAATGACCGCATTACCGACCTTCAGTTCGAAGGAACGGGCTGCGCGATCTCGGTTGCCTCTTCGTCACTGATGACCGAGAGGGTGAAGGGAATGAGCCGCCAGGAGGCGTTGGATCTATTCCATACGGTACACGACATGCTGACCGGTAACGACTCGGCACCGCTGGAGGAACTGGACAAACTCGCGGCACTGGCCGGCGTGCGGGATTTCCCCAGCCGCGTGAAGTGCGCCAGCCTTGCATGGCATGCGCTGGACGCGGCCCTTGAAAGCTCGGCGGATAAAGTGACCACGGAGTAAGGGCATGCGGCATTCACGAAACGAACCTGTCACGCTTCGCAGGGATTGCGACGCGGTACTGATCCCGGCCGGCGAGAAAGTACGCCTGCCGCAAGGGATCACCGGTTTCATCACACAGGCCCTGGGCGGCAGCTTTACTGTTTACATCGAGGGCAACCTGTTCCGTGTTGCCGGCATCGATGCCGACGCCATCGGTCAGGAACCGGTGAAACCACCCGAGGTACCTGACAACGCCAGTAATGAGGAAATCGAGGCCGTGATCTGGCAACAGCTTCGCACCTGCTTTGATCCGGAAATTCCGATCAACATCGTAGACCTTGGCCTGATCTACGAATGTCGCGTTGAGCAGATGGCGCCGGGACACCGCGCGGTGTTCATCAGGATGACCCTCACCGCCCCGGGCTGCGGCATGGGAGACATTCTCGCTGAGGACGTGCGCGAAAAAGTCAGCATAATTCCGACCATAGACAGCGCCGAAGTGGAACTCGTGTTCGATCCACCATGGAACCAGAGCATGATGTCGGAAGAGGCACGTCTGGAGGCCGGCCTGCTATAGATGGCGATATTGCGGGAAAGCCAATCCATGTCCGACCGGTCACCGCCGTCACGGCACCTGCTGCTGATGCGTCATGCCAAGTCAGACTGGAACGACACCACGCTGGCCGATCACGACAGGCCGCTGGCTCCCCGCGGAATGAAGAATGCGCCGGATATGGCCGCACGCATCGCAGCACACGGCAGCAAGGCCGAACTGATACTCAGCAGTTCGGCGCGTCGTGCCCTGCAGACGGCACATGTGCTGGCTGATGCGCTGTCGGTCCCGCCGGACAGGCTGCACGTAGTTGCCGGGCTTTATCTCGCCTCAGCCGCCAGGATGCTGGCCGTCATCCGCGCACAGTCTGATGATGCAATTTCGCTGGCGTTGGTCGGTCACAATCCTGGCATCACCGATCTGGTCAATGACCTGCTCAGCGACGTACATCTGGATAATCTGCCCACGGCCGGCGTGATCGCCATCAGCTCAAGCGCGCCGCGGTGGCAGGATATAGGCGCGGACAACACGAGTCTCGAGTATTACGACTTCCCGAAAAAACCTCGCTGAAGCAGGATCTGCTTCAGTCTTCCAATGCGTCGTGTTCGCGTTTCGATCTCAGCAGTCGTCGGGTGCGCTTGTCCGGTCGCCCTCGGGTAGGCGGCAGGGGCAGTGACGCCAATACCTTGCGTTGTTCCGCTGCTGCCTCACGTCGCGCGACTGAAGCTTCGGTCTCCCTGTAGTGCTGACGCGCCTCGGCAGCCGGTCCGCGGCGCAGAGGAATACCTGTCACCTCAACCTCAAGCAAAGTGCCCGATCCCGTCACGGAAATGACATCGCCTATCCTGATCGTGTGCGATGCCTTCACCCGCTGTTCGTTCACCCTGACATGCCCGCCGCGAACGCCGCCAGCCGCTGCGGTGCGTGTCTTGAAGAACCGCGCGCACCACAACCACCGATCGACCCGCAGCTGCTCGGAATCTGTCCTGGCAGAGCTGTCCGCCATGAGTGCGTCCCGTCAGCGCACGTCGCAGAAACAGTAGGCGTAGATTCCGCGCGGATCGTTGAAACGACGAGCGAACTCAAGCGGTTCCCGCGTCGCATCGAGCAACGCCTTCAGTGATCCGGACAGTGGGAAGTCAAGCTGCAGCGCACTGATCAGCGGGCTGCCGATTTTCACCATCTCCATCGCAAGTCTTTCTGCGAAACCCAGCGGCGGCGTGAACGGTTCGATTTGGTAGCGGTCCTCCTCCAGGCCCGCGAGTTCGGCTGCCGCACGAATCGCATCGTCCAGCTGACCCAGTTCGTCCACCAGTCCAAGTTCCTGTGCCTGCGCACCCGTCCATACGCGGCCGCGGGCTGCCGCTTCCACCGCCTCCGCAGTCATATCCCGGTGTGTGGCCACTTTCTCCATGAACTCACGATACAGCCATGAGACAGAGTGGCCGATAAGTTCTCGCCCGCTGTCGCTGAGCTCCCGGGTCACGTCGAAAAGCTCTGAAATTTCGGTGGTCCCCACGCCGTCCACATGAACCCCGATCGCTTCCAGCGACCGCTGAAACGTCGGCAAAGTCGCCCCCACGCCAATGGAGCCTGTCAGCGTGGAAGGACTGGCATAGATCCGGTCCGCCGCCATGGATATCCAGTAACCTCCGGACGCGGCCACACTGCCCATGGATACGACAAGCGGCCTGCCGGTCTCCTGGAAGGCTTCCAGCTCCCGCAGAATAACTTCGGACGCAAATGCGCTCCCGCCGGGGCTGTCCACGCGCAGCACCAGCGCCTTGACGTCATCGTCGTTCGTGGCAGCGCGTATCAGTCTGGCCGTTGAGTCGCCACCCACGCTTCCCGGCGGCTGACTGCCGTCCAGGATGGTCCCCACCGCATGCACCAGAGCCACCTTGTCAGTCACTGCAGTGCGGCGTGACAGCGAACCGGATGCCTGTAATGCGCGCAGATAATCGCTATGTGAGACCTGCGGATAGCTGTCGGAAGAATCATCCGCATCCACCAGCTCGCGAACGCGCGCGCGCATCTCATCTCGTGCCAGCAGCTCATCAACGAGTCCCTGCTCCACTGCCAGTCGGCCACCATCTCCGCCCGTGGCCGCCAGCAGCCGAGCCGCATCGTCCGCATAGTTCTGCAGGGCATTGCCCGGAAGCCCTCGCACCTCCGTGACGCCGCGCTGGTACTCACCCCACAGGCCGCCCAGATAAGCTTCCCTGGCTTCGCGGTCTTCATCGGACATGTCATCGCGTGTCACAGGCTCCACGAATGACTTGTACTCCCCCGCTGTCCACACGTTGTAGTCAACATACAGTCGGTCAAGCAGCGATTTGTAATACGGCGTGTACTGACCGTAGCCGTCGATAAGGACGAATCCCATCGGATGCATGAAGACCCGGTCGGCATGGGCGGCCAGATAGTACTGGTTGCGTGAGTAGCCATCGCCGATTGCCACAATCGGTTTGCCGCTTTCCCTGAAGTAAGAGATCGCCGCGGCAAGCTCCTCGAGTTTGCTGAGACCGGCCGACTCGAGGCGATCCAGCTCCAGCACAAGCACGCGAATGCGGTCATCGTCACGGGCCGACCGGATGGCGTCTATCAGGTCCTGCAGCAAAGTCTCGCCAAATGGCCGGCCCTGAGCCCTGGCAAGCGCCCGCTGCAGCGGGTCGCCGGACAGCTGATCGACCAGTGCACCCTGTGGTGCAATTCGCAGCGCGGCGGCACGCGGAACCTGGGGAGGCTCTGGCATCAGCACACCGAGCACCACAGCGAGCAGGATCAGCAGGAACAGCAGATGCAGGACTTTGCGCAGACCATCCAGCCCGCGCCACAGCCCGCGAAAAAAGCGCATCAGCGCCGACAGATAAGCCATGACCTGAAACCTCCGGTTGCAGTCCGGCACACTAGCCGGCCCACCATAATGACAGCCAGGGCCAGAATGCAATCATCACCACTGACACGAGCAGCACCAGAAAGAAGGGCAATGTCGCAAGATAAACCTCGATGATGTCCTTGCCGAACCGGTGACTGGCAATAAACAGATTCAGACCTACCGGCGGCGTCAGGTAGCCCAGTTCCATGGCCGCCAGAAAGACAATGCCAAGGTGCACGGGATGGATGTCGTACATCATCGCGACAGGCAGGATCAACGGCACGACCAGCACGATGGCAGAAAAGATGTCCAGAAAAGCTCCGAGAATCAGCAGGAACAGCAGCAACAGGAGCAGGAATGTCGTCCGCCCGGACACATATTCGCTGATCAGTTCGAACATGCGCTGCGGAACACCCGCATCGATCATGTAGTTCGTCGAAGCCAGGGACACGCCGAGGATCATCAGGATCGCGCCAACCAGGATCATGGATTCACGCGTGATCCGCGGCAGTTGCCGCAGTGGTATTTCGCGCAGGATCACGAACTCCACCAGCAATACGTAAACTGCAGTGACCGCCGCGGCTTCAGATACCGCGAAGTAGCCGCTGTAGATTCCGCCCAGAATCACGAACGGCAACGGCAGCTCCCAACGTGCGGCAGCCAGTGCACCGAGCACCTCGCGGCCGGACACCTTGCGATCGGGCACCAGCAGGTGCCGATTACGCCAGTAGCTGTAAAGACACAGCACACCGACCATCAGCAAGCCGGGCAGAATGCCGGCAAGGAACAGATCGTCGACAGGAACACCACCTACAACGCCATACAGAATCAGCGGCAAAGAGGGTGCAAACAGCAGCCCAAGGCTTCCTGCGGTTGTGACCAGGCCCAGCGTAAACTTGCTGTCATAGCCCGCCTTGACCATTGCAGGGAAAAACAACGCTCCCAGCGCGATGATGGTGACGCCGGAGGCTCCGGTAAACGCCGTGAACAGCGCGCAGGTCGCCAGCGCAATCATCGCAAGCCCGCCGGGCAGCCAGCCCAGCAGCGCCTCGGAAAGCCTCACCAGGCGCCGCGGCGCGCCGCCCTCGCTGATCAGGAAGCCGGCGAAGGTGAACAGCGGGATCGCGACCAGGACCGGCATCTCTGCCAGACCGAAAAACTCCAGTGCCAAAACGGACAGGTCGATACCTGAGCCGTGGTATCCAAGCATTGCACTGGCGGCGATGATCGCGAACAGCGGTGTGCCGAGAAGGGCCAGCACCAGCAGCACAAGCGCAATCAGCAGCATGTCAGCGCCCGCCTGTCGCTTCGCTGGCGGCGTGCCAGAGATATCTCAACGCGATCACAGCAAAGCCCGCAGGCATGATCAGCTGCAGTATCCACGCAGGCCAGTTATCCACGAGCACGTCACCGAACTCACGGGAGTCCGCGACAAATGCCCATGCATACCAGGCAAGCAGCACCATGACACCTGCCGTAAACAGGCAGGTCGCTACAGCCGCTGCACGACGTGCCAGCGGAGGGAAGTTGCGGGTCAGTACATCAATCGCGATATGGCGCCGTTCACGAGCGGCAGCCATCGCAGCCAGCAGGGCCAGCCAGAGTACCGCCAGGCGTATCGTGCCATCCGTCCACGCGAGGCCGATCGAGAACACGTTGCGCAGTACGATCTGCGAACTGGCCAATACGATCAGAAACACCAGAATGGCGAGCAGCAGCGCGTCCTCGACTCGCGCGATAAACTGCCCGATGCGACTCAACCAAGTGGCTGACGGGGCGGGATGCAAGAGTCAGTGCTCAGTCGGAAGCCTGTGACACCGTAGCCGCGCCGGCGCGATAATCCAGCAGCAGCGCGTGAATCCTGTCCAACATGCTGCCATCAACGTCGGCGCGACGCCTCAGCTGCGGGAATGTGCCTTCAATCGTTGCCCGCCAGCCGTCGATATCAGCATCCTGCACGGCGACGTAGCCAAGTCCGGCGTCTTCCAGTGCGCGACGCGCATCGATATTGTCCTGTCGTGACCGACGGTCCAGGTCCGCCATCACGCCTTCCATCACCTCGCGCACGATGGCCTGGTCGGCAGCAGTCAATGCGTTGAACCGTGCCGCGTCCAGTGCGAACACTCCCATGGAGTACGACACGGGCAGATCCGTCACGAAACGCGTCCGCGTGTGCCACTGCATGACCAACGCGACCACAGGCGATGCCGCGACCACTTCCAGCAGACCGGTCTGCAATCCGGTCAGCACATCCGTCACCGGCAACACAACCGGGGACAGACCCATGGCTTCCATGGCCGCAAAACTGATGGGATCGTTATCCGGCACCCAGACTTTGCGCCTGCGCAGGTGATCGACCGTGGTAACCGGCTGATTGGACATCAGTTTCGCGAAACCACCCTCTACGAACCCGAATGTCACGAAACCGGCATCGTTCAGGCCCGCCTGCAGCTCGGCATCCATGCGCTCGCGCACATAGTCGACTTCTTCCAGGGACTGGAACAGCAGCGGAATCCCGTAGAGGTTCAGTGCAGTGTATCGGGCACCAAGCCCGCTGGCCGTGAAAGCACCTCCCTGCAGCTGCCCCAGACGTATGCGTCGCAACACCTGAGCATCATTGCCCATCACGCCGCCAGGATAGAATCTGATCTGAACACGCCCATCGGTGCGATCACGAATCGTCGCGGCGCCGGCGCGCATCTGCTGCATCCAGTGCGAGCCATCCGGCGCAACGCTGGCGATACGAAATTCCGTCGTCTGCGCACCCACGGACGCCGTACCCAGCACCAGTAACGCCAGACAGGCAATGAAACCTCTCGCGAATCCTTTCATCAGAAATACTCCTCTGCAGACGCCAGCAGCAGTTCCGCCTGACGCTGTGCCAGCACGTTGAACAGCGTGTATCCCGGGGCCTGAACGGGCGCCGCCAATACAGCGTTGAGCAACCTGTCGTGCAAATCCTGATCAAACATCATGCGCGCATATCGGCGCGCGTACTCGACCTTCAATGAGAGATCGCGGCCACCGGAAAGTTCTATCGCGCGCTCGAAATGTGCCTGAGCCACTTCCGGCCTTCCGCCCAATGCCGGAGGACGCAGCGCATTCAATGTTCCCAGATAGCCGTGCACCGAACCCTGATCGTGCGTTTCATCCAGTTCCAGCACACGGCCCAGGGCCGCTTCCACCCAAGGCAGCTCGGCGACGGCGGACCAGTCTTCACTGGTCGCATCCAGGTGACTGAGCCAGCTGAGAGCGAACGCGTACAGCGCGTCTATGTCCCTGCGCCGAACCTGCTGCAACTGCTCAACGAAAGTCGGGTAATCCATGCCCTCCCACTGGCAGGCCGGACGGTATGACGCACAAATGGCCCGCTCGCCGTAACGACGGCCCTTCCCGGTCAGCTGCACAGCACGGTCAGGATCAGATTCAAAACGCGCACCGTATAGGGAAAAAAGCTGCGCGCCCGCCGACAGCAGGCCGGAATCATGGGGCCTCTGGCTGATTAAGCCGTCGATCAGCAGAAGATAGGAAGGGACTCCGTCACGAATAAGGACGGGATCGTCCTGATTGAGAATTGCTGCCGACAGTGTGTCCGCCGCGGCCGCCCCGATGAGGCGGCCGCATGCGGTCGTGGCCAGCATGGCGGCAAGTGCCACCGCGACCATGGCAGTGCGCTGCCACACGGGTCGGGAATGCTGCCGGAGCCGGGAAGCGCACACGATGACTTGTAGACCGGCGATCCGGTTCACGCGCGGGAAATGCGCGTGCTCAGACCTTTTCCTTGATACGCGCCGATTTGCCACTGCGATCGCGCAGGTAATAGAGCTTGGCACGACGCACGTCACCGCGACGCTTGACCTGAATGCTCGCAACCGCCGGGCTGTGCGTCTGGAATACGCGCTCCACTCCCTCGCCATGCGACACCTTGCGCACCGTGAACGACGAGTTAAGGCCGCGATTGCGCTTTGCTATCACAACGCCTTCGTAGGCCTGCAGACGCTCACGTTCGCCTTCCTTGACCCGGACCTGCACAACGACCGTGTCACCCGGCGCGAACTCCGGCACATCCTGTTTAAGCTGCTCACGCTCGAGCTCGTCAATCACCCTGGCCATTTCTGATCCCCTTCTTCGCCGTTCCAGGCATCCTTAAGTGTCTGTTCCATCCGTGCCACATCGTGCCGCACGGCTCTCACTTCTGAATTCGTCCAGCAGCACGCGTTCCTCTTCGGTCAGCGTCCTTTGCTGCAGCAGCTGCGGTCGTCGCAGCCAGGTACGCCCCAGGGCCTGTTTCAGCCGCCAGCGCCGAACCTCTTCATGGTGCCCCCCGAGCAACACCTCGGGCACACGCATTCCGTCTATCTGTTCCGGGCGGGTGTATTGCGGGAAGTCCAGCAATTCACCCGTGAAGGAATCCTGCTCGGCGGACTGTTCATGTCCCAGCACACCGGGCAGCAACCTTACCACCGCATCGATCAGGACAGCAGCAGCCGGCTCGCCGCCGCTGAGTACGTAATCACCCAGCGACACTTCCTCCGGCACCTCGCCTTCAACGATCCGTTCATCCACTCCTTCGTAACGTCCGGCCACCAGCAACAGGCCCGGTGCCGCAGCCAGTTCGCGCGCGCAGGCCTGATCGAACGGCCTGCCCTGCGCGGTCAGCATCAGTTCCCGGCAACCGTTCGGCAATCGTGACCGCATGGCCCTGATGGCATCCCGCATGGGCTGATATCTCAGCACCATGCCCGGCCCACCGCCATACGGTCGATCATCGACCGTCCGGTGTCGGTCGGACGTGTAATCGCGCGGAGTCACCTGCTCCAGAGAATACACGCCGTTCTCCCGGGCCCTGCCTACCACGCCAAAACGCGTGACCGGCTCAACCAGCTCAGGGAACAGTGCGACAACGCCGATGCGATACACGCGCTATTCCCACCAGGAAGGATCCCAATCCACGACGATCACCCTTTTCTCAGGATCAACGTCGATGACCGTCCTGTCCATCACGAACGGTATCAGTCTGCCCGGTACTCCATCCAGAACCATCACGTCGTGCGCACCGGTACCGATCATGTGGTCCACCTGTCCCAGCAACCGGTCCTGCATGTCCACGACCTGCATGCCCTCCAGGTCCGTCCAGTAGTACTCGCCTGCCGCAAGCGCCGGCAGACTGTCGCGGCGCACCGCTATCGTCGCACCGATCAGCTCGCGCGCCGCATCCCTGTCCTCAACGCCTTCCAGCCCGACGACAACGCCCTTGCCGTGAAGCTGATGACCCGTCAGCGAAACCTCACGCTGCCGACCCTGGTGATTCAGTATCCAGGTGCTGTAACTGACGATATTGTCGCGCGGCTCTGTGAAGGAATGAACTCGAACCCAGCCGCGAACTCCGTACACGCCGCTGATGCGACCAAGCTCAACCAGACGCGGTGCGGTACCCGTCGCAGCCAACGTGTCCCCGCCGGTCGGGGACATGCCCGCTTACTCCGCGGCCTGCGCCTGTGGCGCTTCGCCCGGGCCGGTCTTGCGGTACTGCCTGATCAGCTGGTCGACCCGGCCCGACGCCTGGGCACCCTGCGACAACCAGTGTTCTGCGCGCGCCAGGTCAATCGCCAGGCGCGTTTCGCCGCCGGTCGCGATCGGATTGAAATAGCCGAGACGCTCGATGTATCGCCCATCGCGCCGGCTGCGGCCGTCCGTCACGACGATGTGATAGAACGGGCGCTTCAACGCTCCGCCGCGTGATAGACGAATTCTCACCATAACTCGTTGAACCTCAGATTTTGCCTAATCAGATGTTGCAGGTTTTTGCATATACCTGCATTCGCGGCGGGGCACAGTTAACCCTTCCGGCCGCGGGAAACGCGCAATTCTACTGGTTTTGCCGCTGAAGTGTAAGCGTCGGGCGATATTTCCGACACGCCCCGTTTCAGGCGCCCGGACCGGGCCGGCCCTGCCCTTTCAGGACCCCGGCCAGCATTCGCTGCATGTTGCCGCCGCGGGAGACCTTCTTCATGGTCTTTGCCAGCTGCTTGTGCTGCTTCAGCAGGCGGTTGACATCCTGCACCGAACTGCCCGCGCCCGCCGCGATCCGCCGTTTGCGGGATCCATCGATCAGCATGGGCCGCCGACGCTCCAGCTTGGTCATCGAGTCGATGATGGCGATCTGGCGGCGTATCTGACGGTCATCGAACCCGGCGCCGGACAGCGCCTGAGGATTCACGCCGGGCAGCTTCTCGAGCAGCGCCCCCAGCCCGCCCATGTTCGTCAATTGTCCGAGCTGTTCACGCAGATCGTTCAGGTTCAGCTCGCGACCCTTCCTGACCTTGGTCGCAACCCGCTCCATGGCGTCGCGATCAACCTGCCGCTGCACCTGTTCGACAAATCCCACCACATCGCCCATCCCGAGGATGCGCGATGCGAAACGCTTCGGCGCAAACGTCTCCAGCGCGTCGAGCCGCTCTCCGGTACCGACCAGTTTGATGGGAAGACCGGTGACCTCGCGAACGCTGAGCGCGGCGCCACCGCGCGCGTCACCATCCGCCTTGCTGAGTATCACTCCCGTCAGCGGCAGTGCCTCGTGGAAAGCGCGCGCTGAGTTGACGGCATCCTGACCGGCCATCGCATCGAGCACAAACAGCGTTTCGACAGGAGACACGATGCGATGAATTGCACGCGCTTCTTCCATCAGCTGTTCGTCAATGTGAAGCCGGCCGGCCGTATCCACGATCAGCCAGCGACATCCTTGCCGTCGCGCTTCGGAAAGTGCCGCTTCCGCTATGGCCCGGGGATTCTGCTCGGTCGAGTCCAGCCAGGCGGCTCCAAGCTCGGTCGCAAGGCGTGCGAGCTGCTCGCGGGCAGCTGGACGATACACGTCCGTGCTCACCATGAGCACATCGTTATCACGTCGTTTGGGCAACATGCGCGCGAGCTTACCGGCCGTCGTGGTCTTGCCCGCGCCCTGCAGGCCCACCAGCATGACCACTGCGGGGGTCGTCGATGCCTGCGCAAGCCCGGCCTGCTCACCACCCAGTACACGCACCAGCTCATCGTTGACGATCTTGGTGAAGGCCTGGCCCGGATTCAGGCTTCGCGCCACTTCTTCGCCCAGGGCTCGCTGGCGCACGCGCTCCACCAGCGTCTTGACCACGGGCACGGCAACGTCGGCTTCCAGCAATGCCATGCGAATCTGACGCACGGTGTCCCGCACGTTGTCTTCCGTGATCCGCCCGCGGCCGCTCATGCGTCGCACCGCACCGGAAAGTCGCTCTGTCAGGCTCTCAAACATCCGCTACCCATCTTCGGCCCTCGAAGGGCCGCATTTCGACATACCCTCAAGTATAGGGGCTACATTTCCTTGACACACGATTTGCCGTTCGGACACTCTAGCGAACGGCTTTGGAATCAGGGGATCTCCGTTTTTGAGTGACGATGTTCCGCTAGAACCACTCTTCGGAATTCTTTTCGTACTGCTTGCCCTGTCGGCATTCTTCTCGAGCTCCGAAACGGCGCTGATGAGCCTCAACCGGTATCGGTTGAGGCACAAGGCACGATCAGGTCACCGCGCAGCCCGGATTGCCGAGCGCCTGCTGCAGCGTCCGGATCGGCTGATAGGTCTGATCCTGCTTGGCAACAACCTTGTGAATCTCGCGGCCGCGGCCCTGGTTACGGTCATCTCCATCCGCCTCGGCGGCGAGCGGGCAATATTTGCCGGCACGCTGATACTCACATTTGTGATCCTGATATTCGCCGAGGTCGCGCCCAAGACCATCGCCGCCCTGCATCCGCAGCGCCTGGCGTTCCCCGCGGCGCTGATCTATTACCCGCTGCTGAAAGTCACCTATCCGGTCGTCTGGTGCATCAATCTGTTCGCAAACGGCCTGCTGCGACTCGTTGGCGTGCACCCCGATCGCGGCACTTCGAACTCCCTGACATCGGACGAATTGCGCACGGTTCTGGCTGAAGCCGGCGTCATGATGCCCAGGCGACATCAGCGCATGCTGATCAGCATTCTGGACCTGGACGCCATCACGGTCGACGATGTGATGGTGCCGCGACAGGAAATCGTGGGCATAGATCTCGAACTGGACTGGGAAACCAATCTTGCCGTCATCCGCGATACAGAGTTCAACCGGCTGCCGGTCTACCGTGACGACATAGATAATCTGATCGGTGTCGTGCGCGTACGCAAACTGATGCCGGAAATCGCTCTTGGCACTCTGAACGAAGAACGTCTGCTCACCTTCCTGCGTGAGCCGGCCTTTGTACCCGAAAGCACACCCCTGAATCGGCAACTGCTGAACTTCCAGCAGACCCAGCGTCGTTCGGCCTTCGTCATTGACGAATACGGCGACATTCAGGGACTGATCACGACGGAAGACATCCTGCGAGAGATTGTCGGTGAATTCGACACCGGCGGCACGCCGCAGGACCTTGGTATCACACGCGAAAGCGAACACCAGTATGTCATCGAAGCAGGCGTCAACGTGCGGCAGCTCAATCGCCTGATGTCCTGGCACCTGCCGACCGACGGGCCGAAGACGCTGAACGGTCTGATTCTGGAACGGCTGGAAACCATCCCCGAGGCAGGCGCGCGAGTCACGATTGCCGGCTACGTGATCGAAATACTGCAACGCGGTGAGAATACGATACGCAAAGTGCGTATCGTGCCGCCGGAATCGGCGCGCCGGAGTCACGCCGTACCGATATGATTCGCGCGTCGGGACATGCAGTCCTGAATTCAGCTGCCTGCTGGATACGTCAGGCGGCGTACGACGCCCGATCTCAGCTTCTTTCGCGGTCAAACGCCGCAGCCAGCGCACCGCCCAGCTGATCGACAGCAATCACTTCGATACCCTGCATCTGACGCGGGGCATTTGCACGCGGCACCAGCACGCGGCGAAAACCGTGTCTGGCCGCCTCCAGGATTCGCTCCTCACCGAAAGGAACGGGCCTGACTTCGCCGGTAAGACCGATTTCTCCGAATACGGCCAGGTCACGCGGAAGTGCGGCTTCGCGCAGACTGGATACGACTGCAAGCGCAACCGCGAGATCGGCAGCGGTCTCCGACACACGCAGGCCGCCGACGACGTTGGCGTACACATCGTGTCCGGCCAGAGCCAGGCCGCAATGCCGGTGCAGCACGGCCAGCAACAGACCCAGGCGCTGGCCTTCCAGCCCCTGGGCCAGGCGACGCGGCGACGAGGAAGTGCTGCCCACGTCTGCCAGCGCCTGCACTTCGACCAGCACCGGCCGGCTGCTCTCGCGGGTGATCAGCGTGACACTGCCCGGCACCGGCCGGCTGCCTCGCGACAGAAAGATCGCGGACGGATTACTGACTTCTCGGAACCCCGACTGATCCATCGCGAAGAATCCGAGCTCGTTCGCGGCACCGAATCGATTCTTCACTGTGCGAATGATGCGCACACGGCTGCCCGCATCGCTTTCGAAATACAGTACGGCGTCGACCATGTGCTCCAGTACCCGGGGACCGGCCAGCGTTCCCTCCTTGGTGACATGCCCCACAAGCCAGGTTGCAACATTCCGGGATTTCGCGAACTGCACCAGCACCTGCGCCGATTCACGCACCTGACTGACAGTACCAGGCGCCGATGCGCTTCGCTCACTGAACAGAGTCTGGATCGAATCGATGACCAGCAAGGCAGGTGGCGAAGACTCAAGGTCCGCGATAATGCGTTCCACGCAGGTTTCGGCCAGCAGCGTCAGAGGGGCATCGGCCACACCAAGACGCTCGGCACGAAGCCCGACCTGCGCCAGCGATTCCTCGCCTGTCACGTAGCACGCTGCGGCAGCGCGCGCAGCAGCCGCCAGCGAACTGAGCAGCAGTGTGGACTTACCTATGCCGGGATCGCCTCCTATCAACACCACGGAACCGGGCACCAGACCTCCACCCAGAACCCGGTCCAGCTCACCGAATCCGGTGGCCATACGCTGAACGCCAGTCGTCTGCAGACCGTCAAGACGGGTAAGCTCCGTACGCCCCGCGTAGTGGGCGGAGGCGGCCCGGTCAATACGACCGGTCTGCTCCGCCAGGGTGTTCCAGGCACCGCAATCCGGGCACTGCCCCTGCCATTTCGGCTGTCGGGCACCACACTCGCTGCAGGTATATACCGTCTTGAGGCGCGTCATGATGGCGAGAGCATAGCGGAATCGTGCCGAATGCGGTCAGGAACGATTGCGGACATACAGGGCCGTTGAAAGACGTGCCTGCATCGCGAAAAACGGGCATGCATCACGCTGAAATGCCCAAGCCGATGCGATACTTGCCCGCTCCACACAGGGTCTCCACAGACAGCCGTGCTATCACTGTTCCGCAAGCTATCCCGTACCCGCACAGATCGCGCCGGCGCGGACCCGGGGGATAGGCGCGAGCCGTATTCCGGGCATGAGCCGGCGGATCTGACAGCGACCGGTTACGGCGGCGGACGAAACAGGCTGGGCCGGTACGAACTGCTGGAAACGATAGGCACAGGTACGAACGGAACTGTATATCTCGCCCAGGATCCCAGAATCAACCGCAGGGTCGCGATCAAGGCCATAGATTTCAGCGTGGAGTTCGTTCCCGAGGAACTCGACGGTGCCCGGCAACGCTTTCTGCGCGAAGCGCAAACCGCAGGCCGACTCAATCATCCGGACATTGTCACCATCCATGACGTCGGCGAACACGATGGTCTTGGCTATATCGCGATGGAGTACGTTTCCGGGAACCGACTCAGCGATTTCACCGCTCCCGACCGTCTGCTACCGATCCCGGTCGTGCTCGATGTGACCGCCAGAGTCGCCGATGCCCTGCATTACGCACATCGGCAGAATGTCGTGCACAGGGATATCAAGCCGGCGAATATTATGTATGATTCAGCCTCACGCAGCCTGAAAATAACAGACTTCGGAATAGCCAGACTTATTGACGCCGGACGTACTCGAACAGGCATCGTACTGGGCACGCCTTCGTTCATGTCGCCGGAGCAGCTCGAAGGGGAAAACGTGAACGCGCACACGGACTTATTCGCGTTGGGTGTTACCCTGTACCAACTGTTGACCTCTCGCCTGCCTTTCCACGGAGACTCCATGACGAAGCTGATGTTCGTTATCGCCAACGAACCGCACACACCTGTCACGACGTTACGCCCGCAGCTGCCGCGTCGCATGGATCAGATCATGGACCGGGCGCTGGCGAAGCGTCCCGAGCATCGGTATCAGTCCGGCGCTGCAATGGCAGCGGACCTGCGCGATGTCGCCCGGGCAATTGCCTGACAGCTCTGGACGGACGGCGGGCGCATACGTATGAATCTCAGAGGCAAATTTGTTCACGTCGAACTGTCCGACGTCGGCAAGGTTCGCGATCATAACGAAGACGCTATCGGTGCCGAGCCCGACATAGGCCTCTGGGTACTCGCCGATGGCATGGGCGGCTATAACGCCGGCGAAGTGGCCAGCGGAATTGCGGTTAAGACCGTCATCGAAATGGTGACCTCGTCCTGCAGACGCGAGAACCGCAACGACATAGAGCCGGACACCGGCTTCATGCGGCAGACCATCGCGCTACGCGACGCGGTGTATCGGGCGAACAAGATCATTCACCAGACGGCCAGAACTCAGCCGCAATGTGAGGGCATGGGTACAACACTGGTCGCCTGCCTGTTCTACGACAACAAGATCTCGGTGGCTCATGTGGGCGACTCGCGACTTTACCGGCTGCGCGGGACCCGCTTCGAGCAGATCACGATGGACCACTCACTGTTGCAGGAACTGGTCGATCGCGGCTTCTATTCACAGGAAGAGGCACAGCGGGCTACAAACCGCAACTATGTGACCCGCGCTCTCGGCGTGGAACCCGGTGTGGATGTGGAGGTGCAGGAAGCAGAAGTCGAGAAAGGCGACTACTTTCTCTTATGTTCCGACGGGCTGCCGGACATGGTGGAAGACGAAGACATACACCTGACCATCAGCACTTTTGAGAACGACGTAAAGACCATAGGCGAACAACTCATCAAGCTAAGCAACGACAACGGCGGTCGCGACAACATCTCGCTGGTGCTGGTCCGTGTCGTGGACAGCTTTCCTGCCAACGCGGGATTGTTCGACAAATTCAGAAAACTGTTCGGGTAAACGGGACTATAACGATGGCACGCCTGATACTCAGCTTGGACAGCCAGACCCTGGCTGAATACAACATGACCAAGGAGCGTTATACCGTGGGTCGTTTGCCCGACAACGACATCCGTATCGATAACGCCGCCGTCAGCGGTCATCACTCGCTCATCATCAACATACTGAACGATTCATTCCTCGAGGATCTGAACAGCACCAACGGCACCTACGTCAATGGCAAACTGATCAAGAAACATGCCTTGCAGCATGGAGATGTCATCACCGTCGGACACCATCAGCTTCGCTACGTTGATGATCAGGCGGATCAGGCGCCAGACGACGAGTTCGAAAAGACCATGGTCATAGAGTCCAGTGCCCAGGTCGAGCGCCATGTCGCGAAAGCCGCCGAAGTCGCGGCGGGCCGTGCCACCGCAACCCCGGCAGCGCCAGCTGCGACTGCCGGCGCTTCGACGACAGGTGAACAGCCGTCGGGCGACCTTAACTCCCCGGCGCCCCGGCGCGCATTCTCACCCACCGAAACTCAGGACGTGGATCCGGATGCTGTCCCGGTCCTGCCGCTGGCCAAGTTGCAGGTGCTGTCCGGCACCTTCGCCGGCAGGGAACTGGAGCTGACCAAGGCCCTGACGACACTGGGCCGGCCCGGTGTGCAGGTGGCTGCCATCACGCGCCGCGCAGAGGGCTATTTCATCGTGCATGTCGAGGGCGGCGAGGATCACGGCTATCCGCAGGTCAACGGCGCCAGCATCGGCCCGCAGGCTCGCAAACTCAAGGATAACGACGTGATTCAGCTGGCCGGCGTCAAGATGGGGTTTTTCCTGAGCTGACCCTGAGGCCCGGGTGACGGCAGGGCTCTTCTATTCAGAAGACGCCTTCGCCGTAGGCTTCGGCGACCAGGTTCTCGAACTTCGTGAACTCCCCGAGGAAGGTCAGGTGAAACTCGCCGACTGGGCCATTACGCTGTTTGCCGATAATGATATCGGCAATACCCTTGCGCGGCGTATCGGCTTCGTACACTTCCTCGCGATAAATGAACACGATGAGGTCCGCATCCTGTTCGATTGCACCGGATTCACGCAGGTCCGACATCACCGGTTTCTTGTCGGTGCGCTGTTCGACGCTGCGGTTGAGCTGTGAAAGCGCGATCACCGGCACATCAAGCTCCTTCGCGAGCGCCTTGAGTGACCGGGATATCTCCGAGATCTCCGTCGCCCGGTTCTCCTTGGTGCCTGCGACCTGCATCAGCTGCAGATAGTCGACCACAATGAGCCCCAGCCCGTGTTCACGCTTCAGCCGGCGCGCCCTCGCCCTCATCTCGGTGGGCGACAGACCCGCGCCGTCGTCGATGAATATCGGCGCGTTGGACATCATGGAGACGGCCGAGTCAATTCTTGACCAGTCTTCTTCCGAAAGTTTGCCGGTGCGAAGGCGCGACTGGTTGACCCGCCCGATGGAACCGATCATGCGGAAACTCAGCTGCTCCGATGACATCTCCATACTGAAGATCGCCGTCGGCACCTGGTTGCCTATGGCCGCATTCTCGGCAATGTTCATTGCAAACGTCGTCTTGCCCATGGACGGGCGGCCGGCAACGATGATCAGGTCACCGCGCTGCAGTCCGGCGGTCATCTGATCCATGTCAGCGAAGCCGGTCGATATCCCCGTGATCTCACCCTCAGTGTGACTCAGGACATCGAGACGATCTATGGTTTCGGGAAGAATCTGTTTCAGCGGCCGGAATCCCGCGCCCCGGCGTTGCCCCCTGTCGGCAATCTCGAACACACGCTGTTCCGCCAGATCCACCAGCTCGTCAACGGTGCGTCCTTCCTGATCATGCGCGCTGGCGGCGATATCGCCACCGATCTCGATCAGCTGGCGCAGCATCGAGCGCTCACGAACGATACGAGCGTACGCGCGGATATTCGCTGCGCTGGGCGTGTCCTCAACCAGCTGGGCGATGTAATCCACGCCACCCGCGGCCTCGAGCTGCGTCGTGCGCTTCAGATACTCGCTGACAGTGACTGCGTCAGGCGGCTGGTCACGTTCGACCAATGCCTCGATTGCGGAAAATATCAGCCGGTGATCAGGGCGATAGAAATCATCCGACGACACCGCATCGGCGATCTGGTCCCAGGCACGCTGATCCAGCATCAGACCGCCGAGTACAGCCTGCTCCGCCTCCAGCGAATGCGGCGGCAACCGAAGCGCCGCGGCGCCGGGCCTTCTGGAACCGGATTTGCTGAATGCTTCTACCATGCGCCCAATTTACCCCGGCAACGCCCTCAGGGAAACGGGCGCCGGCATCGCTCAGGACGCGTCGGCACCTGCCTCGGTTTCCGGCGCCTGCACGATCACCTTGACGGTCACATTCACGTCGCTGTGCAGATGAAATTCCACTTCGTGTTCGCCGGCCACGCGTATCGGGCCTTCGGCCATGCGGATTTCACTGCGGGACACCTCGATGCCCTCTGCCGCACAGGCTTCGGCAATATCTATGGTACCGACTGAACCGAAGAGCTTTCCTTCCGTTCCTGCCTGGGCATTGATGGTCAGCACCTTGCCCTCGAGCTGGCTGGCGCGCGCCTGGGCCGCCGAAAGTTCCTCGGCTGCCTTGCGTTCAATCTCCGCGCGACGTTCCTCGAACAGCGCGAGGTTTTCGGCAGTCGCCACCGTTGCCTTGCCCTGGGGAAGCAGGAAGTTCCGCGCATAGCCAGGCTTCACGCGGACCTTGTCACCGATACCACCAAGGTTGTCGATCTTTTCCAGAAGAATGATTTCCATGTCTTTTCGCTCCGATCACGCACCTGAACGCAGGGGTGCGCGCAGGTCAAACAGATTATCCAGCATCCCGACGGCCACCATCGCGAGCATGATGATACCGCTCAACGGGGTCACCAGCAGGACATAAACAGGGGCTACAGCAATCGGGTGCCATTGTCGCCGGTATGCCCAGGCATGCAACACCGCCAGTCCCTGAAACAGCAATGCGACCACCGCCAACGGCGCGAGGTTCCTCACCAGGGCCATGTCCAGCACCAGCGCCAGTCCGATGATGCCGACGGCAGTCAGCCCGACCGCCCTGGACAGCCGGAACTCGCGAAACTGGGCACCGAATCGCTCTACACCCTCGGCCATTGCAGACCACCAGTGTGAGAGCACCAGTGCAATTGCAAGCTGCACGAACAGCAATGCGATGATCACGCCCGTCAGCAGGTGCTGCCATCCGGTCAGCGCCTCGATCTGTTCCGCTGTCGCACCACCGTCACGCAACGCATCCAGCACCTGATCCAGAACCGGGCCGAACACACCGCGGCCACCATCACCGGCGAGCACGAACAGGACGATCACTGCGCCTGCAATCATCGCAAGCCATTCGAATGTGACCTGGAACGACTGCGCGGACCTCAGCAACAGTGCACCGATGAGCACACCGCTGAGAAAGCTGAATACGCCTACCGAACCGAGAACCGCCGCATTGGACCCGGTAATGACAGCGAGGACCAGCATGCCGCCGACTGCAATGCCGGCGCTCATCATGCCCTGGGACACGCCGCGGCGAACCGTATCCAGTGCCAGCAGCGCCGTTGAAACCAGAGCCACAAACGGCGCCAGCGCAATTGCCAGCAGGATGAGCCGGTAGCGTTGCCCCAGCAGCCAGTCTATTACGGCCTTCATCACAGGCGCCGCACCGCCGCCGGCAGGGCGAGAGTGCTCAGTGCCGGTCGGTGTAAGGCAGCAGCGCGAGAAATCGTGCGCGCTTGATGGCCGTCGCGAGCTGACGCTGATAAGGCGCCCGGGTTCCGGTAATGCGACTGGGCACGATCTTGCCGGTTTCCGTGATGTAGGCCTTCAGCGTTGCCAGATCCTTGTAGTCGATCTCTTCCACGCCTTCCGCGGTAAAGCGGCAGAACTTCTTGCGACGAAAATAACGAGCCATGTCCTGTGCTCCTGAGTATTCGAGTTTCGGGGCGGGCGGTTTCAGACGCGACGATCAGCCGCGACTGTCCTCGCCACCTTCCTTGTCCGCAGCGGTGCCGTCAGATGACTCTTCACTGGCGTCGTCTTCCGAATCGGCGTCGCCGTCGCTGTCATCGCCATCACCTTCCGATGTGCGTGAACGGTCGTCATCACGCGCGCGGGAACCTCGCGATGGACCCTGCGCCTCACGAGCCTTTTCCTCTTCGTTGGCTTTCGCCATTACGGACGGCTCGGTAATCGCCTTGTCGCGATTGACCACGAGATAACGAAGGACCGCATCGCTGAAACGGAACGAACCGGTGAGCTCTTCGAGCGCAGCCTTGTCGCATTCGATGTTCAGCAGGAGGTAGTGGGCCTTGTGAACCTTGGAGATGGGATGGGCCAGCTGTCGGCGCCCCCAGTCTTCCTCACGATGAATGACCCCGCCGGCGCCTTCGATCATGGTGCGATAACGCACAAGCATCGCAGGCACCTGTTCACTCTGGTCAGGGTGGACCAGAAACACGACTTCGTAGTGTCTCAACTGAAACTCCCTGTGGATTAACAGCCTCCCGCATCTGGCGGTGAGGCAAGGAGTGACTGCCCGGAAACGGCTCCGGGACTGGTCAAAGGTCGAGCATCGTACTCGACTGGCGCACGCGGCTCAAGGGCGCTGCAGCATCAGGCACATCGCGGCCCAGAGGCGCGACCAACTCACTCGCGGCGCGCGCTGCCGTCCCCAGGGCCGCCTGCCTGTCGCACGACCTCGAAAAGGACGACCGCGGCGGCAACCGATACGTTCAGGCTGCCGACGGAGCCCCTCATCGGAATCTGCACCAGCTCGTCACAATGCTCCCGGGTAAGGCGCCTGAGGCCGCGCCCTTCGGATCCCAGCACCAGCGCCAGAGGCCGGTGCAGCCGGGATGCGTACAGCGATGTCGCGCCATCGGATTCCGCGCCCACCACCCGCACGTTCACCGACTGCAGCCAGCGCAGCACACGGGCAAGATTCGGGACCTCAACGACAGGGACGGTTTCCGCGGCTCCGGTGGCGACCTTCAGGGCCGCCGGCGTCAGGCTGGCCGAGCGCGACCGGGGCACTATGACGGCATCCACACCGGCCGCGTCGGCCGTGCGCAGGCAGGCCCCAAGATTGCGCGGATCCTCGACTCCGTCCAGAACCAGCAGCAGCAGATCCGCTCCCCTGGCCAGCACACGTTCTTCCAGGTCCGTCACCGACAGTGGCTGCGGTGGACGCACCTCAAGCAACACACCCTGATGGGCACCGCCACCCGCCAGACGGTCGAGCTCGTGTCGGCTGGTACGCCGCACCTGAGCGCCGGCAGCGCTGATCTGCGCAGCAAGCGCTTCAAGCTGCGAGTTCCTGTCTCCGGCGAGGACTACCGCACTGACAATACCGTGCGGGCGGGCTGCCAGTACCGCCCGCGCCGTATGGATGCCATACACGCGATAGCTGGAGGACAAGCTGTTTCCCCGGGTTCTCAGCGACGACCTTTGCGGCCGTCACGACGCTCGCGACGCACACCCGTGCCGCCGCCGCCCTCACCGTCCACAGGCACGAAATCGATCTTGCGATCCTCCAGGTCCACGCCGGCAAGGCGCACTGTCATCGTATCCATGAGCCGGTAACGCTGCCCGGAACGCTCTCCGGTCAATGCCGTGCCCGACGGGTCCCTGTGATAGTAGTCACGCGGCAGCGCAGACACATGCACGAGCCCGTCCACGTGAAGCTCCGGCACACGTACGAACAGGCCGAAAGGCATCACGGAACTCACGATGACGCTGAACTCCTCGCCTATGCGCTTTTTCATGTATGCGCACTTGAGGCGCTCCTCCACATCCCAGACCGCCTCATCAGCGCGCCGCTCGGTGCGCGAACAGTGTTCACCAAGTTCTTCCATCTGCGCCGGTGCGTAGCCGAAACCGCGCGCACTGCCATTCTCGATCAGCCACTTCAGGGCGCGATGCACCAGCAGATCCGGATAGCGCCGGATCGGAGACGTGAAATGCGCGTACGAACTGAGCGCCAGCCCGAAGTGACCGGTGTTGCGCGGCTGGTACAGCGCGCGCCGCATGGAACGCAGAATCACGGTCTCGATCAACTCGGCCTCTGCACCACCGGACACTTCATCCAGAATACGGCTGAGATCACCGGGTTTGAGCTTTCCTCCGGGAGGAATCCTGTAACCGAAAGTCTTCAGAAAGAGCATGAGCTCATCCAGCCGCTCGCTGTCCGGTCCTTCGTGGACGCGATACAGGGTGGGCATGCGGCGGCGGCCAAGACGCAGGGCCGCCTGCACGTTCGCTGCGATCATGCATTCCTCGATGATGCGATGCGTCAGCAGGCGCGTCACCGGAAGCACATTGCCAACCTGACCGTAATCGTCCAGCTCGATCTTCGTTTCGTGCTTGTCGAAGCCGATCGCTCCGCGCCTCTTGCGGGCTTTCTCCAGCGCCGCGTGGACATCACGCAGCGCATTCAGAACCGGCCTTACGCGTCCGTCGCGGCCCCTGGCGCCTGAAGACTCCAGCATTTCCCAGGCCTGCTCATAGGTGAGCCGCGCTGCCGATCGCATGACGGCTTCGAAAAACCGCGACTGCCGCACCTTGCCCTGCGGGGTGACAAACATCTCGCAGCACACGCACAACCTGTCCACCTTCGGGCGCAGTGAGCACAAACCATTGGAAAGGGCCTCCGGCAACATCGGCACTACCCGGTCCGGAAAGTACACGGATGTGCCCCTTCCGCGTGCTTCGGTGTCAATCACCGAGCCCGGTGTCACATAGTGCGCGACATCGGCAATTGCCACGAGAAGGCGCCAGCCATTGCCATCGGGTTCAGCGTACACCGCATCGTCGAAGTCCTTCGCGTCCGCGCCGTCAATGGTCACCAGAGGCGTGTCGCGCAGATCCTCGCGGCCGCGTTTGGCAGCCCGGGTCACCACGTCCGGATATTGTTCTACCGCCTGCAGAACGTCTTCCGGCCATACGCTCGGAATGTCATGGGAAAGAATCGCGATTTCGGTTTCTATGCCCGGACTGTCCGGTCGGCCGATAACCTCGACAATGTGACCCACCGCGTGCACACGGCCTTTCGGATACTCGATGATTTCAGCGCGCACGATATCGCCCGGTCGTGCCTTGCCTTTCTTGCCGCGCGCGATCAGCACTTCCGTGCGCGCGTCACCCTCTTCCAGCACGTAGTCGATGCCGCGGTCGCTGTGAAATGTGCCAACCACTGCCGTGACCGCTCTGGCCAGGATCTCGACCACATGACCGGCACGGCCACGCGGGCTTTCCGTGACATGCACCGCGACACGATCGCCATCGAACAAGGGCAGCATTTCGCGAGCCGGGAGATAAAGATCGTCGGATCCGTCATCCGGCCTGAGGAATCCGTAGCCATCGCGATGCGCAATGACTTTCCCTGCCACCAGATCCAGATGCTGCGTGAGGCAGAACTCGCCCGCGCGATTGCGTATCAGCTGCCCGTCTCGGACCATCGCGCGCAGTCGGTTCTCCAGAGCACGCTGATGCTGTTCGTCATGGATATCCAGTCGACCGGCGAGTGCAGGCAATGTCAGGGGCCGCCCGGCACGCTCCATCTCGGACGAGATCTCCGTGCGCTGCGGAATCGGGAACTGATACTGACGCTGATCGGATTGCCGGTCGCTCCGGCCGCCACGCGCCATCAGCGCGGCACCCGAGGCCGGACCGGGAGGTTGAGCAGGCATGCTGAGTTTTGCATGCGCGGCATTCTATACGTTCCTGCGCACCGAAGCGCCGTCAGACACACGCCGCCAGGCTGCAGCCCCGGTTCGGATCATGGCCGCCGGGGCCTGCCGCAAGCTGAGTTTGACAGTGCACCGCGCAGTCAGTAAATTTCGCCACCCTGCCCCTGAGCCGAGGTGGCGGAATTGGTAGACGCGCTGGCTTCAGGTGCCAGTGGGGGCAACCCCGTGGAGGTTCAAGTCCTCTCCTCGGCACCACTATCGCAACATTTCGCACCCGCACAACAGCCCGCAATCCTTCGATCCTAGCGCTCGCGCGCGGGAAGCCCGTGAGGCCAGGATTCCCGGTACACCCGCCATTCGTCATCGCTGCGCACCCACAGCTGCAGAAACGCGCCGTCTTGCGCTGCGGCTTCACTGTCATTGACGCGAAAGCGACCGGTAATCAACGCCATTCGACCTTCTGCATGGACTTCGTCCATATCCCAGCGCACATCCCCGGCGATGCCGTCGGCCGGCCATAACTCGCGTACTGCCGCCCTGCCCTGTTCAGGATCCTGTCCCTCGACAAGGACCAGCGCATCCTCTGCATAAAGACCTGTCAATGCGCTGCCATCACCTGATCTCACATTTTCTGTCCAGTCGCCGAACAACTGTTCGGCAAGCTCGTAGCCACTGCGCTCACCCAGACGCACACCGCGCTCGTGCCAGGCATCGTTGACGAGCTGCCAGGCCGCGCCGTCACGAGTCCACAGCTGCACGAAGTCACCACGTGAGAACTAGCTGCCGTCGGGACGCACCACTGCGTATTCGCCCTGCACGAACAGCACGTTGCCCTCGCCATAGGCCTCGCTGACCTGCAGGTTGAGTGCATAGCCGGTATTCAGAGCGCCGGCCAGGTGATCCCGTATCGGGCCGCGGCCGCGAATCGTGGGACCATAGGAACGATAGAGACTCGCGTCTTCCGCATAGAGCGCGGCCAGGGCGTCTGTTTCAGCAGCTTCATACGCTGCTGCCCAGTTGCCGGTCACCTGCAGCGCAATGGCCGCAGACGGCTCCGCCGGTTCCAGGGCACGCTCGGCGCACCCGGAAACCAGTAACGCCAGACCTGCAACGCTGTGTGCGACCACGCCATTGCCGACATTATTCAGCGATTTCGGCGCTTTCATCTCTGCATTCTATCTATAATGCGCGTCCCGGCACCGTCGGATCCTGTATGTCGACGTCCGGTGTCCTGGCAACGGCCGTCGCACCACGCCGATCCGCCATGCGGTACGGCAGTCATCCGTTCGAGGTGCCCAGCGATGTTTCGCTATTTCGAAACTCTGGTAGATCCCTACCCGCAGAACGCGCCGGATACGCCACCACGCCGCCTGTTGCCATTCCTGATGCACTACTCGCGGCCGGTCATGCCATGGCTGATCATCGTGTCGCTGCTGACCGCAACGATTTCCGCACTCGAGATCGTCCTGTTCAGTTTCATCGGCTCGCTGGTGGACTGGCTGGCGGATGCAGACCGTGCGACGTTCCTGGCCGAACATGGCGGCAAGCTGGCCGCGATGGGCGTGCTGATCATTATCGGACTGCCGCTGCTGGCCTTGGTGCAGTCACTATTCCTGCACCAGACGATCTTCGGCAACTACCCGATGATCTCGCGCTGGCTGGCGCACCGATACATTCTCGGCCAGAGCATGCACTTCTTTCAGGACGAATTCGCCGGGCGGGTCTCACAGAAGGTCATGCAGACCGCGCTCGCCATTCGCGAGACCGTGCTGAAGATGATGGAAGTCTTCATGTACGTGCTGGTCTATTTCACCGGCGCGATGATCGTCATCGGCACAGCCGAGATGTGGCTTATCGTGCCACTGCTCGCATGGCTGTGCGGTTATATCACGCTCATCGTGTACTTCGTGCCCAGGCTGCGGCGGGTGTCCATGGCTCAGGCCGATGCGCGCGCGCAGATGACCGGACGTGTCGTCGACAGTTATACCAACATCCAGACCATCAAGCTGTTTGCCCACACCCTGCGTGAACAGGACTATGCACGCGATGCCATGCAGGGCTTTCTGCAGACGGTGCACCGGCAGATGAGACTGGTCACGAAACTGACGCTCTGCCTGCAATCCATCAATTCCCTGCTGCTGGCTTCGATCGGTGGCATCGCCATTTACGCATGGCTTCTGCAGTCACTGACGCTGGGTGCGATCGCAGTGGCGCTTGCGCTGATCATGCGTATTCGCGCCATGTCGAACTGGATACTCTGGGAAGTCGCCGGACTGTTCGAGAACATCGGGACCGTTCAGGACGGGATCAATACGATTGCCCAGCCCCTTGCTGTGACCGATCCTGAGGGTGCTGCGGAACTCTCCGTGAAGCGCGGCGAGATACGGTTCGAGAACGTCCGTTTTCACTACGGGCGCGACGCCGGCGTGATCGAGGATCTGTCAATCACGATTCGTCCCGGTGAACGCGTTGGCATAGTCGGCCGCTCAGGCGCAGGAAAGTCCACGCTGTTGAATCTGCTGCTGCGCTTCTATGACCTGGAAGGCGGACGCATACTGATAGATGATCAGGATATCGCCGGTGTGACCCAGGAATCGCTGCGACGCCATATCGGCATGGTCACACAGGACACATCGCTGTTGCACCGATCCATTCGTGACAACATCCGCTACGGTCGCCCTGATGCCACCGAACAGCAGATCATCGATGCCGCACGTCGCGCGCACGCGCATGAGTTCATCGGCGACCTGAGCGACCGCAAAGGTCGGCGTGGATACGATGCGCACGTCGGCGAACGGGGCGTGAAGCTTTCAGGAGGGCAGCGCCAGCGTATAGCCATTGCGCGTGTGCTTCTTAAGGATGCACCCATCCTGCTGCTGGACGAGGCGACCTCGGCACTGGACTCCGAAGTCGAAGCAGCCATCCAGGAACAGCTTTACACGCTGATGGCAGGCAAGACTGTCATCGCGATTGCCCACCGGCTCTCCACGATTGCTGTTCTGGACCGGCTGCTGGTCATGGAACAGGGACGTATCGTCGAAACCGGTAGCCATGAGCAGTTACTGCGGAATGGTGGGCTCTACGCAGCCCTGTGGCACCGCCAGTCCGGCGGTTTTCTTGGCCTGGACGTGGACGGGCGCGACGCGAGGGCTGCGGTCGATCCCTTATCCGGGCAATGTTAGAGTGATCGAATGAACAGAATGGACCCGACACAACCGCAGGCGTCTGGCATCACCAGAATCCTTGCCAGTCAGACCGGGCCCGGCAAAGACAGCGGCTCGAACGGCGACGCTGACGACCAGGAGCATATGGATGAACTTCTGGATGAGGCGCTGGATGAAACCTTTCCGGCAAGTGACCCGGTCGCACTGACGCCGGAAAAGACGGATGCCGACGACGAACCCGGCCGCGACGAGGACGACGAATAGCGGGCCAGCGACCGAGCAGGCGGTCGGCACGTTGTCGTGGCAACGAGACTGTCAGCGCCTTACGGTGCCTTTCGCTGTCGTCGGTAGATACTGGTGCACGTAACGCCACAGCGTTGTCGCCACCAGCGCGTGGTCTATGCTGCCGGTGAGCAGCAGCTCCGGAATCCTTTCCTCCGGCACCAGCTCCAGCTCCGTCTGTTCCGCGCCCTCATTGCGGATAGGACCCACCGGCTCGGCCAGTTCGGCCACGAAGCTATGAAGGCGATTCGCGAACAATGCCGGATTCGGATTCACCGAACCCAGCGGGCGGACACCCGAAGCCCGATAGCCTGTCTCCTCAAGACACTCGCGCACCGCTGCTGTCTGGGGATCCTCTCCTGAGTCCACCAGACCGCCGGGAATCTCCAGCGTCACCTCTCCGGGACCATGCCGATACTGACGCACCATGACGATCTCGCGTTGCGCGGTGACCGGCACGATCTGCACCCAGTCCACGGAAAGAATGCGATAGAAGTCGTGTATGCGACCATCCTGAGGAGACTTGACCCGGCTACACTCGACGCTGAAGATCCGGCAATCGATCAGAGACTGCCGCTCAACTTCAGGCCAGTCACCCACGTCCGTCCGGTTGTTGTCTTTACTTCGGTTCAAAGGTCACCCGCATACGGGCATCGCTCACTCGTCAAACGGATGTCTGCGCACAATCACCGCATCCCGTGACGGGCCTGTCGACACCACATCCACGCCGATTCCCAGCAACGCCTCCAGCCTTGCGATGAAACCGCGTGCTTCGGAGGGCAGTCGATCGAAGTCTGTCACGCCTGACGTAGGCTGCGACCAGCCCGGCATGGTCTCGTAGACCGGCTCGCAGTCCGCGTATCTTTCGATAAGCAGCGGCATAGTGTCGATGACACGACCATCCAGTCTGTAGCCTATGCAGATCTTGACCTCGTCCAGTCCGTCCAGCACGTCCAGTTTGGTCAGGCACAGACCGTCGAGGCTGTTCGTGAACACCGCACGCCTGAGCGCAACGGCGTCGAACCAGCCGCAGCGTCTTGCCCTGCCGGTTGTCGAACCGAACTCCGCGCCGACTTCCCCCAGATGCCTGCCCACTGCATCGAACAGCTCCGTAGGCAGTGGCCCTGCGCCAACCCGTGTGGTGTAGGCTTTCACGATCCCCAGTACGTAATCCACGGACCGGGGACCCATGCCCGTACCACTGGCGGCACCACCCATCGTGGTGTTGGAAGAAGTCACGTAAGGATAGGTGCCAAGATCAATGTCCAGCATCGCGCCCTGAGCACCCTCGAACAGCACTGACTTGCCATCCACTTCGCATTGCCGGAGAAACTCGGTGACATCGATGACCAGAGGCTTGACGCGCTCCCCAAGCGCCAGCACGGCATCGAGTTCCTGCGCCGGATCCACGACAGGCGCGTCGTAGTAGTGCTTGAGCATGAAATTATGCATGTCCAGCAATCGCTCAAGCTTTTCCTTCAGCGACTGCGGCGCGAAAAGATCTGCGACCCGCAACGCACGCCGCCCGACCTTGTCCTCGTAGGCGGGACCGATGCCACGACCGGTTGTGCCTATCGCCGCCGCACCGCTGGCCTGCTCGCGAGCGCGATCCAGAGCCATATGCGACGACAGAATCAGCGGACAGGCCGGCGACACACGCAGCCTTTCCTCGACCGGGACGCCACGATTGAGCAGTTCGTCCATTTCCTCGGTGAGCGCAGCCAGGGAGACAACAACTCCATTGCCGATCAGGCACATCACTCCCGAATGAAGAACTCCCGACGGGATGAGATGCAATATGGTTTTCTGATCGCCGATGACCAGCGTATGACCGGCATTGTGACCGCCCTGGAAACGCACGACCGCCTGCGCGCGACGCGCAAGCACATCGACGACCGCGCCCTTGCCCTCGTCGCCCCACTGGGTGCCAATCACGACTACGTTACGACCCACGCTAACCTCTCACCAGATACAGCAGCAACAATCCGAGCACCACGATCACAAGACCGGTAGTCCTCAACTTCTGATCATCCAGCTGTGCCAGAACGACCAGACCACGACGCCAGCCCTGCGGCGACGCAAACGGAATCAGGCCTTCGATGATCAGGTAGAACGCCAGACCCGCAAAAAGATCAGACCACGCCACGCGGCCTCCTCGTCAGTTTCAATCCAGAGGAACTTAGGCGATGGTGGAACAGGACGCTTCCTGATCCAGCGGCCGAAAGTCATTCTCCGCGAGGCCTTCGCTCCGCCGCAGCTCGTCCCAGCGGCTTGCGGTCAACTGCACGTCCAGCGTCCAGCCACCGGTATCGTCAGCCTGCTCGCCCCGAACGGCCTGCCACTCGAAAAGCCTTGCCCGGGCGCGACTCTTGGTCGGACCCAGAAAGATCTGCCCGCTGATCAGGTGACCCACGGCAAGCCGGCGAATCGCGTCGCGAAGCTCATCGATGCCCTGACCGGTTATCGCGGAAACCTCCAGTCGCCTCCCCTTCAGCCTGTCGCCGGAAAGATCCCCTCCGGACCAGGCTGGAGAAACACTGCTTGCCGCAGCGACCCTGTCGCACTTATTGTACACACGCAGCATCGGCCGGTCGGCGGCACCGATCTCGCCGATCACGTTTTCAACCTGCCGGCACCGGTCTTCGTGATGCGGATCGCTGGCATCGATGACGTGCAGCAGCAGCGCGGCTTCACGTGTTTCGGTCAATGTGGAACGGAAGGCGGCGACGAGCTCATGAGGCAGGTCCCGAACGAATCCGACGGTATCGACCAGCAGCACCTCGTCGCCGCCACCCAGCGGCAACCTGCGTATGGTCGGGTCCAGCGTTGCAAACAGCTGATCACGTGCCTGAAGCGACGCGCCACAGAGTGTGTTGAAAAGTGTTGTCTTGCCGGCGTTGGTATAGCCGACCAGCGCCACCACAGGGACCGCAGTGCGCAATCGCTCGCGCCGGCTCACTTCACGACGCCTGTCCACCCGTTCCAGCCGCTCGTTCAGGTAACGGATGCGCCGTGCAAGCAGGCGGCGGTCGGTTTCGAGCTGAGTTTCACCCGGTCCACGCAGTCCGATACCACCCTTCTGCCGTTCCAGGTGAGTCCAGCCACGTACCAGGCGGGTGGAAAGGTGCTTCAACTGCGCAAGTTCAACCTGCAGCTTGCCCTCGAACGTCGCCGCCCGCTGAGCGAAGATGTCGAGAATCAGTCCGTTCCTGTCCAGCACGCGCGCGCACAGGGCACGCTCGAGGTTACGTTCCTGGCTGGGCGTCAGTGGCTGGTTGACGAGCAGCAGCTCGACGTTGGATTCACGGACCTTCTCCGCAAGCTCCTCAACCTTGCCGCGGCCTATGAAGTAACGCGCATCCGGCCTCTCGCGACGCGCATGCACCTCCTCTATGATCCGCGCTCCGGCGGATTCGGCGAGTGCCCTGAATTCCTGTGTTTCATCGTCATCACAGGAGCGGGCCAGACCAATGTTGAGAAGCAGCGTGTTCTCACCGCTGCGTGGACGATCAAGCAATCAATACTCCGAGCCGGCCACGCCGGCATTCAGTCCTCGCTGTCGTCGTCATCCGATGATGGCAGGCGAACATTGCGCGACGGCACAACGGTGGAGATCGCATGCTTGTAAACCATCTGGCTGACGCTGTTTCGCAGCAACACAACGAACTGGTCAAACGAATCGATCTGCCCCTGGAGCTTGATACCGTTTACCAGATAGATCGATACCGGCACTTTCTCCTTGCGCAGTGCATTCAGGAACGGATCCTGCAGAGACTGACCTTTGGCCATGAGTATCCCCTGTTATTGTTAGTGTCTATCGAGATCAGGGCCTTGTCATTCGCGTGCGACCGCGCCTCCTGAAATCTCGCTCCGATAATTTGTTCCGCCAACGGGAACATGTTAATCCCACAGACTCAAAATATTATCACAGCTTTGCAGATTTCAGGCCCAGTCCCGCAGCACTTCAGTCAGAATCTCTCGTGCCGCCACCTGCTCCCTCGCGCCCGGCACACTGACCAGACTCCGGATCCATGGCTCACCACGCAACCAGGTCAGCTGCCGCTTGGCCAGCCTGCGGGTGGCCACGATAGCCTGCTCTCGCGCGACCTCCAGATCGCAGGCACCGGCCAGGTGCGCCCACAACTGCCGGTACCCCACCGCGCGAACAGCCGGCGTGTCGGCAGTCAGATCGCCACGGCTCCACAGCGCCCTGACCTCCGCCAGCAGACCGGCGTCCATCATCGCGTCGAAACGTCGGGCAATGCCGAGCGCCAGTGCGCTGCGGTCAGACGGAATCAGTGCAAAGGCCTGCACATCCACCGGCGAAGGACCCGACCGCCTCGCTTGCAGGCTGCTCAGCGGCTGTCCGGTAAGCTCCCAGACCTCCAGGGCGCGCTGGATGCGCTGGCGATCAGCGGGCGCAATGCGAGCTGCGGCAACCGGATCCAATTCGGCAAGCCGGGCATGCATGGCCGGCCACCCGGATTCTGCCGCCTGCTCATCGATCGCAGCGCGCACGTCCGGATCGGCGTCCGGTATGTCAGCCAGTCCACCCGTCAGGGCTCTGAGATAGAGCAGGGTTCCACCAGTCACGACCGGAATTCGTCCTCGAGCCTGAATGGTACTGATCACTTTGAGTGCGTCACTGCGAAAGCGCCCGGCCGAATAACTTTGCGCAGGATCGAGAATATCTATCAGGTGATGCGGCACCCGCGCTCGCACGGCTGGCGACGGCTTTGCCGTACCGATGTCCATGCCCCGGTACACCATCGCCGAGTCCATGCTGATGACTTCCAGCGGCCAGTCCTCAGCCAGGCGCAGAACGAGGTCGGTCTTGCCTGTGCCCGTGGGACCTGTGACACACAGGCATTTCAGGTCGACAGTGCTCACCGCGAATGCGTCTCAGCGACCACGCAGAAAAAGGCGGTCCATTTCAGGAATGGTGATTCTGGTCCACGTGGGCCGGCCATGGTTGCACTGATCGATACGCTCCGTGCGCTCCATCTCGCGCAGCAACGCATTCATCTCAGCAACGCTGAGGCGCCGGTTCGCACGCACCGCACCATGACAGGCCATGGTGGACAGCAGTTCGTGCGCAACGCCTTCGATGCGATCGGGCGACTTGCCGGACACCAGATCCGCCAGCACATCCCGTATCAGCGATTCCACCGAACCATCGGTGAGCAGCGCAGGCACAGCCCGCACCTGAACCAGCTGCTCGCCGCGACGAAGCACGTCGAAACCGAGCCGGGCAAGCGCGTCCGAATGCCTGTCGGCAGCTTCCGCCTCTGTCGCAGACACCCTGACTTCCACAGGCATCAGCAGCGCCTGACTTTTCAACCCCTCGTCCTGCCAGGCCCGCTTCATCTTTTCGTAGGTAATGCGCTCATGCGCGGCATGCATGTCCACGATGATCAGCCCGTCGGCACTTTCGGCGAGCAGATAGATGCCAGCCAGCTGGGCGAGCGCATAGCCGAATGGCGGCGCAACCGATGATTCGCCCTGGTCGGAAATTTCCGGCGCCACCGCCGCCTCACGCACGGCTGATGCATGAAGCCGCTCGTACAATGGCAGGTACTCACTGACACGAGCCGGCACCGGCACAACGCCAGACGCTGAAGCCTGCGGTCGTGAAGCTGTCGACGACGTGTCCGAGCGGCTCGCCTGAGCGCCGAAAAGTGACGATGCAGCGGCCGGCGGAACTGTCATTGCCGGCACCGGAGTATCGATAGTACGCGTCTCTGTCGAGGCCGTACCCGTCAGCTTTCTGGCCAGTGCTTCCTCGACTGTGCGGAACACGAAATCATGGACCAGACGTGTATCGCGGAAACGAATCTCGAGTTTTGCGGGATGCGCATTTACGTCCACCAGGCGCGGATCCAGATCCAGAAAAAGGATGAAAGCCGGTTGCCTGGACTGATAGAGCACGTCGCGATAACCGTGCCGGATCGCGTGACGCAGCAACCGGTCGCGTACGAATCGACCGTTCACGAACGAATACTGCATATCAGGCTGGCTGCGCGAGAACGTTGGCGCGGCGAGCCAGCCGCGAAGCCGTAGACCGCGATGGTCACGCTCGATGTAACGAGCGCTGGCAAGAAACTCCTCGCCGCAGATATCAGCCACCCTGGCCTCCTGCGCAGCGCGATCTGCCGCCGGACCCAAAGTGAAAAGTTCCCTCCGGTTGTGGCGAAGCTTCCACTCCACATCGAAGCGGGTCAGTGACAGGTTGCGTACCACCGACTCCAGGTGACTGAACTCGGTACGTTCGGTACGCAGAAACTTTCGCCGGGCCGGAGTATTGAAGAACAGGTCCCGAACCTCCACCGAAGTGCCCTGAGGATGGGGCGCCGGTCGTGCCGGCTGCAGTTCTCCGCCGTCGGCGACAACGCTCCAGGCCGAGTCGGTGCCCGCCTGTCGTGACGTGAGCACCAGCCGCGACACCGACGCTATGCTGGGCAGCGCTTCGCCGCGAAACCCCAGCGTCAACAGCGCTTCCAGATCATCCAGTGAACGAATCTTGCTCGTGGCATGACGGGAGAGCGCAAGCGGCAGCTCATCCTGCGCAATGCCGATGCCGTTGTCCGTCACACGAATAAGGCGAACACCACCTGCCTCAATGTCGATTTCGATGCGGGTTGCACCGGCATCCAGCGCGTTTTCCAACAGCTCCTTGACCACCGAGGCAGGTCGTTCAACGACCTCGCCCGCGGCGATCTGATCGATAAGCTGCGAGGGGAGCCGTCGAATTGCCACGGCGGCATTGTTTCAGAGCGGGTCCCGGTAGATCAACCAGCCCGCGAGGCGCGGATCAGCAAGGCACCGGTGCGTGCGTGCGCTCGCTTCGGTGGTCACGCACCTCATCCAGGGGGTATGGTCAGGACCTGTCCAACGCGAATGACGTCACTGTTCAGCGAATTGCTTCGCCGGATGGCATTGACGCTGACCCGATAGCGCATCGCAATACCGGAAAGCGTCTCGCCAGGCGCTATCGTGTGCCGAATCGATTGCGACGGCGGCGATGTACGCGGATTCATCGCAATATGGGAACCCGGAGGCGGATTGGCGATGAAATAATCGACGATGCCGGCATAGATTGCTTTCGCAAGCCTGTCCTGGTGCTGGGGATCATGCAGCGCGGCTTCCTCATTCGGATTTGAGATATAGGCCGTTTCGATCAGCAGCGACGGGATGTCCGGCGACTTGAGTACCAGAAACGGCGCATACTGTACGTCGGTGCGTCGCATCGGCGTGACGTTGCCCATGCGCCTGATTACACGCTCGCCCACCGAGGTGCTCGCGCTGATGGCGGCATTCTGGGACAGATCCAACAGCACACTGGCCAGCGTGTGGTCCATGTCCGCGAGCGACACGCCGCCTATCAGATCGGCGGCGTTCTCGCGCTCGGCCAGACGTCGCGAAGCTTCGTCGCTGGCACCCTTCTGTGACAGCGCATACACCGTCGCGCCGCGAGCGCGTGTGTCGTGATAGGCGTCCGCGTGTATCGAAACAAACAGATCCGCCTGCGCGGCGTGCGCCAGCTCTATGCGACGCCGCAATGAAACGAAATAGTCACCGCTGCGTGTCAGCACCGCCTGCATGCCCGGATCACGATTGATCTCTTCAGCGAGCTTGCGGGCGATGGCCAGCGTGACGTCCTTTTCGCGTACACCGCGTCGACCGATCGCCCCGGGATCCTCCCCGCCATGACCGGCATCGACGGCGACGATCAGCGGGCGGCCGCCTGGCGATGGAGGTGGCGGTGCGGTGCGACGCACCACGGGCTGAGTCTGCGCAGGAAACAGGTCTATGACCAGGCGATGACCGTACTGGTCGTTCGGGGCCAGCATGAAGCTGCGCGGGCTGACCATCTGCCCCAGATCCAGCACCACGCGCAATTCCCCGCCAGCGCGTGCCCCACTGCGCACGCTGCGCACGGCGCCGCGGCCGTCGGGCATGACCGCACGCGCGCCCATCCGGACACCGGGCAGATCGACCACAACCCGATCCGGACCTTCAAGCTGGAACAGCCGGTGATCCGCCGGACCACTGAGGTCCAGCACCACGCGCGTCGATTCCGGCCCGGACCAGACCCGGACGCCTTCGACTGTGGCAGCCTGTGTAACGACCGCTGCACACAGAGCCGCCATCACGATCAGAATGCGCGCGAACACCGACCTCACATTGACCTCCCCGGGAGTTGACGGCCTATCTTTGCAACATCCGCGCGCAAATTCAATATTTTTATATAGAAAATATGGGATTAGCTGTCGTAGTTCGAATCCTTTTCAATATACGCCTGCAACGCCCGGTTTCCCTGTTGAGTCAGGGCTGTCAGCGTGACATGTCGGGACGTCGCGTCGAGTATCCGCAGGGTGATCAAGAGGTCGCTTCGGCTTTTCAGCAGCGGGGCACGTTCAGGCCATTCGGCCAGCAGCCAGAGTCTGTCGGACTGCAGCCAGTCCCTGACTCCGAGGTTCTCCAGTTCCCCCCCTCCCTGAAGGCGATACAGATCCATATGCACGACGTCCAGATCGCCGACGCGATAATGCTCCAGCAGGGTATAGGTGGGCGACGGCACCCTGCCGGGATATCCCATCCCGCGAAGCATTGACCTGACCCAGCATGTCTTGCCGCTGCCGAGGTCACCTTCCAGCGCGATGATCAGACGGTCGCAGCCGGCCCGCTGCCAGTTCAGCGCGATACCGGCGGCGAAGTCCGAGAGCGCACGCTCCGAGTGAAAGTCCTTATCTATCGAGGGTTTAGCCATCGTCTTAAAGGCGCCATCATATCCAGCGCCAGCATGCCTCGCTGCCCCTGCCAGGCCGCATAGTCGCCGGCCAGGGCATGTGCCAGCACGCCTGCCCGGGCCGCCAGTGTCGGGTCCCGCAGCTGCACCAGCAGACCGCTGATCGCGCCGGTCAGCACGTCGCCCATGCCCGCGCAGGCCATGCCGGGATTGCCACGATCACAGACCCACACCGGCCCGGCAGCCTCGCCCGGATTTTCCGGCTCGGCGATCAGTGTGCAGGCACCTTTGAGAACCGTCACGGCCGAAAAACGGTGCGCCAGCTTGCGCACGGCCGCCAAACGGTCCTGCTGAACCTCCGCCGAGGTACTGCCGAGCAGGCGCGCCGCCTCACCCGGATGCGGCGTCAGCACCCAGTTATCGCGCTGCATCGGATTCAGCGCGGCGAGCAGATTGAGTCCGTCCGCATCCACAACCAGCGGCGCGGCGCAGCCGACCACTGCCTTCATGAGCTCCCCGGCCCATGCGCAGGTGCCCATGCCGGGACCCACTGCCACTGCATCCGCGGCGTCAATGAGGCCATGGAGCTGATCAGGACTGCTCACACCGTGGCAGATGATCTCCGGGCGTGCTGCGGTCACGGCGGTCCGGTTATCCGGATGCGTTGCCACCGTCACAAGACCCGCGCCTGCTCTCAGAGCTGCCTCCGCAGCGAGGCGAATCGCGCCAGGCATGCCAGGTCCTCCGCCGACCAGCAACAGGCAGCCGTGGTCCCCCTTGTGAGCTGCACGACGGCGTGGTGGCAGGGCATCGCTTAACAGGGAAGGCCGCAGTCGCGCCAACGGTGGCGAGGATTCCTCGTGCGCAGCCGTGATCCCCAATCCGTCAAACCGCAGCTGCCCGACAGCGTCCGGACCGTGTCCGAGGAACAGCCCTGTCTTGAGCCCCACGAATGTAACTGTCAGGTCAGCCTTCACGACCGGCCCATGCGGCAGGCCGGTATCAGCGTTCAGCCCACTGGGTACATCGAGGGCGAGCACCGGTCTGGCAGCGGCATTGACCATACTCACTGCAGCGGCGAATGGCGCGCTCAGCGGACGTGACACGCCGGTGCCCAGCAGGGCGTCCACGATTACCTCGGCCTGCGGGGAGGGCGCCGTGTCATGACTGAACATCTCTATTGGAACCTCAGCGGCAATGCAGTCCTGCCAGGCCCGCGCCGCATCGCCCTTAAGCCGCTCAGGTTCGCAGACAGCCACCACCTGCACCGCATAGCCACTGCGAGAGGCCAGCCGCGCCAGCACATAGCCGTCACCGGCGTTGTTCCCCGCGCCACACACCACCAACAACCTGCGTGCCAGAGGCCATCTCTCACGCAAGACCTGAAGCGCAGCCCGCGCGGCGCGGCACATCAACTCATATCCGGGCACACCAAGCTCGTCGATAGCGTGGCGGTCCATGGATTTCACCTGATCCACGCTGAACACGGATTCCGGCAGCACATCGGAAGTGTGTCGGCGTCGTCGGAACCGGTGGATCGACCGCATTTTCATGCGGGTGATTATACTTTGGCGCAGCAGCAGTCCGTCCTTTCTGTCGAAACGCAGCACCCCGTATCGACCCGAACCGACCAGGATCCATGACACACCAGACCGAAGAGAGGTACATGGCCGAAGATGTCTCCGCCTGAAGCAGAGAAGCTGACCGAAATCGCAGACACGATCAGAGCTGATGCCAGGGCACTTGGTTTCGAGCAGATCGGGATCAGCGGCGTGCATCTGGACGAGGATGAACGGTACCTGATGCGCTGGCTGTCCTTGAACCGGCACGGCGAAATGGGTTACATGGCCAGGCACGGCACAAAGCGCGCCCGTCCGGCGGAACTGGTGCCGGACACCGTGCGCGTCATCAGCGCCCGCATGAACAACTGGCCTTCGGACAGCACACCGGCGGACGACATTCTGGCCGATGCCGATCGCGCCTATATATCCCGCTATGCCCTGGGCCGCGATTATCACAAGGTGATGCGGCGCCGTCTGCAGCATCTTGCCAGCTCTGTGGAATCGCTTGTGGGCAGCTTCGGCTATCGTGTATTCGTCGACAGTGCGCCCGTGCTGGAGAAAGCAATCGCGCGTAATGGCGGTCTGGGCTGGATAGGCAAACACACGAACCTGATCAACCGCAACGCCGGCTCATGGTTCTTTCTTGGCGAAATCTTCACCGACCTGCCGCTGCCCGAAGACCGGCCGGCTCGCAATCACTGCGGCACCTGCCGAGCGTGCCTGGACATCTGCCCGACCAGAGCCATCGTTGCTCCGTATGAACTCGATGCAAGACGCTGTATCTCTTATCTGACGATAGAACTGAAAGGCAGCATTCCGGAAGAGTTCAGGCGCCCTATCGGCAATCGCATTTTCGGCTGTGACGACTGTCAGCTGGTTTGCCCATGGAACAAGTTTGCAGGTACCGCAAAGCTGGCCGATTTCTCGGTGCGCCATGGTCTGGATGCGGCGCGCCTGACGGAGCTTTTTGCGTGGAGCGAAGAGGATTGGCGCACGAGGACTGAAGGCAGCGCCCTGCGCCGGCCCGGCTATGAGGGATGGTTACGAAACATCGCTGTGGCGCTTGGAAACGCCACCGACACGGAACGCGCGCGAAAAGCTCTCATGCAACGAAAGGATCATTCATCGGAAGTCGTGCGCGAACATGTTCGCTGGGCTCTGAAAGAACTCGAACAACGCGGTACGCAGTCGGCGGATTGACGGCAGAACAGCAGTCAGCCCGCAGCGACAGCTATCCCGCGTTCGCGAGCGACAGCCCGGAATTCCGGCTCAACGCCTCCGCTACGGTCACATTGTCAATAAGACGCGCCCTGCCCAGCCACGCCGCTGCCAGCACCACCAGATCTACGCCCCGATCTCCGGTCTGCGGTCTGAGCAGATCGCTGCCGCGTCTCGCCTCAACATAGTCAGGTTCGAAGCCCGCGCTACGCAGCGTCAGCACCGCCCGCGCACACGCTTCGAGGTGGTCTTCGCCTCGCGCAATGGCTTCTGCCGCCTGCATCAGCGATGCGTGTAACACAGGCGCAGACGCGCGCTCCTCGGGCGACAGATAACGGTTGCGTGAACTCATCGCAAGACCGTCGGCTTCACGTCGGATCGCACCCGCCACGATACGCACCGGAAAGCGCAGATCGGCAACCATGCGCTCGATCAGTTTCAGCTGCTGAAAGTCCTTGCGACCAAGCACCATGACGTCCGGAGTGGCGATGTTAAGCAGGCGACTGACGACGCTCCCCACACCATCGAAATGTCCATGCCGACTGGCGCCACAGAGTTCTCGCGCCAGTGCCGGCATGACGACACGCACCGCATCCTCGGTGCCGAAGGGATAGATTTCGCTCTCATCCGGCGCGAAAAGCGCGTCGACGACGCCGGACTCGGTCGCCTGCTGATGATCCTGCTCGAGTGTGCGGGGATAAGCGCCGAAGTCCTCGCCGGCCCCAAACTGGGTCCGGTTGACGAATATCGTCATCAGCACGCGGTCAGCCTCACCGCGAGCCAGCCGTGCGAGACTGATGTGCCCGGCGTGCAGATTTCCCATGGTGGGCACAAGCGCTACCGTCCGGCCGGCCTTGCGCCACCCTGCTACCAATGCGCGTACGTCCTGTACGTTGCGAACGATGTCCGCCAGCATGGCCGTCCCCGATATCCCTGCAATTTCAGGCGCGATTGTATCAGGAGAAGCAGTGCTCCCCGGCCGGATAACTGCGGCTCTTCACTGCCTGAACATAGGCACGGACGCCGTCCAGCGGTGAGTCCAGGCCTGTCATGAAATTCCTGACGAACCGGGGCGTGCGCCCCTGGGTGATGCCGAGCATGTCGTACAGCACCAGAATCTGGCCGTCCACATCAGGACCGGCACCAATGCCGATGACTGGAATCTGCAGCGCCTGCGTAATCGTGCGCCCGACTTCGTTAGGCACGCATTCCAAGAGCACCACGTCGGCACCGGCGTTCTCCAGAGCCTGCGCATCCCTGGCCATGTTTTCCGCGACCTGACGTTCACGGCCCTGCACCTTGAAGCCACCGATCTTGTGCACAGACTGAGGTTTGAGGCCAAGGTGAGCGCACACGGGTATGTCGTGCCGGGCGAGATACTCCACGACCTCGACCTGCCCCTGCCCGCTTTCCAGTTTCACCATCATGGCACCGCCTTCCTGCATCAGGCGTACCGCGTTATCCAGCGCCTGCACCGGTGTCGTGTAGCTCATGAACGGCATGTCGGCGACAAGGAACGCGCGCCGAAGTCCCCTGGCCACAATACGCGTGTGATAGATCACATCTTCGACCGTTACCGGCACCGTGGTGTCGTGACCCTGTATCACCATGCCCAGCGAGTCACCGACAAGTACAACATCCGTTCCGGCCATGTCCACCAGCTGCGCAAAGCTTGCGTCGTAAGCGGTCAGACACGCGACCGGTTCCCGGGTCTCCTTCATCTCACGCAACGTGGACACGTTCACAGGCGGAGATTCCATGTCGCGCTGTTGCAGCTGTTTGTACATGGCGGTACCTCGTCGCGCCCTCAGGCGAAGCTGCCGATGGCAGGATTGAAGAAATGCCGACCGTGTCGGACCTTCTGAATAGTAGCGAGCAGTTCCTGATAATCCGACTCCCGGTGAATCGGATCTATGGAGGCCGCGTTGACGATCAGCAACGGGGCCGCATCGAACTCGTGAAAGAAGCGCGCATAGGCCTCCCCAAGTCGCTCCAGGTATGAAACATCGATCTGCTGCTCATAGCCTATCCCGCGCGAAGTGATCCTCCGCATCAGCACCGGAGCCGGTGCCTGAAGATAAATGACCAGATCGGGAACCGGTGCAGTCATTGCCAGCGTTGCCGCGACCTGCTCGTACAGGCCAAGCTCGTTCCGGTCCAGTGTCAGTTCAGCGAACAGCCGATCCTTCTCGAGCATGAAGTCTGCGACACGCACCGGCGTGAACATGTCGGTCTGGTTCAGTCGCTCGATCTGGCGCGCACGCTGAAGCAGGAAATACAGCTGCGCCGGCAACGCGGCGTGCCCGGGATTGCGATAGAACCGCTCAAGAAACGGGTTCTGCTCCGCTTCCTCCAGTATCAGCTCGCTCTCGAATGTCATAGCCAGGCGTCGTGCCAGACTGGTTTTGCCGACGCCTATCGGTCCTTCGACAACGATATAACGGGGACCTTCCAGTGGCGTGACACCACCTGTGGCCTTGTCCGTCACCGTGGCAGCACGCCCATCGTTGCCGTCCCGCGATGCCCGCGCCTTTTTTTTACCGCCTCCCGGCTCATCCTGGCTGGAGCGATCGACGTTCATTCCCGGGGATCTCCCTGAGAATCCGGACGCCGACCTGCCCGGCCGCCACGTCTTGGCCGCCTGCGGCGGCGCCCGTTGCCGGTACGTCCAAGCTCGAAGGCATCACGCTGCTCGTTCGGACTCAGCGTCTGCACCTCGGTCCACCACCTGGCAAGCTCGGGGTCCGCTTCCCCGACCTGGCTGCGTAACACCAGAAAATCGTACGCCGCACGAAAGCGCTTGTGCTGCAGCAGCCGCGCCGCACGCAAACCATGGCGACTGGCAAAGCGGCGCTGCATGACGATGATTTCCTTCATCGGCGCACTGAAACGTTTCGGAATCGACACATGAGCCTGTTGTCCCGAGACCACCTGGTCACAGGCTGCTGCCAGCGCCTCCACTTCGTTGCGCCCCTCGCCGACCAGCTGCTGCGATACCGACCTGATGGAAGGCCACAGCATGACGGCGAAAAGAAACATCGGCGTCACCGGCTTGTCCGCGGCAATACGCGCATCGGTACCTTCAAGGCCGGTGCGTATGAACTCACGCGCCGCTGCCCCGCCGTCGGCGTCCAGAAAGCGTTGCGTGGCCGGGAAAAGATAGCGGAAAAGGTCGTATTCAAGGAGCAGATCAAAAGCGCGTACCCCATAGCCGGTATGAAACAGCTTCAGGACTTCCTCATACAATCTTGCCGGCGGCACCTCACGCAGCATCTCGGCCAGTTCGCGAATCGGCGCAGCCGTTTCGGCGGCAATCGTGAATCCGAGCGATGCGGCGAAACGTACTGCGCGCAGCATTCGAACCGGATCCTCACGATAACGCCTGCCCGGATCGCCGATCAGTCGCAGCGTACGGCTGCGTATATCCTCCAGCCCACCCGTGTAGTCCCAGATGCTGAAGTCGGCAATGTTGTAATAAAGAGCATTTACCGTGAAATCGCGACGCCAGATGTCCTCGTCCACGGTACCGTAGACATTGTCTGAGATGATGCGCCCTGATTCGGCATGGGTGCGGTCATCGTCATCGCTGATGTCGGCAGCGCGAAACGTTGCCACTTCGACAATATCGCGTCCGAAACGGACGTGCGCCAACCTGAACCGCCGCCCGATGAGTCGGCAGTTGCGAAACAACTGCTTCACGTCCTCCGGATGCGCATCGGTTACGATGTCGAAATCCTTGGGATGGCGGTCGAGAAGCAGATCGCGCACCCCTCCGCCCACAAGAAATGCGGCATAGCCCGCATTCTTCAGCCTGTACAACACCTTCAGCGCATTGCTGGAGACATTGGCGCGGCTGATAGCGTGTTCTGGGCGTGGGATTACCGTGGGGGCACGGCGCGGCTGAGTATCCGTGTCGTTCAATCCGTTTCCGTGGTCTTTTACCGTCCCCTAAACGCGGCTATGATAGCAGGCTGAGCCCGTACCGGGCACCAGTCGATCAAGGCTCCCTTCGTCTAGCGGTCAGGACGCCGCCCTCTCAAGGCGGAAACACGAGTTCGATTCTCGTAGGGAGCGCCAACCTGCGCCGGCATACCTGCCATCTGAAAATCGCGATCGGATGTCAGGCACAGGCCCTCATCGCCGGCATCTCCCGTTCCGCGAAACACATTTCGATCTGTTCCAGCTGCCCGGCTGCCGTTTCCACGACATTGATCGCGTCGCGGAAAGCCCGCTCTCCGGGACGCCCGCGCATGTACCAGCCAAGATGCTTGCGTGCAATGCGAACGCCGCGATGTTCTCCGTGGAAAGCATGCAGCGCCCTGACATGCGCGATCATCACATCGCGGACTTCCCCGGTCGAAGGTGCCGGCAGGATTTCGCCGGTACGCAGAAAGTATTCCACCTCACGAAAGATCCACGGGTTTCCCTGCGCTGCCCTGCCAATCATCAGTGCGTGCGCACCGGTATGACGAAGCACGTGCAAAGCCCTGGCAGGGGAATCAATATCTCCATTTGCGATGACCGGAATCCTCACCGCCTGCCGGACCTCGGCAATCGTGTCGTATTCGGCCTCACCGTTGTACTGCATGTCGCGGGTACGGCCGTGAATCGCGATCGCTGCGACACCTGCATCCTCGGCGATTCTGGCGATACGCAGTGCATTCCTGTGTTCGACATGCCAGCCGGTGCGAATCTTGACAGTGACCGGCACCCCAACCGACTTCACAACGCTGACCAGGATGCTTCCCACCAGTGGCTCATCCCTGAGCAGCGCGGAACCGGCCCATGTATTACAGACTTTCTTGGCCGGACACCCCATGTTGATATCAATGATCTGCGCACCGAGCTCAACGTTGTGCCTCGCTGCAGCGGCCAGTGCGTCCGGGTCGGCACCAGCCAGCTGCACGGCGACCGGTTCCGGCTCGCCGCTGTGATCCATACGCAGTCGACTCTTGGTTGAACGCCACAGTCGCGAATCGGATGTGGTCATTTCGGAAACCGCGTAGCCCGCGCCCAGACGCTTGCACAGGACGCGAAACGGCTTGTCAGTCACGCCCGCCATGGGCGCAAGCAGCAGCGGGTTATCGATCCGATAAGGACCAATGAACAGGGCGGGAATGGTCACGCAGCAAGGTTACCACGCCACCGACATCGAGACCGCGAGCTCGCTGACATTGCGTTGCGCGCTCATGGAGGAATGCATGTGCGACCAGCGCCAGCGCATGGACAGCTGTGGCTGCAGCTCAGGAAACCACAGTCCCGCCCAGCCGGACATATCCAGCGCAACGCCCAGCCTGTCGGTCCGGGTTCCGGCCTCAGTCATGAACCACAATGGATCGGCCCCGTAGGTCCAGGAAGCGGACACTGACATACGATCGAGCTCGCGCACCAGCGACGTGTCGGCTGACCAGCGCAGGTCGGCTTCACCGTCACCCGTCCACTGCATTCCCGGCGTTCCGGAACCATGGACCTGTGTAACTGTTGCCGGCTGACGCAGGGCCACCCGGGCATTGGCACTCCAGCCGCCGTACTGGCGGCTGTGCCGCAATCCCAGCTCATACCCCGAATCGTAAATCGCATGGCTGTCGGGCAGATCGGTCACCGGATTGATCATTGACAGCACAATCTCGCTCTCAAGACCGGGGTCCGCCCAGGAATAGCCGACGCCCCAGTGCTGGGCGCCCAGGCCCATGCGCGCGGCGCGCGGCGAACGCACCACGCAGTCACGCCCGGACAGATTGAATGACCGCGACGGACGTTCCTCACCACCGCTGAAAGGCAGGCGCACGGTGCCCTGCAGGTCGCAGTCCAGGGCCAGCGAGTGGTCGCGCTGCGCACCTGCCCCGCTCCATTGCAGACGGATGTCGGCCCGCCGCTGCGACCACCGAAGTTCGGCGCGCTCACGCTGCGAGGCCCGATAACCACCCGTGGTCCAGTTGCCCGTGGTCTCGGTAGAAAGGTCCAGTCTTAAAGGCGCCCCGACAACGGTCGGCGAATTCAACGTGACCTGCTGCCGGGTTCGCTGCCGGGCAAGACCCGTGGGTGCGCGCGAAATATCCGACCCTATGGACGACAGCACATCGCCCGGCGACACCGCATAACTGACCTGATAGCGAATCGGTGAACTGCGATCGCCGATGCTGATATCGCTGGAAAACGCAGCGGGCACGGAATCTCCGACCACCGGCACCGCGCCCTGCACCCGGACCGCCATGGCACCGACCAT
>JBJHBW010000016.1:0-73574 GCA_050485685.1 Gammaproteobacteria bacterium
GGGATCGTAGAACGATGCATGCCGCCCGGCGTTGGCGATCGGAAAGTACTGTGCGAACGGATTCGACGAACCTTCGCGACACCAGTCCGGGTTCGCCTGCGCGCGTATCGCTGACGTGAGCCAGATGCGGCCCTGCGCATCGGGCATGGGATTGTGCGGGTCCGACGGCTGTTCATCGCCCCAGTGATGAAAATCGCCATAGAACGGTGACGTCGCAGTCGGCGGCGGGAAACGGGACGGCACTGTCGTTGCATCATCGCGCGTGGGAATCACGATCTCATGCGTGATGTGCGTATTGGGATCGAGCACCGTGAGCTTGCCGTGACCGCTGGACACCGCATACACGGGACCATTCGCGTTGACGGTGGGGTCACGCTTGTCGGTCGTGATCTCATCGTGCATGTACGACGTCTCGGTGCCCCAGTCCCACATAGTGATCACGACGTTGCGCTCAACTCCCTGCGGCCGCGGCGGCGCGGGTGGAATGGCTCCTGCGGCAATGCGATCGGACCAGTCCGCGAACACTTCGGTGGTGCGCTGCAGGCCCAGCGTCAGCAGGCGGGCATACATGTCACCGCCGCGCACGCCGGTACGCAAGCGGCGCTCCCACAGCTGCTGCGAGGTCGCATTGGTCAGGCCCTCGGCTTCCAGAAACTCCGGTGTCCAGTGATCGAAGGTGCGGGTCACGTGGTTGCCGATCTGGTGACAGAAGTTGCAGCCCAGTTTCAGCATATCCAGCCAGTGCGTCTGACTGAGCATCGTGCTGCCAATACCGGTCCCTTCGCCACCGGCCGCGACGAATTCCGATTCCGCCGGCGGGCGCAGCAGCGACCACCAGTAATCGCCCGGATAGACCACCGCGGCGTCCGCGGCACTGGACGCCTGATCCACTTCAAGACGCACGTCGTGCGCACCGGGGCGAAGATAGCTGCGCTCGGAATCGATCAGACCGTATCCACGCACCCAGACGTAGTAATTGACCATAGGCAGTTCGGGGATCACGAAACGGCCATCGTCATCGGTGACAACGATCTTGATGTACGGGGTGGAAAGGTCGGTCGTCTCGGCAATGACCCAGACGCCGGCTTCGGGACCTGCACTGCTCTGGACAACGCCGGCGATATGCCCTTCCTGAGGCAGCACGCCGGATTGTGCGTGCGCAAGACCAAAGGCCGCCAGCAACGCGACCAGCAGTGTCTTTCTCATATTGCTCCCCTGCTTTCCTTCTTCGATTATTGTCAGCTTCGATTATTGTCAGGCGGTTTGTTCTCGGTCACTGCCGTTGACTGCGGGGGTCGCTGTGCCAATCCGCCCCGGCGGTCCGCCGGCTGACCGTGCCCACAGCAGCCAATTGTACGTCAGAAAGCGTCAGCGCTCCCGATAGTACATGCGCATCGCAATCGGCGCGAAAATCGCCGTGATCACGATCGATGAGATCAGCACCCAGACAACATCGGACAGCAGCACGCCACCGTGCATCAGGCCACGCGAAGCGGTTGCCAGGTGAGACACGGGATTGACGGCCACCACGGACTGCAGCCAGCCCGGCATGGTCTGTGGGTCGACAAAGATATTGCTGACAAAGGTCAGTGGAAACAGCAGCAGAAAGCTGGTCGTCATCACCGACTCCGGGTTGCTCACTCGCATGCCGACGATGATCCATATCCACGACAGCGCAGACGCAAAGACCAGCATCAGCGCGACGGCGAGAATCACACCCGGCACACCCGCCTCGGGACGAAAGCCCATGACCAGGCCGACAATCAGCACGACCACGGCGGCCAGGCCGTAGCGCATGATGTCTCCCAGCAACGCACCAACGATGGGCGATGGCTGCCAGATCGGCAGGGAGCGAAAACGATCAAACAGACCCTTGCGGATGTCGGTATTCAGACCAATGCCCGTATATACGGTCAGAAACACGATGGTCTGCACCACTATGCCGGGCAGCAGATACTGCAGATAAGCCTGTGTGGAGCCGGCCAGCGCGCCACCGAACAGATAGGTGAACAGCACGGTCATCATGATCGGGAACACGGTCACGTCGAACAACTGGAAAGGCACGTGCTTGATCTTGAGCATCGCGCGCCAGCACAGCGTCAGTGAGGCCGACACCGCGCCGGGCGGCTGCGGCCGGATTTCCCGGGATAACGCCCGGTGCATCGCTTTGCTGCTCATGCCGCCTCCTCTGCGACCTGGTCTTCCGCCGGGTGACCGGTGAGCGCGAAGAACACATCGTCAAGACTGGGCTGGCTCAGCGAGAACTCCTCCAGATCCACGCTGGCGCCCGCCAGGGCGGCCAGTGCCTGCGGGACGAGTTCATCACGCGCCACGCGCGCCGACAGACGCCCCGGATCATCATCACCGTGCACATCGTCACCGAAGATTCCACGCAGCATCTGCTCCGCATCCGGACGCCGCGCAACATCACGAACTCGAACATGCAGTGTGCTGCCACCGACCGAGCGTTTGAGTTCCCGGCTGGTACCCTCGGCAATCAGTCGACCGTGGTCTATCACGCCCAGTCTTTCGGCGAGGCGGTCAGCTTCCTCCAGATACTGGGTCGTCAACAGCACGGTCGTGCCTTCAGACGCGATCGCGCGCACGATGTCCCAGACCTGATTGCGACTGCGCGGATCCAGGCCGGTGGTCGGTTCATCGAGAAACAACAGATCGGCCGTCACAACCAGACTCGCAGCGATGTCCAGACGTCGGCGCATGCCGCCCGAATAGTGCTGCACCTGGCGCTGGGCCGCGTCGGCAAGATCGAAAGCCTCGAGCAGCTCGGCCGCCCGCGCTTTCGCGGATCGCCACGAGAAGCCAAGCAGCCGGGCGATCAGCACCAGATTCTCATGCCCGGTGAGATCCTCGTCCACGGAGGCGAACTGCCCGGTCAGACTGACTTTCGAGCGCACCTGCCCTGCCTCGCTAACCACATCATGGCCCAGCACACGTGCAGTGCCGGCATCCGGTTTCAGCAGCGTGGCGAGCATGCGTATGGTCGTGGTCTTGCCGGCACCGTTCGGACCCAGCAGTCCGTAAACGGTACCGCGCTGCACTGTCAGGTCGATGCCGTTCACGGCGCGTGTCGCACCGAAAGTCTTAACCAGACCAGCGGTTTCAATCGCGGCCATCGTCACGGACTCCGTGAATTTCTGAAAAGGCGGGATGTTGCCGGCGGTGCATACTAATCCCGCTCATCACTCAATGCCAGCGGCAGCGCACTCATCATGGACTCAAGGTTTCACCATGGGTGCACAGTTTGGCTCCGTGGACAGCGCTGGACTCACTCGGCAGACACTGTCCGATCCGGGTCCTGGCGATGTATGCTTCGGGCAGACGGATAAGGGTTCGCCTTGCGGAGGTCCTGCATGAAATCCTCGAAATCGACACTGCTGGCGGGTACCGCCTGCCTGCTTTTTCCGCTCTGGACCCTCGCCCAGCCTCCCGCCGGTGACGGTGCGCCCCCACATCTGCGCAGCTGCGCTGCGTGCCATGGCGTCAACGGTGTCAGCACGGAACCGGGCACGCCTCATATTGCGGCACAGCGCAGCACCTATCTGGCCGCGCAACTTCGTGCCTATCGATCCGGCGCTCGCGAGAACGCTTTGATGAATGCGGTATCGGCGTCTCTGACGGATGCCGAAATCGATGCTCTGGCGGCTTACTACGCGACCCGACCGGGCCCGACTGACGGCACGAACAGTTCACCGATGCTGGACGAGCTGGTCCTGACAGAGTTTCCGTTTCCTGCCGACTACGAATCCGCTTTCCTGCGTTACCGCACGACCTACCCCGGCAACCAGGTTCGTCACCTGTACGCGAACGATGTAGCCGTCAATGCAGCCAGAGCCGGAGAGTCCCTGCCCGACGGCTCATATCTGATCGTGGAGATTTTTGCGCGCCAGCAGGATGCCAATGGCAATGCCGTACTGGGCAGTGACGGCCAGCCGGTTGCCGGCGAACGCACGGGTTTCAACGTGATGGCCCGCGAAGCGGGCTGGGGCGATCGTGTGCCGGCATTGCTGCGCAATGAGAACTGGCTGTACGCAAATCTGGATGCACGCGGTAATGTGAACACCGGCGCCAATCAGGCCGCGTGTCTGGCCTGTCATGTTCCGCTGACCGAAGACAGCTTCCTGTTTACGATAGAACAGCTTGCGGAAGCGGCGCGAGCCGCTGACTGAGACAGCGTCAGGCGTCAGCGGTGCGCTGCAGCAACCGCCCGAACAGATGCAGTCCTTTGATGCTGTCGTTGTCTTCGCGCACGAAGTAGCCGGTGATCCCTGACGGCGGCCCTTCGAGAAAGACAAACCGGTCTGCGTGTCCCGCAACCAGAGCAGCTGTCAGCACCGACGATGACAGTTGCACCTCGCCGGGTTCGTTCATCTGCGCGAGCAGTTCCGGGTCCGGATGCAGCGTGAATCTAAGCCGCCCCGCATCGTCGGCGGTGACCGTCGCGCGCGTGCCCCGCAGCGTGCCGTATTCTCCAATGTATACGTCCAGATCCGCGGGTGACGCAGTCAGCGGCTGTGGCTCCGGCGCGGTTATCCCGAAACAGGCGTCAAGTATTCGGCTGACTGCGAAACGATTGAATGGAATACCACCGGGACTTGCGTTCGTCAGCAACAAGCATGCGGCGTCCATTTCAGGAATGAATATCAGACTCGCTTCCTGACCGTTGGTACTGCCATCGTGGCCGACCAGGCACACACCCGACACATCGCGCATGAACCAGCTGATGCCCATACGGTCACCGACGGCACTGCCCGGCATCGTGATCAATGGCTGGCGCATACGACGCATCGAGGATTCATTGAGCATTCGCGTCCCATCGCTCGCGCGGCCATCGCCCAGGTGAAAGCGTGCCCATGCCAGCAGATCGACAATACTGACGCAGATGCCCCCGGCCGGCGCTCCGTTGCGCGGCAACCCCCACGGTCTGGCGACGCGAGGCGCGCCACCTGTTCCGGGTTTATGGCCGACTGCAAACCGACGCGTCATCACCTCATCGCGAAAGAACCAGGACTCACGGAGCTTGAGCGGTTCCAGCAGCAGATTTCGAATTGCATGCTCGTAACTGGTGCCGGTGACGACCTCGATGATCCTGCCGGCAACGCAGAACGCGGCATTGTTGTATGAGAACGCCTGCCCCGGTGGCGTTATCTGTTCGACCTCATCCAGGCGCGTGACAAAGCGTTCCAGGGCGTCATCACCCTCACCGGTATCAGGAAAGAAGTCACCTTCCCAGCCGGCCGTATGACTAAGCAGATCGAGCACGGTTACCTGCTTTGCCACAGTCATGTTGCGCAGCTTCAGACTCGGAAGATATCGGCACACCGGCGCGTTGAGGTCCACGTCTCCGGCCTCGGCGAGTCGAACCAGTGCCGTTGCGGTATAGGTCTTGCCTATGGATCCGGCCTGAAAGAGGGTCTGCCTGTCGACGGGCAAAGGATTTTCGATGCCGGTGACACCGTGACAGGCGATCGTGGCATTCCCCGCGTGCCAGAGACCCGCTGCGGCACCCGGCACATCCCATTCGGCAGCGAGATCGCCAAGCAGACTCTCGAGATCGTTCTCAGTGAAGGTGTAGTGCAAAACGGTGTTCTCTATGCCTTGCCCCGTGGCCACTTTCTTTCAGCGCAAGCGACCACACTGGCAGCCGTCAGTCATCTGCTGTTCGCTGCATGCAGGCTGCGCACTTCCTCGCCCAGCAACCTGATGCCACGTTCAACGACATCCGGATCCTGCGCAAACGACAGTCGAAGGCACTCGTCCCGGTGATCCCAGGGCTCCGCCAGACCCGGGAAGAAATAATGCCCGGACAGTACAAATACGTCTCTTGCTTTCAGACGTCGGTACAGCTCCGCGCTTGAGACCGGCAGCCCGGGCAACCACAACCACAGGAACATTGCCCCTTCGGGCTTGTGTATGCGGAATGGCAGCCCGCTGAGCACGCTCTGCAACAGATTGGCGGCTGCGAACGCACGCTCGCGATAGAACGGCATCACGTGCTCGCGGCTCATTGTGATGATCTCACCGCTGGACACCATGGGCTCCAGCAGGACAGGTCCGACACTGCCCACCGAAAGGTTGAACACCGCGGTCATGCGTGTCAGTGCATCGATGATGCCTTCGTTGGCGATGACGATGCCTGTGCGCACCCCGGGAAGACCAAATTTGGACAGGCTCATACAAAGAATCACGCTGTCGTTCCACAACGGTTCAGCGTCGGTGAATACGATGCCGGGAAACGGCACGCCATAGGCACTGTCCAGAATCAGTGGCACACCACTGGCACGACACAGCTGTTCGAGCTTGGTGATCTCGGCATCCGTCAGCACATTGCCGGTCGGGTTCGTGGGCCTGGATACGCAGACGGCTGCGATGGATTCATCGATGTCCAGCGCATCAAAATCCAGCCGGTACTTGAAAAAGCACTCGTCCAGATCTTCGATCGCAGGGCGCCGGGCCACGAAGAAATCGTCGCTGAGCCCAAGGTCCGCATAGCCGACATATTCCGGAGTGACCGGCAGAAGAATGCGCCGCCTGGAGCCGTCCGTGAATTCTCCCGCCAGCATGTTGAACAGCATGAAGAAACTGGTCTGACTCCCGCCCGTCAGCGCGATGTTGTCCTCGGTCAGCGGCCAGCCGTACTCATGGGTGAGCAGGTGCGCCAGTGCACGGCGAAAGCCGACTTCACCGCGCGGGTGGGCATAGTTGGCAAGCAGGCGATCGAATTCACCCTGGTTCGCCGCGACTTCGGCCAGCCGGGCCTGCAACCGTTGTTGAACCTGCGGAATGCGGCCGGGATTACCGCCACCGAGCATGGCGACCTTGCGGTCGCCGCTCATGGCGTGACCGAGATCATCCATGAGCTCCAGCGCGCCTGTCTCGCGCGTGAAGCGTTCTCCGAATCTGGATAGACGGGGCCGCACCCCGATCATCCTACTACAGCGGGCAGGATGAGTCCGCGCTGCCAGCGACTTTGCGCAGCACCTTGGAGGCCGCTTATTCCAGCGGCACTCCCGCGGGTCCCGATGTGCCGAAAACTCCCTGCTGTGGTGGCGGGGCGATGGTTGACAGCTCTTCGAGTTCGCTCAGGAAGCGCTGAGCCTGCCTTTCGTCACTGAGCTCATCTCCCTGCCGCTGCCCGACATACGTGCACACGAGCTGCGGGAGGCGCGTGCCGGTTACCCGAACGTTCCGGCATACGCGTTGAGGCTGCTCGGCCTCAGGCTCAACAGCGACGAATGCGGTCACTTCCTCACCTGAAGCCGTCGTCTGCTCATCAGCACCGGACGCTCGGCCCGTTTCGGTTGCCTCCGTACTCTGCGTTTCCACGATGGCTGTGTCGTCATCCCCAACCGGTTCCGCGGCGACAGCGTTCCCATGAACTGCGATGGCAGACCAACCGACGGCAAGTACCGCCGCGCAGATTCTCGTTCGCCACCGCATCGTGCACACGCCCGCCGGACAAGAAGTCATGTTGAGGAGAGACATTGAGGCCACCTCTTTTTTTTAAGCGAGATAGTTGATTAAGCTGGATCATACTGTCGGGAAACAGCGGACGCAAACGTCATTTTCGGCCCGGCAACCGCCCTGCAGCACGCACCATGCAGGTGCGGCCGGGGGCTGTTGAGCCAGCGGGGCTCCTGCCGTTACAGATCCTCCAGCGTCAGCGTCACCGTCGCATCCCGCCACGCTGCATCCAGCTGTGCACCGACCAGAGCCGCCTCGTCATCGCGTCCCTGGGCGAACAGGCTCTGCTGCAGCCCGAACAGCAGTCGACCCTCGCGCGGAAACTTCGCGGATGCCTCACGGAACACCGCCTCGGCACCGGCAGGGTCACCATTGGCAAGCAGTGCAGCACCCAGAGACTGGCGAACCGGATACATCCATGCCGGCGGCTCGTCATACTGAATCATGCGCTCGAGCTCCACCGCGCGTCGCCAGTGCGAGATGGCCTCGGCGCCTTCGCCCCGAGCTTCAGCAATGCGCGCAGAAAGCGTTGCCGAGGCAAGGGCGAGAACGTCGGCGGTACGGTTGTTGAGCAGGTACATCGATTCGTCCGGCACCTCGGCGCGCTCGGCTTCGAAGCGGCGCTGCTCTGCCTCGGCCTCAGGAATACTGCCCAGTCGCGCGTGGGCCACCGCCCGCGCATAACGCCAGAAGGCGTGTTCCAGAGCCCTGTTAACAACGGGTTCAGGCGCAGCCAGGATGTCGTCGGCGCGATTGAATCGCAGCTCAATCATCAGCGGATAAAGCCTGAAGCCCTCGAGCATCTGCATCTCAAGATCAAAGTCGCCAACTCGCTCAACGATCTCCAGTGCGGCTGCCTTCGCCTCCTCGTAACGCCCCTGCTGCGCACGCGCATAGGCGATGAAGTGGACATTGTGAGTCGCATACATCAGCGGATATACGCCGGTGGCGCCGGTCCTGTCGATAAAGGCATTGTCCGCCTCCACCGCATTAATGTTGGTTTCGGCAGCGAGTTCATAGTCGCCGGTCTGCAGGAATATGTGTCCCGGCATATGCACGAGGTGCCCGGCACCGGGGACAAGCGTCATGAGGCGGTGGGCACTGGGGATGGCCCGCTCAAGGTTCGGAGATGCCTCCACCGCGTGAATATAGAAGTGGTGGGCGCCGGCATGATCGGGATTGCGCTTCAGAACCGACTCAAGCGTGGCCACTATTTCCAGCGTGCCCGGTGCCGGGTCACCATCCGGCGTCCACAGCTGCCAGGGACGCAACATCATCAGCGACTCGGCAAACAGCGTCGCGGCGTCCAGGTCATCGGGGAACCGTACGGTCATCTCGCGCATCGCTTCGCTGTATGCAAGATGCTGGGCGAGCAGGTCGGCATCAGGATTCGGCGATGCGTAACGCAGGGCAATGGCGTCGATGTAGGCCTGTTCACGTGGAGTGCCCTGCGCCGCGCGTGCCCTGGCACCTTGCACGGCTTCGTAGGTCGCGCTGGCACGTGCCTCGTCTACCGCCGTGTCGTTGTAGTTCGGGCCAATGGAAAGGGCAAGCCCCCAGTACGGCATCGGCGCCTGGGGGTCCAGCTCCATAGCACGGCGGAAATAGCGCGCCGCCTCGTCATGATTGAATCCGTATAACAGCGCGATGCCCTGGTTGAAATAGAGCTGTGCATCGGCGTCTTCGGTCGTAATCGGGAAGTGATAGTCGCCAAGGCCCGGATGGAGCGACTGCGCGGCCGTCGGCAGTTGATCGTGCCCGTCGTGCTGCGCCAGCGACGTGCCTGCTGTCACTGCCAGAAAGCCTGCCAAGGTCACAAGAGCGGCCACCGGGACGGCCAGAGTCTCGGAGAACCCAACCAGTCGGCGAAGAACGAAAAGCACCGGAGAACGTCTGTTCATGGTCTGCCTCCCATTCCGGTCTGGTGGAACCGGGTGGCAGATCATACACCCGCTGTCGTGCTTCTGTGAGCCTGATGTGGGTGGCAGCCTTCGATCAGGCGCCGGCCACCTTCCGATGCGCCCGTGCCCATGCAACCGCGCCGATACGACCGCAGCTGCAGCGATGCGGCGGAACGGGGTAAGCTTGTTCCGTCGCCGGTCACGGGGGAGGAAGGACTGCAATGAGCAAGGTCGCCCATCGCGCTAGCGTCCTGGTCGTCGCAGCGGTGATGGCTGCGCCGGCCGCAGCGCAGCAGGTCACGGATCCGGGGTTCGACAGCGTTGGACGAGGCTGGCCGATTGCGGCGGACCTGCGCGAGCACGAGATCGTCGGACCGACCGTTGAGTTCGAGGTCGAGTACCCCGCTACGCCGGTTCATGTCGGCCCCTTCGTCGGCACGGCCCGGAACGGCGACGTGCCCGAAGGCATAGAGCCGCTGGAAGTCGACCTCTTTACTTCCACGGACTTCTACGCCGATCGCCACCTCTGGAGTGATCCGCGCTACTTCCGCTGCAACAGCCCGGTCGCACTGGAGGAACAATGGGGCGCTCTCGGCATGATGCTCATCGTCAGCGACGATGCGGCCACCGCGGCCTGGGGCCACTGTGATCGGGACTATCCGCGCGAGGCCATCGTCAGCCCCTATCCTTTCGTGATGGCGCAGGACCACTACGAAGCGCTGCTCGAGGAGACCCGCTCGCGCGGGGGGCCGACCGAGCACACCTACGCAACCGTTCCGGGTGAGTGGACCGGCCGTTACATGCACCCCGGCCTGACGCCCGGCAACGCCTACTGGTTCCGCATGCGGCACAACCAGTTTCCGACGATCCTCTCGCTGTTGACCGAGGAATACCAGACCCGCATGGTGCAGGAGGCCTATCATCAGGGAAATACCGACGCGCCTCACTGGCCCTCGTCGTACTGCTGGGCCGAGGGGTTCATGCGCCGCTGGCACGAGTTCGCGACGTGGGAGTGGCATGTGATGGTCACCCCGTCGCTCGTGCAGATCCTCACCGGCGTGGCACGCAACTTCATCACCAATATCCACGTCGGGCGCGAGTTCGACATGTCCGGTGGCGTGCCGCGGCTCGGGGCCGATGTGCCGCGCTGGTACGGTGAAACGATCGGCTTCTGGGATGACGACACGCTGATCACATGGACATCGAATATCCAGGGCTGGATGACACACGGGGCGTTCGAGCATTCGAATGCCTTACAGACAATCGAGATCTACACACCGAACCGCGACGCCGACGGCAACTTCATCGGCCTCAACCACGAAGCCGTCTTCTATGATCCCCAGGCACTGGTCGAGCCGGTGCGCATCATCCGCAACTACATCAGGGAGAGCGGCTTCGACGAAGGCGATCCCTACGTGTTCGTGGAGTGCGTACCGACGATCTTCCCGGTCGCGGGCCGTCCGACGCCAGTCTCGCCGGGCGACGTGATCGAATACGAAGTACCCGACATGTACGGTCGGCCCTGGGCTTATATGTGGGAGCGGTATTTCGAGCAGGACATGGTCCGGCCCGAGGACGACGACATCTTCAGCTTCGATTGACGACGTGCCTGATTGAAGGCTGGCCGCCTCATGCGGCCAGCCTCCGGTCGGGTGCCGGCCAAGTGCCGGTCAGGCGCTGGTCAGGTGCCGGCCTGGTACCGGTCAGGTACCGGCCAACTTGCTCAGCGCCTGCGCCAGCGTATCCACGGTGCGATCGACATTCTGCAATTTATCCAGGCCGAACAGGCCGATGCGGAACGTGCGGTAGTCGTCAGGCTCATCGCACATCAGCGGCACGCCGGCTGCCGTCTGCAGTCCCTGGGCGGCAAACTTTCTGCCGCTGTGCAGATCAGCGTCATCGGTGTAACAGACGACAACGCCGGGCGCTTCGAAACCCTCCGCGGCCACGCTCACGAACCCTTGCAAGGCGAACAGTTCACGCACACGCCGGCCCAGCTCGAGCTGCTGGTCGCGCACCGTGTCGAAACCGAGCTTTCCGGTTTCCATCATCGTGTCACGGAAACGTGCCAGCGCGTCGGTGGGCATGGTCGCATGATAGGCATGACCGCCATTCTCATAGGCCTGCATGATCTGCAGCCACTTCAGCAGATCACAGGCGAAGCTGCTGCTGCGGGTCTCGGGAAGGCGCTTCATTGCCTCATCGCCCAGCATCACCAGCGCACTGCACGGCGACGCACTCCAGCCCTTCTGCGGCGCACTGATCAGGATATCGACCCCCGTGGCCTGCATGTCCACCCAGACAGTGCCCGAGGCGATCGAGTCCAGCACCATCAGGCCACCTGCCTCATGCACCGCGTCGGCGACGGCGCGAATGTAATCGTCGGGAAGCATGATGCCGGACGCGGTCTCTACGTGCGGCGCGAAGACCAGCTCGGGCTTCTCACTGCGAATCGTAGCGACGACCTCCTCAACCGGCGCCGGTGCGAACGGCGACTGCCGTCCACTGCGCACCGGCCGCGCCTTCAGCACGGTCGCGCGTGAGGGAATGTCACCGGCCTCGAAGATCTGCGTCCAGCGATAACTGAACCAGCCATTGCGCAGCACCATGCAGTGGCGCCCGGTCGCGAACTGACGTGCCACGGCCTCCATGCCATAGGTGCCGCCGCCGGGCACGACGACCACGCCGGCCGCGTTGTAGACCTGTTTCAGCGTGGACGAAATGTCGCGCATGACCTGCTGGAAATGCTGCGACATGTGGTTGAGCGACCGGTCGGTGAAGACGACCGAGTACTCAAGCAGACCATCGGGGTCCACGTTCGGAGAGATTCTGGACACTATCGGGTTCCTGGCTAGTGATCGACCTCGGGTATACAGCCGAAAGGCTGCAGTTCGAGGTCACTGGGCGCGTAAGTCGCGGTGACGGATGGGAATGGACGGGTGTAGTACACCGGATCGTGTGTTTCTATCGTCACGTTCAGCAGTCCGGTCTCAGGATCGACGCGAACCTCTTCGCGAGTGGTCATCTGATCGGTATGCAGCAGGCCGATCTGCGTGCCGTCAGCCTGTTGCACAAACTGGCTGATAATGCCGCCGCGTGCATAGCGCGTGTCGATCACCAGCGTGCTGCCATCGAACCGGCCTATCGAATAACCCAGCGTGCCGGCCGGCAGCGGCTCGGGAAACTCCGCGACATCGAGGTGAACCGTGCGTTCGGCATCCATCCACTCGGCACGGATATGAACGCGATCGCCATCACGGGTGATCTGCAGCGGCGTGCCGACCGCGAACCATACGCGGCGCACACCTATCGTGTCGCAGCGCAGCACCGGGTCGTCGGTGTACGGATCGTAGCCATCCGAGGCAAGCCGGCCCGCCTCGGTCAGATGCTCGATCATCGGATCCTGCTGACCACCGCCACCGCCCGCTCGTGGCCGCAGCAGCCAGGTGCCGAAGATGGCGTCCGCGGACGTTGCCGGCGCGGCTGCCTGCGGTGCTGCCGCTGCCGCCAGGGTCGGCGTGGCGGCGGTGCCGTCCACGCTGAGTACACGGCCGTCGGCGAGTTCAACCGTACGGAAGAAACAGCCCAGCGGATCACGACGTGCCGCGGCACCGGTCACCCGGAGCGTCGTACCCGGACTCAGCAGGTCACGCGTTACGCCGTTACGTTCCAGCATCGTCACGCCGTGCGATTCACAGACCCAGACCTGAGGTTCACCTTCGTCGCCGATGACTTCGATATGCAGGTAGGCGTGGGGATTTCGCGACTCGAAGCGAACCACCGTGCCGTCGAGCACAACGGGAGAGTCCGCATCGAAATGCGGCACGAAACTGTGGTGGGCCGTTACCGGCGCTGCCGTGCCGAGCAACAGAGCAAATCCTGTCGCCACGGCTGCGGACACATATCGCTGATTATTATGCGATTTCACTGGCTCTCCCCGCAGGCGCATCATGTTCGACGCATTCTTCCAACGACCGCGTCCGGCGGCCTCATCCTGCGACGATTATAGCCCGCCTGAGCTGGAGGGAGCCCGAAAGCACCGCAGCGACCGCCAGAACGACGTCATGGGCAGCCACAACACCCATCGAGCCTGTGCGCACCACCCGACCACACAGCCCTGAATTTGAGCCGCCAACACACGCGCTATATATTGTCCGCGACCTATGGGCTCAATGATCGAATACTTTCTGATCGCGATCGCGGGCATGTTCGTGATCGTGAATCCGTTGACCACCGCGTTCGTTTTTGCGTCCCTGACAGCATCTGCGACCGATACGGAGCGTCAGGAGATTGCGCGGCGCGCCGTGATCATGTCGACGGCGACGCTGTTCACATTCGCGATTCTGGGTTCGCTGATCTTTCAGCTGTTCGGCATCACGCTGGCCGCGTTCCGCATCGCCGGCGGACTGATCCTGTTCGGCATTGCGATGGGTATGCTGAACAAGAGCGAAGCGCCCGACCACGCCAAGACCGATGCCAGACCGTCCGGCCGCATCGCCGACGATATCTCCATCGTGCCGCTGTCGATACCGTTCATCAGCGGCCCCGGCGCCATCGCCACTGCGATGATTCTGACCAGCGAGGCACCTGGCCCCTGGTTCGTCTCCATCGTCTTTGTGGCGATCGTGCTGACCACCGTCTCATGCTATTTCACGATGGTGTACTCAAAGCATGTGATCCGCATACTCGGCGACAGCGGCCGCAAGATTCTGACCAAGATCTTCGGCCTGATACTGGCCGTCATTGCCGTGCAGTTCGTGATCAACGGGACCACGGACGCGGTGAACGATTATCTGGCGGCGCGCGAGATTATCGCCACACCCTGATTGCCGTCGTCTGCCAGAAAATCGCGAAATGCTCGCTAATTCGATTCAGTCCGGATCCGGGGAGGCATCGACGCGTGAGGCATCGGGGTGGTGCGCTGGCACCTGCTCACTACCGGCCCACTGTCAGACGCATTGGGGCCAGGCGCGATCGTCCGCTCATGGCGCACCGTCTCTCGTTGATGTTGACTGTGTGAGATCAGGCGCCAGGCACTGAGTCCATGGTAAGCGATCGGCCTGAAAGTTCAAGATCAAAAGCAACGCCCGGACGACGCTCACCCCGAAGCACACAAAAAAGACCCCGCCGATTGCGGGGTCAAGCCTCCGGGCTCACACGGGCCGCTGGAGATCTGCGCATGGACGTCAGCGGCTCGACTTTTCCCGAAACATCATCGCGTCCGCCCGTTGAAGCAGCGTGTCGACGTCATGTCCGTCGTCGGGAAATACAGCGGCGCCGACACTTGCCGAGACGTTCAGTTTCACCTCGTCAATGAATACGCCGAAACTCAGTTTCCGTTCGATTGCCAGTGATACTCGCGAGAAATCCGATGCATCACGCATGTCGGGAACGACTACGACAAACTCATCGCCACCGTAACGGGCAGCTGTATCCTCGGCGCGTACGGATTGCCGCAGCCGCGCCGCAAACAGGCGCAGCAGTCGATCGCCGGCCTCGTGTCCGAATCGGTCGTTGAACTGCTTGAAGTCATCGAGATCGACAAACAATACGGCGACTCGATAGCCATGTCGGCGGGCTTCATGCAACGCCTGGGTCAGACGATCAAACAGCAGCAGGCGGTTTGGCAGTCCTGTCAGCGCATCATGCGTAGCCTGCCGACGCAGTTCTTTTTCTATGCGTTTCTGCGCACGCAGGTCCCAGGCCATGCTGGAAATCAGTGTCACAAAGCCTGAGCCCGGCTGCGCGATCCGGTGCGCAAGCAGAAACTGCAACACAGGAATCTCGTTGCGATCACGATCGATCAGCATCGTCTCACCCTGCCAGAGCCCACCTTCAAGGCACTTTGGAACCGCCTGCTCCAGCAACGTGCTGCAGGATTGCGGCGTGTAGAGGTCAGCCACGTTGAGCGCCGTCAGCGGGTTGTCCTGCGGCACGCCAAGGATGCGACGGCCGGCGCCGTTCATATAGGCAAGCTGGCCACCACGATCAAACACCATGACCGGACCAGGCGTCGCCTCGATCAATTGAAGCAGGCAGATTTTTTCCGTATCTCTCATCACGCGCGGCTCTCCAGTTCCCGGACTGCGGGCCGTTACCGTAGTGACGAACGAGACGCAGCATTTATTCCACACGCAGAAGGAGTTCCGGGCGCATCGGTTCCACCGAGACGCCAGGCAGACGCCGTCAGAAAAAGGAAACGCGCAGTGGTGACTGTTGTCCCATTAAGAGAACGCGCCGGATTTTCTGACGGCGCACAAGTCAGTCACATACAAAGGAGCATCATGTCTACGATCATCGCAGGCCACTTCGAACACATGGAAGACCTGCACGAAGCAGTGGAGTTACTGCACGAACGCGGCTTCAGTGCCGAGGACTACGCCACCTACTACCTGAATCCGCCGGGCGCTCACGGCCTGTACCGCGTCGGCATTGACGCCCGACAAGAGGAAAGCGCGCCAGGTGCCGGCACCGGCGCAGCAACCGGCGCCGCCGCAGGTGGCGCGGCAGGCGCAGCACTCGGCATCATCGGCGGGCCGATCGCTGCACTGGCCGGCGGCGGCATCGGTGCCTATGTCGGCTCCCTGATTGGCGCTCTCGGCCAGATGGACCGGCTCGAACGCGAGAACGCCGACGTGGAGGAACGGGCCGAGCACTCCGGCCCTCTGATCGCGGTCAACGCAAACGACAGCAGCGAGGAACAGACCGCTGTCAACGCTCTGATGCGCTGTTCGCCGCTACAGATAGACCGCGCCAGCGGCGACTGGCAACACGGCGAATGGGTGGATTTCGACGAGCGCGAGCCGTTGGAGACTTTGCACCGCAGCGATCCAGGTCAGAACTGATCCCGGGCTACCTGCTTTCCGCACTCAACGGCGTCAGTCGAGAACCCCACTGTCGCGGTCATCCTCCAGGCGTGCGTGCAGAAACGCCCTCGCCCGTTCCCACTGACGTTGCACGGTGCGATACGGGGTCTGTGTGACGGTGGCGATTTCACGCTCCGTAAAACCGGCGAAGAACTTCATGTCGACCAGTTCGCGCTGCGCCGGGTCCACCTCTTCCAGCTCGGCCAGCGCGCGCTGCAGATCCTCGAAATCCCAGGACACACCCGCAGCCGCTTGTTCCTCGGAGAACGTGACGCGTACCCGGTCCCCGCCTCGCTTCGCCGCGCCGCTTGCGCGAATGTAGTCCACGACGATGTCGTGCATCGCCCGCGCGGCCGCGCCAAACAGCCAGCGCCGTTCCTCGAGATTCAGATTCCCTGACCGCAGCAGTTTCATGTACGTCTCATGAACCAGCACGGTGGGTGTGATGGTCTTGCCTGGTCCAAGCGCGGACAGCCGCGAATTGGCGAGACGTTTCAGTTCGGGATACAGCTGCTCGAATAGCGCAGCCAGTTCTGGGCGTTCGCCGCTCGGCGGCGCTGCGATTTCGGTCACGAGCCAAGCCTGCAACAAGACCCGGACGATGTTAATTCATCGCTCCGCGACAGCCAATGGCAGCAGCACCGGCATCACTGGTCCGTGTTGTTCCAGCAGCTGGCGCCAACGCTCGGCAACGTCCGTCTGTCCCGTCGCCTGCAGACTCCTGATCATGGTCAGACCCAGCAACTGGTCCGCCCATCCGAATCCCCCGGATGTCGGAAGCTCTACGCTCCGGAGGTAGGCGGCGCCCCGGGTCGGGTCTCCCGCATTGATCCAGCTCCACGCGGTCAGGGCACGCAGTGCATCGAGGTTGGCGGGCGAGGAGCCATCGGCAGCGGCGTGCTCCAGCAGTCCGTCGCCGCGCGCGGCGGCATCGTGCCACCGGCCTCGATCATGCAGCGCCAGAAGATCATGCATGTCCACCCACAGGCGGGTTCCCGCGGACAACGGCGCGTTCGCAAGAGCAGCCGTTTCACGATCAAAGTCCTGCCAGGCAGCCGACGACCACAGTGATCCCACACGCAATGCACGCAGCGCATCCAGTGTCGGATGGTCCTCAGCCCACGCGGCTTCGCCAATCGCAATTGCGCGATTGAAGGCCAGCACCGCCTCGGCCGCGCGACCGCCGTAATAGTCGCTGCTGCCTATGTTGGCCCACACGACCGCCAGCCGTGGGTGATCGACACCATAGTGATTGCTTTCGATCTCGATCACCCGTCGCAGATGATCGCCGGCTTCGTCGTACGATCCGCGACCCAGGAGGCTCATGCCCATCTCGCTGTGGATCTCACTCACCAGCAGCGGCGAAACGTCCGGGTGCGCTGCGGCCACGGCCAGCGCATCATGCATGATGGATTCAAGCTCATCGGGCCTGCCATTACTGTCCAGCACCATCATCTGGGTGCGCATGGCTTTCAGGCGCAGCTCGGGGTCGGTCTGAGGATCGGCAGCGACACGCCGCACTGCCGGCAGGTAATCCAGCGCCTCTCCCGGATCGGTCCACACCAGCAGCTGCGCCAGCACCACTTCCCCGTTGGCTCGTGCCGCCGCTTCGCGGCGAGGCAACGCATCCAGCCCCCGTCGGAAATAGTCCACAGACTCCTCATACTGCCCGATGTCGTGTGCGAGCAATCCCAGGTCCATCAGCGTCTGTGCACGGGTAGTGGCTGAACGCCGCTGGGCGGGCACCGTCGCCAGCGCCGCAGTCAAAGATTCCCCGGCATCATCGAAAAAACCGAGCTGTCGCTGCATGCTGCCGATAACGCGCAATAACTCGGCAGCGACTGCCGGATCATCAAGCGTGGCCAGCGCTTCACGACTGCCGCGGCTCAGCAACTGCGACGCCGGCGGGTCGTCCACCTCCACCTGGCGCGGGTCGCTGGCCGTGAACACCGTGACCAGGTAGTCGGTGACGCCGCGTGCAAGCTCCGCCTGCCGGGCCGCCTCGCGTGCCTGCCAGAGCGTAGCCGCCAGTCCCGTGCCGCCCACCAGCAACAGCGCCACCAGTGCGCCGGCCAGCGCCGGCCGGCGTCGCGCAAACAGCCGCATCTGATAAGCCGGCGTCGGTGCCCGCGCCGACACCGGACGATGTTCCAGCCAGGCGGTGAGATCCCGCTCCAGAGCAGCAGCATCCGGGTAGCGGCTCTCCGGCGATTCCTCCATCGCCTTGCGGACGATGTTGTCGAGGTCACCACGCAGCTGATGCACGTTGGATCTGCGTTCACCGGGCGTCAGGTCATCACGCGTCGCAACACGCCTGGATGGTGAGAGCGGTGTACTCCCGGCCTGGCGACGCCGGCCCTGTGAGAACGGCGCCTCGCCGGCCAGCAGGCGATACAGCAATGCGCCCAGCGAGTACACATCGGTAGCCGTGGTGACTGCGTCCCCGGTCAGCTGCTCGGGTGCCGCATAGTCGGGCGTGAACACCATCGTGACCGTCGCCTGCGCGTCGCTTTCTCCGGCCAGCGGCTTGGCGATGCCGAAATCCAGCAGCTTGACCTGACCATCAGCGGTGACCAGCACGTTCTCCGGCTTGATGTCGCGATGCACGAACAGACGCTTCTGCGCGAATGCCACAGCCGCGCACAGCTGACGCATCAGGGCCACGCGCGCACGGATATCGAGTCCCGCGTCGCAGCAATGGTCATGGATGGGCTTGCCATCGATCAGCTCGGTAACGAGGTAAGGCGTACCGTCCTCACTGACGCCGGCATCCAGCAAGGTCGCGATACCCGGGTGGCGCAGCTGCGCGAGATATCCGGCCTCACGCCGAAAACGCTGCTGCCAGTCGGTGGCGAGCAGCGCACTGTTCAGCAGCTTGATGGCCGCCGCGGCATCGAACGCATCGTCGGTGCGGCGCGCGCGCCAGACCGTGGACATGCCGCCACGCCCGATCCGCTCCTCAAGGCGCCAGGGTCCGATCTCAAGACCCTCCAGGGCATCGGCGTCCTGCTGTGCGAGTGCACCTGTCAGCAGCAGTCCGCCTGAATCCAGGGGCCCTGCACGATCCAGATTCAGCAGCAGACGCCGCACGCGTTCGCGCACGTCATCGGGCAGCTCCATCTTCGACAGATGCGGCGCCCGCTCTTCAGCCGGCAGATCCAGCAGCCTGTCCAGCACCTGGTCCGCCTGACGCCAGAGTTCCGGATCAAACGATCGGGTCATCGTGGTGCGAGTTTAGCAGTGACGGTACCCGATACATCCGTATTCCGGCGCCCCATGACGCCAGCCGGGAAGAATTCTTCAGTTCGTGGCGCGAATCGCGAACGGTTTGCGGATGTATGCATATGCGCATCGCCACGCGCGTTGCCGCGCAACCGATTCGAACAGGGAGGCACTGCTGTTATGACAACTCGCTTCGGTACCCCGATGAACAAAAATCGCGTGGGCGCCATGTTGGCAGCATTGCTCGCCACCGCACTGCTGGTGGCCGGCTGCAGCAGCGGCAGTAGTGGCGGGGCAACGCCCACACCGCAACCTCCTGCGCCACCGCCGCCTCCCCCTCCGCCTCCGCCTCCCGCGGAGGCACCGGATGCGCCGGAACTGAGTCTGGACTTCGCGCAGGTGAAGCTGTTTCGCTTCACCTGGGATGACGTCGAGGACGAAACCGAATACCGGCTGCTGGAAAGCGCGGACGGAAACGCTGTCTACGTTGAAATCACAGAACTGCCGGCCGACACCGAAAGCCATGACCTGGAGGTCTTTCTGCCGGCCAGGGTCAACGCCAGCTATATTCTGGAAGCGTGCAACGACGTGGGCTGTTCAGCCTCGGCGCCGGTACAGGTCACCGGCACCCTGACCGAGGCCATCGGTTATGTGAAGGCGTCGAACACGCGCGCGCAGCAATTCTTCGGCGCCGCGGTCGCCATTTCCGGAGACAGCGCCACGCTGGCCATCGGAGCGCCTGGCGAAAGCAGCAGCGCGACCGGCCTCAACGGCAACCAGAATGACAATTCGGCACCGAATGCCGGCGCTGTCTATGTATTCACCCGTGAAGACGCTCAGTGGATGCAACAGGCCTACATAAAGGCCTCCAACACCGACCCCGGGGACCTGTTCGGGTCGCGCGTGGATCTGTCGTATGACGGCAATACGCTCGCGGTGGCGGCAATGGGAGAAGCCAGCGGCGCGACCGGCATCAATGGCAGCCAGGATAACAACGTCGCGCCCTCCAGTGGCGCCGTCTATGTGTTCACCCGCGATGGCGACGTGTGGTCTCAGCAGGCCTACGTCAAGGCGTCCAATACCGCCGCCGATGACGAGTTCGGCGAACAGGTCGCGCTGTCCGGAAGCGGAGACACGCTCGCTGTCAGCACACGCCTGGAGTCCGGCGCGGCCACGGGCATCAACGGCGACCAGAGTGACCGTTCTGCCGAACTTGCCGGCGCCGTCTACGTTTTTGTCCGCGAAGGTGGGGTGTGGTCGCAACAGGCCTACATCAAGGCCTCGAATACCGAGGCCTTCGACCAGTTCGGCTATTCCCTCGCACTCTCCCGCGATGGCGACACGCTGGCCGCGGGCGCCCGTTTCGAGTCCAGCGCAGCAACCGGCATCGATGGCGACCAGAGCGATAACTCGAGCTTTGGCGCCGGCGCAGTGTACGTCTTTACGCGCGACGCCGGTGTGTGGTCGCAGCAGGCCTATATCAAGGCATCGAATGCCGATACGGCGGGCAACATCGGTTTTGGCTGGTCCGTGGCGCTCTCCGCCAACGGGGACACGCTCGCGGTCGGGGCAGCGCTGGAGGACAGCGGTGCGATCGGCATCAACGGCAACCAGAACGACCTCTCAGCAGAGAGGAGCGGCGCGGTCTATCTGTTCGATCGGGAAGCGGGCGTGTGGTCGCAGCAGGCGTATATCAAGGCTTCCAACACGCACGAAGACGCCAACTTCGGCAGCGTGGTCCAGCTGACCGATGACGGAGAAACGCTCGTCGTCAGCGCTTTACGCGAGCAAAGCAACGCGAGCGGTATCGGTGGCGATCAGACAAACCGATCGACTCCTTTCGGTGGTGCGGCTTACCTGTTCGCTCGCGACGCCGGGCAGTGGTCGCAAACGGCGTACGTCAAGGCAGCCATGACACAAGAGCTGACCTACTTCGGGGTATCGATTTCGATCGACAGCGCCGGCGATACGCTCGCGGTGGGGGCGGCGGGTGAATCCAGCGCCGCGACAGGCATCGGTGGAGATCAGGAAGACCTGTCGGAGGCATTCAGCGGCGCAGTGTATCTGTATTGACGTATCTGCAATGATAATGGGAGATGGAATTATGAGTCAGTCGCAGGTTCAGGCCAGGTCATGGATACGCAGTCGGAGCTGGTTGCCGGTGCTTCTGGTCGCATCGCTTTGCGTGGGCTGCAGCAGTGGCAGCAGTTCGGGCGGAGCGCCAACCGTTCCCGGTGGCCCTGGGGGCCCGGGTGGTCCAGGCAACGGCGGGGGAAATGGTGGCGGGAACGGCAGTGGCAACGGTGGTGGTAACGGCGGGGGCGACGAAGAATTCGAGTTCCTGACCGTATACGCATATCAAATGCACAGCGCCGAGGACGATCCGCTGTCTGTACGCATCGTCGGCAACGGCGATGGCGGCGTGACGCTGCGCATCACGCATGACACGCCACATGGCGTCTCTGGCATCGTGGATTTTGAGACCGGAGAAATCGTCATCGACCTCGGGTCGACTCTCGTTTTCGAGGAAACCACAGACACGCCCATCTATCTGACGGAGCCGATCACCGTCACCACGACCGTGCCCTGGGTCGTGCCCGCCGAAGGTCCGGCCACTGCCGGGCAGTTGCTGATCTCCATCGAAAATGAGTCCAACACTTCCGTAACGGTGAACAGCGGCATCGGCGTCAACATCTTCCACGACATCGGCCCCACAGGCGAAGTCGACGAATCCGTGAATCTGACGTGGAGCGAGTTTCTGAACCTGGAAGACGGGGCGCCATTCTGGCAGGTGCTGGCCGAGTTCAGCTACAACGCCAAGACGGATTTCTTGTTCAACCTCGTCGCAATCGGCCTGCAGGGCATGGATTACATCGACGAGGATCTGGAAGATGCCGGGTCCATCGTGCTGAGCTGTGATGCGTTCAGCTCTCTGGGCTGGGCCGTGCCGCCTCCACCTCCAGTGATTCCGGACCAGGGACTGGCAACCTTCACCTGGCTGGACGACAGCGCTGATGGTTCTGCAGGCAGCGGCGACAGTTTCCAGAGAAACTTCGACTACTGTCTGGAGATCGGCGGCGACGAGCAGCATCCGGTATATAACAACACCGTCGCACTGAATAACCTGGTCCGGCAGGTAGACGACGGGCTGCTGGTGCGCCTGTCATTCGACGGCGAAAGCAGTGCGGGGCGAGCCGGAGGCATCGCGTTCGACGACTTCGAGATGATCGAGGTGTATCAGAGCAACGCCGACATCCCCGACTCTGTTGCCATCGCAGAGCACATGGTGATCAACGGCCGTCTGCAGCTGGTGCTGGAGGCGCCGTAGCAAAGTCACGCTGCTCCGGTCATCTCGAGTGTCTGTCGAAAAACTCGTACACGTGTTCCTGGCTGACCGTGATGACCGGACCATGCGTGACGCCTGGCATCTCGACGTACTCATGTTCCATGCCGATCTCTGCCATGGTCTGTGCCCACGTCTGCGCGAGCGAGACGGAAACCACTTCATCCTCGTCGCCGTGGATGATCATCACGGGAATACCGGCCTCGTGAAGCGCACCCAGAAGTTCGGCACGGTTCTCGGTCAACGCAAAGGCTGCCGGCGCCACCGGCGCAATCGCGGCCCAGATATCCGTGTATTTGGCGCCCAGATACAGTGTGCCGGCACCGCCCATCGAATGGCCGGTCAGGTAGATTCGGTTGTCATCGACATTGAACTCGTCACGGATCATGGCCAGGACATTCATGACGTCCTTTTCACTGAGTTCGCGAAGGTTCTCCGGCTGATTGGCTGCACCACCGCCACCGCCAGGCGGCCGCATCAGCGGAACGCCATACCAGCCGCCGACGCTGTATCCCATCGGCGCGGCAAGAATGTAGCCGCCTTCCTCAGCAAGATCGACGGCCGTCGTATTGCACATGACCTGCGGCGGCGCACCAAGGCCATGCAGAGAAATGATCAGAGGCGCCGGCGAATCATCGGATATCTTCGACGATGCATACACGCAGTACGGCAGATCTTCGCCGGTGTCGGCAAAGTGATACGTGCGATCTTCTACGCGCGGATCACTTGTCCATGTTCGTCCCTGCCCCGGCTGCGCGAGGACAGCCGATGACATCGCGGATAGCGCAAGGAATGTTGCGCAGGTCGCAAGCACACTCAGCGCTGACGACGTGAAACGTGAATTCATGGCCGACCCCCGTGTTATTGGTTTCGCCTGCTCGCGGATGGTGGATCAAGCATGGGAGACGACGCAACCTGGCGTCAACAGCATAGCCATCATGCCGGAACGGAATAATTAACGTGCCCGCCTGCTCACGCGAGTGGCGGGCAATTGGGCTAAAAGGCTATCGGCACTACAGATGCGCGGCGGGATAGCCGTGTCAGCACACCCTGTCGTCGCGGGTGTACACGTTGAAACGGTGCGGCTTCAGAAAGCCGACCAGCGTGATGCCGAACTCCGCGGCGAGTTCCACGGCCAGGGACGATGGCGCGCCGACCGCTGCGACCAGAGGGCAGCCGGCCATCATCGCCTTCTGCATCAGTTCGAAACTGGCGCGGCCACTGACGAGAATGCCGCGTGAGGACAGCGGCAGACGGCCGTCCACCAGTTCGCGGCCTATCAGCTTGTCCAGCGCGTTGTGGCGGCCGACATCCTCGCGCACGCTGAGCAGCTCGCCGTCGGCGCTGAACAGGCCTGACGCATGCAGGCCGCCGGTCTGCTCGAACACCGCCTGACGTGATTTCAACCGTTCCGGCAACGCACCGAGCACGTCGGCATTGACGGTGAACCGGGTCTGCGCGATGTCGTAGCGGCCCTGCACGGCGACCGCTTCCAGCGACGCCTTGCCGCAGACGCCGCAGCTGGACGATGTATAGAAATGCCGCTCCAGACGTGCAAGATCCACGTCCACGTTCTCGCCCAGCTCCACGCGCACGACGTTGATCAGACCGTTCGGTGCCGGCGGACCACAAGGGGCAACCGCCTGGACGTCATCGCCATGGCGTACGATGCCTTCTGAATACAGAAACCCGATCGCCAGTTCTTCGTCATTGCCGGGCGTGCGCATCGTGATCGACACGCTCTGCTGGGCACGAGTACCATCGGGGCGCGTGTAGCCCAGCCGGATTTCGAGCGGCTCCTCGGTGGCGAGCACGTCCTCGGTCGCCACCGCACCGACACGCCGTATCGGGAAACGCTTCACGCTCTGCCGCGCACGTATCTCGGAAAGGTCTGCCACGTTCATTGCACCTTGCGGACCAGTGTCCGGTCTATCTCCGACAGCGTGCGCACACCGGCCAGCGCCATGGCCCGCTCCAGTTCGCTGCGCAGTATCGTCAGCGCACGGCTGGCACCGACTTCCCCGCCGGCCGCGAGTCCGTACAGATAGGCTCTGCCCACGGACACCGCCCGCGCACCCAGCGCCAGCGCTTTCAGAATCTGCGTGCCGCGTCTCACACCGCCATCGAGTATCACTTCCAGACGGTCACCGACAGCGTCCACGATCTCCTCCAGGACGTCAAACGGCGCCGGCGAAAAATCCAGCTGCCGGCCGCCGTGATTCGACACCATCACCGCGCTGGCGCCGATGTCGGCGGCACGCCGCGCGTCCTCGGCCGTCATGATCCCCTTGATCGCAAACGGCCCGCCCCATTCGCGAATCATCCAGTCCGCATCGTCCCAGGTGACCGACGGGTCCAGCTGTGCGTTCAGATACTGGATGATGCCGCCCAGCGCATGGCTGCCCGGCGGCGGTCGGTGCGCGACGTTTGCGACCTCGATGCGGGGGGTGGTCAGGTGGCGATAAACCCAGCGCGGATGCATTGCGATGTCCATCAGGCTCATCAACGTCAGCTTCGGCGGCACCGTCATGCCCGTGACGATGTCGCGCTCGCGATTGCCGGACACCGGCACGTCGACGGTCAGCTGCAAAGCGATAAAGCCTGCGTCCTTCGCTCGCTGCACGAATTCACGGGTCAGCCCGCGGTCGCGGAACACGTAGACCTGAAAGACTTTCGGTCCATCCGTCAGCCGCGCGGCGTCTTCAATGCTCGTAGACGAAATACTGGACAGCGAATAGATCGTGGCTGCGGCGCGGGCCGCGCGTGCAACAGCCGCTTCACCCTGATGATGGAACAACCGCGACAGCGCGGTAGGTGCACAGATCAGTGGCCAGGCTATCTCCTGACCGAAGACCGTCGTGGCAAGATCGGGGTTCGCGACATCGACCAGCGCACGCGGGCGAAACTCCACGCGGTCAAATGCGCTGGTATTGCGCGCGAGCGTCCATTCATCGTCGGCGCCGCCGTCTATGTAGTGAAACAACGGCGCCGGCAGGCGCCTCGCGGCAAGCTTTCGCAGTTCGGCGATGTTGTAGCAGCGCTCAGGCCGCACTCGAGCGCCGCTCCTCGGCGAGCTCCTCGACAGCCTTTGCAGCGACTTCGTTCAGTGTGACCTTGTCACTGCGATGCGCAGCGGTGATCTCATCCAGCATGGCCGGCGTCCAGAATCGCCGCAGGTGATCGACGACGCCAGCCACGGCTTTGGCCTGGTCGGCACCTGTATCGAAGTTCGCGGCAATCTGATTCGCCATGCGCGCCAGTTTTTCGGTAATCATGATGGTGCAGTTCAATCAACGGACGGTTCTAGCGTGGCATTCGCATTGCGAAGGAACCCGGTCTGCTGCTCGGTGAACTTCTCAAAGCTTTCCTGCCATTCCGACAGGCGCGTAACCTTTGTTGCCTGTACCGCTGTCACCTTGTACTCGGGGCAGTTTGTCGCCCAGTCGGAGTTGTCGGTGGTGACGACGTTCGCACCGGACTCCGGATGATGGAACGTGGTGTAGACCACACCGGGCATTACGCGGGTCGTGATCACCGCACGCAGCACGGTTTCGCCGGCACGGCTCTTCAGGCCAACCCAGTCGCCTTCCTCTATGCCGCGCTGCTCGGCGTCATGCGGATGGATTTCCAGCACATCCTCATTGTGCCACTTCAGGTTCTCGGTGCGCCGCGTCTGCGCGCCCACGTTGTACTGGCTGAGGATACGGCCTGTGGTCAGCAGCAGCGGGAACATGGGTGTGGTGCGTTCGTCGGTGGGCACGTAAGGCGTCACGCGGAACAGGCCCTTGCCGCGGACGAACTGATCGATGTGCATGGTCGGCGTGCCGTGTTCGGCCTGCTCGTTGCACGGCCACTGTATGCTGCCAAGTTCATCCAGCTTCCTGAAACTGACGCCGGTGAACGTCGGCGTCAGGCGCGCGATCTCGTCCATGATCTCGCTGGGATGGCTGTAGTTCATGGGGTAGCCCAGCGCATTGGCGAGCGCCTGAGTGGCCTGCCAGTCCTCCATGCCGCTGAGCGGTTCCATGACCTTGCGCACCGGCGAAATACGCCGCTCGGCATTCGTGAACGTGCCGTTCTTCTCGAGAAAGGATGCCCCGGGAAAGAACACATGCGCGAACTTCGCCGTCTCGTTCAGAAACAGATCCTGGACGATCATGCATTCCAGTGACGACAGCGCGGCGGTCACATGATGGGTGTCGGGATCGGACTGGGCGACGTCTTCTCCCTGCACATACATGCCCTTGAACTGACCGGCGACGGCCGCATCGAACATGTTCGGAATGCGAAAGCCCGGGTTGGGATCGAGCTCAACGCCCCATTCACGATTGAAAAGCTCACGCACGGTGGTATCGGAGATGTGCCGGTAACCGGGCAGTTCGTGCGGGAATGAACCCATGTCGCACGAGCCCTGCACGTTGTTCTGGCCACGCAGCGGGTTCACACCCACGCCCTCACGGCCGATATTGCCGGTGGCCATAGCGAGGTTGGCAATGCCCATGACCGTGGTCGAGCCCTGGCTGTGCTCGGACACACCAAGGCCGTAATAAATCGCGCTGTTCGGACCCTGCGCATAAAGCCGTGCGGCCCCGCGCACGAGCTCGGCCGGCACACCGGTCTCCTGCTCGACGGCTTCCGGTGAATTCTTCGGATCGAGGACGAACTCGCGCCAGTCGTTGTAGGCCTCCAGATCGCAACGCTCAGCGATGTAATCCTTCGCTTCCAGTCCTTCGGACAAAATGACGTGCGCCAGCGCATTGATGATCGCGACGTTAGTGCCCGGGCGCAGTGGCAGATGGTAATCGGCCTTGATGTGCGCGGAACTGACGAGCTCGATCTGGCGAGGATCGATCACGATCAGCTTTGCGCCCTCGCGCAGACGGCGCTTCATCTGTGACGCAAACACCGGATGCGCATCGGTGGGATTGGCGCCGATCACGACGACCACGTCCGCCTTCATCACCGAATCAAACGACTGCGTACCGGCCGACTCACCCAGCGTGGTCTTCAGACCGTAGCCGGTAGGCGAATGACAGACGCGGGCGCAGGTATCGACGTTGTTGTTGCCGAAAGCCGCACGCACCAGTTTCTGCACGAGGTAGGTTTCCTCGTTCGTGCAGCGCGACGAGGTGATCCCGCCTATCGAACCCTTGCCGTACTTCTCCTGTATGCCGCGCAGCTTCTTCGCGGCGAACTGCACGGCTTCATCCCAGGAGACCTCCTGCCATGGCTCGTGGATGGTCTCGCGGATCATCGGCTTGGTGATGCGGTCCTTGTGCGTGGTATAGCCGAAAGCGAATCGGCCCTTCACGCAGGAATGACCGTGGTTCGCATGGCCGTCCTTGTTCGGCACCATGCGCACCACTTCCTGGCCCTTCATCTCGGCGCGGAAAGAACAGCCCACGCCGCAGTAGGCACAGGTCGTGATGACGGTGTGCTCGGGCACGCCTTTCTCGATCAGCGTGTTCTCGGACAGCGTAGCGGTCGGGCAGGCCTGTACGCAGGCACCGCAGGACACGCATTCAGAATCAAGGAAGGGCTGATCCTGGCTGGCCGCCACCTTGGACGCGAAGCCACGGCCGTCTATGGTCAGCGCGAACGTCCCCTGCACTTCCTCGCAGGCACGCACGCAGCGCGAACAGACGATGCACTTGCTCGGGTCGAACGTGAAATAGGGATTGGAAGTGTCCTTCTCGGAGTTCAGGTGATTGGCGCCATCGTAGCCGTAACGCACTTCGCGCAGGCCCACGGCGCCGGCCATATCCTGCAGTTCACAGTCGCCGTTCACCGAGCAGGTGAGACAATCCAGCGGGTGGTCTGAAATGTACAGCTCCATCACGTTGCGGCGGATGTCGGCGATGCGCTTGTTCTGCGTCGTCACCTTCATGCCTTCGCGCACTTCAGTGGTGCACGAAGCCGGCAGGCCGCGCGCACCTTCGATTTCGACCAGACACAACCGGCAGGAGCCGAAAGGCTCGAGCATGTCGCTGGCGCAGAGCTTAGGGATGTTGATGCCGGCAGTCGCGGCGGCGCGCAGCACGGTGGTGCCTTCCGGCACGGTGACCGGCTCGCCGTCTATGGTCAGCGAGACCTGCTTGTCGGACTGCCGGGCGGGCGTGCCGAGGTCTTCGGCCCTGCGATAACGCCGGAAGGCTGCGCTCATGGTGGATTCTCCGTTTCCTTACCGGACCGGCTGATGCTCAGACAGTCCTGCGCTCAGTTTCCCGAGCTCTTTGTTATTCCCAACGCCTCAGGATAGTGATTCATCACACTCTGTACCGGAAACGGCGCCATACCGCCCAGGGCGCACAGGGAGCCGGCGATCATGGTGTCGCAGAGCTCGCGCAGCAGCTGCACATTGGCGGCATGATTCTCCCGGCTGCGAATGCGATCAATGACCTCGACGCCGCGCACCGCGCCGATCCGGCACGGCGTGCACTTGCCGCAGGATTCGATCGCGCAGAATTCCATCGCGAACCGTGCCTGCTCTGCCATGTCCACGGTGTCGTCGAACACGACAAGACCGCCGTGACCGACCATCGCACCGATTGCAGCGAACTGCTCGTAATCCAGCGGCGTGTCGAACTGCGACGGATGCACATAGGCACCCAGCGGACCGCCGGCCTGCACTGCATGAATGGGCCGACCCGAAGCCGTGCCACCGCCGAAATCCTCGAGCAGCTCGCGCAGGGTATGTCCGAAGGCGATTTCGACCAGACCGCCGCGGCGGATGTTACCGGCCAGCTGCACGGTCAGCGTGCCGCGCGAGCGTCCGACACCGAAGTCCTTGTAGTGCTGTGCGCCCCTGGCCAGAATCACCGGCACGCTGGCCAGAGAGATCACGTTGTTGACGACCGTGGGTTTGGCGAACAGACCCTTCACGGCCGGCAGCGGCGGGCGATAGCGGATTACACCGCGCTTGCCTTCCAGGCTTTCCAGCAGCGAGGTTTCCTCGCCGCAGATATAGGCGCCCGCTGCTTCACGCACTTCCAGGTGGAAAGCGCGCTCGCTGCCGAGCACGCTGTCGCCCAGGTATCCGGCCGCGGTGGCAGTCGCGATGGCCTCGCGCATGCGCCTGATCGCGAGCGGGTATTCAGCGCGGATGTACACGTATCCCTGCGTGGCGCCCACTGCGAGTCCGGCGATCGTCATGCCCTCGATCAGCACGAACGGATCGCTTTCCATGATCATGCGATCCGCGAACGTGCCCGAATCGCCTTCATCGGCGTTGCAGACGATGTATTTCTGTTCCGCCGGTGTGTCGTGTACGGTTTTCCACTTGATGCCGGTAGGGAACGCCGCACCACCTCGGCCGCGCAGCCCGGACTCGGTGACCTCGGCAACGATGTCCGCGCCTTGCATGCCCAGCGCGGTCTTCAGCCCCTCGTAACCACCGTGCTCGCGATAATCGTTCAGCGACAGTGGATCGGTAATGCCAACCCGCTCGAACGTCAGACGGGTCTGGCGGGCAAGGTAGGGGATTTCGTCGGTCGGACCCAACCTTTTCGGGTGCTCACTGCCTGTGAGAAGTCCGGCATCGAACAGCGCATCGACTTCGCCAGGCTCCACGGGCCCATAGGCAATGCGGCGACCGTCGACCTCGACTTCAACCAGCGGCTCAAGCCAGTAAAGCCCCCGCGAGCCGTTACGAATCAGCCTGACCGCAGCACCACGCGACTCAGCGGCACGCTGCACGGCAGCGGCGACGCGATCGGCGCCCAGCGATTTCGCCGTTGTGTCGGCAGGAACATAAACCTTGATTTCAGCATTGGCATTCATGGATTGGGTGCCCAGTGTTCTTTTTTCGCGAGAAGGTTCGGCATCGCCGGTGCAGGCGCTCCGCCGGTCAGGCGATCAGTTCGTCGAACTTTTCCGGTGTGACTCGGCCGTGCACATCCTCGTCGATCATGACCGCAGGAGAACATGCGCAGTTGCCGAGGCAGTAGATCGGTTCAAGCGTGAATCTGCCATCCGCGGTGGTTTCATGGAAATCCACCTGCAAGCGCGCCTTCGCGTGTTTTTCCAGCTCGCGTGCGCCCATCGCCTGACACGCCTCGGCACGACAGACGTACAGCACCTGCCGGCCGCCGGGCTTGCGGCGGAACCAGTGATAGAACGTGATCACACCATGCACTTCGGCACGCGAGAGGTTGAGCGCCTTTGCGATCACCGGTACGGCCTCATCCGGCACGTAACCGAACTGCCTTTGGACATCGTGAAGTATTGGCAGCAAGGCACCGGGCCGGCCACCATGGCGATCGACCAGTTCGCGGACTTTGCCCGGGTCGATGCTATCCGCCGCGGATGATGCGGTCATGGGCTGTAGATCCCCGTCGGTTAGGAAAAAAGACAAGCCGCCAAGTATACCCGCCCAGCGAACCGACCGGCAGGTCGTTAAGTCAAAGCGCCGGCCTTCTGGGGGTTCGGAAACAGATCGCTGTCGTCCTCACCCTCACGTGGCGCCAGGCAGGTGAAATCCTTCTCCACGAGAATGCTCAGGGCATCGCCGCCCGCCAGGGGCTGCTCGCCACGAATGGAGACCTCGTCCGGCGCCAGCCAGCGTTCCACCACGGCACGCGGCAGAAACACGCGCACCTCGTTATCGGCGAAACGCGCCGAGATGTCGCCGCCCTCAATGACCTCAACGCCGTAATGCAGTGACGTTCCGGGAGCGAAACACACCTCATCGGCCGCCACGCCACGGCTCGCGATGCTCTCCAGCTCCGCCCGGGAGACCCTGATACGCAATGAATTGCCGCGAACTCTGAGCTTCATCGTCACCTTCCCTGGCGCGACCGCATGCACGGCACAAGCAGCGCAGGGCGCGGTCACAATACTAAATCGCGCCGGGAATGGTCTTCCCGACTGTCGGAACGGCGGGGATTTTATCCCACCCCGGCCTGATCTTGCGCATCGTACAGCGCCTGTGCCGCGGACGCGACGCGGCCGGCTTATTCTAACTAGGTGATTAATAACGCTTTGCCATATAATTGCCGTTTTTGGGGATCCGGCAGTGAATAGAGTGCGACGCCAACCGCGGCGCACGCCTGCCTGTCCCGATGTTTTTCAAGGATTTGTATGAGCGAGCAAGTCGGGATCAGCGGTTTCGCGATGTACGTACCGCCCTACCGCGTTGATCTTGAGAAGTGGTGCGAATGGACGGGCACGCCGTGGGAAAAGACCCGCGCCGTGGTCGGTCGCAGCTTCCGCATGCGCGGCCCCGCGCAGAGCATCTACACCATGGCCGCCACCGCGGTCATGCGCCTGATCGAGCGCTATAACATCGATCCCCGGCGCATTGGTTTTCTCGGGCTGGGTACTGAGTCGAGCACGGACAATTCCGCCGGTGCGGTCATCATCAGGGGCATGCTGGACGAGGCGCTGAAAGCAAGCGGCCGCCCCGAAATCAGCCGCCGCTGCGAAGTGCCCGAAATCAAGCATGCGTGCCTGGGCGGCATCTACGCACTGAAGCATGCCCTGCGTTACCAGGCACTGGACCGCGACAACCGCTGCGGCATTGTCGTCGCCGCCGACATCGCAGAATACGCCCGAGGCAGTTCCGGCGAACCCACCCAGGGTGCCGGTGCCGTGGCCATGCTTATTGAGCGCAACCCGAAGTTGCTGGCAATAGAACTCGATAACATCGGCACGGCGTCCTCCTATCGCGCCGTGGACTTTCGCAAGCCGGTGATGCGCAACCTGATCAGGGGCAAGCTCAACTGTCACTTCCAGGATCTGCCGGTGTTCAACGGCAAGTACTCGACCACCTGTTACCTGGATGAAACCATCCATGCGCTGGACGACATGCTTTCCCGCATGAACCGGGCGCCGTCCGAGTACTACCGCGAACTGGCCGCAACATTCATGCACAGGCCATATCACCGCATGCCGGAAACCTCGTTCGCGATGAGTTACCTGTTCGGCCTGGCGCGCGACGATGCGCACGGCATTGCTGAACTGACGAAGTATTGCGAACGCGCCGGCATGAACGTGGACGACGTGCTCACGGAAATGCACTCCCGGCCCGACATCCTGCAGCTGGTCCGTGACGGCGATATCAGCGCCGACGTGTATCCGCTCAGCACCCAGCTGCTGAAAGAGTTCCGCGCCAGTCCGGAGTTCAACTCCCTGGTTGCCGAGAAGATGTCACTTGGCACCGAGATCATGAAGGACATAGGCAACGTGTACTGCGCCGCCCTGCCGGCATGGATTGCCGCCGGCATGGAAGAGGCCTGGGACAAGGGCGCGGATCTGACCGGCGGTCGCGTGCTGGCGGTTGGATACGGAAGCGGCGATGCCGCCGAAGCCCTGCCCATGCGCGTCATGGACGGCTGGCGTGACGCAGCATCAAAGATAGGCTTCAAGGCTGCGCTGGACCCGCGACAGGACCTGACGAAAGCTCAGTACGAGAGCCTGCACGACACCGGCGATGCGCCGGGCCTCGTGGAGCCGGACGACGGCTTCGTGATCGAGTCCATCGGCACCAGTTCCAATCCGGCCTTCAGCGACGAGGGGATCGAGTACTACCGGTATCTGAGCTGATGCCGGACGGCTAACGTCCTCGCCAATCCCGCACCAGCCGGTCGGTCTGCGCCTCGAGGTGGCGGATCAGACCTTCTATTCCATCGTCACCGATCACGCGCTGATACTCCGCGCGTTTCAGGGCGAGGTCGCTGACGCCGTCGGCAACGATGTTGATGATTCGCCACGTGCCCGCCTGCTCGTGCAGCACGTACTCCATGGGAATATCGGCGTCATCCGTGCGCCGTATGGCCGAGGCGATCTCCACTCTGGTGGCACTGCCATCCGGGCCGGAGATCGGCGCGAAGGTGTCCTCACTCACGTTCGCGAACCGTGACGCGTAGGTCATCACGCTCAGGCGTTCGAATGCAGCACTGAATCGGGCGCGCTGGTCGGCGGACAGATCGTTCCATTGTCGCCGTATCGCGAATTCCGCGATGAAGTCCAGATCATGGGTGGCGACGATGAGAGGCCTCAGTGCTTCAAAGCGCGCACCCAGGTCGCTGTCGCGGTGCTGGCGCGCCAGCGTAACAAGGCCCTCGTGCAGCGCTGTCACGGTAGCTTCAGGGGAATCCAGTGCAGCCGGAGCCGACGGCTGCGTGACCGCATCCTGGTCTGTCGGGGTGACATCCGCCAGCAAGTCTGCCGACCATGGCAGGGACAGTGACAACAGCACCAGCGTCGCCATCATGCGGCACGATAACCACCCCCACCCACGGCAGGCCCGCTGCGAAAAGCCATGCTGAGCGGCGTTTCTCATGCCGGGCATGGCGGCAGGCTTCGACCCGCGCTTCGTTCCGTGCGAAAAGCGCCTAGACTGTCTCATAACGCCGATTCTTCCATGTGGCACGGGTTCCGCGCCAGTATGAAAAGGCGGAACTTATTGTCATGGTCATGAACATCAGACCGGCGGCGGGCAACGTCAGTGCCCACCATAGCGGCAGGTTGTAAAAGCGCACGACCGGCAGGTAGGCCAGCGCCATCGCCGCCAGCGCCGCGGCTCCCAACCCCGCTGTCACCGCGGATTCCAGCGACAGCAAAGCCACCAGGGGAACGAGGAACACGATCAGCATGGTTACGGTGGTCAACAACAGTAACAGCGCCGAATAGCGCAACTGCGTAAAGGCGCTGCGCGCAACCATGTGCCACAGATCCGCGAGTGTCTCGTAGCCACGAAGACTGACCGCCGAGTCGCTCAGCCCCAGCCACACCGCTGAACCTCGATCCTTGAGGCGCCTCGCCAGCGTGCAGTCATCGATCAGCGCGTCACGCATCGCTGCATAGCCGCCTGCGTCCCGCAACGCCTTTGCATCCACGAGCATACAGCCGCCGGCCGCGGCGGCGGTTCGGCGCCGCGGATCGTTGACCAGCGCGAACGGGTACAGAAGCTTGAAGAAGAAGATGAACGGCGGCACCAGCAGCCGCTCCCAGAAATTGCGCGTGCGCAGCTTCGCCATCACCGATACCAGCACCGCGCCACTGTGTTCGGCTCTTTGCAGCAGGGTCGCCACCATGCCGGGCTTGAGCGTAATGTCGGCATCAAGCAGCAGCACGCGTTCACGGGTGACATGCTGTAGTCCCTGCTCCAGCGCCCACAGCTTGCCGGCCCAGCCGGGCGGTATCGGCTGCCCCGCGATCACACGCACGGTGGGCGCAAATCGCGCCGCGACCTGCGCGGTGTCGTCTTCCGAGTCATCGTCAACGACGATGACGTCGAGACCCTCGCCCTGCTCCGTCAGAGCCTGCAGCGTCTGCGCAAGAACCTGCGCTTCATTGCGCGCCGGAATCAGCACCGTCACGTCGGCGAGGGAAGTCCGCGCGCCTTGTGTGGCAGCGCCTACACCGGCCACTGCAGACGGATCGGCGGCCGTATCGGACGCAGACACGGGCAGTGCCTCCAGACGTTCGCGGGTGCTGAATGCGCGAAAAGGCGCCAGCAGCAACGCCAGCCACGCGACCAGGGCGACCGCAGCGACTGCCGTCAGCACGCGACAGAACCGGACGGATTAATGCTGCGAGCGCCGCAACCTGCGGTCAGTCGTGCTGTGAATCACGCTTTGGCGTTTTGCCGATCTGATCCACAGGGATCGCAACACCTGGCACCTTGCCGCCATGCACGATCGGCAATTCGGGCGCCATATCGCCATCGACCTTGGGCCCGAACATCATCACGGTCAGCGCCTTCAGCGGATTGGACAACGTGTGCTCCACCGCCGTGCCTTCATAGCCGCAATGGGCCATGCAGTTGTCGCACTTGGGGTTACGGCCGGTGCCATAGTTTTCCCAGTTGGTGGTCTCCATCAGCTCCTTGTAGGTCTTCGCATAGCCTTCGTCGACCAGCAGGTAGCACGGCTTCTGCCATCCGAAGATGTTGTAGGTGGGATTCGACCACGGCGTGCACTGATAGCTCTGATTGCCAGCGAGGAAGTCCAGGAACATGCTGGACTGGTTGAAGTGCCAGCGACTGCGGCGCTGCTTGCCGACACGGAAAATATCCCGGAACAGCTGCTTGGACTGCTTGCGGCCGAGAAACACGTCCTGGCGCGGGGCATGGTCGTAGCTGTAGCCCGGAGACACGGTGACGCCTTCGATGCCCAGTGTCATCGCGTAATCGAAGAAGTCGGCGACTTCCTCGGCGTCCTCACCGTTGAACAGCGTGCAGTTCGCGGTTACGCGAAAGCCCTTGGAACGTGCCAGCTTGATCGCAGCGATCGCCTTGTCGAACGTACCCTCACGACAGACCGCCTCGTCATGGCGCTCACGGTTGCCATCGAGGTGGATGGAGAACGTGAGGTAGGGCGAGGGCTTGTAGTCGTCGATACGCTGCTCCAGCAGCAGTGCATTGGTGCACAGGTAGACGAATTTCTTGCGCTTGATGATGCCCTCGACGATCTGAGGCATCTCCTTGTGGATCAGCGGCTCACCACCGGGGATGGACACAACCGGCGCGCCGCACTCGTCCACGGCGCGCAGTGCGTCCTCGACGCTGACACGCTTTTGCAGAATCTCCTTGGGATAATCGATCTTGCCGCACCCGGCGCAGGCAAGATTGCACTGAAACAGCGGCTCCAGCATGAGCACCAGCGGATAGCGCTTGTTGCCCTTGAGCTTCTGCTCAAGCACGTAGCGGGCTATGCGGTAGCTCTGAATCAGCGGAATTCCCATCGTTTGGCTCCTGAACCGTAGTTCGATCATATTGGCCGGTGCTGACCAGCCATTCTAGCCGTCCTGAGACACAGTCTCCAGAATCGTCGGCATGAAGTTGTTGCGCAAGTGCGTCCATTCCATCTTGAACCAGGGCGTGAAACGCTCCGGATACTGCCGCAGCTCTTCCTCCAGAGCGTCCAAGCCGACAAAACGCCAGTCGGCGATCTCGCTGACATTCACGTCCATGGGGCCGTCATAGCGACCGTAGTACACCCAGCAATACTCGTGCTCAGCGCCCACCGCGCCGTACTGGGCGTGATACTTGAACTTGTAGAGGAAAGTCAGCGGACAGACGAAGCCCAGTTCCTGCTCCAGCCGCCGCAGCACCGCCTCATCCATGGTTTCACCGCGACGAGGGTGTGAGCAGCAGGTGTTGGACCAGTAATTCGGCCACAGCGGCTTGCCGGGAGCGCGTTGCTGCAGCAGCAGCTCATTCGCGCTGTTGAAAATGAATATCGAGAAGGCGCGGTGCAGAATGCCGTTACCGACGTGGCACTCACTCTTGGACTTGGCGCCAATCTCCCTGTCCAGCTCATCAACGAGAATCAGTTCCTCGCTGGCGCTGGACACCACTTCCTCACGAGCCATTCAGTGTCGCTCCCAGAGTCACGGGTATTGCCTGATAGCCGGCGCCACGAATCGCGTCCACAACCGGCGATGTATCGCTCTCGCACACGGCGATGATGGAGCCGCCGCCACCGCCGCCGGTGAGCTTCGCACCCAGAGCACCGGCATCGCGGGCTATCGCGACCAGCTGCTCGAGCTCAGGCGTGGAAACCTGCAGTGCATTCAGCATGCCATGGCAGACATTCATCAGTTCACCCAGCGTGACCAGATCCCCGTCCTGTACAGCACTGACACCGCGCAGCACCAATGCGTCTATCTGATCGAAAATGCGTTCGTAAAGTTTCTGGTCCTGCTTCCATGCCTCACGCACGCGCCCCACGGTCTTGGCAGTCAGACCCTCGTAACCGGTCATGCCGATGACGGCAGGAATCGGCTTGCCGATATTCAGCGGCTCCATCAGCGGCGGATCGCCGGGCCGGTAGACAAGTGCTTTGCCGTAGCAGGCCAGCGTGTTGTCCAGGCCGCTGGGGCTGCCATGCGCAATCTTCTCCGACTCGAACGCGAGCTGATTGACCTCTTCATCCGAAAGGCCCAGACGAAAATGCTTGTCCAGTGCCCGCACGATGGCCACTGCCATCGCCGCTGAACCGCCCAGTCCCATGCTGCGCGGAATCTCGGGAAACACTTCTATGCGCATGCCGCGACCACTCAGGCCCAGCTTGTCCAGCATGACGCCGGCCGGCCGCTCGAACGAGCGCCTGTCCGCCGGATTGCGGGCGAGCTGGTATTCCACCCCCCAGCGGGGAATTAGCAGATGAATGCCTTCGTCGCAATCCTCCACCAGCGCCCTGATCGCCAGCGGCACCGGCGCGGCAATGGCATGACGACCGTAAACCACCGCGTGCTCGCCAAGCAACACGACCTTGCCCCAGCCCACGCCCATCTGCGCCTCTTCAGTACGCCTGCGCCGGCTGGACGCCACGGTTTCACGCTGCTGTTCGTCTTTTATTTCGGCAATGATTTCCTGCGCCTTCCAGACCTTGATCACGCCACTCTGCACCACGCGGTCCAGAACCTCATCGAACATCTCACGGGATGCACCTGCCGCGGTGACGACACTGCGCGCATGCAGCGTCATATGCCCTTTCTGGATACCTTCGGTGGCCAGCGCGCGGATCGCAGCAAAGTTCTGTGCAAGCCCCACTGCCCCCATCAGCTCGGCCAGTTCGCGCGCCGACTGCACGCCGAGCAGGCGCAGATTCAGCGCCACGGTGGGATTGGACTCCAGCGGCGCGCCGACAATGCCCACCTTGATGGGCACTTCGATGCTGCCGCAGAGATTGCCTTCGTCGTCGGCGGTCCAGGTTGTGAGTGACGTATAGCGGCCGCTGCGTGCAGCGAACGCGTGGGCACCCGCCTCGATAGCGCGCCAGTCGTTTCCGGTCGCGATCGCCACCGGATCGATACCGTTCATGATGCCCTTGTTGTGCGTGGCAGCCCGGTACGGATCGACGACTGCAAACTCCGCTGCGACGATGATCGCATCGCGTGCCTGCTCGCCGGTATAACCGCGGCCGGCCAACTGTGCCACCGGAATCCGGCAGCTGGCACGCACCACGGACCGGTCCGTGAGGTTCGAAAGAATGCGCAGAAACACCTCGCCACCGCTGATGGACTCGATCAGCGGCGCCACGCCCTCGCACATGCCGTTGACCAGATTCGCGCCCATTGCATCGCGGGTATCGACCAGCAGGTGCACGACCAGCATGGGCTTGCCGCTGGACGGCAACGGGTGCACGAACAGTTCGATGTCGCGGGCACCGCCACCGCGCGCCACCATGTTCGGGTGGAAACTGTTGGCGAGGTTGATGATCTCCTGTCGGCGCTTGCGTATGGCCTGTTTGGCCTGTTCGATATTCCTGAGGTTAACGATCTGGATCTGGCCGATCAGGATGGGATCCGTGGACTCGGCCTTGAAGCCGCCACAGGCACGCACCAGCTTGCAGGCGGAGCTGACTGCGGCAACCACGGATGGCTCCTCGACGACCATGGGCACCAGATATTGTCTGCCGTTGACCAGCATGTTCATGCCCAGCCCCAGCGGCATGCCCATGACGCCAACGACGTTTTCGATCATCTTGTCGGCCGCCGCCAGATCCAGCGTGTGGCGGCCACTGGCCAGCGCCCGGAAGTCAGCCTGGTTCATCAACCCGCGTTCATGCACGGCACGCAGCCGCTCATCCACGCTGAGCTTGTAGAACTGTGGAATCCTGGTTCGGTCCGTACTCACCCGGTTCGCTCCTCGACGATCAGACCCTGTGGATCCTGCTCGAAATCAATCACGCCGTAACCATCGGTGGTTACCGCGTCACAAAAAGCCTTAAGAGCCTGAGCGTCATCCGAGAATGCAAGTCCCAGATCGCCGCCGCCGGCGCCGCTGATCTTGTAAACCACTCCGAAACGCTGAGCCCGCGCACCTATGGCCCTGTGGTCAGCTGTCACGATGTCGGCACCGATCAGATCACCCAGCGCCGCAAGGCTAAGCCCGTACTCCCGCACGGCGCCCAGAAATCCCCTGCTGTCATCCTCCCGCGCCGCAGTGCAGCCGGCCCCCGCAATCTCTTCCCACTGCCGGTGCTGCTCCTGAGCCAGGGCCGGGTTCGCCGCCTGCCAGGACCTGAACCTGCCGACCAGACCTGGCGTCGATGCCGAACTGCCGGCAAAAATACCCGCGAATCCTACACTGTTCGGCAGCCGGACTGAACCAACATGGGGCACACCGGCGGCATCGAGGCGGAACTCGGACAGCCCCCCGCACAGGCTCGCAGCGACATCCACGCCGCTGCCGGCGCCGCCCTGAAACCTGCGGTGCAACGCGATCATTTCTGCGATGCCGGGCACCGCAGCGGCTGATCCGTCGCGGCGCATCCAGGCGCGGAACGCACCGGCCCAGGCGCACAGCGCCGCGGCACTGGACCCTATGCCGAGTTTGCGCCCGGCCTCAAAGAACGCGCGACTGTCCAGGAGCGCTCGAAACGGCTTCACGTGCGTATCGGCAATGACCAGATCCACCAAAGGCAGGCCGAATCGGCCGGCGGCGTCTGCGGGATGGGCCTTTTCCTCCGGCATCAGGGTGCGCAGCTCGCAGCCCGCACCATCGTTGCCGGCAATCGTCGCCACCGCACGCCGGTTGACCGCAACGACCAGCGCCGGCACGCCATCCAGAACTGCATACTCACCGAGCACCACGGCCTTGCCGGGCGCACTGGCGACTATTGTTGAGGGTCCAGCCACTCGATTCCGGGTCCCAGGTCAGACACCTTCGTGGACAGCACGCCCGGCAGTGCATTCAGGGCTGCCGTGACCTGGGCACAGGCCGACGATTCACAGACCGCCTTAAGTTGCGGCCCGGCGTCTATGGTGAAAAACACCGGCACGCCGCTGGCGCGCAGTTCACGAACGGCGTTCAGGCCATCCACGGTCGCGGCATTCCAGTACAGCAGCGGCGGTTGCGCAGCCATGGCCGCGGCATGCATTTTCAGACAGCTGTGTTCCGAGACATCAGCCAGTTTCTCGAAATCACGCGCAGCGATGGCTGCACGGGCGATGGCCAGATCCATCGGGCTGGTGCCAACCCAGGCCGGATAATACGGCGACGACTCGGCGGAACGGTTCATGCCACTGCCGGAACCGACCTTCTTCTCACCCAGCGCCGTCAGTGCGATCACGACGTTCAGCGGCCAGTGGTCCTGGCCATACATCGGTTCGGCGAAACTGTCGCGCCCGTCCGCCGCACTGCCGGCATGCATTTCGACGAAACCGCCGAAAATCGACCGCGCTGCCGAGCCCGAACCCTGGCGCGCAATGATGCTGAGTTCGCGCGCATCCAGCGTCAGGCCCAGCGCCCTGGACGCCGCCGCGGCCAGCGCCGCGAATCCCGAAGCCGACGATGCCAGTCCCGCTCCGGTAGGAAAGTTGTTATGGCTGACGACGCGAGCGCGCTCCGTCACACCGGCCATGCCACGCAGCAGGTCGAGAAACGTGCCGACGCGCGCGACCTGACCGGGGCTGACCTTGCCATCGAGTTCCAGTTCGTCTGCCAAGAGCGCGGCGTCGAAGCGCACCTCGGTTTCCGACCACAACGCATCCAGCGTGATCGATATCGATCCGACTGCCGGCGTGTTGAGCTGCCGGTTCGCCTTGCCCCAGTATTTGACCAGCGCGATATTCGCGCGGGCTCGTGCCCTAGCCTGCATTCGGTATATATCCGTTGTTCCTGAACCATGTGATCGCGTCAGCGATCGCTTCCTGCGGCGGTCGCCATCGATAACCAAGCTGCTGCTCGGCCCTGCGGCTGGAAAAATACATGAGTTTGGCGGCCATACGCAGGCCGTCCCGCGTGACCTGCGGCTCCCTGCCCGTGAGTCCGGCGATCATCTCGGACACGAAGGCGACCGGATAGATGGGCCAGCGCGGCAGGCGCACCGCGGGTGGCCTGCGGCCCACCAGGCCGGCCACCGTGGTCAGAATGTCCTTCAGACTGTAGTCGCGTCCGCCGAGGATATAACGCTCGTCCGGCACGCCCCTTTCCATGGCGAGCAGGTGACCGGCAGCCACGTCGTCCACATGCACCAGGTTAAGGCCCGTGTCGACATAAGCCGGCATGCGTCCGCAGGCTGCATCGACGATGATGCGCCCGGTGGGGGTAGGCTTGATGTCGCCGGGACCGATGGGCGTGGAAGGATTCACAGTCACCAGCGGGAATCCGGTTTCCCGGGCCCGCTGGCGAACCGCGCGCTCGGCGAGGAACTTGGAGCGCTTGTAGTGACCGATCATGTCCTCCAGTGCGACAGTTGTGTCCTCGTCGGCCGGCGTGCCGTCGGCATTGATCCCCAGCACTGCCACACTGGATGTGTAGACCATGCGCTCAAGGCCTGCTGCCGCGGCTGCCTCCAGCACATTCACGGATCCGTCCACGTTGGCACGGTACATGGGCCGGGGATCGCGCACCCAGAGACGGTAGTCGGCCGCCACATGAAACACCCGCTGGCAGCCATCCAGCGCCCGCGCCAGCGAATTGCGATCGGTGATGTCCGCATGCACGACCTCGGACGCAAGACCCTGAAGATTGCGCAGATCGCTGCTGCCACCGCGCACCAGCGCGCGTACCTCGTGGCCGGCCGCAAGCAGTGCGCGCACGACGGCGGCGCCGACAAAGCCGTTCGCGCCAGTCACTGCCGAGCGGCTCATGATGCGCAGCCTTCCCCGGACGTGTCGTGGCGATTCATGTTCATGCGTTCAATCCCTTTCATGCAGCCGAGGGCTGCAACGCGCTCGTGCTGCCGTTTCCGTTTCCGTTTCCGTTTCCGTCGCGCAGCCTGAGCAGCGCCGGCAACAGCACCAGCGTCGCCAGCATGGACACGACCAGGCCGATGGTCAGCAGTTTACCCATGCTGGCCATGCCCACATGGGTCGCGAAAGCGAGATTACCGAAGCTGGCGATCGTGGTCAGACCGGAGGCGTACACGGCGCGCGCCGTGCTTGTGGCATGCAGTAACCCGTCTCGCGGCGGCGCGGCGCGCATACGATGAACGATGTGTATGCTGCTGTCGACTCCTACACCCATCAGCAACGGCAAGGCGATCACATTCGCAAAATTAAACGGAATATCGAGCAGGACCGTCAGGCCGGCCGTCACTGTCGCGGCAAAGACAATGGGCACCAGGACCAGCAGTGCGTCTTTCAGATCACGCAGGAAGACCAGCAGCAGCACGAACACCATGATCAGCGCGTAAAGAAATGCGAGCTGGAATGAACGCACTACCGTGGATGAGGCTTCAAGATGAATGACCGGCGTGCCGGTTGCCGAAGGCACGATCTCCCGCACCGCAGCAACGAACTCGCGCGCCACCGCATCATCGAGCATATTGCCGGCCGCCACGATCTCTATCAGTTCCCGCCCGCCGGCCGTGAACCAGCGATCCGTCAGCGTCGCAGGTAACTCACCGACATCAAAAGGCCGGGCCGCAAGGCCCGCTTCCAGCCGCTCCAGCTGGCCCGGCAGATTCAGCAGCAGATCGTGCTCCAGCGCATCCAGCACACGCGCAGCATCGGCGTCTGCCATGCCATCCACCGCCGGCAGCAGGGTATCGAGGTCATCCCTCAGTCGGCGCAGTGCGGGATCGTCCGGACGTGCCAGGACCGCCGCGCGCAGTGCGCGCAGAGACGCGAGAAACGCATCGGGATCCGGCGGCAGGCGCTGCAGGCTGGAAAAGTCCCTACCCATCAGCAGGCCAAGATCCTCCAGCACCCAGACTTTCTCCTCCTGGTCCGCCGGGACCAGCGAGGCAGCGGTACGCACTTCACGAACCACGGACAGTTGCAGCAGGCTCTGCTCCCAGGCGAGCGCCGTGTCGTGATCCGGCGCGATCGCGATCAGTTGCAGCATGGCCGCTTCATTGCCGTCGGCCAGTTCATCCAGCGTGCGCACCGATTCGGTGTTCGGGTCGCGCAGGTGCACAGGATTGCTGTCGAAGCTGACCCAGGGCAGCAGGAGCAGGCTGACCACGAACACCAATGCCGCCACCGTAAAAATGCCGCGCGGATGCCCGCTGACCGGCCTGCCCAGCCGGGCGCCGAACCAGCGAGTCGGTTCCGTGTGACGCGCCAGCGGCAACAGCACTGCGCACAGCGCAGGCAACAGGGTGAGGCTGGCAAACAGACTGATGAACATGCCCGTGCCGGAAATAAGACCGAGTTCCGATACACCCTGAAACGGGGTCGGGATAAAGGCATAGAATCCCGCAGCGGTCGTGATGGCGCAGATCACCAGCGACGATCCGACGCTGCGCGCCGTCTCGACCAGGGCCTCGTCCAGCGCAACGTTCTGACTCAGCAGTTCCCGGGTGCGCAGGCACATATGAATGATGAAATCGATGCCAAGGCCGATGTAGAGCACCGCGAAGGCCACCGACAGCAGGTTCAGGTGGCCCACCGCGAACGCGGCGAAGGCTGCGGTGCCCAGCAGTCCCGCGACCAGCGTGGTCACGGCGATCGCGACCATCAACAGCGAACGCAAGGCCCACAGCAGCACTGCGGCCACCATGACAAGCGCCAGCAACCCTGCAATGCCGGCACTGTGACTGACGCTGGTGAGTTCCTCATGCTCCAGCGCCACGGAGCCGGTGAGGCGTATTGACAGCAGACCGGGCTCGTCTGCCGTCACCGCATCCGCTGCCTGGCGAATCGCTTCGATCGCACCGGCGGCGGGACTGACACGCGTGAAATCCTGTACCGGCTGCAGCAGCAACAGACTGCGGCCGCCTCCTGACACCTCCGCGCCACCGTCGCCCAGTACCCGCTGCCAGGACACAGGCTCACGATCGCCCCGAGCCGCAGCCCTGATCGTCGCACCGAATTCGGCATACAGGGCGTCCGCCAGTTCCAGTTCAGCGTCTTCCTGCGTCACGGCCTCGGTCAGCGTCTGAACCAGGCCGGCACCATCGAATCGCTGCTGCAACCGGCCCAGCAACGGCTGGGCGATGGCAAGTCTGTCAGCGAGATTCTCCAGTTCGTCCACGCCCAGATACAGCAGTCCATATCGTTCGAAGAACTCGCCGTGCCCGGCAAGAAACACGCTATGAAAGCGATCCGGTTGCGCGTCCAGACGATCCGCCAGCGCGGCTGCGACACGCTCCGCCTGTTCGGGTGTGGCGGCATCCACCACCACGATCAGGTTGCGGTCGCGTACCGGAAAGGATTCGCGAAAATCCGTCACATGCTGACGCCAGGGCAGTGACGCGGAAATCATGTTCGCGGTGTCGGTGTTGATACCGAGATTGCGCGCCGCATAGGTCATACACAGCGCGGCAGCGACCAATGTCGCAATGACCGTAAACCAGCGGAACCGCAACACCAGCGCAACCCAGCGCGCAATCGCATCCGCGATCCAGCTGTTGACTGGCACCATTGCCGAATCCGTCCCGCTTCAGCGCACCGGAGCCGCCGGCCGCGCGAACCCCAGAGGCACCAGCCGCTCGGCGAGTTGGTTCAGCGTGACTCGGGCGCTGCGGTAGCGTGTGGCCAGCAGCTTCAAACCCTGCCAGCGCGAGGGACGCAACAGGGTTGCAAGGACCGGACCGATTCGCGTGCGGCCCTGCCCGTCCACCCATGCGGCGATATCCGCCGGCAGCGTGTCGGCGGCTTCATCGACGATGACCCGGATGACGATGAACGGCACGCCCGCCTCGGCAGCTGCGCGTGCGATGGCCGCCGATTCCATGTCAGCCGCAACGGCACCGCTGTTTTCCGCGGCTGACTGCTTGTCGCCGGATGCGTGCAGCACGTGATTCACACTGATGAGATCGCGACGGTCAGCGGCTGCGGATGTTCCGAGCGCGGCCACGACTTCCCTGCACCAGGCCGCGTCGGTGTTGTGGGCGTCTCCGGCAGCATCCAGGACGCGCGCCGGGATGACGATGGTGCCGGCACGCAGGTCGCTGACCAGCGCGCCAGCCAGACCCCAGCTGACCAGCGCCGTCGCTCCCCTGTTCGTCGCTGCTTCCACAGCGCGCCGCGCGTTAACTCCGCCCTGACCTGTGGTCAGGACCAGCAGGCCGGTCGCTTCGGAGTCACTCGCGCCCTGATCCTGCAGCCTGGCAAGGAGCGGACGTGATTCGGAGCGCAATGCGGCCAGCACGGCAACGCGCCCGCCATCAGCGGGCATCCAGTCGCCTCGACACCGGCTCAGCCAGAGCACGCGGCAGGCCGGGTTCGGTCTGCGCCAGCGGCAGACCGTTCGCGACGCGATCGAACATCATGCGCAGCGCCCGATTGCTCATCAGTGTCAGGTTCGTCGTCACGACCGTCGCCTTGACGGTGCGGCGGGACACCTTGACCTCGGCGCCCGACCGGAACGTGGGATTGCGATGAATCTTGCGCAGCGTCAGCACCGCAAGGCCAATGGCCCAGAGGCAGAAGCGACGTATACCGACCTCGCGCTTGGGAATGATGCAGGTGTACTGCAGTGCGTTGCGAAGATGGCCGTGAGCGACACCGATGAGCTGATTCAGACCTGCCCGAAAAGCTTCGGTGTCGTAAAGCGATTCCAGACGATCGAGACGAAACTGCGGGTCGCCCTGCGGCCCCTCAGTGAACACCGACAACGGCAGCCAGCACGCGTTGGCCGGGCGATCGTCCCACATGTCCTTGAGAATGTTGGTCATCTGCAGGCCCTGCCCGAAAGATACGGCCAGACGCATCATTTCGTCGCGTCGCGGCTTCAGTTCCTCGCAGTGCAGGCAGAACAGCTCCGTCAGCATCTCGCCGACCACACCGGCCACGTAATAGCAGTACGACGCAAGTTCATCGAGATCGGCAAGACCGTTCAGGCTGCTGTTGCGCTGAAATTCCGGCATACCGGTGCACATGATGCGCACGCAACGGGTCACCGCATCGCGTTCCTCAGGCGTGAACCCATGGGTGATTCGAATCACCGTGGCGGCGTTGGCCACCAGATCGCGCTCGTCCGGCAGCACCCTGTCGGACAGCAACGGCAGCAATGCATCGGCGAAAGGCTGCGCGTCTTCACCACCTTCCACAACCGCGACGAAACGGCGATGAAACTCCGACTTCTGCGCGTTATCCAGGCCCACGTCGTCCTCTATCGTGTCGGCCAGGCGACACAACAGATAGGCGTTGGTAACCACTTCCGCCAGTCGGTCAGGCAACACCGGTATGGTCAGCGCAAATGTGCGCGAGACACCGGGAAGAATGCCGGACTGATACTGCAGATCTGTCGGATTGGCTGTTGTCGGTCGGCTCGGTTCGGAGTTCACTAATGTGCTCGCGCCGGACATGCCGTTTCGGTGATACGATGACCGGCTATGATAACACGCCCCCCCGCTGAAACATTCTCCGACGCGTTAAGTGCATTACGCGAGCGCGTGGATGCTCGACTGGCCGCGACGATAGCAAATCACGACGGCACGCCTGATCGACTCAGGGAAGCCATGGCCTATTCCGTGCTGGGCAGCGGCAAGCGCATACGTCCCCTGCTCGCCTATGCTTCCGGGCAGCTCTGCGGTCTGCCGGTGGAAAATGTCGATGCCATCGCTGCCTCGGTTGAACTGGTGCACGCCTACTCGCTTGTGCATGATGATCTTCCCGCCATGGACGACGACGACCTGCGCCGCGGCCGCCCGACCACGCACCGGGCGTTTGACGAGGCCACAGCAATTCTCGCCGGCGATGCGCTTCAGGCACTGGCATTCGAAATACTGTGCAGCGACGAGGCATTGGTTGCGGCGCCGGAAAGGCAAAGCCGCGTGATCTGCTGTCTCGCACGAGCAGTCGGTCCGGCCGGCATGGTGGGCGGACAGATGCTGGACCTTGCGGCAGAAGGTCGTCACGTGGATGAGACTGCGCTGGAGGACATTCACCGTCGCAAGACCGGAGAACTGATTCGCGCCGCGATCATGATGCCGGCTGAACTGGCGCACCTCCCGGCCGACGAACACGCGCGACTGGATCACTTTGCCAGTGACATCGGGCTGGTGTTCCAGATCCGCGATGATCTGCTGGAGATCGAAGCCGACACGGAAACCTTGGGCAAGAATGCCGGGTCGGACGCGAGCAACGACAAGTCCACCTATCCGTCACTGCTGGGCGCCGAAGGTGCACGTCAGCGCGCCGATGACGTGTATCACGCGGCACTGGCTTCGCTGGACGGTTTCGGCAGTCGCGGCGAAGGACTGCGTCAGCTGTCGGAGTTCATTCTCAAGCGTTCGTACTGAATCAGTAGCTGATCAGGCTCGCGACAGGACAATCTCCAAGCTGCTCGCGCCCGTTCAGGAACGCAAGCTCTATCAGTACCGTACATCCCGCCACGGTCCCGCTCTGTTTGCGGATCAGGCGACACACGGCGTCCACGGTCCCGCCCGTGGCCAGCAGATCATCCACGATCAGATAGCGTTTCCCGGCCTCGATCGCATCGGCATGCACTTCCAGATGGTCGTGACCGTATTCGAGTTCGTAGCGAATGCTGATCGCCTCGCGTGGCAGCTTGCCGCGTTTTCGCACCAGCTGCATGGGCCAGCCGGTCAGCTGCGTCAGCGCCGCCCCGAAGATGAAACCTCGCGATTCGATGGCCAGGATCACGTCCGGATTCCAGGGCCTGGAAGCGTCCGCCATATGCCCGACAGCAGCCCGAAAGCCCTGCGGGTCCGCCACCAGCGGCGTGATGTCCTTGAAAACTATGCCGGGCTTGGGGAAGTCGGGCACGTCACGAATCAGGGATCTGATGTTTTCCAGCGTCATTGCGATCCACCTGCTGCACCGGCGCGCATGATGGCTGCTGCCGAAGCGGCGGGCAAGCGGCTGAGTCCGTCGCGGTGACACCGGCGATTGCCGCCTTTTACGCTGTGCGCGACAATGCGCGGCCACCCGAACCACCGGAAACGGATTCCCGATGACTGTCTCTGAATACTGCGTCGCGGGCGCTGTTCGCGCACTGAATGGCGGCAGCCGGCTGCTAGGCAGCTACCGGCACCGCGTCCCGGATCTGGGCGCCGAGGCTCTGATGAGCGCCGCACGTCGCCGCGCGAAGCTTGAGAACTTTGGTGACTGGCCGATCGAGGCGCCACTGCAGCGACTGCTGGAATCCTACGAACGCGAAGCGCATCTGACGATGCTCGGTCGCATCACGGTTCGCGAAATGATCGTCAGCCTGCTCGAGAACCTGCTGCACATGGAGGCCGAACGTGCCGCCGATCCGGGCATAGCCGATGAGGCCATAGACGCGCCGGTGTTCATCGTAGGTCTGCCGCGCACCGGCACCACACTTCTGCATAATGTCATCACCGAAGACCCGGACAATCGCGTCCCGCTGACCTGGGAAGTCATGTATCCGGCCGGCCACGCAGGTGATCCGGCCCGCATGGAACGCGCACGCCGCAAAACAGCAACGCGGCTGGGATGGGCAGACCTGCTCGCGCCCGAGTTCAAGCGCATTCATCCCATGGCACCCGATTTTCCGCAGGAATGCATTGCGATCACAGCCGGCGTGTTCATGAGCATCCAGTTCCACACCACGCACAATGTGGCCGCCTATCAGGACTGGTTTGAGCAGGATTCACAGCGTCTCGCAATGGACTTTCACAAGCGCATGCTGCAGCACCTGCAGCGGCAACGTCGCGGCGAACGCTGGGTCATGAAGGCGCCAGGCCACCTGTTCGGCCTCGGCGCACTGCTGGAGCGTTATCCGGACGCGAAGGTGATACAGACCCACCGGGACCCGCTGCGGGTCATGGCATCCATGGCCAGTCACGCCACTGTGCTGCGTCGCGCGTTCAGCGATCACGCTGATCCGGTCGCGATCGCGCGGGACTGGGCGGACCGTTGGGCGACGGCCCTGGATGGTTTCCTCGCGACACGCGACCGCGCACCGGCCGGTCAGTTTCTGGACATCAACTACGAAGCGATAGAGCGTGATCCGGTACAGACCGTGGAACAAATCTACGATTTCCTGGGTTGGCCCCTCACCGACGAGGCACGTCAGCGCATGCAGTCATTCCTGACCGCCAATCCAAAGAACAAACATGGCGTGCATCGCTATTCGCTGGAAGAGTACGGACTGAACCGTGAAGCGGAAGCACGCAGGTTTGCCGCCTATTGCGAACGGTTCAGCATTCCCGTGCGCGCCTGAGCATCCGCGCACAGGCCGGGCTGTCACTACCAGCCGCAGCTGCGTGTCGCGTTCTCCTGCCGCAGTCGCGCCATCAGTGGCTCGAAGTAGGCGAGGATGGCGCCGCCGTCCATCTGCCTTGAACCGGTGAACGACTCAAGCGCATCGGGCCAGGGCACAGAACGTCCCAGCGCCAGCATCTGCTGGAGGCGCTCGCCCACTTCCCTGTTTCCGTATATGGAACAGCGGTGCAGCGGACCTTCCCACCCGGCGATGCGACAGGCAGCCTCGTGCAGCTGGAACTGCATGATGAAGGCCAGAAAGTAGCGCAGGTATGGCATGTTGGCCGGAATGTGATATTTCGCGCCCGGATCGAACGCCGCCGCCGAGCGCTGGACAGGAGGTTCCACCCCCTGATAGCGGTGCCGCAGCTCCCACCATGCCTCGTTATAGCGATCCGGGGTCACTTCGCCGCGAAACACCTGCCAGCGCCACTGATCCAGCAGCAACGCGAAAGGCAGGAACGCCACCTTGTCCAGCGCCTGCTCCATCAGGAGGTCGAGATCAGCTTCCGGCGGCGGCACGTCATCGACAAGGCCCAGCTCGCGCAGGTACTCCGGCGTCACCGACAGTGCGATGAAGTCTCCAATCGCCTCGTGAAAGCCATCGTGCGCGCCTTCACGAAACAGAAAATCCTGATCGCGGTAGGCACGATAGTAGAAGTTGTGACCGAGCTCATGGTGAACCATCTGGAAGTCATACGCGTTGACCGACATGCACATCTTGATTCTGAGGTCTTCATCGCCATCGATGGACCACGCGGACGGGTGACAGACCACATCGCGATCCCGTGGCTCGATCAGCAGCGAGCGCTCCCAGAACGTAGCCGGCAAAGGCTCGAACCCCAATGACACGAAGAACGACTCGGCGGTTTCGGTCATGCGTTGCGGGGTGAAATCGTGCGCCTGCAGCAGCTCGGTAAGGGCCAGTTCACCGCCGCCACCCTCCAGCGCCACGATGTCGTAGATGTTCAGCCACTGCTGGGCCCACATGTTGCCGAGCAGGTCAGCACGAATCGGCCGGTCACGCGCCTGAACGGATTCGCCGTAGTAGTCACTCAGACGGTCGCGAACATGACAGTGCAGCTCCTCATACAGGGGCTCGACCTGGCCCCACAAACGCTGCACTTCGTGCTGCATCTCGACGGCGCTCATCTCGTAGCCGGCAAGCCACAGATCGGCGACGTTCGCGAAACCCATTTCGCGCGCGCCCTCGTTCGCAATCTCGACCAGTCGTGCATAACGAGGCGGCATGGCTTCGGCCGCCGTGCGCCAGGCTGACCAGGCCTCGGCGAGCTCGTCCGGATCCCGGGAGCTGTCCATGATCGCTTCCAGTTCGCCAAGACCCGTCTCGCGGCCACGGAACGTCACCTGACCGGTTGAATAGGCGGATTCCAGCCAGGCAAGCAGTTCACCAAGCTCCGCCGCTGCCCCGTCGCTGCCCGGCGCCGGCAGGGGGATCAGCATGCGTACGAAATTCAGCTTGCGGGACAGGACTTGCGGAAGATCCAGGTGTTCGTACCGACTGGCTTCAGCGGCAAGGCGGGCCAGCAACTCCGAAGTCTGTGCAGCGGTAGCGGCAGCGAGACGGGTCGTGTCTTCGGTGATGAAATTGGCTCGCACCCAGTTGACACGGGTCGCGTACTCCCAATGCGCCGCGAGCTCGGCTTCGGCCCTGTCAAGAAACGCCCGCGCATCGTCAACCGTGAGCTGCCGGGCGGCGACGGTTGTGTCGGAAGTCTGCTCCGACGTCCCGTCGCTGCAGCCGGCGGTCAGCGCAAGCAAGGCCAGTATCACAGCAGCGGACAGCCGCCCGGCGCAGTCCTGATAACGCTTTAACATGCGGCGACTTTAACGCCGACGGTGCTGAGCGCAAAGCATGCTGTCCGCAAACTGTGAATCTCTTTCGCATCCGTGCGAAGCGGCGTCAGTATCCGTAAACACGGACCACGGTCGTTGCCGGCGCCTGATAGACCGGAACCGCCGTCACCGTCGCCCTGCGCATATGTCCCGGTGGCACCATGCCGCGCCGTGCCAGGCCGGGAGGCCCTGCCACGACAGCCACCGGCGCGTGATAGTGATGCACGTGACGGCTGGCTCGCTTGCGCTTCGGAGCGGCATGCACGACCGTCGGGTAATGGACAACCGGATAGTGCACCTGTTGATAGACATGCACCCGGGAATCGCGGCGACTGGAGTAAGCCAGTTCGCCCGCCACGGCACCGAGAATGGCGCCGCCGACCACATAGCGAAGATGACGGTTATTGTCGGCGTGCGCACTGGCACTGCCAAGTCCGAACAAAGCCAGGGTGGCCAGAAGCATTGCTTTTCGATTCATGACTGCACTCCACGATGGATTCGAGCACAAGGCTAGAGAGCCGTGACTGAACGATCGCTGAACGCCCGCGGGCGCAGTTGTCACACAGGGCTGAAATCCGATCAACGAACTCTTTGGAGGTGGGCGTTTGCTGCCATGACGCATCCGCCGCTCTCGGCTACCATGGGCGCCGTGTCGGACACGGACACGGACACGGACACAACCTTGAACGAAGCCGAACCCAGCAGCCCGGTTGGTGAAGCCATGGCACCGCGCATGCCGCGCGTCATGTTCATGACGGCCTGGGGGGACCGCCCCGAGGTCGCGACCGCCATCGGTCTGGCACGCCGCGGATGCGACGTCCATGTCTGCGCCATGCCCGACAGTCCGAATCTTGGCAAGTTCAGGGCGGCCGGTCTGCCGATCCTGACCGTACCCATGCGCAAGCGGATCGACTTCGACACGATACGTAGTGTGCGCGCGGCGCTTCGTCAGGGCGGCTTCGATGTCCTGCATATGCTGCACAATCGCGCCATCTCGAACGGCCTCATCGCCGCACGCGGCCTTGGGCATCTGAAGCTGATCGCCTACCGGGGCATCGTCGGCAATCTGAGCTATCTGGATCCGACATCATGGATGCGTCATCTCAATCCCCGCGTCGATCGCATCGTCTGTGTGGCCGATGCCGTGCGCGACAGCATGCTGGAAGTGGGCCTGTTCGGCCTGAGGCTGGATCCCGGCAAGGTGGTGACCATACACAAGGGCCATGACCTGGCCTGGTATGACGCGCAACCTGCAGACCTCTCGCAGTTCGGAGTTCCCGTTGATGCATTCGTAATCGGGTGCATCGCCAACTGGCGTCCGCGCAAGGGACTGGAAGTGCTGCTCAAGGCGTTTGCATCGCTTCCGGACGATCTGTCCGCACATCTGCTGCTGGCCGGCCGCATGGACAACCCGCGATTTGCCGAGCTGATACGCAATCATCCCTGCTCTGACCGCATTCACAGTCTCGGCTTTCGCAATGACGCTCCCAGCCTGATCGCCGCCTGCGACGTATCGGTGCTGCCGACCATAAGGCGCGAGGGCCTGCCGAAAACGGTGATCGAAGCGATGGCCTATGGCGTCACACCCGTCGTCACTGACTGCGGTGGCAGCCCGGAAATCGTCGTGGATGGCGAATGCGGCCTGGTCGTGCCACCCGGTGACCATGCAGCCCTGGCTGCCGCACTGCTGGAACTCGGTCGCAACGAGAAGCTGCGTGCGCGGCTGGGACAGGCCGCCCGTCAGCGTATCGCGACCGACTTCAACATCGAGCAGACAATCGACAAAACGCTGGCACTGTACCGTTCACTGATCAGCGATCCGCGCTGACATTATCGCAACCCTCGCAACAACGGTGAATGATCCGGTGCTCGATTGCTGCCGTTGCTACTGCCCGGCCCGTTCGGAAGGCAATGATGACGTGCCGGGCTCTGGACCACGCTCGCGCGCCACCGCGCGATCAGCATGACGTTTCATGTGTCGAAAAAACGTGCCGGTAGCGTTTGACCAGGCGATGACCATGCCTCGCCAGCCTGCCAGTATCCCCAGCTGCAGGATATAGCTGCGGAAGAAAGCCCAGAAAGCCCGCAGCAGAATGACCGGCGCCGGATGCACCTTGCCCTGACGCTTGCGACGCAATTCGGAGTAGTAGCTGATGCGGCGCAGAAACTCATCGATGTCGGTGACTGCGTCATGCCACAGCTTGCCGTCCAGGTGCACCAGTCGGGAGCCTTCGGGAAGGATGAGGTTCTCGTGCACCGGCGCATCGTTGAACCGGAATTTTTCGCGATGATACAGGCGCGGTGGATAGTCCCTGCCCCACCCGCCACGACGTACATCCCGCCCAAGAAACAGGTTACGTCGATCGACCGTGTACGCCGTCATCGGATCATCCAGGGCCAGTGTATCCATCAATCGCACCAGCTCGGGGCTGAGTTCCTCGTCGGCATGCACCGACAACACCCAGTCGCCGTCAGCGAGCCCTGCAGCATGATTGTAGGTAGGACCAAAGCCGAAGAACTCGCCCGTCTCCACACGAACATTCTGGAAACGCCGGCATAACGCAATCGTGTCGTCCGTTGAACCGTTGTCGTAAACGACGACCGACGGAAACCCGGCAAGACTGCCCAGGGCGCGCTCTATGGTCGCGGATGCGTTACGGGTGATCAGTACGGGATGGATTTCGCGAAGACTCATGCGCGGCGCTGCGGCGGAACCTGTGGGATCTGGGGCCGCAAACAGGCGGCATCCCATCAATTGAAGCACGCGTACCCATGCCTGTCCAGACGCCAACCCTGCGAAGGCCCGCGCGAGTTGGGCCGTGCGTGGTTTATCGCTATGCTAGGGATGAGCGGGCCTGGAAGACTTGTCCGGATTGCTGCAACGAAACAATGGCGTCAGTCGGCCTGCTGATGACTGCCCCATCAGCCTTATCCGAAACAAGCGTCCGCCAGGAAACAGATAATCGACGTGCAGAGCCGCTGCGCAGAAGGTGGGTGGTATGGAGCAGTTTGCCGATATCCGCGAACAGCTGATCGCAAAGCAGGCCGAACTTGCGGATCGGCTTCAGCGCATCAAGGATAACCTCACATCCGGTCGCAGTGCCGACTCGCAGGAGCAGGCGCAGGAACTTGAGAATGCCGAGGTGGTCGATGCGCTGGGCAACGAAGCACGCATAGAACTGAGCCGTATTGCGAAAGCACTGGATCAGCTGAAGAACGGAACCTATGGCACCTGCCTGGACTGTGCCGAGGAAATCCCGATCGCACGCCTGCGCGCGCAGCCTTTCGCCGACCGTTGCATACGCTGTGCCACGGCCCGGGAGGCGCAGGGCCAGCGTTGACCACACGACCCGTGCGACCCGACAACGCGACCACGCAACGGTGACTCCGCCTGCACTGCTGACGCTCAGGAACGTCGAAGTCGCCGTGCAGGGGCAGATCATTCTGCGTGATATCTACTGGCAGGTCCTGCCGGGACAGCATTGGGGGATCGTCGGCGGTAACGGCAGCGGCAAGAGCACGCTCCTGAAACTGGCGGCCGGCATGCTGTGGCCGGCACCCGGGAGGGGCACGCGTTGCTACGATTTCGGCGATGGCCCCATGTGCGACGCGGTCGAAGCACGGCGCCGCATCACCTGGGTCGGTGACGAACTCCAGGATCTGTATTTCCGCCGCGATTGGAACTTCCGCGCACTGGACGTGGTGCTGACGGGACTGTATCGCACGGACATCCCGCGACGCAGACCGACACGACACGATATCGCCCACGCACAGGAGCTGCTGGCCAGGACCGGACTGCTGCATCTCGCCTCACGCCCATTTTTGCAACTGTCGCGCGGAGAACAGCGACGCGTACTGATTGCTCGTGCGCTGGCCTTTCGTCCGGCCCTGCTGCTGCTCGATGAACCGGCCGCGGGCCTGGACGCAACGTCACGCTCAGTCCTGGACGGCATGCTGCAGGGCGTTGCCGCGCACACGGTACTGATCTGTGCCGAGCATCACCGGCACGATCTGCCGGCGATGACCACACACACGCTGACACTGGCGAATGGGAGGATTGTGGCCGCAGAAGCGGCACGGCCGGCCTCATCCGGCAGGGGACGTCCCGCGCTGTCGAACGCAACCATCGCGGCTACCGGCGCAACGATGTTGGCCACGGCCGGAACGGCAATGGTGGCAGCAGAGTCATCGGCATCCGGGGAAGTTCAGGCGACGCCAGGCGCAGACTTTCCGACTGCACTGATTTCACTGCGTAACGCCAGCGTCTGGATCGGCACGCGCAGGCTGCTCGCGGATCTGAACTGGCAGCTGAATCCGGGTTGCCACTGGCTGGTGCTGGGCAACAATGGTGCCGGCAAAAGCACTTTTCTGCGCCTGCTGCATGGTCAACTGAGGCCCGCTCTGGGCGGCCACATCAGCTGGCCGGCATTGGGCAATCCGCGCAACATCTGGCACCTGCGCGAACGCGTCGCCTGGGTGTCACCGCAGCTGCAGGCGGATTACCGATACCCGACGACAGTGCGCTCATGCATTGCATCCGGTTTCACCTCCAGCATCGGACAGACAAGGCCGCCTGATGATCTGCAGGCACAACGCATAGACGAACTGCTCGCATCATTCGAGCTGCTGCCATACGCGGACAGGCTTCTGACCGCGCTGTCCTACGGACAGGTCAGACGCGCGCTGATCTGTCGCGCCATCGCACGCCGCCCCGACATACTGCTTCTGGATGAGCCATGGGAAGGCCTGGATGCTGACGTGGCCGGGCTGGTCCAGGCCAGACTGGATGATCTGGTTGCCGAAGGGGCGCACCTGGTCTGTGCCTCGCACTGGTCACGATTCGCCGCGCAGTTCATGTCGCGCTATACGCACAGCCTGGAACTGGAGGGCGGTCGCGTTCGCACGTAGCAAGGCCGTTGAGCAGGTGTGGCGGCCGGTTCTACCTCAGTGGTGCTGATGCAGTCGTCTTACATCGCGAAAGTTCAGCCAATGCGCGGACGCAAGCACGACACTGCCAAAAATCGTGACGGTGATTTCCAGCCACTCCGCCCAACGGTCGTGCCCCCATAACGCCGAGAGCATCAACAGTCCGATACCTACCGCTCCGACGGCAGGAATCCGCAGCTTCTCGTGGATACGAAATCCGAGCACGAAACCGGCAACACTTGTCGGAACGACCAGCCAAAGCATGAGCTCATGGAAGTGGCCGTAAACGCCAATGGAGATCGCGAGTACGGGGAGCACCACGACGACCAGCGGCACGGCCAGACAATGCACGATGCAAACCGCGGACAGCGCAATAGCGATACGGTCGAAGTATCTGGATATGCTCATAGTGATGCGTGCCGGATCCGTAGAAATCCGCGGTTGGCGTGTGATGACGTGAAAAAACCGCCGCAACGGGTTGTGACGCCTGCCGCAACAACCCGTCTTTCCGGACAAATTGGTCCCGACCCGGGTGGCCGGGTAACATTTTCGCATCGTGACGGGCCGATGAACAGGCGGAGAGAAAATGGACATCAGGGGCAGCGCGGTTCTGATCACCGGTGCGGCGCGGGGACTGGGCGCCGCGATGGCCCGTACCCTGGCCGCCGGCGGCGCCCGTCTGGCGCTGGTTGACCTCAGTGAAGAATCGCTGCTCGACATCCGCGATCAGTGCACGGCAGTCGGCGCCGAGGTATACATCCATGCCGCGGACGTCGCCCGCGAGGATCAGGTCGTTGCGCTGTATGAGCGTGCCGCGGCGGATCTTGGCGGACTCGATGTCTCCGTCGCAAACGCCGGCATCCTGCGCGACGCACAGCTGATCAAGGTCCGGAACGGTGAGATCGTCGACCGCATGTCGCTGCAGCAGTGGCAGTCGGTCATCGATGTAAACCTGACCGGCGTGTTCCTGTGCGGTCGTGAGGCCGCCACGCAGATGCTGCGCAGCGGCCGCGCCGGCTGCATTGTCAACATCTCCAGCATTTCCCGGCACGGAAATTTCGGGCAAAGCAATTATTCAGCTGCCAAGGCCGGGGTAGCCGCGCTGACGCGCGTATGGTCGAAAGAGCTTGCCCGCTACAGTATCCGCGTCAACGCGATTGCGCCGGGATTCGTGCGCACCGAGATGGTGGCCGGCATGAAACCGGAGATGCTGCAGAAAATGAGTGCAGGGATCCCGCTGCAGCGACTGGGGGAACCCGAAGAGATCGCGCAGACGCTCGCCTACATCATAGGCAACGACTATCTCAATGGCAGCGTGATCGAAGTCGATGGTGGACAGCGCCTGTAAATAAGAAAGGCCGGGCGATGATCACACCGCCCGGCCTCGTTCAGGTTACAACCTGCCCGACCGTCAACCGGTCAGGCCCCCTCTGATTACTGCTTCGGCGCCTTCACGAATTCCGGATAGGCTTCCATACCGCATTCGCCGACGTCCACACCGCGGTACTCCTCTTCCTCGGAGACGCGTATGCCCATCGTCGCCTTCAGTATGGCCCAGACGATCAGCGCCGCAACGAATACCCAGGCGAAGATCACGAGTACGCCGATAAGCTGCGCCATGAAGGTCGCATCCTCGTTCGACAGCAGCACCGCGAAAATGCCCCAGATACCGCACACACCGTGCACCGAGATCGCACCGACCGGATCGTCGATCTTCAGCTTGCGATCCATCATGACAATCGATGCGACGACGATCAGACCACCGATGGCGCCGATGATCGCAGCCAGCAGCGGCGTCGGCGTCAGCGGTTCAGCCGTGATCGAGACCAGACCCGCCAGCGCGCCGTTCAGCGCCATGGTGAGATCAGCCTTGCCGAACCACAGCTTGGCCAGCAGCAGTGCAGCGACCAGTCCGCCCGCGGCCGCAAGATTGGTGTTGGTGAACACCAGCGCGACAGCGTTCGCAGATTCGACGTCAGACACCTTCAGTTCCGAACCGCCGTTGAACCCGAACCAGCCCATCCACAGGATGAACGTGCCCAGCGTCGCAAGCGGCAGATTCGCACCCGGTATCGCGTTGACCTGACCACCGGGGCCATATTTGCCCTTCCGCGCACCGAGCAGAATGACGCCAGCCAGCGCTGCGGCGGCACCTGCCATGTGCACAATGCCGGATCCGGCATAGTCGGAGTACCCGAGCTCATCCAGGAAGCCTTCGCCCCACGTCCAGAAGCCCTGCACCGGATAGATGAATCCGGTCATGACTACTGCAAACACCAGGAATGACCACAGCTTCATGCGCTCGGCGACGGCACCCGAAATGATGGACATCGCGGTGGCGACGAACACGACCTGAAAGAAAAAGTCCGACAGGTCCGAATAGTAGATGTCGCCGCCGCTGCCCACGACATCCGCCGGCGCGTTATCGCCCGCACCGAGCATGCCGATGCTCGGTATCACGCTGGACAGTCCATCGCCATACATGATGCCGTAACCGCAGATCATGTACATCAGACACGCGATCGAGTAGAGGCCGACATTCTTGGTAAGAATCTCAGCCGTGTTTTTCGCCCTGACCAGACCCGACTCCAGCATCGTGAAGCCGGCGGCCATCCACATCACCAGCGCGCCGGCCACCAGAAAGTAGAAGGTGTCCAGTGCGTAGGCGAGTTCAATTACTTCTTCCATAGCTCTTTACTCCACGCTCTAAAGGGCCTGGTCGCCGTTTTCGCCGGTGCGTATGCGCACAGCCTGTTCCAGAGACGACACAAAAACCTTGCCGTCGCCTATGGAACCGGTGCCCGCCGCCCCGACGATCGCGTCCACCACCTGATCCGCCAGCGAATCAGGCACCGCCACCTCGATCTTGGTCTTGGGCACGAAGTCCACGGAATATTCCGCTCCGCGGTACAGCTCCGTGTGCCCTTTCTGGCGGCCAAATCCCTTGACCTCCGTGACCGTCATGCCCTGAACGCCGGCCTCGCCCAATGCCTGGCGCACGTCCTCGAGCTTGAACGGCTTGATTACCGCTGTAATGAGTTTCATCGAATTGCCCTCATGGGAAAGGCCCCGCTACCGCTACGCTCGACTGTCTCGATGAGCGGGGCTGAACTTGCTGGTATGCCGATCAGCGACCAAGACCAATGGTCTTGCTGATGCCGAAGACCAGGCCGTAGTTGCTGCTGCCGTAACGGTTGACGGGGATGTTGTCGCTGTAGACAAGTGCGACCGACAAATCCAGTCCCGCCACTTCACGCCCGTAACCGATCTCGAAGTACTCACCGTCGAAGTCACGGCCGAAGGCGCCCAACGTGAAGTAAGGGCCCTTCTCCGGTGCAATGGTCACGGACGTGAACGTGTAGTCTTCCTTGGCGCCAAATCCGTCCCATTCACCCAGGGCGAAATCCAGCGAGAAGATTCCGTACCCGAGGCCGAGGTTCAATTCCTTGTAGGTGTCATCGAAGTCATCGGTGTAGAAGTAACCGGTGGCGCCGATTGACCAGGAGAAGTCTCCTGACTCCCCGCCGTAACCGAAGTACAGGTCGGTCTCCAGACCGTCTCCGACATCCGCACCCCAGACGCCGATGTAGAAACCGTTCTCGGGTTCGTAGTCGATGCCGGCGAACGCGGACGAGGTCTCCTGGAAGAAACCGCGGTAGATGTAATTACTGACCCAACCGAAGTTGGCGGTGAGTTCATCAGCGGAAGCCACAGCGGGTGCTGTCATGAATCCGGCTGCAACGATGGTCGGGACAATGGCTTTTTTCAACATGGCGCGTTTCCTCCTGCGCGATTCAGTGATGCCCCTCCAGTGCACCATCTGTGCCAGATCAGGAAATCGCTTGAATTACTGAGAGTTAGGAGTTCTGCGCTGGCGCCGCAACGACCTTTCATGCGCCATTTCAGTGCACCTGCGCACCATCATGGAGCGGCGCAAGGGGGTGCGCGAAGACGGTGCGGGAGCAAGGACTGGCAGGCTACAGTTCTTCAGGAGCCACTGTGAACGAGAATCCGTCCATCTGATCGGTGACCCGGATCTGGCAACTTAGGCGTGAGCGTAGCGGGTCGAAATTCGGGTCGCCCTGCAGCATCTGCAGTTCTTCCCATGAGCGGGGCGGTACCTGCCCCGGACTGTCGGGCTCCACGAGGATGTGGCAGGTGGCACACGAGCACATGCCGCCGCAGATCGCTTCGACACTGGCCGGCAGATCGCGGATGTTCTCCATGATCGACAGACCGGGACTTGCGTCCACCTCCACGCGCTCACCATTGCGGTCGGTCATGTGCAGCTTGACCATGGCAGATCAACTCCTCAAACCCGGGCCGGAAAAGTCAGCGCGGACTATAGCAAACGGGAATTGCATTAAACTCGGCCGTTCGATCGCACTGCGCTGTCCACTACATGAACCGAAAGACCAAATCCGGCAATGCATCGCGCGCGCCCTGCCCCGGTAAAGATGCCGTGCTGGTGTTGATGCTGAAAGCGCCGCAGCGCGCCAAGAGCCGACTGGTCGCCGGCATGGGTGCAGCAGGTGTCATGGCGGCCCACCATCTCAGCGCCTGCGCCCTGGAAGACGCGCAGGACTGGGAAGGCCCGGTATGCCTTGCCCCGGCGGATCCGGCGGATCTGGAGTGGACATTGCAGCACCGGGCCGCCGGCTGGCTGGTCCTGCCGCAGGCAACCGGCAACCTCGGAACGCGCATCAACCACATCAACCAAAGACTCAATGACGACGGTTTTGACAGGCAGATCTTCATAGGCATGGACTGTCCGGAGCTTGACCAAGCCAGTCTGCAGGCTGCTCAGGCAGCGCTCGCCGATCACGATGCCGTGCTTGGCGCGGCGGAAGACGGCGGCGTTGTGCTGATGGCCACGCGACGCCGCTGGCCGGAACTGGCAACGTTGCCATGGAGCACGCCGCAACTTGGCGAAGCGCTTACACAACGGTTAACCGAGTGCGGCTGGCAGGTCGGCAGGCAGGCGAAGAAAGTGGATGTGGATGGCCACACCGCATTGCAGACCATGCATGAGCGACTCGCGGGCGACTCGCGGCCGGCACGCCGTGCCCTTTGCGCATGGCTGATCGAACAGCAACAGGAATACGCATGAGCAACGGTCGGCGCGCCCTGCTGTTCGTCTGTGCCATCGCGATGCTGATCCTGCTGGCCTGGTGGCTTCCGCTGGGAGCATGGCTGGCTGCAGGTGCTGAATGGATTCAGGGGCACGGCGCCGTCGCGTGGGCGGTTTTCATACTCACGTACATCATCGCTACGATCGCCGTGGTGCCCGGCACACTGCTGACTCTGGCCGCTGGTTTGCTGTTCGGCCTGCCGCTGGGTGTGGTGCTGGTGTCGCTGGGCAGTGTGACGGGCGCGGCCTGCGCATTCCTGATCGGGCGCTTTCTGGCCCGTGACTGGCTGGCCGAGCGTATCGCAGCACGACCCGGCTTTCATGCGCTGGACACTGCCACCCGCCATGAAGGTTTCATCATCGTGCTGCTGACCCGGCTGTCGCCACTGTTTCCGTTCAACCTGCTGAACTACGGCCTGGGCCTGACCAGCGTGCGGTTTCGTGACTACTTCTTCGCGTCGTGGATAGGCATGCTGCCGGGCACCATCGTGTATGTGTACATCGGCTCGCTGGCCGCCAGTCTCGCCGAGCTGGCCGGCGGTGACGTGGACGGCGGCATCGCGACACGGGCACTGCTGGCCGCAGGACTGGTGGCAACCGTTCTGCTGACTGCAATCATCACCCGCAAGGCCACGCGCACGCTGCGCGAGCACCTGCAACAGGCGGAGGCCGCCGGGGCACCGCCTGACTCTCATCATTCACCGGCCGGCAAAGGGACCGGAACAGAATGAATATCGGATTCAGCCATGGCAGCGATTACCCGGGCGCAGAATACGACCGCGAATGGCGCCGTCTGGTATTCCCCGATGACTGGCGCAATCCCGCACCCAAAGCGCGTTATCACCTGATCGTGATCGGCGCCGGCCCGGCAGGTCTGGTGACATCGATCGCGGCTGCAGGCCTGGGTGCCGACGTTGCGTTGATCGAAAGCACGGCCATGGGCGGTGACTGCCTGAACGTGGGCTGCGTGCCTTCCAAGGCCCTGCTCGCGCACGCGCGCCGCAGCGATTCGAACTTCGATGATGCATTTCGCTGGCTGCGCAGCGTACGCTCCACCATCGCCACGCACGATTCGGTGCAGCGTTTTCAGGCCGCAGGCGTCGACGTCTTTCTGGGGCCGGCGCATTTCGTCGACGAACACAGTGTCGCAGTCGGTGACACGACACTCAGTGGCCGACGCATTGTGATCGCCACCGGTGCTCACGCGACCATTCCCGACATCCCGGGGCTCGCGGGATCCGCGCCGCATACCAATGAAACGCTTTTCGACATGACCGCGGCCCCGCGATCGCTGGCCATTATCGGAGCCGGTGCCGTCGGCTGCGAGCTCGCGCAGGCGTTCGCGCGCCTGGGCATCGCCGTGGATCTCATGGACATTGCCGATCAGGTGTTACCCGCGATGCCGGCCGCTGCCGGTATCTGCGTCGCTGACGCACTGCGTGAAGATGGCGTGACTCTTCATCTCGGTAGTGCGCCACGTTCGGTGACGCGCGACAGTCGCGGATTCGCAATCCACATGGGCGATGGAACTGGCGGCAACGAGGAATCCGGCGATTCAGATGATCTTGGACGCGCAGGCAGGACGATCGTCGCCGACGAACTGCTGGTGGCGGCCGGACGGCGACCCAACACCGACCAGTTGAACCTGGGCGCAGCGGGTGTTGAGACCGATGATGCCGGAAGAGTGATCGTGGACCGTTACCTGCGCACCAGCAGGCGCCACATTTTTGCGGCCGGCGATGTGTGTACGGCAGAACAGTTCACCCACCACGCCGATGCGCAGGCTCGCATCGTGGTGCAGAACGCCCTGTTCGCGGCGACTGCGCGAGCAGATCGGCTGATCATTCCACGCTGCGTCTACACCGACCCGGAAGTCGCCACCGTCGGTGCGAGCGCACGATCGCTGGATACGGCCGGAACCCGGTACGATCGCTATCAGGTGAAGCTGGCGGATCTTGATCGCAGCCGCACCGACGGCGAAGCACAGGGATTCGCCGAGGTACTGACGCGCCGCGGCAGCGGACGCATCCTCGGCGCCACGGTGGTCGCTTATGATGCCGGCGAGCAGATTGCCGGATTGTGCCTCGCGATGAGCCACGGACTCGGACTGGGTGCGCTGACAAGAACTGTTCTTCCCTACCCGACGCGATCGGAGTATCTGCGTCGGCTGGGCGACGAGTTCAATCGCAGCCGGCTCAAGCCGTCCACCCGCAAGGTGCTGGACTGGTGGTTTCGATGGCGGCGCTGACGTCCGCAGAACCCGTCAGGCCCGTTGCACCCGTCGCGGTCATCATCCCTCTGCATAACGACGTGGCCCAGCTGGCCACGCTGCTGGACAAGGTCGCCACCTGGTCGCAAGCTCCGGCCGAGATCATCGTCGCCGCAACCGCCGCCAGCACCGGTACCGATGTTGATGTTGATATCGATACCGGTGCCGGTGCCGGTGTCGACGCCCTGGACCATGCAGATGCCGCGATCCCCGGCCTTGCCCGACAGCACGGAGCCATACTGATGGTGCGTACCGGCACGCGCGGCGCCCGTCTGGCAGCAGCGGCGCGCATGGCCAGCGCGCCGCTGCTGTGGTTTGTGCATGCCGACGCCGATCCTGATCCGCACTGCCTTGAACACATTGACGAGGCCATCGCGGCGGGCGCTGAAGCTGGATGTTTCCGCTTTCGTTTTCGGGGCTCAGACACCTGGATGAGTCGGTTTCTGGAAGTGTGCATTGCCTGGCGCATACGTTGCGGCGGTATCGCCTACGGTGACCAGGGGCTTTTCGTGAGACGCGACATCTACGAACTCTGCGGCGGCCACGTCGATCAGCCGCTGTTCGAGGAAGTGCGCTTGGTGCGTGCCGCAAGAGCCCGCGGGCGATTTCGCATACTCGCGACCGGAATCGGCGTCTGCGCCCGTCGCTGGGAGCGTGATGGATGGCTGACCCGCACGCTGCATAATCGATGGCTGGCGATCCGTTATATGCTTGGCGCACCGGCCGACAGACTGGCGCAAGCCTACCGACGGCCTCTACGCGACAACCGCGAGGCGCAACGATGAGTTCAGTCATTCAACCGGGCGAGCGTCACGATGTGCCGCAGCAGGAAGCGCCCGGCTACATACAACCACACGCGCTGGATGAGTTGTGGTTCCATACCGGCACCGCCTGCAATCTGGCCTGCCCGTTCTGCCTGGAAGGGTCACGCCCCGGTGACAATCGCCTCGAACGCATCACACTGAAAGACGCACAGCCATTCATCGACGAAGCCCTGCACCTGGGCGTAAAGCAGTTCTCGTTCACCGGCGGAGAACCCTTCATCGTCAAGGACTTCGTCAACATCCTGCACTATGCCGCCGCGAGGCGGCCGTGTCTTGTGCTGACCAACGGCACGGACCCGGTTCTCAAGCGCCTGAAGCAGATAAACACCCTGCGCGACTGTACGCATCCGGTCTCCTTTCGCATCAGCATCGATTATCCGGATCGCGATCGGCATGATGCGGGGCGCGGCAGCGGCAGCTTCGATCTGTCCTGGCAGAGTCTGCGTGCACTGCATGAGCTTGGATTCAGGGTTTCCATTGCACGCCAGATGGATCGCGACGAAGCCGCTTCGGAGGTGGAGGCCCGCTATCGCGATCTGCTCGTTGCGCACGCGCTTCCGGCCGACACCACGCTGGTCTCGTTTCCCGACTTTCTCACGCCCGGTGCGAGTCCCGACGTACCGCTCGTGACAGAAAACTGCATGACCACCTACCAGACCGCCGAGACCCGGCGCCAGTTCATGTGTGCGTTCTCAAAGATGGTGATACGCAGGAACGGTCGCATGCGGGTCTATGCCTGCACGCTGGTCGATGACGACAGCCGATACGATCTCGGTGGCACGCTGACCGAAAGCATGAGCGAGCGCATTCTGATGCGGCACCATCGCTGCTATGCGTGCTTCGCCTACGGTTCCAGTTGCAGTGAAATCAACCGCTAGCTTTCGTCGGCGAGCAACTGCAGCGTTTCTGCATGCAGTGCCTCGGTGGCGGCAGCCACGACGCGCCCGCCCTCGAGCACACTGCCGCCCTGCCAGTCGCTGACTACGCAGCCGGCGCCTTCGAGCAGCGGTATCAGCGGCACAATGTCGTAGGGCTTGAGATCAGCCTCGACGACCAGATCGACGAACCCGGCGGCGAGCATCGCGTAGTTGTAACAATCGCCGCCGTATCGATACAGCAGACTGCGTTTCGCCACGCGCATGAACGCGGCGAGATCGTCTTCCCCGAACATATCCGGGTGAGTGCAGGCCAGCGCCGCATCGGCCACGCGTGTGCAGCGTCTCGCCCGCAGGCGGTCACGACGGTCCGGTTTGATCAGCCAGCTGGCCGACGGCTCACCGAAAAACACTTCTTCCAGGAACGGCTGGCACATCATCCCGAACAAAGGCGTGCGATCCAGCGTCAGGCCGACCAGCGTGCCCCACAGCGGCGAACCCATCATAAAGGCCCGGGTGCCGTCTATCGGATCGATATACCAGATGTAGCGTGCATCGTTCGCATGACGGCCGCTTTCCTCAGCGACAACGCCGTGATCCGGATAACGCTCCAGAATCGTTGTGCGCAGCGCACGTTCAATGGCGTGATCGGCTGTGGTCACCGGATCGAAGCCGCCCGCATTCTTGTTGTCTACCGTGAATGAACTGCGAAAGTACGCCTGTGCGATATTGCCTGCGGTGTGCGCAAGTTCCAGCGCGAAACCTTCAAGCTCAGCCAGTGGGACGTCGGTACCGCTCATAGGCGCATCAGGCCCTCGCGCACCAGGCACGCGCGTTATCGAACAGCTGCTGCCATGGTCCGCATTCACCCCATTCGGCCGGGTGCCACGAATGCTGGACCGTGCGGAACACGCGTTCCGGATGCGGCATCATGATGGTCACGCGACCGTCGCTGTTACACAGCCCTGCGATACCGTGCGGCGAGCCGTTGGGATTGGCCGGATAGCGTTGCGCGACTTCGCCGTGATTATCCACGTAGCGCACGGCAGTCATTCCGGATTCACATTTCTGCAGCGCATCGGCCGATGAGAAATGCGCGCGCCCTTCACCATGCGAGGTCACGACAGGAATGCGCGAACCGGCCATGCCGCGCAGCAGGACCGAAGGGCTCTCCTCTATACGCACCAGTGACAGTCGCGCCTCGAACTGGTCGGAACGATTGCCTATGAATCTCGGCCACCACTGCGCGCCCGGGATCAGCGACTTCAGCGTAGCCAGCATCTGGCAGCCATTGCATACGCCGAGCACGAACACGTCGGGACGGGCGAAAAAATCAGCGAACAATTCGCGCGCACGATCATTGTGGAGAATGGATTTCGCCCAGCCGCCACCGCCGCCGAGCACATCCCCGTAAGAGAAACCGCCACAGGCGATCAGGCCGTGAAATTCGTCCAGCCGGCGACGGGCGGACAACAGGTCGGTCATGTGCACGTCGAAGGGATCAAAACCTGCCCTGTGCAGGGCGGCGGCCATCTCGCGCTGGCTGTTCACGCCCTGCTCACGCAACACGGCAACGCGCGGGCGCGGTCCGTCGTGCAGGCGTTCTTCGGGCGGCTTCGGCAATGCGGAGCGAAGCACAGCATTAAGCCCCGGATCGTCCGGGTCGCACATCGCGTCGTAGGCCTCGCGCGCGCACTCAGGATCGTCGCGCAGCGCCTGCATGCGCCAGGTCAGTTCCGACCATTCGCGACGCAGATCCATCCATGTGGACCGATACAGCGCGACGCCATCCCGTGTGATCGAAACTTCAGGGTCTGCCACCGGTCTGGCCACGACGGTGGCATCGTCAAAACCGTGCTCAGCCAGCAGGTCCCGCACCCGCTTCAGCGCAGCGGTCTCGACCTGTACAACCACGCCCGGCTCTTCACTGAAGAGCCAGGCGGGCACATTGGATTCACTATCGGGTATGGACACATCCAACCCGCAATGCGATGCAAAAGCCATTTCCGCCAGTGTCGCGAACAGGCCGCCGTCGGAGCGGTCATGCCATGCAAGCAGCAGGTCTTCGCTGCGCAGCGCACGTTGCGCAGCGAAGAAGCGGATGATGCGCTGCGGGTCATCAACGTCCGGCGGCGTCCCACCACTGACACCGGCCGATTGCGCCAGCACTGAACCGCCGAGGCGGTTCCGGCCGCCGGAAAGATCCAGCAGCAGCAGACAGGTGTCGCCCCGGTCGCGCCTGAGTTCCGGCGTCAGCGTGCGGCGCACATCTCGCACCGGCGCGAATGCCGACACAATCAGGGACACCGGCGCGGTGACGGCCTGGCGTTCGCCATCTTCCTGCCATACGGTGCGCATGGACAGTGAATCCTTGCCTACCGGTATCGAGATACCCAGCGCCGGACAAAGTTGTTCACCCACAGTACGAACCATGTCGTAAAGATCGGCGTCGTCATGATCATGTCCGGCCGCTGCCATCCAGTTCGCGGACAGGCGGATATCCGACAGACGCGCGACATCCGCCGCCGCAATGTTGGTGATGGCTTCAACCACCGCGAGCCGCGCCGAGGCCGGTCCGTCCATGATTGCGACCGGCGTGCGCTCGCCCATGGCCATGGCTTCGCCGGTGTAACCTTGGTAGCTGGCGGTCGTGACCGCGACGTCGCTGACCGGCACCTGCCAGGGGCCGACCAGCTGGTCGCGCGCCGTCAGGCCGCCGACCGTGCGGTCACCGATATGAATCAGAAAAGACTTGTCGGCAACTGACGGGAAACGCATGACGCGGCTTATTGCCTCAGTCAGCGGCAGATCCGGTTTCCAGTTCTGCGATTTCGCGGGCGCACGGCGCGAGGCCACACGCGTCATCTTCGGCGGCTTGCCGAACAGGACGTCCATGGGCATCGCGACCGGTGTCGTGCCGAGCTGTCGGTCAGTGACGATCAGCTCCTTTTCAGCTGTCAGTTCGCCGATCACGGCATAAAGACAGCGCTCGCGCGCGCAGATTGCGGCGAACTCGTCGATACGCTCTGCCGCGATGCTGAGCATGTAGCGCTCCTGCGCCTCGTTGCACCACAGCTCCATCGGACTCATGGCGGGATCGTCGTTCGGCACCGCCCGCAGTTCCACACGCGCCCCGCCACCGCCAAGCTCGACGATCTCCGGTACCGCATTCGCAAGACCGCCGGCGCCGATGTCGTGGATCGCACCGATGGGATTGGCATCGCCCATGGCCCAGCATCGGTCTATGACTTCCTGCGCGCGACGCTGCATTTCGGCGTTGCCACGCTGCACGGACGCGAAATCCAGCGATTCCTCACTGCTGCCGCTGCCGGTGGACGAGGCGGCGCCACCACCGAGCCCGATCAGCATGGCTGGCCCACCGAGCACGATCAGACGATCACCGGGGGCAGGTCGGCGCTTGGCCACCTGCATGGGCCGGATGTTACCGAGACCGCCGGCGATCATGATGGGCTTGTGATAGCCGCGCCAGCCCTGTTCAGACGACTGCAGGCAGGTGCGGAAATAGCCGGCCAGATTCGGGCGGCCGAATTCATTGTTGAAGCTGGCCGCGCCTATGGGCGCCTCCAGCATGATGTCCAGCGCCGTGGCAATGCGTGAAGGGTATCCCGGCAGGTCCTGCTCCCAGGGCTGCATCCAGCCAGGCACCTGAAGATGGGACACCGTGAAACCGGTCAGACCGGCTTTGGGCTTCGCGCCGCGACCGGTCGCGCCTTCATCGCGGATCTCTCCGCCGGAACCGGTGGCCGCCCCCGGAAACGGCGAGATCGCGGTCGGATGATTGTGCGTCTCGACCTTGATGACGAAGTGCGCCGGTTCAACGGTGTACTCATAGCGGCCGGAATCAGGATCGGGCATCAGGCAGGGTGCGGGCACGCCTTCGATCACCGCCGCGTTGTCACTGTAGGCACTGAGCACACCGGCCGGCGAACAGGTATAGGTATTGCGAATCATCGCAAACAGGCTGCGGTCGGTCGGCTCACCGTCCAGCACCCAGTCGGCATTGAACACCTTGTGTCGGCAGTGCTCGGAGTTCGCCTGTGCGAACATCATCAGCTCGGCATCAGTCGGGTTGCGATCCAGACGACGGAACTGCTCGACCAGATAATCGATCTCGTCATCGGACAGTGCCAGCCCGAGCTCACGGTCCGCGTGCACAAGTGCGTCGCGACCACGTTCCAGCAGCGCTATCACACCCAGCGGTCGCGGACTCAGGGCAGCGAAAAGCTCGTCCTCGTCGGGCGGCCGGGTAAGCAGTGTCTCGGTCATGCGGTCGTGCAGCAACGCCGCCATCGCCGCAATCTGATCATCCCGGAGCGCGCGTTCGGAGCGGATGTGAAACAGCCGTCCGCGCTCTATGCGATGCACCGGCAGCGAACAGATGCGCGCGATCTCGGTTGCCTTGGATGACCACGGAGAAATCGTTCCCAGGCGAGGCACCACATACAGCGGCAATCCGACTGCATCCCGCTCGGCGCGGGTGCCGTAGTCAAGCAAGGCGCGCAATACCGTCTGCTCCCGGTCGTCGAGCTGGCGGTCCGGGTGAACGAAGTGCACGTAACGGGCGGCCACCTCGCGTATGCCACCGCCGGTAATCTGCTCGAGCTGCTCACGCAGCTTGCCCAGCCGGTATGCCGAAGCGGCGGCCGGACCGGCCATCTGCAACATGCTCATGACGAAAGCCCGCCGGCCAGTCGCGCCATCAAGGCTCCTGAGGACCGCTCTTTCCGCCCTGGCCGGTCGGCGAGTACATGGGTACGGGGAACTGCGTGACGTTGCCGCCTTCGGCATTGGTCACCTTGCTCACCCCCTGCTTCTCGACCTCATCGATTCGCAGTACCGAATGCAGCGGAATATAGGTGCGCTTGACGCCCGAAAATTCGGTGCGAATGCGCTCTTCGGTAGGGTCCACTACCACCGTGGATCTTGTCCCGAACACCAGCGTCTCCACCTCTATGAACCCGAACAACCCTCCATGGCTGACCTTACGGGCATAGACTTCATAAACCTTGCCCTGATTGGCGAAAATCACCTTGTAAATGGGCTGCGCTGCTGCCATGCATCCTTTCCCTGCTTTTCGGCCCGGGGAGCTTAGCACAAGGCCGCGACGCTGCGGTGCTCGCCGGGCAGCGGCGGCCGCACCCGGGCGCCCTCCGGTTTTGCGACCCCCGTCACAAACGCGGCCGCCGGTTCGAGCCATCGCGGAGCCGGCAGGCCTATACTCGGACAGCGCGAATCCCCGGTTCGCATCATCACAGCAATGGCAACCTGCTCGGGAATGCAAATATATGGCACTTCGCCTTGAAATCGTCAGCCAGCATCGAAAGGCCCTGGGCGAAAGGGGCATCAAGGAGTTCGGCCACGACGGTGGCACGATCGGACGATCGCTGGAGAGCGACTGGGTGCTTCCGGATGCGCAACGGTATCTTTCCAGCCGCCACGCCTGCATAGACTTTCGCTCCGGCAGTTACTACGTCGTTGATACGTCCATGAATGGCGTCTACGTCAACGGTGAACGCAAGCCCGTGGGTCGCGGCAAACCGCAACGCCTGTTCTCGGGCGACCGCATCCGCATTGGCGAGTATGAAATGCTGGTGCATGTCGACGATGGCGATGACAACCTGGGGCCGCTGCCTGACACAGGCCACCGTGACCCGGTCGAACTGGCGCAACGGGTCCCGCCGCCGGAGCCAACCGGACATGACCTGGTCGATCCTTTCGAGATGACCGGCGTTGGCTTCGAGGAGTTCGTCATCGACGACTCCGAGAACAATCTGAAGACAATGCCGCATGGCGAGATAGAGTGGATTCTCGACCAGGAGGAAGCCGCCGGGAACAGCGCCGACGCGCCCTCTGCCGAACCGCTGCAGCTTGCAGAGGAACCGCCGTCCAAACCAGCGCTGGCAGCCAGACCTGAAAAAGCCAAACCCGCCGCGACAGGTTCAGGCGGGCTCGATTCCGAAGAAAGGTTGGCGCCTGCCGACAGGCCTGAGCCCGCCAAATCCGCAGGCGCGGGCAACGCCGACGCAGTCGGCAGCCGCTCGCCGCGCTCGGGAGCACCGGCGGCGCTGGATGCCTTTCTGCGCGGCGCGGGAATGGATCAGCAATCCGTCAGCGACGATGAAGCGTTGCGCACACTGCATCGGGTCGGACAGCTGATGCGCGAACTGATCGTGGGCATCACCGAAAGCCTGCATGTGCGCGCGGAACAGAAGAACTCGCTGCGTCTGCCGAACACGACCATCCAGCCACGCAACAACAATCCTCTGAAGTTCTCGGCCGGCGTGGAGGAAGCGCTGCATAATCTGTTCTTCCGGCAGTCCGGTGAATATCTGTCATCTGTGGATGCGGTACGCGAGGCATTGCGCGACATCAAGACCCATCAGCAGATCATGCTGGCCGCGCTGCCCGCCGCAATGAACGAGTACATCAACCTGCTGGATCCGGACGAACTTGAGCAGAAGTTCTCAGGCAGCGCGAAACGCAGCGCGCTGCTGGGCGCAGCCAGCAAGTTCAAGTACTGGGATCTTTACAAGGACATGTACCAGGTCGTCGCGCAGCGCGCACCAGGACAACTGCCGACGCAGTTTGTGGAAGAACTGGCGCGCGCCTACGAACTGGAGTCAGGCCGACGGTCCCCGCGAGGCAGCGAGCCGGCACGCGCCAGCGCAGGCTGACGATCACCGCCACCGCGGCGCGGCGGATGGCGCCGGTATAACACGACGGTCAGATCATCAGGCTTGCTGGGCAGGTCCGGCGAGGCCTTTCCGTTCATGCGCTCGCGCGCCATTTCCACCAGACGATCGGCTGCGCTCGCCAGAGGGCCGACACGGATGATATCCGTGATCTCATCCGGATAGAGGTTGTCCATCAGCCCGTCACTGGCCAGCAGCACCGTGTCTCTGTCAGCAAGCCGCACTGCCGTACCGACTTCCACGCGCATCTCCGACGACCCTATGACGTTGAACAGGATGTTCCGCTGCACGTGCTGAACGGCTTCCTCCGCATCCATGAGACCGGCTTCCACGGCAAACCCGGTGGGTGAATGCGGCACGACCCGCGCTTTCACGCGACCGCGCTGCCCTACCGCAATCAGCTCCGAATCACCGACGTGATAACTGCGCAGCTGCCGCGAAAACACCTCGCCTATCACCAGCGTAGTCGCGGCGCCGCGCGACAGCTCGATGACGGCGCGGTTGGCTTCTTCCACTGCATCCATGATCGCTGCACGCAGCCCGGCCGGATCCGGTTGCCGCCCGGCCAGCATCCAGCGCAAGGTCTGCACGGCCGCAGCGGCAGCCTCGCGACCGCCCGGCGCACCGCCCACGCCGTCAGCCACCGCCAGAACCAGTGTGCTGTCACCGACCGGAACGATGGCGGCCGCATCCTCGTTGGGCGTAGCCTTGTCAGGCGAGCGAAGGCTGCGGACACTGACCAGCCCGCAGGGAAACTCCATATCCAGCTGCTCGGCGTCCTCATCCCCGAGAAACAGGCAGCTGCCGTCGGCGTCAGGACGATTCATGCAGCCAGCGCCTTCGTGCACCAGGGGCAGTGATGCCAGAAATCCCTGTCCACGCCCCATTGGCAGGACGGACAGGTCTGATCGCTGCCCGGCAGCTTCCACGGGCGATGAACCTTGCTGCGGCACCAGGGGCAGTAGCGCATGAACGGCATGAGCGGTTTGCAGCACTTGCTGTTGGCGCAATGCGCGCTGTAGCGACGGTCCGGATAACTGCGGCTGGTCTCAAGCTCGAAGCCCGGGCCGTAACACCACGCACAGTATTTCCAGTCCAGCTTGGTGCCGCGTTCGCAGCGCGGGCA
>JBJHBW010000017.1:0-6928 GCA_050485685.1 Gammaproteobacteria bacterium
GCGCGTTCCCATTCCTCGTCATCCAGGTAACGCCTGTCGCCATACTGCGGGTTGCGCTGCAACGGCGTTGAGAACAGGTGCATGATGGGCCACATGCCGGACAGATCCGGGTCGCCCCATTCCGTCACAGCAGCCGGAGACCCGTCGGCGTAGGTGAACGCAGGTGTCTGATTCTGCGGTTGCGCGGTGGTTCCGCCGGTGGCCGGACTGTCCGATCCGGAGCAGGCCATCATCGATGCGCTGGCGATCACCAGGCCCTGTGCAAGTAGCGGTTTCTTCATTGGTCCCATCCCCTCACTGGCGTTTTCTCGTCGGGACGGCGGTGAACCCGCCGTTGCCACGGACGCAGCCTTGATGTATCCCATCAGTATAGGGCGCGGAGTCCTTCAGGGTCGAGCAGAAAGTGTGCGCTGCGAGGGGCCTGCTGACCTGGTCGGCGCTCATTGCAGCGGGGGCCTGCCGGGCGCGATGACCCGTCTCGCAGGCGGTGCTATGATCAGGCTTCAGAAAGCATGATTGCATAAGGATCAGTGCCTTACGGGCGATACGGATATCGCGAAGTCCATTGAACGTGATGCTGCGGTTAGCAGGAAGCGATTAGCTAGGGGGTTTAATCATCATGAGTCGCATTGCAAGGTCCGTATTGGCAGTGTTTGTACTGTCGTTCTTTCTGGTCGCTACGGCTTACGCCGACGACGACCGTGACGCTGCTCGAGCAGCGGCGCTGAACTGGCTGTCTCATGTGGACAGTGGCGATTACGACAATGCGTGGAGTGCGGCGGCGGAGTTCTTTCGGTCCAATGTCACCGAAGGCCAGTGGCGTACGGCGGCGAACAACGTGAGATCACCGCTGGGCGACCTCGTGTCGCGTGTCTTCGACTCGGCGCGGCATTCGGCCCGGCTGCCCGGATTTCCGCAGGGTGATTACTACGTCGTGCTGTTCCACAGTCGGTTCGAGGATCGTGGCACCGCTTCGGAAACCGTCACCGTGATGAACGATAACGGCGAGTGGCGCGCCGTCGGCTACTACATTCAGTAATCGGCACGACCGGCCGTCTTCCTGCCGCGGGGAGGACGGCCCGGTCGCTTCAGCGGCACGAGGTTCATGTGATGGAGGGTCGCCTGCACGCCGGATCGATTCCTCTGGCGTTGTCGATGGCCGGCATGCTGCTGCTTGCCGCGTGCGATCGTCAGCCCACGACTGTCTTCGACACCGAACACCTTGACGACCTGCTGATGCAGACATTCACGCACACCGGCTTCATCTGTGACGGTATCGTCGATGCCCGGCCGGTCGGTGCTGATTCCGCCAGTCTGCGCATCTCCTGCAACGATGCCCGGATCTATCTGGCATCGATCGGTGAGCGCGGCGAGGTGTGTATGGAGCCGGTGATCTATGGCGATCTGCGCCCTGGCATGCAACAGTCGGTGCGCAGGGCCGGTGATGATGCAGCGGTCGGAATTTCGGTTCCGTTGCCGATAGATCCGAGCTTTCCGCCGTCGGTTCGCTGCGCAGTCGTGAACGGCTGACGCAGGGGCAGGCGAAACATTCCCCAGCATCCTGTCGGGCGGCTTCTACGCCCGCGCATTTTTCGTCCCGATGTCGTCACCCGGCGACAGGTTCTGGATACGTTCTCGATCTGATCTGAACGGAATCTCGACGCCCCGCATCCCGTCTGTTCGCTGAATTCTCATGTTGGCTAATCGCCAACTATCTGATTTCAAAAAAAAAGTCATCTCGACGTCTACGCTGAGGTCAGTCGACGTGGCGTCCAGAGAGTTACTTTCGCGGCCGACTGTGAACTGCGCCACGGTGCGCCGTGTCGCAGAAATGTCCCACTCCGCGCCCGTGGCGGTCTGCGTGCAGCCGCCCGAACAACAAATCGTTCAACTCTCGCGGGTAGTGGAGACAACTCTTGAACAACGTTTATCGCATCGTTTGGAACGCGGCACGTGCAGCGTGGCAGGTGGTTGGTGAGATCGGCAGCCGACGTGGCAAGACGCGTGATCGCAAGGAGCAGCCGGTCGCGGCGACGTCGTCGCGAGTACTGCTGGCGGGCGGTCTGCTGCTGGCAGGACCTGCGGTTCTGGCGATGGACCTGCCGACCGGCGGTCAGGTGACGGTCGGCAGCGGCCGCATAGACACGTCGCAGAATGCGATGACCATTACCCAGAACAGCGATCGCCTGGCGATCAACTGGGAACAGTTCTCGATCGGCGAAAACGCGAGCGTTCAATTCCTGCAACCCACGGAAACCGCGATTGCGCTGAACCGTGTGCTCGGCTCCGACGTGTCGACGATTCAGGGTGCGCTCACGGCCAACGGCCGCGTGTTCCTGATCAATCCGAACGGTGTGTTGTTCAGTGAATCGGCGATGGTCGATGTCGGCGGTCTGGTCGCTTCGACGCTGGGGATCAGCGATGAGGATTTCGCGAACGGCCGCTTCGTGTTCGAGGGCGACAGCGCAGCCGCTGTCGTCAATCGCGGTGCGCTGGCAGCTGACGGCGGCTTCGTCGCGCTGGTCGCGGCGCGCGTCGAGAACGTGGGCACGATCACGGCCGATGACGGCTCCGTGCTGATGGGCGCCGGCAGCCGTGTGCGGCTGGATCTGGGCGGCCCGGTGAAGATCGAAGTCGAAGAAGCGGCGCTGGACGCGCTGATCGAACAGGGCGGCGCGATCCGCGCTGACGGCGGCACGGTGCTGCTGACGGCGAAGGCGGCCGGCGATCTGACGAACACCGTCATCAATCACACCGGCATCAGCGAGGCACGCACGCTGAGCACGGGTGCCAACGGCGAGATTCTGCTGCTAGGCGACGGCGGCGTGAACGTGGCCGGCACGCTGGATGCTTCGGCGCCGAACGGCGGTGCGGGCGGATTCATCGAAACGTCGGGCGCGCGCGTCAACGTGGACCGCGATGTCCATGTGACAACGCTGGGCACCAACGGTGAAGCCGGCACCTGGCTGATCGACCCGACAGACCTTTACGTACAAACGAGCTGCGCCGGTGTCACCAGCGCCTGTCTCGAGACCGGCACGATCGACATCGCGCTCGGTTTCAACAACATGGTCTTCGAGACCTATAGCGAAGACACCGGGTCGGATGCCGGCGACATCTTCATCAACAGCAACCTGACCTACACCGGCACACGCAACGCGTCACTGCACTTCCGCGCCCACCGCGACATCAGCATTGCTGAAAACGTGACAGTCGAAGCCACACGCGCCTCGCTGACGACGATCCTGCAGGCGAATCGCGATGGCCAGGGCGGCGGTGTGATCAATGTCGGCGCCGGTGCTTCGATCAGCACCAACGGCGGTCATCTGATCCTGACCGGCGGCGTGATTCCGCTGCTGTCCAACGATCCGCTGGTCAGCGACATACAGGCGGCCAGGACGACGGGCTTTGCGCAGGGTCGTGAAGGGGCGACCACCGGCATCACGCTCGGCGCCGGCGCGACGCTGGACACCACCGGCGGTGAAGGCATCGCCGACGGCGACATCGTGCTGCGTGGTCGTGCCTATTCGGCCACCGGCAGCGAGGGCCGCGCGCTGTCCTTGAATGGCACTTCGGGCAACCGCGTCACGATCAACGCCGGCGACGGTCAGCTTGAGATTCACAACGACGGCAACAGCAACAGTTCCGCGCTGCGCATACATCACGCGAACCTGACGGCCGGCAACGAGAGTTTTGCGCTGGCTGCCCGGTCGAGTGTGGGTACGGCGCTGGATATCGATGGCGTCAATTTCAACTTCGGCGCAGGCAGCCTGTCACTGACCGGCCGTCGTGTCGGCACGGCCGGCGGCAGCGGCAGGGGACTGGATCTGCGCAACACCTCCATCGAAACCGCCGGCAGCGTGTTGCTGCACGGTGAATCCGTGGCCGACGATGCACTGCGCGTGCACAACGTAAACGTCTCGGTCACCGGCGATGCATCGATCAGTCTGATCGGCAACATCACCAATAACCTGGCCACCGGTTACGGTATCGACCTGTCCGGCGACGGCAATGTGCTGCAGGCTGTGGACGGCAGCATCTCCGTCAGCGGCAACAGTCGCCGCAATGTGGGCCTGGCGATCGACGGTTACCGGATCAGCAGCGAAAGCGGCAACGTTTCGCTGACGGGTGTACGTAGCGACAACTTCAATGTGAGCGTTTCGCACGGCCTTACGCTGAGCGATAGCGAAGTCCTAACCGGCAGCGGCAACATCACGCTGGACGGCCGCACCAACTATCGCACCCGCACCGGACTTGTGATCTCGGCCGATGCCGACATTCTTTCGCAGTCAGGCAGGATTCACCTGCAGGGCCAGAACTCCGATCAGGCAAGCGGCAGCAACTGGCTCGCGATGCAGCTCGACGGCCGTATCGGTGCGGCACCGGGCTCGGCGATCGAGTCATCGACATCGGACATTATTCTGCTGGCCAATCAGTGGTCCGTGGGTAGTCAGGCCAGGCTGGAAAGCGTGGGCAATCTCGTCGTCGGCCGTACCAGTGGCGGCAGCCTGTCCATCGGCAACTACCAGCCGTCATGGAACAACTGGCTGCGAATCCCGGTAGCCTTCCTGGAACAGCAGATTCACGGATTCGACACGATCTTCCTGGGTGGTGCACCGCAGCTGGGCGTCAACGTCAGCAATACGTCCGCGTTCCGTGTTCATGAAGCGTTGACGTTGCAGCACAACGCTGAACTGTTGACCTCCGGCACCTTCGAGCTCGCACAGAACCTGACCACCGCATTCGATCTGGGTATCGGTCACAGCATCAGCAGTTTCGAGGGCAGCAAGTACCAGATCTTCAGTGGCCGTTCCATCAATCTGACGGCGCCGGACACGCAGACCTTCCGGCTGGGTCGATATGACAACCTTGCCAACTATCAATACAACCTGATCAGCACCGCGGCGCAGTTGCAGGACATCGAGCAGGATCTCGGCGGCCTGCATGCGCTGGCCAACGACATCGATGCCATCGGCGACTTTGTCTCACTGGGCAATGCCGACACGCCTTTCTCCGGCACGTTCGCCGGACTCGGTCACACGTTGTCGGGCTACACGATTGACGGCGCGGATCAGGACGATCAGGGCCTGTTCGGCGTCATCGACAGCGCCGTGATCAGAAACGTGCGCGTCAACGGTGCCTGGGTTGCCGGTCGCGACAATGTCGGTCTGCTGGTCGGCCGCGCGCTGGACAGTCAGGTGCTGAGCAGCCGCATTGAAGGCGGTTCGGAAAGCACGGTGGACGGTCACCTGCGGGTGGGCGGCCTGGTCGGATCGGCCTCGGCCACCAACATCGCAAGCCAGACTTCGGAGTGGTCGGTCACCGTCACCAACGCCACCGTGAACATCTCCGGCAGCGGGTCGCATGCCGGCGGTGGTCTTGTCGGCGCGATGGAGAACGGCGGCAGCCTGGGCAGCGTTTCGGCCTCCAACATCGTGAATGCGAATGGCGAAGGCGCGTCTGATATCGGCGGGCTGGTTGGATATGCGCAGAACGTTGCCATCTGGAGTTCGTCAACGTCTGCCGGCGCCGAACTGCACAGCAGCAGCGGCCAGTCCAACATGGGCGGGCTGGTTGGCCGCATGGACGGCGGCAACATGCAGTCCTCGCATGCCTCAGGTGCGATGTTCGTGTCGCCGCACATGGAAAACGTCGGCGGTCTGGTCGGGTACCTGGTTTCCGGCACCGTGACCGGTAGCTCTCGAAACACGCTCGATATAAGTGATCACGAAGTGCACCGCTCCGGCGGTCTGGTTGGCCTCAATCAGGGTACCTTGACCGGTTCCTGGCTGGCCGGAGACATGACCGCACGCGGCACCGCCGTGGGTGGACTGGTGGGCATGAACGACAGTGACGGTCTGATCACCGGCGAGTCGCACCTGCGTGCGAACGTCACCGTACTCAGCAGCAGCCTCATAGGCGGGCTTGTCGGCCACAACCTCGGGACCGTGCAGGACAGCTATGTGCAGTATGCGGTCTGGAACACGGTTTCATCCGCCTCCAATCCGGTTCGCGGTACTCGCGACATCACGCTGAATGCATCGGGAACCGGCAGTCAGGTGGGTGGTCTGGTCGGCCGCAATGAAGGCACGATTCAGCGTGCCTATGGCGACATGACGGTGAGCGCGTCGGGCTACAGCGATGTGGGCGGTATCGCGGGCGCCAACGTCAGTGGCGGGCAGATCGCGAACAGTTACTTCCTGTCAATGAGCGACAGCGACAACACGCAGATCATCGGCGGTGGTCGCGGCATTTCGGGCGCAAACTTCGTCGGCGGCCTCGTCGGCATCCATGCTGGTGGATCCATCGTCAACAGCTATGCGGCCGCATCCGTCAATGGCAGTGGCACGCAGGTAGGTGGTCTGATCGGCCACAACGGCGTGGGCGCTGTTGTCACCGGGTCCTTCTGGGACATGGATGTCTCCGGCGCGCCGCAGACCAGTGCCGCCGGCACAGGTCTGACGACTGCGCAGATGATGGACCGAAATACCTTCCTGAACGCGGGCTGGGATCTGTCCAATGTTGGCGGAGACGGCACCACCTGGCGCATCTTCGACGACAGCGACATGTATGCGGACGAATACTCACCGCAGACCCGCCCGATGCTGCGTACGTTCATGCGTGGGTACACCGTCGGCAGCAGCTGGAACGTCGAATACGACGGCGGTGATTATGGCTGGATAGATGGTCCTGCCAGCGGTACATCGCATACGAACCAGATTCACAACCCGAACACCAACAACCAGATCTACGGTGAGGGCGTGCTGGGCCGCATGGACGATGGCGGGTTCGAGGCACGCAATGCCGGCACGCATGGGCTGGAGTTCAATGGTGCCTACTACTCGCACCAGCACGGCTATGACATCAGCTACGCCCAGAACCGTGCGCTGACGATCACGCCGCGCCGTGTCTACATCCAGGTGACGGG
>JBJHBW010000017.1:7028-72875 GCA_050485685.1 Gammaproteobacteria bacterium
TCCGGCACGATCACTCCGCGCGCACTGACCGTGATCATGGACGAGGACGGCCACTTCACGGTTGCTGATCGCATCTATGACGGCACGACGGTCGCCGAAGTCACGGACATCAGCGGGCTGGCCCTGGATGGCCTGGTGGGCGATGAATACTTCGTGATCGGCGGTGTCGGCGCCGCCTTTGTGCAGCCAGACGCCGGCGAGAACGTGGTCGCGAACCTGGATGCGCTGAGTCTGGGCACCGGCTTCAACGGTGCACTGGCGATGAACTACACGCTGAGCCTGGAAGGCGCACCTTCCACGACCGCGACGATTTCGCCGCGGCCGGTGCAGGTGATGGCGGACGACGCCTTGCGCGTTTATGGCGAATCCAACGCGGCACTGACCTACAGCGCCGAGTCCGCAGTGGGTGCGATTGGCGCACGCGGTCTGCTGGACGGCGACACGCTGTCCGGTCACCTCGCGACCACGGCAACGGCTGGCAGCCATGTCGGAGATTATGCGATCACCCAGGGTTCGCTGGCGAACGCGAACTACATCATCGAGTTCACCAACGGCACGCTGACGATCACGCCGCGCCCGGTCCAGGTGGCTGCCGACGATGCTTCGCGTGTCTACGGCGAGTCCAACCCGGCACTGAGTTACAGCGCTGAATCGGCGGCGGATGCCACCGGTGCACGCGGTCTGCTGGAAGGCGACACGCTGTCCGGTGACGTTACGACGACGGCAACTGCCGGCAGCAACGCCGGTGGCCACGCGATCACGCAGGGTACGCTGACGGATGCAGCGAACCCGAACTACACGATCGAGTTCGTCAACGGCATGCTGACGATTACGCCGCGTCCTGTGCAAGTGGCTGCTGATGACGCCTCACGCGTCTACGGTGAGTCCAACCCGGCACTTGGCTACGTAGCCGAATCGGCGGCGGATGGCATTGGCGCTCGCGGTCTCCTTGAAGGCGATACGTTGTCCGGCGGTCTTGCGACGGCTGCAACGGCTGGCAGCGACGCCGGCGGGTATGCGATCACGCAGGGCACGCTGACGGATGCGGCGAACCCGAACTACATGATCGAGTTCGTCGACGGCACGCTGACGATCACACCGCGCCCGGTGCAGGTGGCTGCCAACGCGATGGACAAGGTCTATGGCGACCACGATCCGGTGCTCGGCTTCACTGCTGAGGCGCAGTCCGAAGGCCGGGGCCTCGTCGAAGGCGATAGCCTGAACGGTGCACTGGCGCGCGCGGCCGGCGAGAACGTCGGCAGCTACGCGATCACCCAGGGCACGCTGACGGATGCGGCGAACCCGAACTACACGATCGAGTTCACCGGTGCGGGCCTTGAGATCACGCAGCGCGCGATCGCACTGGCCGCGGATCTGATATCGCGGATCTACGGTGAGAGCGATCCGCAGCTGTCGGTCAGTATCGTCGGTGGCAGTCTTGGCAGTGAGTCGGTCAGCGATACGCTGGAAGACCTCGTCGGCGCGCTGAGCCGCGTGGCCGGTGACAATGTCGGTCAGTACCACGTACTGCTCGGTGAAGGCGTGCGGGCCGACAACTATGCGATCACGTTCAACGCTGACAACGGCGCGTTCAGCATCACGCCGCGCCCGGTGCAGGTGGCCGCAAACGCCGCAGGCAGGACATATGGCGACGCGGACCCGGCACTGACCTATTCGGTAGAGACGCAGTCCGAAGGTCGGGGCCTGGTCGAAGGCGAGAGCCTGGACGGAGCGCTGGTTCGCGCGAGCGGCGAGAACGCAGGCAGCTACGCGATCACACAGGGCACGCTGACGGATGCCGCGAACCCGAACTACACGATCGAGTTCACCGGGGCGGATTTCGAGATCACGCAGCGCGCGATCGCACTGGCCGCGGATCTGGTGTCGCGGATCTACGGCGACAGCGACCCGCAGCTGTCGGTCAGCATCGTCGGCGGTAGTCTCGCCAGCGGATCGGTCACCGATACGCTCGAGGACGTCGTCGGTGCGCTGAGCCGCATGGCTGGTGACGACGTCGGCCAGTACCACGTACTGCTCGGCGAGGGCGTCAAGGCTGACAACTACGCAATCACATTCGATGCCGACAACGGTGCGTTCAGTATCACACCGCGGCAGCTGACCGTGCAGGCCGACGATCGCAGCAAGATCTACGGCCAGCAGGACCCGGCGCTGACCTGGCAGATCGTCGAGGGCTCGCTGTTGGCCGGCGATTCACTCGGTGGCGCCCTGAGTCGCGTACCCGGTGAGTCTATCGGACGCTACGCGATCACCGCCGGCACGCTGGGTAACCCGAATTACGCGCTTCAGCTGATCGACGGCACGCTGGTGATTCGTCCGCAGCAGCAATCGGAAGTGATTCCGAATATGACGACGGCGCTGGCGCCTTTCGGTGCGACCGGATCGACGGCGTCGGCATCGATGCCGGCAGGTGGCGGTTCGCAGAACGGCGGCCTGCTGCTGGTCGACGTCGATGACCAGAGCGTCGGTGGTGATGGTGGCGCTGCGGGCAGTGTCGTCCGTGATCGCAACGGCCAGCCGGTCGGCGGTTACATGCCGGTGCTGGTCGTCAGCGGCGGTATTCAGCTGCCGGCCGGCGTCACCGGCGACGATGACCGCGAATCCGACGGAGAGTCACTGTGATGCGCTCAGCTATTGCTCACAGGACAGACGTAACGAACACAACCGGGAATGCGAGTGCAATGAACGCAATGCAGAGGCAACAGATGAAGAATGGTGTGACAGGTGCTGTGCGGCTGACGGCTGTCGCGGCGGCGCTGGTCGCGGTGCTGGGACTCACTGCCGGTGCCGTCAGCGCCCAGGTCGCTCCTGACGCGGGTCGGGTGCTGCAGGACACTATGCCGACTGAAACCGGGCCACTGTCTCCGTCGGCGCGTATCGAGCTTGAAGCCGGTGCGCTGGAAGACATGGAACGCGGCGGCGCAACGGTACGTATCGCGTCGGTGCGGATTACCGGCAATACCGTGTACAGCGAGACCGAGCTCCTGGCCGTACTCGGCAACGTCGCCGGGCGCGACTACGATCTCGCCGGTCTGCGTTCGCTCGCCAACGAGATCAGTCGTCACTACAGAGCCAGCGGCTATCCGTTCGCTCGCGCCTATCTGCCGGAGCAGGATGTGTCCGCCGGACAGCTGCGCATCGATGTGATCGAAGGCCGCTACGGCGAGGTTCGCACCAGTGGCAATGCCAGAGTCGCCGCGCCCGCGCAGCGCTATCTGCGCCCGCTGCAGGGTGGCGACGTGATCAGCACATCGCAGCTGGAGCGCACCACACTGCTGCTCGGTGACCTGCCCGGCGTGACGATCACGCCGGTGATGCGGCCGGGTGCGACGACCGGTGCCGGCGATCTGGATGTGCTGACCGAGGCCGGTCCACGTGTGCGCGCGGATTTCGGCACGGAGAACCACGGCAATCGCTTCTCCGGTGAATACCGCGCCAATGCGACGGTGCGCGTCAACCGTGCCGCCATATTCGGTGACGAACTGCTGTTCCGTGCCACGTACACCGACGAGGGTATGTGGCTGGGACAGATCGGCTACGAACTGCCGTTGGGCGCGCGCGGCCTGCGCGCCAACGTCGGTTACGCGCGCACGTCCTACGACCTGCGCGCGCCGTTCGAGGACTACAGCGGCACCGCAAAGGTCGCGAATGCCGGTATCAGTTATCAGCTGCTTCGCAGTCGCCAGACCAACCTGTCGCTGTCGGCCGGTTACCGCTACAAGGATCTCGACACGCAGCTGCTGGGCTTCAGCATCGACGCGAAGTCGAGTCGCAGCTGGCCGCTGGGGGTGAACTTTGATCGCCGCGACGGATTCGGCGGTGGCGGAGTGACGTGGATTGCCGCCGAAATCGTGCCGGGACGCCTCGATGCCGACAACGCCGGCGCCATCGACGGCTCGTTCACCCGCTCGTACCTGCAGGCGGCGCGCATCCAGAACCTGCCCGGCAGACTGTCGATGATGACCCGCGTGTCGGGCCAGTGGGCCAATCGGGATCTGGATTCCTCCGAGAGCTTCGTACTCGGTGGTGCCGGCGGCGTGCGTGCCTATCCGCAGGGTGAAGCGGCCGGCAGCGAAGGCTGGCTGGGGCAGCTGGAGTTGCGCTACACGGTCGGCAATGCGACGCCGTTCGTGTTCTATGACAGCGGCCGCATCAAATCCGATGCCATGCAGGCGAGTCGCCGCATCTCCGGCGCTGGCGTCGGCGTGCGCTACCAGCACAGCGGCATCTTTCTTGATCTGGCCACCGCGTGGCGCTCTTCCGGCGGTCTGCCGCAGTCCGATGACCGCACCCGCAGTCCGCGGGCCTGGATGTCCGTCAGCTACGCGTTCTGATCAGTTTGCCGGCACCCGATGGCGGGTGCCGGCGCCGCGACCGGCTCAGGCGTAATCCTGCTCTGGCCGCCTTCGGTCGAATCTGTGCGTCATGCGTTCCCGCCCCGTGCGTTCGCAGGCGAATGACACCGCGGCGCTTCAGCTGAAGCGTCGTGGGTCATGGGTTCTACCCCTGCCGCTTCACCCATGCGTTGCACCAGCCCCTGCCGGCGACCTGCTTGCCCGGGAACAGGCCGCAGCCCATCCATTCGGCTTCCAGGTCACCAAGCGCCAGCTGGCAGTTCGCGCACGTCTGGCCGGCCTCGTAGCGAGGCCATGCCGCAGGGTCCACATCTTCGTAGTCATGTACGTAACCAAGCGCCTTGGCCTGCGGGTTCTCCGGATCGAGAATCTCTTCGGCACGGGCCATGGTTCCGGGCATGCGGCCGATCACCGGCACGAACATCGCCAGCGATCCCACACCGGCCAGTTTGATGACATCTCTACGCGAACGCACATTCATGCCTGACTCTCCTTCGTACCATCCCTGTTACCTTCGGCGCCGTGGCGCCGCAGCCAGCCGCATCATAGGGCGCCCGCCAACCCATACAGATACGTACAAGCCGATGTATATTTCGGGGGAATTCGACCCGCGCGTTGTAAATGCACGGCGGTTCCGAATCTGTGGTGATCGCATGAGTTTCGAAATACATGTGCTCGATGAAGACGACGTCTTGCTGATGCGCGCCATGCTGAGCCTGTTCGGCGACGTATTCGATGAGGTTCACACTTATGGCGACGCGATACCGGACGACCGCTACCTGCGCCGGCTTCTGCAGCGGGATACGTTCATTGCCGTGGCAGCGCTGCAGGGCAGCGAGGTCGTTGGCGGTCTGGCTGCGTACGTATTGCCGAAGTTTGAGCAGGCACGCAGCGAGATCTACATCTACGACCTGGCGGTCGCCGTCTCACACCGGCGTCAGGGGATAGCGACAGCGTTGATCGAGACCGTGCAGAGACTGGCTGCCGATCTCGATGCCTGGGTCGTGATGGTGCAGGCGGACTACGGTGACGAACCTGCCATCGTGCTTTACTCAAAACTCGGCAAGCGCGAGGAAGTCCTGCATTTCGATCTTCCCGTGCTGCGGCGCAAGTGAGCGGAACGAAGCGTCGTCATGGCCTGCTTCTGTCCTTCTGCGGTCGCACGCCACGAATGGCTTCGGCCTGCAGCGGGTCATCCGGCCAGTAGTGTTTCGGATAGCGACCTCGCAGATCGCGACGCACCTGCGCATACCCGCTGGCCCAGAAGCTGGAAAGATCCTGCGTGATCTGCACCGGTCGCCGAGCCGGCGACAGCAACTCGAAGGTGACCGGCACGCGGCCATCGGCGATGCGCGGCGTTTGCGCCAGGCCGAACACTTCCTGCAGCCGCACCGACACCACCGGCGCATTGTCGCTGCGGTAGTCAACGCGCACCTGCGATCCGCTGGGCATCTCAAGGCGAGCCGGTGCCACGCGATTCAGGGTCTGCTGCTGTTCGTGCGACAGCATGGCCCGTATTGCATCCGTCATCGGAATGCGTGTCAGGTGTTCGCGTCGAGTACAGCCGGCCAGCCACGGAGTCAGCCATTGCTCGATCGATTCGCTCAATGACGCATCGTCCACGGCAGGCCAGTCGCCTTTCGCGTCCGCGTTGCGGGCGAAAAGAATGCGCGCCTGCAGATCACGACTCGCATCGTCCCACGACAGCGCGGAAATCCCCATGGCGCGTATGCCCGTGAGCATGGCTTCGGCGGCTGCATCGGCGGGAATCTTCGGCAGGGGTTTTTCTTCGATAATGAGGTTGCCGAGCCGGATCACGGAACGGGCGATGACTGCCTGCTCGCGGGCATCCCAGGCAACTGATTGCGCCGAATCCATCTGCGCACCGAAGTGCGTGTCCAGCGCCGCGCGCTCCAGCCTAGCGGCCAGACGGATGACGCCCTCCCGGTCGCGATCGTCGACATCGACGGCAACGATGAATGGCGCGCTCGAAATCCCTGCCGCATGCGCAAACCTGGCGCCGCGGCCGTTTGCCAGCAGATAGCGCGGTTCGTGCCCCGGCCGTCTGCGCCCGATGCGATCCGGGTAGGCGTGGGCCAGCAGCACGCCAGCGGCTTCATCGACGGACATCGTCGCGTCTGTTTCCGGCGCCACGGCCGGCCTGGCGCTGCTGCCGTCAGCGTTGGTGCGGTTGCGCTGGTTTCGTGATGGCCCGGGTTCACCATCAGCGAGAGTGGCGATGCGTTTCTGCAGATCCTGAGCCAGCCGTTGCGTGTGGCGTGAGAGGCTTGTCAGGCGCGTCGTGACATCAGCATCCTGTCCGCGTCGCAGCGCGTCGTGATCGGACAGGAACGCGGCGATGCGGGCGCCGGCACTGACGGCGCCGATTCTGCGCGATGCCAGCAGCATGTGCGCCAGCCGGGGATGAACGCCCAGCGACGCCATCGCACGTCCTTCGGCGGTGATGCGATGCTGCCCGTCAATCGCGCCCAGACGCATCAGCAGATCACGCGCGCTGGCCAGCATCGCATCCGGTGGCGGATCCAGCCAGGCCAGCGCATGCGCGTCGTGCGCGCCCCAGTTCGCCAGTTCCAGCGCCAGCGGTGCGAGATCGGCCTCTATGATTTCCGGCGGAGTCGTTGCGATCAGACTCTGATGTGCGCCCTCGCTCCATGCGCGGTAACAGACGCCGGGCGCGGTACGGCCGGCGCGGCCCTGACGCTGCTCCGCAGACGCCCGTGAAATGCGCCGCGTTTCCAGCCGGCTCATGCCGGTGACCGGATCGAATACCGAACGGCGCACCAGGCCGGAATCCACGACGACATGGACGCCGGCTATCGTCAGACTGGTTTCAGCGATGTTGGTCGCGAGCACGATACGTCGCATGCCTGACTGCGAAGGCGCAAGCACATCATCCTGGGCAGCCTGATCGAGATCGCCGTAAAGTGGCAGCACGCGCGAGCGTGCAGGCAGTTGCGCCGGTTCCAGCAACGCGGCCGTGCGCCTGATCTCCGCCGCCCCCGGCAGGAACACGAGAACGTCCCCGGCGCACTCGGTACACGCGGTACGTACGATGCGCGCGATGCGCTGCTCCAGCCGCTCCGCCGTCGCGGCAGCGGTGCCGGTGAAGGCCGCACCCGGCAGCATCGGCGGCCCCTGGCAGGCATAGCGTGTTTCTACAGGGAACTGGCGGCCGTCGCCTGCGATAACCTCGGCATCGCCCAGCAGCGTGGCGACTGCATCGCCATCCAGCGTCGCCGACATCACCAGAATTCGCAGTTCCGGGTTCAGCAGCTCGCGTGCCTGGAGCGTCAGCGCCAGGCCCAGATCCGCCTGCAGGCTGCGCTCGTGGAACTCGTCGAAGATGACCAGTGAGACGCCTTCCAGCGCGGGATCATCGGCGAGCATTCGCGTCAGCACGCCCTCTGTCAGCACCTCAAGTCGCGTCGCGCCGGAAACGCGCGTGTCCAGCCGCATGCGGTAACCGACCGTCTGCCCCACCGGTTCGCCCAGGGTGTCGGCCATGCGGCATGCCACGGCCCGGGCCGCCAGACGGCGCGGCTCCAGCATCAGAATCCTGCCGCGACCCAGCCACGGCTCCTGCAACAACGCCAGCGGTACTACCGTGCTCTTGCCGGCACCGGGCGGTGCCTGCAGCACGGCCGAGCGGGCGCCGGCCAGCGCGCCGCGCAGCGCCGGCAGCAATTGCGAGACTGACAACGCGATTACCGGTCTGCTGCCGGCCGGGCAGCAGACCTCGCGGTCACCGCAGCGGCTGCCGCAGCGGCGGCGCCGGTGCTACACCAGTGCGCGTTCAAACAGCGCCAGCAGTCGCGACCAGGCCCTTTCGGCTTCGGCCTCGTCATAAACCGGTGAATCGGGAACGCACCAGCCATGCGCTGCAGGATAGACCTCGATCTCGGCCGGCAGGCCGTTCGTGTCGAAAGTCTCGCGCAGTATGTCTTTCACGTGAGGTTCGCGTTCGTCGTCGTTCTCGGCCACCGCGATCAGGAAATGCGCGTTCATCTGCGGAATCAGCAGGTGCGGGCTGTCCGGGTTGTCGGTCGCCAGGCCGCCGCCATGGAACGACGCGCCGGCACCAATGCGTTCGCGCATCGTGGCTGCGGTGCGCATCACGATAGGTCCGCCCATGCAGTAGCCGGTGGTGCCGATGCGGCGATTGGTGTCGACTGCCGATTGCTGATCCAGCCAGTTTACGAACGCGGTGGCATCGGTCACATGTGTTTGCGGGTTCAGGCTCTGGGCCAGCGGCATCACCATGTTGCGGATCTCAGGATCGGCAAAGCTGGCGCCATCCGGAACCACCGGCGACCGCCCGCCGCGATAGAACGGATTGACGGTCAGCACGGAGTAGCCGGACTGGGCGAGCCGCCGGCCCATCGTGCGGAAGGTCGGGCGCAGGCCAAGGATGTCGGGCCACACCAGCACCGCGGCGTGCGACCCGCTGCTCGGATGCACGAAGTAGCAGTCGGCCACACCGTCGGGCGTGGCGATCTCGACGTCGGATTCGGTCACGTCCTGCGCGTTGGCCACGGGAGGCAGCAGCGCCATCAGCCCGACGCTGGCGGAGGCGGCTCCGAACTGGCGGCGGGTCATGTATTTCTTCAGATCGTCTTCGAAATGTTGGTCGCACATCGGGAGGTTCTCCTGTTCTGCCGTCTCACTGGTTGCCGGGTCGGCGGCGGGCGTCTTTCCGCGCCCAGTGGCAGACTATACCCAAGACGGGGAAGGCGGGAAGCACGGATGCTGGATCATTCACCAGGCGCGGCGGTCCGGGGCACCGGTTGGCGGCTGGCCTTTGGCACGACACTGCTGTTTGCGATGGGTGCGGGGACGCTGATGCAGTTCGCGATCGGCGTGCTGGCGCCGTTCCTGACCGAAGACCTCGCCCTGTCACGAACCCAGTACGGATCGCTGCTGACCGTGTTCTTCGCGGTCGGCGCCGTGGGATCGCTGTTCGCCGGCAGACTGGTGACGCAGTTTGGTGGGCGGGCCGTCGTGCTGGCGATTTTCTGGCTGTCGGCTGCGGGCCTGGCCGGTATGGGCATCGCCGCGGGCTACAGCACGCTGCTGATTGCGATCGCCGTGGCAGGCCTTGCCACGGCCCTGATCAATCCCGGCACCAACCAGCTGATCGCCGTGCATCTGCCGCGTGGCGAGCAGGGCGTGATTCTCGGCATCAAGCAGTCGGGTGTGCAGCTGGCAGCGGCGGTGGCCGGCGCGCTGCTGCCGGTGGCCGCCGAGGAGTTCGGCTGGCGTATGGCGGTGATGGTCAGTGCCGGAGTGCTGCTGGCTGGTGTCGCGGCAACCTGGCTGATCGTGCCGCCGCCCGGAGAACGGCGACCGGCGATGGAGAATGCTGACGGTGACGGTGCAGGCAGTTTCGTCTGGTGGATGACCGGCTACGGGTTTCTGATGGGCGCGGGCGTGGCCGCGGTGCTGGCGTTTGTGGTGCTGTATGCGGTGGAAGTGCTGGACTTCAGTCGCACGCGAGCGGGTCTGGTGACGGCATTCATAGGTGCGGTCAGCGTCGTGGCGCGCATCTGGTGGGGCCGGGTTGCGGAGCGCACGATCACGTCCACCGGGCCCCTGCTGGTGCTGGCGATTCTGTCAGTGATCGGACAGCTGATGATCTGGGGCTCACAGACGACCGGCGAGTGGCTGCTCTGGGTCGGTGCCGTCGTGTTCGGCGCCTCGGCGGCGTCCTGGAATGCGGCCGGCATGCTGGCGATCGTCCGCGAGATTGCGCCGGAGGCGACAGGTCATGCGACCGGCATCGTGCAGGCGGCGTTCTACCTCGGACTGCTGGTGTGTCCGCTGCTGTTCGGATGGAGCGTGGATCTGACCGGGCGCTATGACCCCGGCTGGGCTGGCGTCACGATTGTATTCATCATTGCGACGGCGATGACGGCGTTGTGGCACATGCAGCACCGTCAGACCGCCGTGCGTCGATAGCACCGCAACCAGCCGTCCCGGCAGTTGTCCCTGCACCGGCAGCCATCAGGAGTGAAACAGATTGACTGAACAGAACCCGCAAGGTGCACGAACACGTTCCCGACCCGATCCCCGCTGCGATGCTCGCGTGACCGAGTGGCCGCAGGCGTGGATTCGCAAGGGCGACCAGATTCGCATTGCTGCCGGTCATCCGTGGATCTACCGACAGATGATCCACCGCCTGACCGGCGACCCCGTCGACGGCGAGCCCATCGCGGTGCTGGACGCACGTGGCGGCCTGCTGGGAACCGGTTTATACAACTCCGGTTCGCGCATCCCGGTGCGTGTGCTGTCACGTCACCCGGAGAAATTTGACCAGCCGTTTTTCGAGCGCCGCCTGCGCGACGCACTGCAGCTGCGCGATCGGTACATGCCTGAAGCGTCCAGCTATCGCCTGGTGAGCTCCGAGGCGGATTTTCTGAGTGGTCTGATCGTGGATCGCTACGAGGACGTTCTGGTCCTGCAGTTCTCATCGCTGGGCATGGCCAGGCGTCGTGCAGACATCGTCGATGCACTGATCGCGGTGCTGCAGCCGCGCGCCATCATCGAACGTGGCGACAATCCGGGTCGGCGATTCGAAGGACTGCCGGATTCCGGAGGATTGCTGCAGGGTGCCCTCGACGGTGCGGTTGCCGCGCGCATCAACGGCCTGCTGTTCGAAGCCGATGTGATGCATGGCCAGAAGACGGGCCTCTATCTGGATCAGCAGGGCAACTATCGCGAGCTGGCGTTGCTCGTGGCGCAGCGCAGCGGTGCCAGGGTGCTGGACTGCTTTTCGTTCGCGGGCGGGTTCGGACTGCATTGCGCGCAAGCCGGCGCAGCACAGGTGCACATGCTGGATCAGAGCGAAGCCGCTATCGGCACGGCACGCCGCAATGCCGCCGCGAACGGACTCGCCCAGCGCTGCAGCTTCGAAGTGGCGAATGTATTCGACTGGCTCAAGCAGCGTGCCGGTGAGACGTTCGATACGCCGCCGTATGACGTGGTGATTCTCGATCCGCCGCCATTCGCGCCGAATCGGGCCGCCGTGGCCGGCGCGCTGCGCGGTTACAAGGAGATTCATCTGCGCGCACTGAAGCTGCTCACGCCCGGTGGCCTGCTGGCCACCTACTGCTGCTCACACCATGTGGACGCCGGGCTGTTCGCAGAGGTGATTGCGGCCGCGGCGACCGATGCCGGGAAAATGCTACGTCGCGTGGCCGTCTGTACGCAGTCGGCGGATCATCCGGTCATCGCCTCGATTCCGGAGACGGAGTATCTGAAGGGATACATCTACGAAGTCGTGTCCTGACGGTCACAGTCGGCTCAGAAGTTCACAGTCAGTCGCGCATACAGGATCCGTCCGCGCGGATCATGGACTTTGGAGTCGTAACCGCCGTTGGTGGCAACCGAAGGTGGATCCTGGTTCGTGAGGTTGATACCGCCAATACTCAGTGTCGGTGTGATGACGCCACTGAAGCGGTAGCTGTACTGTGCATCCAGTGTCGTGAAGCTGGCTATGCGGGTGAAAGCCTCGGGACCTGCGCCGGCTGCGACCTCATCGTTGTTGTAGGAGTCGATATGGCGCACGACGAGGTTCGCGCCGTGATTGCCCAGCTGCCAGTTCATGGAGGCGTTCAGGCGCCAGCGCGGCGATGATGTTGCGAAGTTCGCGAAGTTGCGTCGTCCGGCGCCGTCGATCCGGCCGGCCTGCGGATCGTCCAGATCGTAGGACATGATTCGCGTGCCGTTCAGCCCGAAGCGGAAGCTGCCCGCATCACGGGTGAACAGGTTGTAGCGCATGGACAGGTCCACGCCGTCAGTATCCAGCGAGGACGCATTGTCGTAATACGACAGCACGCGCAGCAGCAACCCGGTGCCGGGATCGCGTATCACCTGGCTCTGCGCTGCCTCGTCACCGGCCGCGGCGGCATTCAGCAGCGCCTGCGGATTCTGCTGGATCAGCACGTCGCTGTAGCGGAATGACCAGTAGTCCAGGCCGAGTTCCAGCTGATCGGTGGCCGCCCAGGTGATGCCCACATTGCGAATGTCGGCTTCCTCCGGTCGCAGCGGTGAACCGTCCGGATCCGGCTGCGTGCGCACGGGGAAGAACTGCGCCGTGCCCACATTCGGGTCGGTCAGCTGCGCGAGCGTAGTCTGCGTACCGAAGGTCTGGAACATGGAAGGCGCACGAAATGCGGTGCCTATCGAGGCCCGGACGGAGACGCCGAGTGACGGCCGCCAAAGCATCGTGGCCTTGGGGTCTGTGGATCGCACGCCGCCGCCGTAATTTTCGCGTCGCGCCGCCAGCTGCAGATCCACGGTTTCGCTCAGCGGCAGGGCCAGTTCGGCGAACACTGCATTGACGTTGCGGTCGTCGGAGAAATCGGGGTTGCCGATCAGGAACATGTAGTTGTCGTTGTTGGCCTGTTCGTCGTACTCGTAGCGTATGCTTTCGTCCCTGTGCTGCACGCCTATCGCAACGCCTATCGGGCCGCCGCGAAGATCGCCGTACAGTGCCGATGCCACGGCTCCGGCGGTGAGCAGTTCCGTGCGTGCGTGAATCTGCTCTGTGCCCAGCAGGTGGTCGTAAAGCGATGCTGAGTTGACCGTGCCGGTACCGGTCAGGGCGCTGCCGAAGGGATTGAAGTACTGGCAGGCGCCAGCACCGGGCGTGCCGGTCTGAGGATCGCAGTCCGCGCCGCCGAAGCCGTTCATGGCCAGCGCCAAGCGGTCGCTGAGCACATCTTCGGCCTCGATGAAGATCTTGTTCCCGCTCCACTGCAGGTCGGCATCCCAGCGCCAGCGCGGTCCGGCCTGGCCGCTGAGTGCAAACGCGACCCGCTGCGTGTCCGAATTGTGCGTGCTGGGGCTGGACGGTCCCGCAGGTCCGATCAGGCGGCCGATGAAGAGCACGTCGGTGCCGAACGGATTGTCGGGATGCGTGGCCGATACGCCCGGGAACTGGGCAAACGGAAAACTCGGTGAATTATTGCGTTCCGCGCGGTTGTTGACCGCGTGCATTTCGATGCGGCCGTTCAGGGTGTCGCTGAAGCGGTGTGTCAGTTCCAGATAGCCGGCGGCACGGGTTTCCCTGGGGACGATCGTGTAGTAATCGCCGAAATCGAACTGGCACAGGCCGATGTCGATCGCGCCGCCTGGAGATGGCACGGAGACAGCGATATCCGGCACGATCTTCGGGTCCTGGGCCGCGAGTGCGGTACATGCCGGGTCCGCGAAGACCGGCGGACTGGCGCCCGGGACCGCCGGCAGGCCAAGCTGCGGCTGAACGAAATCGGCAACGCCATTGCCGTCGCTGTCGAAAGCAGCCGTCCATACCGACTGGTATGCCGGATTGCCGGGCAGCGACGGCACCAGGAACGAGCCGGGATTGCCGGCCTGGCTGACATCGATGCCAGGTCCCGATAACCGCCGGTCGCGTGTCGTGAGCGGATCTCGGTCCAGATAGTTGAATGCGAACAGCAGGCCGGTGCGATTGCTGCCGGTGCCTACCAGAGCGCTGAACTGCAGATCGTCCTGTGGGTGATCGTGTACGGTCTGAGCGTCCAGCGAGAATTCGAAACCGCGAAAGTCGGTGCGCGTGATGTAGTTGACGACACCGGCAACAGCCTCTGATCCGTAGAGCGCCGCAGCCCCGTCCTTCAGCACTTCGACACGGTCGAACGCGATCATCGGCGGCAGCGATGACAGGTCCACGAAATTTTCACCGCGATCGGTAGTGACGGCGCTCGCTGTCTGGCGCCTGCCGTTCAGCAGCACGAGCGTTGAACTGACGCCCAGACCGCGCAGATTGACGTTGCTGGTGCCGGTCGTGAGGTTCTGCGTGAAAGCGTCGGGGTTGTTCTGTGAGCCGGTATTGATGGTCAGCGAATCGGTGATTTCACTGAGTCGGGCTGCGCCACTGGTGTCGATTTCCTCGCGGTCCACCACCACCAGCGGTGAGGGCGAATCGAACTGCGACGGTCGGCGAATATAGGTACCGGTGACGACTATTTCCTCCACGACGGGTTGCGGTTGCGCCAGCGTGGTGACGGGCGCGAGCAGAGTGCCGGGAATGAACAGCAATGCTGCAGATCGACGTTGTTTCATCGTCGTGCTCCTGAAAATTCGCTGGCGGCCCTATTCGACCACACTGGTATTGTTGATCTGTATGACCGTGCCTGCGGATGCCGCGAATGTGACGGTCTGCTGCTGCATTTCCACTGTGGTGGCCAGGTCTGCGGAAGGGTCGATCAGCGACCCATGCGCACCGGCGGTGAATCGAACGATTCCGCTGACGGTGTCAGGCGGCACGGTTGCCGTGGTCTCGCTGATCGACGCCAGGCCCCACAGTGATGCGATGTGATCTGTGGGATCGTTGGGGACCGTCGTGTCGCCGATCACCGAGAATACATGCAGCGGCTGGTTGGCCGCCGCGGTCGCGACATAGTTGGTGGGTTCCACCGGATCGATCACGGTCTGCAGATCGCGCACGAAATTGCTGAAATTGGCCGTGCCAGCGGCCAGTCCCTGTGCGGCCAGTCCCTGACGAATGGGTTCGCCGAAGGTGACGGCTTCGGGATCGGTCAGGAATGAAGTCCAGGGACCCGCGGGATTCGCCAGTGTGGCGGTGACCAGCGGCGGCTCCATGCCCAGAAATACGCCGCTGATGATGCTGCCCAGCGACATCGCGACGAAGTGGATGCGGTTGCCGTCCAGATCCTGCCCGGCCAGGCCGTCAGGGACGGAGATGTCGGGAATGGTGTGCGTCAGGTGCAGCAGGTCGGATACGGCCTGACGAATGTGGTCCCGCGCGTTCAGCGGATTCTGCAGATTGAGGATCTGCCAGCCATTGTCTATCTGTCCGTCCGGTATGAATACGCCGGTGGCGCCGACATTGTCCATGTTGAAGTGGCGCTCGTTGTTACCCAGCGGATGCCCCGGGCCCTGATAGAACGGGCTCTCGATATCAGTCACGCCATGCAGGGGGAGATCGATGGCAATCACGGCAAACCCCGCCTGGGCAAATGCGTCGGCGACGCCCAGCATCACGGTGCGGTTCAGCGTGATGCCATGCTGAAAGATCGCAACCGGCCAGCCGTCCGCAGGTCTGCTGTGGCCGCTGTCTTCGTTCGGCAGTGTGAGCAGCAGTGGAATGCGCATGTCAGGGACGCGGACCAGCGGCACGGGATTGGCGACATTCGGTGGCCGGAACTCGTTGTTGATCCAGACACTGTCCAGGGGCAGGGCAGGGTCGCCGAAGTAGGGCACCTCGATATAGCCGACATACAGATCGGCCAGGCCCGCCAGGCCAAGGCCCAGTTGCCCGGTGTTGAGATTCGTGGGTGCCAGGGCCGTCGCCGTTGGACTCACGTCGGAGGCGACCGCCTCCAGCACGTCGCCGACTGATTGCGTCAGCATGGTCCACGCGCTGACGACCGCATCGCCGGGCAGGCCAAGCTGGGCGACAGCCGCGTCGATCAGCGGTGTGATCGCCGGGAAAAGCGGATCCAGCTGCGGAGCACCGGGGACGCTGTCCAGTCCCGCCAGATGCGCGTCGCGCACGGCGCGAAAGATCGTGTCCGGCGCTGCGGTTGTGCCGAACGTACTCTGAACGCCGCTGGTGATGATGAATGCATAACGGGTTCGAGGCGCCAGAGGCATAAGCGGCACGATCTCCAGCGCCGCATCGCCAGCCGTCGCCGCCACGCGCAGTTTGTAGTGCAGCCCCGGCACCAGCGGCTGCCCGTTGGTAACATCGAGCACGAACACGTTCTCGCTGCCGGTGGGCGCGGCCAGCGGGTTGAACGGGACCAGCGAGTCGCGATCCAGCGGGGCGTTGAAAGGCGCACTGATCACCGCGGTGGTGGAGAATCCGTCCAGTGTGTTCAGTGCCTGGGCCAGCGGGCTGGTCACCCTGACCGGCACCTGGAGCTGCAGGCCGGTGGGGTTGTACAGGTCGCTGGGGTAGGGCACCACGTCCACCGGCGGCGCATACAGGGCCACGAACCCCTGGCCATCCGCCGGCGGCGGCGCGGCAAAGCTGGTGGGCTCGGGCCCGCGCGAAGTTCCGGTTTCGCAGCCGCTTACGATGAGCAGGACTGCGACGCTGAGCAGTGTGGTTAGTGTTCGCACCGTTGCTGTGCTCCTCGGTCGTCGTAATGTTCCCGCCCGAACGGGGTGCTACCTGATAATAGGAAAATTCTCCGCCGTTGGCATCCCGCGAAACTCCGTATTCCTGTGCTATAGAATGCCGGTTGTTTCGCGACAGCCCTGGGCAGGGTCCGGAGCCGGTTTTGAAGATTGCAGTACTGTTTGGCGGCGACAGCATGGAACGCGACGTGTCGGTCGCCAGTGCTGCACAGGTGGTGGCGGCGCTGCGCAGGCGTGGCCACGACGTCGTTGCCGTCGATGCATTGAGCGGTGCACTGGATGCGTCGCAGGAGAGCCATGCGCTGCAGCCGCGCATTGCGCCGTTGCCGCCCGACCGGACCACACGCACTGGTCTTCCTCGCGGACTGCTGGTTCCGGAAGTGCTCGCGGCAGACCTGGTCTTTATCGCGCTGCACGGCACGACCGGCGAAGACGGCACGCTGCAGGGACTCTACGATCTGGCTGATGTGCGCTATACGGGCAGCGGCACGCTGGGCTCGGCGCTGGGATGGGACAAGGACGTTGCCAAGCGGCTGTTTCGTGCCGCCGGCGTGTCGACACCGGACTGGCTGATGGCGCCGGCCACCGCCGAGCAGGTGAGTGAAACCCTGAGCTTCCCGGTCATCGTCAAACCCAATGGTCAGGGGTCCACGGTGGGGCTGACCATGGTCACTGAGCCTGCCGGCCTCGACGATGCGATTGCGCTCGCATCGCGCTTCGATGACGAAGTGATGATTGAGCGCTATGTCGCCGGCCGTGAATTGACAGTGGGCATACTCGATGGCCAGCCGCTTGAGGTCGGCGAGATCATTCCGTTCAGCGGTCCGATATTCGACTACGCCGCCAAGTACCAGCAGGGTGGTGCGCAGGAAATCTTTCCGGCCGTGATCACCGACGAACAGCGGGTTGCGGTGCAGGAACTTGGTCTGGCCGCGCACCGATGCCTGAAGCTGGCAAGCTACAGTCGCGTCGATTTTCGCATGGATGAGGCGGGCCGCTTCTGGTGTCTTGAGGTCAACACGCTGCCCGGCCTGTCGGCGGGCAGCCTGCTGCCGCAGTCGGCGCGCGCCTGTGGTATCAGTTTCGAGGAGTTGTGCGAGCGCATTGCCCTTGGCGGTTCGCGGCGTACGTGAGACTGTGCGACACTTTTTCCTATGACTCCGTTCAACGTTCTGCAGGGAGACTTTTCAGTCCATGAAGCTCTATCACTCTGACAAAAGCCGTTCCACGCGAGTGCTCTGGTTGCTCGAGGAACTCGGGCTGAAATACGAAATCGAGCGGCTTCCTTTCGACCGCAAGGCGCTGCAGTCAGTGGATTACCTGCAGCTGAATCCTTTCGGCAAGGTGCCGGTGCTGGTCGATGGTGCCGTGACGATGTTCGAGTCTGTCGCGATCATCCAGTATCTGCTGAACCGTTACGGTGACGGCCGCTTCGAGCCGCCCATCATGTCGCCGCAGTACGGTGAGTATCTGCAGTGGATGCACTTCGGAGAATCCACGCTGATGGGGCCGGTCGCGCAGATTGCGCAGCATGCACTGCTGCTGCCGCCGGATAAGCGCAGTCCGGAAATGGAGACTGCAGGCCGGCGTGCCTTCGCGCATTACGCCAGGGAGCTGGAGAAGCTGCTGGCGGGACGCAAGTACCTGGTCGGGGATGAATTCACCGCGGCGGATATCGTCATGGGCTATACGCTGGCGGGCGCACAGGACTTCGGGGCCGTCCCGGAGGAGTGCACTGCGCTGAAGGCCTATATTGCGCGCCTGAAGGAACGGCCGGCGTACCAGAAGGCTGCCGGTATCGCAGCGTCCTGACAGCCTGCGGGGCGCGCCGCAGCGACTGCATGCACGCTCCTGAGGTCGGCGCCGCGCCGCGATGATGTGCGCGGCGCGGTGACAACCTGCAGGGGATGATTGGTGGGCCCGCCAGGACTCGAACCTGGGACCAAGGGATTATGAGTCCCCTGCTCTAACCAACTGAGCTACAGGCCCGGAGAATCAGTCTTCCAGCAGGAAGCTGCGCAGCTGATCGGATCGCGAGGGATGGCGCAGCTTGCGCAGTGCCTTCGCCTCTATCTGCCGTATGCGCTCACGCGTGACATCAAACTGCTTGCCGACTTCTTCCAGCGTGTGGTCGGTGTTCATGTCTATGCCGAAGCGCATGCGCAGCACCTTGGCTTCGCGGGGAGTGAGACCGGCCAGCACCGCATGCGTGGTTTCCTTCAGTCCCGACTCGGTCGCCGAATCGATCGGTGAGGACACCGCGGTGTCTTCGATGAAGTCGCCGAGGTGCGAATCCTCGTCGTCGCCGATCGGTGTTTCCATGGAGATCGGCTCTTTCGCGATCTTCAGCACCTTGCGCACCTTGTCCTCGGGCATCTCCATGCGCTCGGCCAGTTCGTCCGGCGTCGGCTCGCGTCCCATCTCCTGCAGCATCTGCCGCGAGATGCGGTTGAGCTTGTTGATCGTTTCGATCATGTGCACGGGAATGCGGATCGTGCGCGCCTGGTCGGCGATGGATCGTGTGATCGCCTGGCGGATCCACCACGTGGCATAGGTCGAGAACTTGTAACCGCGACGGTATTCGAACTTGTCGACCGCCTTCATCAGACCGATGTTGCCTTCCTGAATCAGATCCAGGAACTGCAGGCCACGGTTCGTGTACTTCTTCGCGATCGAGATCACGAGGCGGAGATTGGCTTCCACCATCTCCTTCTTCGCGCGTCGTGCCTGGGCTTCGCCCATCGAGATCTGTCGATTGATCTCCTTGATCTCACCGATCGTGAGGCCGGAAATCGTCTCGGTCTTCTGCAGGCGCTTCTGGGCGCGCAGGATGTCGTCCTTGAGCTTGGCCAGCTGCGAGGAATGCTTGCGCTTTGAGCGGATGTGCTTCTCAACCCACTCGAGGTTGGTTTCATTCTTCGGGAAACTGGCGATGAAGTCCTTGCGCGGCATCCCGGCATCACGAACGCACAGGGCCATGACCTGGCGTTCCTGTGAACGGATGCCATTGATTGTTTCACGCAGTTGAGAAACCAGCTGCTCGAACAGTTTGGGTGCGAGCTTCAGTTCCATGAAGTCGGCCGTCAACGCCTTCAGCGCCTTCTTCGTCGCAGCGCCCTTCACGCCAGCTTCGGACAGACCGTCCGTGTAGCGTTTGAAAAGACGCTTCAGTTTCTTGATGCGCTTTGCGACTTCCTCGGGATCCGGTCCGGTATCGGTGGTGGAACTGGAATCGTCGTCATCGTCGCTGTCGTCGTTGTTGTCCGAACGTGCCGCGGGTTCGGCAATCTGTTCGTTCGGATCGATGAAGCCGACGATGATGTCCTGCAGCCGCGCTTCTGAGCGCGTGAACTGATCATGATTGTCGAACAGCAGGTCCAGCGTGGGTGGAAACTGCACCAGCGCGGTACGCACCTGATCCAGACCTTCCTCGATACGCTTGGCGATACGGATCTCGCCTTCGCGTGTCAGCAGTTCCACGGTGCCCATCTCGCGCATGTACATGCGCACCGGATCGGTGGTGCGACCGAACTCGGCATCGACGGTGGCCAGCGCGGCGGCGGCCTCGTCGGCCGCGTCATCATCGTTGGCGACCGCAGCGTCCGACAGCAGCAACGATTCGGCATCGGGTGCTTTTTCATACACCGTAATGCCCATATCGTTGATCATGTTGACGATGTCTTCGATCTGCTCGGGATCGACGATGTCACTGGGCAGATGGTCATTGACCTCACCATAGGTGAGATAGCCCTGTTCCTTGCCTTTCGCAATCAGCAGCTTCAGCTGCGACTGGCGCTCGTCTTCCTGGTGCTGGGCGGGATTATCCATAGGATGCCGTATTCCTCTTGGGTCAGGTCAGGCGAATCAAACAATCCAGTTTACCCGAATCCACCCGTTCCGGCCAGTAGGAAACGCGGCTTCACGGGACGGGCAACCGGCTGATTTCGCACGCGCTATTTGTTTAGACCACGCTGAAGGCGGTTTTTCATCGCTTCGCGGCTCATTTTTTCGCGATTCTCGCGGACCAGCCTCTCCAGGCTGTCCGCAAGCACCGCCGGCGCGGCTTCGGCGTCGTCCAGCGGCAAGGCTGCCGCCAGCCGTCCCAGGTGTCTGCCTTCGGGGTCGTCCCGGAACCGTTCAAGCAGCGTCGCACTGCGAATGTCGGGGCGCTCCCTGACGACTTCAAGCAGGCGTCGCAGCAGGTCGCTGCCCGGTTGGCGGAGGTCTTCAAGGCCTGCAATGGCGGGCAGGTTCGCGCCCGCGGACGGATAGTGCACGAGCAGCGTGATGGCTTTGCGTACCAGCGTGGAGCGGGTGCGCGGGGTCGCCCGTTCAGCCTGCGACGGTGGTTCGTCACTGCGGTCGGTGTCCAGCAGCGACTCCACACGTGCCGGCGCAAGCTCTGCGGCTGCGGCCAGTTCGCTGATCAGCAGCTCGCGGTAGACGCCGGCAGGCAGCCGCGCCAGCAACGGCCGTGCCAGCGTGATCAGCCGCGCGCGCCCGTCTGCGCTTGCAAGGTCGGTCTGGCTGCGCAGGGTGTCCAGCATGAAGGTCGACAGCGGCAGGGCCTGCGCCATGCGCTCGCGAAATGCATCGGCGCCGGCGGAGCGGACCAGCGAATCAGGATCTTCCCCCTGCGGCAGCAGCAGGAACTTCAGCTCCACGTTGCCACCGCCATACGGCAGCACGGTCTCCAATGCGCGCCAGGCGGCCGCGCGGCCGGCGCGATCGCCGTCGAAACAGAACACCACGCGGCGCGCCAGTCGGGTCAGGCGTCGCACATGATCGGGCGTGGTTGCGGTGCCAAGTGTAGCGACTGCGCCTGCTATGCCATGCTGCGAGAGGCTGGCGACATCCAGGTACCCCTCCACGACGATCAGTTCGTCACTTCGCGATTGCTGCTGACGCGACTCGTAAAGGCCATACAGCGCCTGGCCCTTGTGGAAGACCGGTGTCTCCGGCGAGTTCAGGTATTTGGGTTCACCGTCGCCGATCACGCGGCCGCCGAAGCCCAGAATCTGACCTCGCGCGTCACGGATCGGAAACATGATGCGGTCGCGAAACCGATCGTAACGGCGACCCTGCTCGTTTTCTATGACCAGGCCGGCAGTGCACAGTTGCGAGACTCGCGTTGCGCTTGTGCCCAGTGCCGACAGCACGGTGTCCCAGGCGTCCGGCGCATAACCCAGGCCAAAGTGTCCCGCGGTCTCACCATCGATGCCGCGCCGCTTGAGGTATTCGATTGCATGCGGAGTCTCACGCAGCAGGCGGCGATAGATCTGATCGGCCTCGCGCAGCACGGCGATCAGCGCCCGGTTCTCGTCGGCCTGCTGGTCCCGCTCTTCGCCGCTGTCCGGCACTTCCAGTCCCAGGCTTTCGGCCAGCGTCTCGATGGCTTCCGGAAAGCTCAGGCCCTCATGGTTCATCAGAAAGCCGATGGCCGTGCCGTGGGCGCCGCAGCCGAAGCAGTAGTAGAACCCTTTCTCCGGACTGACGGTGAAGGAAGGTGTCTTCTCGTTATGGAAGGGGCAAAGGCCCTTATAGTCGCGGCCGCCCTTCTTCAGCGACACGCGCGCTCCAATCACCTCGACCAGGTCGGCCCTGGCGATCACTTCGTCGATGAAGGCTTGCGGAATACGCCTGTTCATACCGGGGTTGGGCCGAGTTCAAGCGGGATGCCAGTGGTGCAGTGCTGGGCGCGATCATAGCAGCTGCACCCGCGCCTGCCCGACGCGGTCGACAGCGTGGCGCAAGGGAGGCCGGAGGCGGGGCAGGGTGGTTGGGTGTCGGGTCAGTTGTCCGGATCGTCGGCCAGCGCGGCGCGCACCCGCCTGCTGGCGTCGCCCATGTCCACGCGCCCGGCGGCGCGGGATTTCAGTGCGGCCATGACGCGGCCGGTATCCTTGATGCTGGTGGCACCGGTCTCGTCAATGATCTGCGCAACCAGCTCGTCGAGCTCGTCATCGCTGAGTGATTCAGGAAGATAGGTCTGCAGGATCTCGATCTCGGCAGCTTCCCTGGCTGCCAGATCCTCGCGCGCACCCGCCTGGTACTGGGCTATGGAATCGCGACCCTGCTTGACCATCTTCTCAAGCACGGCCAGTACGCCGGCATCGTCCAGCGGTCGGCGCGAATCGACCTCGCGCTGCTTGATCGCAGCCACGGCCATACGCAAAACGCCCAGGCGCGACTTGTCGCCTGCGCGCAGCGCGTCCTGCATATCCTGCTGTAGGCGTGCCTTCAGAGACATCGCGGGCAACCGGAAGGTTTGGGACGGACTCCGTTCAGCGCGGCCGCTGCTGCACGCGCCTAGTAAAGGCGCTTGCGCCTCGCGGCACTGCGCGATGAACGTTTCAGATGCCGCTTGACCGCGGCGGCCTTCTTGCGCTTGCGTTCCTGGGTGGGTTTCTCGTAAAACTCACGCCGCCTCAGCTCGGTGAGCACACCGGCCTTCTCGCACGCACGCTTGAACCGCCGCAATGCGGCATCGAAATGTTCGCTCTCTCTTATACGAACGCTGGGCATTCGATCCTCTCGGAAACAAAGAAGCCGGCTGGTGCCGGCCACAGGGCTGGTAATCTTAGCGTCTGGTGGTGCCGGATGTAAAGATGCCGGCCACCACGAACCACGGTTATGGCGCCCGGTATGGCAGCGCCGGGCTTACAGGAGGCCAGATCCGGATCATGCGCGTACTGGGAATTGAAACGAGCTGTGACGAAACCGGCGTCGCAATCTATGACAGCGACCGCGGGCTGGTGGCGCAGGTGCTGGCCAGCCAGATCGCACTGCACGCACAGTTCGGCGGCGTCGTACCGGAACTGGCGAGCCGCGATCACATCGCGCGGCTGGCCACGATGGTCAATGACGTGCTGGCCCAGGCAGATCTTGAACGGCGAGACCTGGATGCGATCGCGTATACGGCCGGACCCGGGCTGGTCGGTGCGCTGATGGTCGGCGGATCGTATGGCTGCGCGCTCGCCTACGGGCTCGGCATACCGGCGGTGCCGGTGCACCACATGGAGGGCCATCTGCTGGCCAGCATGCTGGAAGACGATCCGCCCGCTTTCCCGTTTCTCGCGTTGCTGGTGTCAGGCGGGCATTCACAGCTGGTCGCGGTCCAGGGGCTGGGGCGCTACCGCATCATAGGCGAGACGCTGGACGATGCCGCCGGCGAAGCCTTCGACAAGGTGGCGCGTCTGCTGTCGCTGCCGTACCCCGGCGGGCCGGCGCTGGCCGCGCTGGCAGAGGCCGGTAATCCGACCCGGTTCAGCTTTCCGCGTCCGTTGCTGCGCCAGGGACTGGATATGAGCTTCAGTGGCCTGAAGACGGCCGTGCGGCTGGCCGTTCAGACCTGTCAGGCGGAAAGCGGCAGCGGTGACGGCGCGCTGAGCGATGCCGTTCGCGCGGACATCGCCGCATCCTTCCAGGCGGCCGTCGTCGATACGCTGGCCGGAAAATGCGCGCGTGCGCTGGAAGAGACGGGGCTTGAGCGACTGGTCATCGCCGGTGGAGTGGGCGCCAACAAGTCGCTGCGGGCGGAGCTTGCGGCGATGGGCGCAAGCCGTGGTGTACGCGTGTACTATCCCCGCCCGGCGCTGTGTACCGACAATGGCGCAATGATTGCCTATGCCGGATGGTGCCGGGCACGCGAGCACGCACAGCAACCGCCGCGCATCATGGCGCGCCCGCGCTGGCCGCTCGATGAGCTGCAGCCGCCGGCTGTCTGAGGATGACTGCAATGGACAAGATCTTTCTTCGCGAGCTGAAACTGGAAGCCGTCATCGGTATCTTCGAGTGGGAACGCTGCATCCGGCAGACGGTGTCGCTGGACCTTGAAATGGCGATCGATGCGCGTCGGGCCGCGGAGACGGACTCCACCGATACCGCCCTCAACTACAAGGACGTCGCCAAGCGTGTGATCGCGTTTGTCGAAACGTCCAGCTTTCAGCTTGTGGAATCACTGGCTGAAGCCATCGCGGCGATCGTCATCGACGAGTTCAGCGTGCCCTGGGTGAAGGTCACCGTGACCAAACCCGGTGCCATCGAAGGTTCTCGTGCGGTGGGTGTGGAGATAGAGCGCAGCGCAGCGTCGACGGGTTGATCGCTTCATGGCCGCCATCGCCACAGCAGGACATGCGCCCGTATTCGTTGGCGTAGGCAGCAACATCTATCCGCAACGCAACATTGAGCGAGCCTGCGTGCTGTTGAATGAAGCCTTCGGACCCCTGCGCATTTCCAGCGTCTATCGCAGCGCACCGGTAGGTTTCGATGGCGCAGACTTTCTGAATCTGGTGATCGCGCTGGATAGTGACGCAGGACCCGATGCGGTGGAGACGGTGCTGTCGTCTATCGAACAGGCCAGCGGTCGACGCCGCGAGGGGAACGGTCCGGATTCACCGGTCTCGGGTTCGCGTACGCTGGATCTGGATCTGCTGCTCTACGGCCGCACGGTCGATCCCTCGCGGCGGCTGCCGCGCGCGGATGTGCTGTGTTACGGATTCGTGCTGGCGCCCCTGGCGGAGCTGGCGCCGCAGTTGCGACATCCGGTCACCGGTCAGCGCATCGCCGATGTATGGCGCGAACGCGCGCCTGAGCTGCCAACGCTTGAGAATGTGGGCAGTGCAGGTGACGTCACCAGCCTACGCTGCGACCCCCGTCCACCGCGAGAATCTGGCCGCTGACGTAAGGCGCATCGCGCACCAGAAACACGACTGCGGTCGCGATATCCGACGGGCTGCCGGCGCGTTTCAGCGGCACCTGCGCGATGATGCTCTGTTGCACTTTCTCCGGCATGCCGTCTTCCGGCCAGAGAATTGCGCCCGGCGATACACCGTTCACGCGAATCTGGGGACCTAAGTCCTTGGCCAGCGACCGTGTCAGCATCGCAAGTCCCGCCTTCGCGGGGCCGTACACCGTGTGATCTCGCAGCGGCCTTTGTGAGTGCACGTCGACGATGTTGATGATGACGCCACGTGCGGCTTTCAGATGCGGCAGTGCCGCCTGCGCCATGAACAGTGGCGCCTTGAGGTTGCTGTCGATCAGATCGTGCCACTGCGCCTCGGTAACGGTACCCAGCGGTGTGGGGTAGAACGTGGACGCGTTGTTGACCAGGATGTCCAGTCGGCCGGTGCGTGCCGTCACATCGGCGACCAGCCCGTCGATGGCTTTGACGTCGCGCAGGTCCGCCCCCAGCGCGAACGCGGAGTCGGGCCGCAGGGCATTGAGTTCACTCGCCAGCGCGTCGGCCGGTGCCGAGGAGCGGAAATAGTGAATGGCAATACCGGCTCCGGCCTCATGCAGGGCGCGGACGATCTCGGCGCCTATGCGCTTGCCGGCACCGGTGACCAGGGCCCACTGCCCGGTCAGTGAGTTTGCGGACTGAGTATCGGCCACGAATGACTCCACGCGCATGATGAATCTGCGCGCAAGGTTACACTATTCGCCGCAGACGCCATTGACCTGTTCGTTCCATTCGCGATGGCTGCGCGCTGGCTCATCCCTGCAATTCATGCAGTCCACGCAGGATCCGTAACGTGCATTTTCCGCCACCCTCCGACGAAGCACTGGCCGTCAGCAATGAGCTGACGGCCCTGTTGCGCGAGGAGATCGCTCAGCAGGGCGGCTGGATTCCCTTCGATCGCTATATGCAGCGCGTGCTGTATGAGCCTGGTCTGGGCTACTACAGTGCCGGCAGCGTGAAGCTGGGGCCGGCCGGCGATTTCGTGACGGCGCCTGAGCTGAGTCCGGCGTTCGGGCGGCTGCTGGCGGCGGAGCTGGTGCCATGGCTGATGCAACTGGACCAGCCGGCGATCATTGAACTGGGTGCCGGTACCGGCGCGCTGGCGGAGCGGTTGCTGGGTTCGCTGCATGGGTTCCCCGGTCTGCAATACCTGATTCTCGAACCCGGTGCCGACCTTCGTCAGCGCCAGCAGCAGCGACTGGCCGCTTTCGGACAGCGTGTGAAGTGGCTGGACACGTTGCCCCAGGAGCCCATGCAGGCGGTCGTGATCGGCAACGAAGTCGCGGATGCGCTGCCGGTGGCCTGCTTCGCCAGGCGTGGCGAACAGGTGATGGCGCGTGGCGTAGGTCACAGTGCGGGTCGCTTCCACTGGGCGGAGCGACCGGCCGACCGGATGCTGCTGACGGCGGTGGAGGCACTGGAAGACGCCCTGGGCGGAGACTTCGCGGACGGTTACCGTTCGGAGCTTTGCCCGATGCTGCCGCAGTGGATCGCTTCGCTCGCCGGCTCGCTGTCGCGTGGCGCCGTGCTGCTGATCGACTATGGATTGGTACGCCACGAGTATTACCATCCGTCACGGCGCGACGGCACGCTGATCTGCCATTACCGTCATCACGCCCATGAGGATCCTTTCCTCTGGCCGGGACTTCAGGACCTGACCGCATGGGTGGATTTCAGTGCCTGCGCCGATGCCGCTGGCCAGGCGGGCATGGAGGTCGCCGGATTCACCACGCAGGCACAGTTTCTGGTGGAAAGGGCAGCGCAGGATCCGGCCGCGCTGGCCGATGCCTCACCGGCCGCTCTGGCGGCATTCAAGACGCTGATCCTGCCGGGCGAGATGGGCGAGCGCTTCAAGCTGATGCTGTTGAATCGCGGGCTGCGTGGTTGCCGCCTGTCGGGCAGGGATCTGCGCGGCCGTCTTTGAGGCGGGGCGACGCCCTGTGTGTCAGGTTGATGCGCCTCTGCCCGACATGGCGGCTCTGATGGCGGCAATGCGCGCCTCGCGCAGCTTTGCGCCCAGGGCCGGCCCGCTCAGGCCTGTCTTGCGGGCGACGTCGGAGGCGGGCACGGCCTGGGCCGCGCGCAGCGCATCGCGCAGGTTGCGTGCCTGCGGATAGTCATCGTCTTCCAGACCGGTGCGGCCTCTGGCATCGGCCTCGCATGCAATCAGGAAATGCTCGAACTGCCCGGGCTGGCGCAGCCCGTCAACGGCCATGATCAGCTTGTAGATCGTCGATGGCTTGAGCTCTTGCGCCTTGTGCGCCAGACCGTGAAAGCGCGCGACCCGCAGTGCCAGCGTCATGAATGCGCGCGGCACGGGCAGGCGCTCTTCCATGGCAAGGATGATCCGTGCCGAGTGTTCCTCGTGCCCGTTGTGCTGTGGCAGCGTCTCGGCGGGGGTGACGGCTTTGCCGAGGTCATGAACCAGCACGGCGAAACGTATGGCGGGCACATCGCTGAGGCGCGCCGCCATGCGCAGCGCCATCAGTGTGTGCACGCCGGTATCTATTTCCGGATGCCAGCGCGGTGGCTGCGGCACGCCGAACAAGGCGTCGATTTCGGGGAAGATGCGGGCCAGTGCGCCGCACTCGCGCAGCAACTGAAAGTACAGATCCGGCCGTGGCTCGGACAGGGCTTTCTCGGTCTCCTGCCACACACGCTCCGGTCGCAGCGCATCCACTTCGCCGCTGGTGACCATGTCACGCATCAGCGCCAGCGTTTCCGGCGCGACCGTAAATCCCAGCGGTTCGAATCGTGCAAGAAACCGCGCGACGCGCAGCAGACGCACCGGATCCTCGCGAAAGGCATTGCCGACGTGGCGTAACAGGCGGCGTTCGATGTCGCTGCGGCCGCCGCAGGGGTCTATGAGTTCTCCGTGTTCGTCGCGCGCCATCGCATTGATGGTCAGGTCCCGGCGCTGCAGATCCTGTTCCAGGGTGATGTCCGGCGCCGTGTTGAACTCGAACCCGGCATAGCCCGGCGCCACCTTGCTCTCGGTGCGCGCGAGCGCATATTGCTCTGCGGTTTGCGGATGAAGGAACACGGGGAAATCCTTGCCCACCGGCCGATAGCCTGCCGCAAGCAGTTCTTCCGCGGTCGCGCCCACGACCACCCAGTCGCGGTCAGTGACCGGCAACCCGAGCAGCGCGTCGCGTACAGCGCCTCCGACTTCGTAAACCTCCATCGCGGCATCATACCGTAGCGATTCGCATGCTAATGTTTCAGCGATGGCACGTCTGGCAAGGATCGCAACGTTACTGCTGCTGTTCACGCTGCTGAGCGGCTGCTCGTTGCCATACTACTGGCAGGCGGCCGGCGGGCAGATGCAGCTGCTGGCGAAGCGCACTTCCATCGCTGCCCTGCTTGACGATCCGGATACCGACCCGGCGCTGCGGGCTCGCCTTGAAACGGTGGTCGGCATCCGGCAGTTTGCGATCGACGAACTCGGCCTGCCGGATAACCGCAGCTACACCACCTACGCCGATCTCGGCCGGCCGTTCGCGGTGTGGAATGTGGTCGCGGCGCCGGAGTTTTCCGTGCAGCCGGAGACCTGGTGTTTTCCTGTGGCCGGTTGCGTCAGTTATCGCGGTTTCTTTCGCCGTGAGGCTGCGGAGCGTTTCCAGTCGCGGCTGGATGAGCGCGGCTTCGATACTTACCTGGGCGGCGTACGCGCGTATTCCACGCTGGGTTTTTTCGCGGACCCGGTGCTCAATACCATGCTGGCGGGATCGGACACGGACCTGGCCGCGCTGCTGTTTCACGAACTCGCGCATCAGCGGCTGTACATCAGGGATGACAGTGCGCTCAGCGAGGCGTTCGCAAGCGCCATCGAACAGTACGGTACCGAACTGTGGCTGACCCGGCATGGGGACGAGGGTGCGGTTGCGCGTTATCACGAACGTCTGGCCCGGCGCAGCGACTTTGCCGCGCTGGTGGCCAGGCAGCGCGACCGGCTCGCCCTCATCTACGCGCGCGATGACCCGGAAGAAGTGATGCGCGAGGCCAAGCGCGCGGCATTTAGTACGCTGCAGGACGAATACCGGGAGACGCGCTCAGCCTGGGGCGATGTGCCGGACTACGATGCCTGGTTCGCGCAGCCGCTGAACAATGCCATCATCGCCGCCGTCGTGACTTACGAAGGCTGGTTGCCGGCTTTGCGTGCGCGACTCGATGAAGTCGGGCTGTCGCAGTTCTATGCCGACATGGATGAGCTGGCCGGACTTGCGCCCGAGGCGCGTGAAGCCCGGCTCACGGCCTGGGGCGATTCCTGACCGCTCAGTGCCGACCGGACCCCCGCAGTCGCGACATCGTGTCCTTGTGTCCGCGCGGGGTGAGGTACTGGGGAACAATGGTTTTCATTGCACGTGGTGTGATGCCCAGTGGCGCGAAACCGTCCTCGGTGCAGACACTGCCCACAGTCAGCGATCGGAAGTTGTCCATGGAGAACGGCTTGCCGGGCAGCAGATAATCGGCCGTCAGGGCCTGCAGGCGCCCCAGTGAATCCGGCAGAGGGAGTACAAGACGACGCAGTCTGAGCTGCTGGCGCACGTAGCTGACGATCTCGCTCAGCGTGAATATGTCCGGCCCGCACAGCTGGTAGGTCTGTCCGCAGGTGGCAGGGTCGGTCAGCGCGCGGGCGAACGCGTCAACCACGTCTTCCACATACACCGGCGCGAAACGTGCATCGGCGCGTGCCAGGGGCAGCACCGGCATGATACGCAGCAGTCCTGCGAAACGATTGATGAACGAATCGTCCGGCCCGAAGATCACGGACGGACGGAATATGGTGTAGCGAAGATCCTCGCCGGCAGTGTTGCGGATCGCGTCTTCAGCCTGCCCCTTGGTTTTCAGGTAATGGCTGGGGCCGCGCTCGGCGTTGGCTTTCAGCGCGCTCATCTGCAGGAGCCTGCCAGTGCCGGTTTCAAGGCAGGCCGTCAGCAGTTTCTCGGTCAGTTCCAGATGCGCAACGCGAAAGCCACTGCCATCGTGGCCCTTCTCATTGAGAATGCCGACCAGGTTGATCGCCACATCGCAACCGCGCAGCAGGCGCTGCAGCGTGGCCGGGTCGTGAATATCGGCGTCCACCAGGTGCACGCCAGGCAGCACCAGCAGGCGTCGCGCCCGTTCCCGGTTGCGTGTAGGAATGCGGACTTCGTAACCGAGCTTGATCAGCCGGCTGGCGAGCGAGCGCCCGACGAAGCCGGAGCCGCCCAGCATGCATACCACTCCTGAGCCCGATCCAATAGCCATGCCCGCATTCTAATCGAATTGCGTGCGCGTCGCGGGGCGCTCAGCAGGTCGGCGTCAGCGCATCTGAACGATCTGCTCGCGATCGTCGCGCCGTACCTGCAGCAGGATGGTGCGAGCATCCTCGATCACGCCGCGCGCATCGGAAACACTTCGAATGCGCTCGCGGTTGACGTGCGTGATGATGTCGCCGCGTCGCAGTCCGCGTTGCCAGGCTTCGCTTTCCTGCGGGACGGCAACCACGAGTACGCCTTCCGTGCCGGAGAATCCGGGCCGTGAGGTGTCATGGTTCGCCAGCTCCACGCCGCGAAATGACGGATCGACCTCGCCGAGACCTTCCGGCGGCTGCGGTCGTTGCGGGGCGCCGCGGGCCGGGCGTGCGGCACTGGCCTGCTGCTGCTGTTCGCCCAGTGTGGCGGTGACGGTGCGGCGTTCGCCGTCTCGAATGAACACCACGGTGACGCGGTCGCCGGGATGATGCAGGCCAATGGCGGCACGCAATGCGCCCGGGTCGCGTACCGGACGTTCGTTGACGGAGACGATGACGTCATTGACGCGCAGTCCCGCCTGTTCCGCCGCGGAATCGGGCACGATCTGTGTGACCAGCGCACCTGCGGTGTCGCCCAGCCTGTAGATGGAGGCCGTCTCCGGTGTGATCGGATTGATCGAGATGCCGAGCAGGCCGCGCCTGACCTCGCCGTGCTCGATCAGCTGATCCATGACATTGCGAGCCATCGTGACCGGGATCGCGAAACCGATGCCGATGTTGCCGCCGGTGCGCGACAGGATGGCTGAATTGATGCCCACCAGCTGTCCGTTCAGGTCGATCAGCGCCCCGCCTGAGTTTCCGGGGTTGATGGATGCGTCGGTCTGGATGAAATCCTCATAGGCTTCGGAATTCAGTCCGCTGCGGCCGAGTCCGCTGACGATGCCGGATGTGACGGTGTGTGAGAAACCGAAAGGGTTGCCGATCGCGACCACATAGTCGCCGACGCGCAGACTGTCGGAATTGCCGAAACGGATTTCGGTGAGGCTGTTCGCATCGACTTTCAGTACGGCAATGTCGGAACCGGCATCGGAGCCCACCACCCGCGCTTCCAGGCTGCGATTGTCGTACAGGGTGACGGTAATGCGTTCGGCGTTCTCGACCACGTGGTGATTGGTGATGATGTAGCCTTCGGCCGCATTGACGATGACGCCGGAGCCGGCGCTCTGCACCGGCGGCCGCGCGCCGCCCTGCGGCGCGGACGGATCCATCAGTTCGCGCAGCAGGTCGCGTCCGGAGCGGCCGCTGACCGAGATGTTTACGACCGCCGGGGACACCTGTTCAATCATCGGCGCCAGACTCGGCACCTGCTGGCCGACGATTCCCCCGACCGGCTGGGACAGCGCCGTGATCGGCAGCGTGAACACCAGGAGCAGGGCTGCAAGCGCCACCAGCGGCCGGATGGAAACTGAAAGGTGCCGTTCGTCGATGATCGTCATGGGCATTACCTTGCTGTTGCTGCACGGCCCTGCCAGCGTCCCGGCCCGGCCTTGATGTTCACCTATTGTATGACGCTTCGGCATTTCCGTGCCGTGCCGAGTTCCATCCGTTTGCGCCCCGCGTGCCCGCTGGCGTCGACGCACACAGGTTTTCAGTGCCCGGGCGTGACTGCCGGTGACAAAGCTGTGGATTAGCTGTGTTCCGGCGGGGGACAGGCTGGGCACAATATATAGTGGCGTTGTCTCCGGGTCGCAGATCGCGGGAGAATTCCGTGGAGTGCCCGGGCCCGGGCCCCGAGAGTTTTCTAATATGTTGATATTAAAACGGATAATATAAATTATCGAGCTTGTCATAAAGTCTTGACAGCGACTGTCCGGCGTCCTACCCTACGCTGCAGCGACACTACATCTTGTGTCGGTGCAAACAAGCTCCACATAACGTAGCGGCAAGGGCTGCACTGCTGGCTCGCGGGAGGCTTTTACGCAAAAAACGTCGCACCGTCCGACCGCGGAAGCGACGTTTTTCGGGTAGAAGACGCCATACGGATTGTGGAAACCGCGAAAGCTGCGGACAGAGGGGTATTCGCAATCATGAATATGGCGTTGCAGGTCAAGGCAACGAGGCTGACTGACATTCCTCTGCAGGAAGCCTCATACGACATCTGGGATAAGAAATACCGGCTCAAGACCAGGAGCGGAAGCGCGGTGGATGCAGACATCCAGGCTTCCTACGAGCGGGTTGCACGTGCACTTGCGGATGTCGAGGCGCCGGAGAAGCGCGACTTCTGGTTCGAGCGCTTTGTCTGGGCCCTGCAGCGCGGCGCCATTCCTGCCGGCCGGATCACCTCCAATGCCGGCGCGGGACTACACAAGCCGGCCACCTCGACCATCAACTGCACTGTGTCGGGCACGATCCGCGATTCCATGGACGATATCCTCGCCAAGGTCCATGAAGCCGGCCTGACGCTGAAATGCGGCTGCGGTATCGGCTATGAATACTCCACGCTGCGTCCGCGCGGTGCGTATGTGTCCGGTGCCGGGGCGTATACGTCCGGGCCGCTGTCGTTCATGGATATCTACGACCGCATGTGCTTTACGGTGTCGTCGGCCGGCGGCCGCCGCGGCGCGCAGATGGCAACCTTCGACATCGGCCATCCCGACGCGGTGGATTTCGTGCGCGCCAAGCGTGAGGACGGACGGCTTCGCCAGTTCAATCTGTCACTGCTGGTCACCGACGAATTCATGCAGGCGGTCAAGGAAGATCGCACCTGGAAGCTCGCGTTTCCGGTCACGCAGAAGGAAGTCGACGAAGATGGCCTGGACCTGACCGACGACGAGCAGGTCGTGTGGCGCGAGTGGCCCATCCAGGGCGGATACGTGGGCGACGGTACCGGCAAGGTGGCGTGCCGCGTCTATCGCACGCTGCCCGCCAGGCGCATGTGGGACCTGATCATGTCCTCCACCTACGATTTCGCCGAGCCCGGTTTCGTTCTCATCGACCGCGTCAATGAAATGAACAACAACTGGTTCGACGAGAACATACGCGCGACGAACCCCTGTGGTGAACAGCCGCTGCCGCCTTATGGCTCCTGCCTGCTGGGTTCGATCAATCTGACGAAGTTCGTGAATGCGCCCTTCACCGAACAGGCCGGTTTCGACTGGGACGAGTTCCGCGAAGTCGTGCAGGTGTTCACTCGCATGCTGGACAACGTCGTCGAGATCAACGGTCTGCCGCTGCCTCAGCAGCGCGACGAGATTACCCGCAAGCGGCGTCACGGCATGGGCTTCCTGGGTCTTGGTTCGGCGATCACGATGCTGCGTATGCGCTACGGTTCCGAAGCGTCGGTGCGGTTCACCGAGGATGTCGCGCGCGAGCTGGCGGTGGCCGGCTGGCAGACCGGTCTGGAACTTGCGAAGGAAAAAGGCCCGGCGCCGCTGCTGACGCAGGAATTCACGGTGACCGAAGAGATGCTGCGCAAGCGTCCCGAAATGCGCGATGACGGCTACAAGGTCGGTGACAGCGTGCCGGGGCGCATTCTTCATGCGCGTTACAGCCGCTACATGCAGCGAGTGCGTGAGGTCGCACCGGAACTGGTGGACGAAATTGAACGGCACGGCGCGCGCTTCACACATCACAGCTCCATCGCGCCTACCGGTACGATCTCACTGTCGCTGGCCAACAATGCCAGCAACGGCATAGAGCCTTCTTTCGCGCATCACTATTTCCGCAATGTGATCCGCGAAGGGCGCAAGACCAAGGAAAAGATCGACGTATTCTCCTTCGAACTGCTCGCTTACCGTGCGCTGGTCAATCCGAAGGCGCTGCCCGGATCCGACAAGCCGGGTGAGCAGCTGCCGGACTATTTCGTCAGCTCCGACGACGTGTCACCCACTGAGCACGTGGATATACAGGCTGCCGCGCAGAAGTGGGTGGATTCGTCCATTTCCAAGACCGCGAATGTGCCCACGGACTACCCGTACGAGACGTTCAAGGACATCTACATGTACGCGTACGAGAAGGGCCTGAAGGGATGCACGACGTTCCGGTTCAACCCGGAAGCATTCCAGGGCGTGCTGGTGAAGGAAAAGGATCTCAAGAGCACGGTATACAGGTTCACACTGGATGACGGCTCGACCGTTGAAGCCAGGGGCGACGAAGAGATCGAGTACGACGGTGAGAAGCACACCGCGGCGAATCTGTTTGATGCGCTCAAGGAAGGCTACTACGGCAAGTGGTGAACGGCCGGCACGTCAGCCGAGTGAATGGATGACGGAACCGGGCGGAAAAATTTTTACGGGGCTACACAGATGGCGATCAGCATTGACAGGAAAATCGTGAAATACAGCGTCTCCCGTCCGGAGGACGATGCTGCGAACAGCATGTCCGGCGGAGACTCGGCAGCGACGAAGAAGGATGCCGAAAAGCGCGAAAAGGCACAGGTCATCCAGATGCACGAGCAGCTGGAGCGGCCTGATGTGCTCATCGGCTCCACCTACAAGGTCAAGACGCCGGTGTCCGATCACGCGATGTACATCACGATCAACGACATCGTCCTGAATATGGGCACGCCGCACGAACAGCGCCGGCCTTTCGAGATCTTCATCAATTCGAAGAACCTCGATCACTACCAGTGGATCGTGGCGCTGACGCGCATCATGTCCGCCGTGTTCCGCAAGGGCGGTGACGTCACCTTCCTGGTTGAGGAGCTGAAAGCCGTATTCGATCCGCGCGGTGGCTACTGGCAGCCGGGCGGCAAGTTCATGCCGTCCATCATCGCCGAGCTCGGTTACATCGTCGAACGGCATCTGACGGAGATCGGTCTGCTTGAGAGCCAGGAGCTCACGCCCGAGCAGCGCCAGATGCTGGCGGACAAACGCGCCGAATTCGAGGCGCGTGGCGGTCAGCAGGATGCATTCGCCGAGGCGGCATTCCCGGAAGGTGCCCAGCTGTGCGGCAAGTGCAGTACGGCAGCTGCGGTCATGCTGGACGGCTGCATGACCTGCCTGAACTGCGGCTATTCCAAGTGCGGCTGACGAGGCAGAGCAAGATCTACCCGCCGATCGACGCAACCACCGTGGCAGCAGGGTTCGTCGGTCCATCACTGGCCCGCTTCGGGGTGACACCTGCGGCGGGCCTTTTTCATTTCTGCCGCGTTTGTTTTGGGCGCCCGGATCGTTCGTGAACGGTTTGGGGGGGTGGGGGGTGCGTACGCTGTCGCGAGCTGCTCCCTCGTCAGGGGGACGGCGAAAGTCGCGTCCTGCGGCCTCGGCCATCCATGGCCGCGGACGCCCCCTGACGAGGGGCAGCTCGCGACAGCGTACGCGGGAACCGCTTCGGGCCCGTTCACGAATGATCCGGGCTAGAATCGCACGCCAGTTGTGAACGTTAGATTCGGACGGTTGCGGTGACACTTTCGATACCTGATTTTTCCGGACTGCGGGTGCTCGTGGCTGGCGATGCGATGCTGGACGAGTACTGGTTCGGTGACACGGCGCGGATTTCTCCTGAAGCGCCGGTACCGGTGGTGCATACGCGCTCGGCCGAGCAGCGTCCGGGTGGGGCGGCGAACGTGGCCGTCAACGTTGCGGCGCTGGGTGCTGAGGTCACGCTTGCTGCGATCGTGGGCAAGGATGCGCGCGCGGATGCCCTGCAGGTGTTGCTGGAATCCGGGCAGGTGCGTTGTGCGTTTCATCGCGTTGCGGACGTACCAACCGTGCACAAGCTGCGGGTGCTGGCGCGCAATCAGCAGATGCTCAGGGTCGATGCCGAACACGGCTTTGCCGGGTTTGCGACAGCGTTTGCCGGCGTCTTCGACAGCGAGCTGGCCGGCACCCATGCCGTCATTCTTTCCGATTACGGCAAGGGAACACTGGCTGCAGTCGAAGACCTGATACAGCGCTGTCACGCGGCCGGCGTGCCGGTGCTGATCGATCCCAAAGGCACGGAATTTTCACGCTACCGCGGCGCGACGGTGCTCACGCCGAATCAGTCCGAATTTCAGGCCGTGGCGGGCGCGTGGAAGGATGAGGAAGGTTTTCTTCGCAAGGCGGAGGAACTGCGTGCCGCGCTCGATCTTCAGGCACTGCTCGTCACCCGTGGCGAGCGGGGGATGACGCTGGTGCCGCGCGGTGAGCCGCCGCTGACGCTGCCTGCGCATGCGCGCGAGGTCTTCGATGTCACCGGCGCCGGGGACACCGTGGTGGCGGTGATGGCCGCCGCGCTGGGACTCGGTGTCGCGATCGAGGACGCCGCGGCTCTGGCCAACCTGGCGGCGGGGCTTGTAGTCGCAAAGATCGGTGCGGCGACTGTCACACCAGCGGAGCTGCGTCTGGCGCTGCACAGACGCGGTCGTGGCGGCCGCGGTCTCGTGGATGCCGAGGAACTGATCGCGCTGGTGCAGGGGGCGCAGGCGCGCGGCGAACGCGTTGTGATGACCAACGGGGTGTTCGATATCCTGCATGCCGGTCACGTCAGCTATCTTGAAGAGGCGAAGTCGCTGGGTGATCGGCTGGTGGTCGCAGTCAATGACGATGCGTCCACGACACGGCTGAAAGGGCCGAAACGTCCGATGAACGAACTGGCCGATCGTATGGCCGTGCTGGCAGGGCTTGCCGCAGTGGACTGGGTCGTGCCGTTCAGTGAGGACACGCCGGCTGAACTGATCGGCCGCGTGCTTCCGGATGTGCTGGTGAAAGGCGGCGACTATCGTGTCGATGAGATCGCCGGCGGAGAGGCCGTGATCCGCAATGGAGGCGAAGTCCGCGTGCTCGGATTCAAGCCGGGACGATCGACCACCGCGCTGATCGACTCCCTGCGCAAGCAATAGAAGCTCTGCGGACGGGGAGAGAAGCAGCCGGCTGCTATTGCAGCCAGCTGTCGATGTCTTCTATGTCTTCCAGACTCAGTGTGCCGGCGGCCTGTTTCAGGCGCAGCACGTTCAGAATGTAGTCATAGCGGCTGCGCGCATAGTTGGTTTCGGCCTGCCGCAGGTTGTTCTGCGACACGAGCAGATCCACTGATGTTCGCGTCCCCACCTCGAAACCGGCTTCCGTGGCCTGCAGCGCGGTACGGCTGGATTGCAGCGCCTGACGCAGCGCGCTGACACGAGAGATATCCGACATCACGCTGAGATAGGCATCCCTGGTCTGTCGTTCGGTCTGGCGGGCGACGCTCTCAAGCGCCTCGCTGGCGGCGCGGTGCTGATAGACCGAGCGCTGGATGTTTGCGCGGTTCGTGCCGCCGGTGTACAGCGGTACGTTCAGATTGATGGACCAGTTGTAACCGCGGCTTTCCGACGTCGTGCGCGGTGGCTGCACGATGGGCGGATCGGGCGGGAAAGGCGGATTCGGATCCAGCACCAGTGAGCGGCGCGACCAGCCACTGGAGTCGCTCCAGCCGGTGCTGACACTGAGCGTGGGCAGGCGCGAGGAACGGGCAATCGCAATGCTGTCTTCGGCGATTTCCGTCTGGATGCGACTGGCGACAAGGGTCAGGTTCTGGCCCAGCGCGGTGGATACCCACTGTTCCGGGTCCTGCGGTTGCGGCGGGTCCAGCGGCAGGTCGTCCACCGGGCCGGCGAGGTCGGCCACATAGGCGCCGATGATTTCACGCAGCCCTTCCTGAGCGGAGGCCACGTTGCGCTGGCCGAGAATCTCGTCAGCGACCGAGCTGTCGTAAGCGGCCTGGGCTTCCTGAACGTCGGTGATCGCGATCAGGCCGACTTCGAATCGACGTTGCGCCTGTTCCAGCTGGCGTGCAAAGGCCTGACGGGCGGCCGTCTGGGCAGCCAGCGTGTCTTCGGCTGTCAGCACCGCGAAATACGCCTGTGCCACCCGCACCAGCAGCTCCTGACGTGCCCGCTCGAATTCGATTTCCGCCTGCGCGACGCGCTTGTCCGCCTGGCGAAGGTTCAGGATGTTGCCCCAGTTGAAAACTGTCTGGTTCAGCGACACGTTCCACGACGAGCGGCCGCTGCGATTCTCGGAGCCGGTGATGAACGGATTGGGTACGCCGGTCACAAAGTCCGTAGGACGGTTCGGATCCTCGGACCATGAACCTGTGCGGCTCGCGCTGACTCCCATCTGCGGCATCAGACTGCCGCGCGCCAGCGGGCGGTCCTGCGACTGTGCCTGCAGGGTGGCTTCGGCCTGGCGAATCTGCGGGTCGTTCTGCAATGCGCGCTGATAGATATCCATCAGCCGCTCCTGAGCGATGACGTTACCTGCACTCAGTCCTAGCGTGGCGATACCCAGGATTGCCGTGCTTATCCGCGCTGTCTTCATGCTGTGTCCCGCTTTAGTTAAATTCTGTTGGCCGTTCTTCGCGCTGGTAACACGAAGCCGTTTACGCATTCTAAAGGCTGAACGGCGGGGGTGTTTCGCTGCCGATCAGCGGAGTGATGACTGTCTCGAAGAGACTTTCCCGCACCGGATCGCCGGTGGCGGTCAGGCGGATCAACTGCGCCTCCATGGCCGGTTCCCGACCGACTGTCACGAACAGGCGCCCGCCGGGCTTGAGCAGACGGACAAACCGGTCCTGGAACTCCGGCATTGACCCCGTGACGGCGATGGCATCGTAGCGCGTGACGGGATCCAGTTCGAACGCGTTGGCAGTGCGCAGATTGACGTTGCGTATGCCGTGGTTTTCCAGCAGTCTGCCTGCGCTGCTGACGAAATCGTCGAAAATGTCCACCGATGTGACCGATCGCGCCAGCCTTGACAGACATGCCGTCAGGAAGCCGGTGCCGGTGCCGATTTCCAGCACGTCGTCTATCGCTTCCAGCTGCAGGGCCTGCAGCAGCCTGCCTTCGACCTTGGGCGCCATCATGCACTGCCCGTGCTGCAGCGGAATCTCGATATCCGCGAACGCCAGCTCGCGGTAATCCGCCGGGACGAAGCTTTCGCGCGGCACTTCACCGAGCACCGCCAGGACCCGGTTATCCAGGACGTCCCACGCCCGGATCTGCTGGCCCAGCATCTGGGTTCTGGCAGTTTCGACATTCATCCTGAGTTCGGCCTATCCCTGTTCAGCTCATCCCCGTTCAGGCAGCGGTTGCTGGAGACAAGGCGAACACGCCCGTCGTGGGGGGAAGCGGGCAAGGGTAAGGAGTTTAGCGAAGCCAGACAAGGCGCCATGTTAAGAATTATGGTGAAAACCGGCATTGTGCAGTTCGCCATGGGTTATCTTAATTTTCAGCCCCCGACGGGACTTAGCCTCGCCGAGACTGCGGTGTTGCAAGCCGACCGTGACGCCGCGCTCCTCCGGGTGTAATAACAATATGCCGCGGGCAGTTTTTGTTCGCGACGACAACGGGCGTATCTCACAGTGATCACAGGGACGAAGCTCACGCAAGTGGCCAGGCATACGCAGGTGGCCAGGCCCCGGCAGCCGGGCATCACCGCATGGCAGGTGGCGTCACATGATGCCGTTGTTGCGGAGCAGGCTTCGACGCGGGGGGACGGTTTGAGGCGGGGGCGCAGGGCCGGGCCCGCATTGTGAACGCCGTGTCCGGGACTGCCGACATCGTTCTGATCGTACTGGGGCTGCTGACAGCGCTTCTGATCGCATTCAGCGTGTTCGTCTGGCTGCGCCGGATGCGCGAGTCGCGTGAGGTGGATCGCCTGCGCCGTGACGTTCACCGGCTGCTGGCGGCGGACAACCGTGAGCTGCGATTGACGGTCAGCGGAAGGGCCGGTGCGTTTGTCGATGTGGCCGCTACCATCAATCGCCTTGTGGAACGTGCGGAAGAGGCCAGCCGGGCCGGGGTGAATGGCGATGCCCTGTTCGATGCGCTGGCCGATACCCTGCCTGACATCGCATTGATCCACACCCAGACCATACAGTTTGCCAATCGCGCGGCAGGGCGCCTGTTTGGCGTGAGTGCCGAAACGCTGGTCGGGAAGGCGACGACGGATCTGCTGCGTCCGGCGTACCGCACGCTGCTGCGCGATTTCGTTGAGCGTGCGTTAGGCTCGGCTACGGCTGTTGCGCCGGTGGAAGTGCAGTTGATCAACGCCGATGACGGCAGTCTCTGGGTGGAGATGCACAGCCGCAGGATCACATTCCGCGGCGAGCCGGCGCTGATCTCCGTTGCGCGCGACATCACGCATCGCAAGAGCATGGAAGCGACGCTGGGACGCAGCAAGCTTCAGGCCCGTGTGACACTGGAGTCGATAGGTGAGGGCGTGATCACCACGGACACGGCTGGCGTCATCGACTACATGAATGAAGCGGCTGAACAGCTCACTGGCACTTCGCGCAGTTTCGGTCTGGGCAAGCGCCTCACCGATGTGATTTCCCTGGTGGACGAAGTCGATCGCGAGTCGCTCGGCGACCCGGTTCGCAAGTGCCTGAACGAGCGACGTCGTGTGAATCTCGGCAAGCGTGCGCTGCTGATGAGTCGTCAATCGGACAAGGAGTTCTCCACCGAACTGACCGCGTCGCCGATACGCGGGCCTGAGGGCGAAGTGGCCGGCTGTGTGGTGATCATTCACGATGTGACGGAGCTGCGCGGCCTGACAAGGGAGATGTCCTATCAGGCCAGCCACGATGCGCTGACCGGCCTCGTGAACCGTGCAGAGTTCGAACGACGCCTGGAGTCGGCGCTTGCCAGCGCACGTGGCGAAGGCGTGCATCACGTCGTTGCCTACCTCGATCTGGATCGCTTCAAGATCGTCAACGATACGTCCGGCCACATTGCCGGAGACAATCTCCTGCGCGAACTCGCGGTACTGCTGCGCGAACGGGTCAGGGACTCGGACACCGTGGCGCGGGTCGGAGGCGATGAGTTCGCGATGCTGCTGGCCGGCTGCCCGCTGGACAAGGCGCGGCAGATCGCCGAGGACGTCTGTCAGGCCGTCGCCGACTATCGCTTCACCTGGCGTGACCGAGTCTTTGACATAGGGCTCAGTGTGGGTCTGGTGCAGGTGGGACAGGACAGCGGCACCGCGGAAACGGTACTCAGCGCCGCGGATTCGGCCTGCTATGTCGCAAAGACCCAGGGTCGCGGCCGCGTGCACGTCTACTCGGCGCGGGATGAAATCGCCGCGCGTCAGCGTGGCGAGATTCACTGGCTGCAGCGATTGCAGCAGGCGCTTAAAGAGAATCTGTTCGAGCTTTATGTGCAACCCATCATCGCACTGGATGGCGAGCGGCAGGATGGGCCGGCTGCCGAGGTGTTGCTGAGAATGCGCGACGAAAGCGGCCGCAGTATCGCGCCGGCGCAGTTTCTGGCAGCCGCCGAACGCTACAGACTGATGTCACACATCGATCGCTGGGTGGTGCAGACAACCCTGACGGCGCTTGCCAGCGGTGCGCTTCACCTGCCCGAGAATCGCAGTGTCAGCGTCAATCTGTCGGGCCAGACACTGGGCGACGAGGACTTCCTGGAGTTTGTCGTCGACATGCTCGATCACACCGGTGTGCATCCCGGCATGCTGTGCTTTGAGGTGTCCGAGACAGCGGTGGTCATGCACATGGATCATGCGCAGCGGTTCATCAATGTGCTGCACGGCATGGGTTGCCGGTTCACTCTGGATAATTTCGGCGGCGGCGTAGGCTCGTTCGCAAATCTGAAACATCTTGCGCTGGACTACCTGAAGATCGACGGCATGTATCTGCGTGACCTGGACAGCGACAAGGTGAACAGGGAGATGGTGTCGGCGATGGTGAAACTGGCCAGGACGCTGGACTTTCGGGTCGTTGCGGGTCAGGTCGAGGACCAGGCGGCGTTCGACGCCGTGCGTCAGCTGGGCGTGGATTTCGTTCAGGGTTTCATCATAGAGCGGCCTCGTCCGCTGGCGGCCTGATCCCGTTCAGCCGTCGGCAACCGTTACCGTTGTCGGGCCGGGACGTGAGCGGCGGTACTCGCGCCAGAGAATGATGAGCCCGGCCGCAATGACCAGCGGCGCCCCCAGCCAGACCGGCCAACCCGGTATCTCTCCGAAGAATACGTAGCCGTAGGTGACCGCGAGAAGAATGCTGGCGTAGTCCAGCGGGGCGATCGTCGAGGCCTCTGCATAACGGTATGAGTAGGTCATCAGCAACTGACCGCCCACTCCAAACAGCCCGATCAGTACGATGAAAAGCCATTGTTCGGCGTCGGGCAGCAGCCAGCCCAGCGGCAGCGTGAACAGCGCGCAGACGGTGGATGTGAGCGTGAAATAAAAGGTGATGGTCACCGCATGCTCGCGTCCGGCGCCGCTCATGCTGCGCAGGAACATCATCGCCAGCGCAGCGAGCACTGCCGCGGCGAGCGCGAACAGCACACCCGCGGTGCTTGACGCTTCACTCAGCGAAAAATACGGCGCAGTGACGATCAGCACGCCGGTCATGCCAATAGCCAGTGCCGTCCAGCGATACACGTGAATGCGCTCGCCGAGAAACACCATAGCCAGGACGGTCAGAAACATTGGCGCCGTGAAGCTGATGGCCGTGAATTCGGCCAGCGGAATCAGGGTCAGCGCATAGAACCAGCAGAACATGCTGATCGTGCCCGACAACGAGCGCAGCGCGTGAGTGCGAGGGTTGCGTGTCGCGAGCAGGTGCAGGCCGGCGATCTGCCAGGCAATCAGCACCAGCAGCGGCAGTGAGATCAGTCCGCGCGCGAACATGATCTGGCCAACCGGCAGCGATTCGCCCAGGTATTTGACACAGGCCGCCATGCTGGCAAGCAGCATCACGGAAAGCAGCTTCAGCGAGACGCCAAGTACCGGCCTTGGCTGGGGCGTGCTGCGGTCACTGGGGGCGGGTGGTTTGCGCATCCGGGTTGGATCGGGGTGTCAACCTGGTGCCGGTTGAGAGAGAACGGCCGTTGGCCAGTGACCGCAATGTCAGCGCGCCGGCAGGGTTGCCGGCGCGCTGCAGCAGGCTCGATCAGAGCAGCGGCACGATCATCAGTGCGACGATATTGATGATCTTGATCAGCGGATTGATCGCGGGACCGGCCGTGTCCTTGTAAGGGTCGCCGACGGTGTCGCCGGTCACGGCCGCCTTGTGGGCTTCCGATCCCTTGCCACCGAGATTGCCGTCTTCGATGTATTTCTTCGCGTTGTCCCACGCGCCGCCACCGGCGGTCATGGAAATCGCGACGAAAAGTCCGGTCACGATCGTGCCCAGCAGCAGGCCGCCCAGCGCCTCCGGACCCAGCAGCAGGCCGACGGCCAGCGGCACGAACAGCGGTATCAGCGACGGCACTATCATTTCCTTGATCGCCGACTTGGTCAGCAGGTCTACCGCCGTGGAGTAGTCGGGCTTGGCTGTGCCGTCCATGATGCCCTTGATCTCGTGGAACTGACGTCTCACCTCATTGACCACGGATCCCGCGGCGCGTCCGACGGCTTCCATCGCGAGTGCGCCGAACAGGTAAGGCACCAGGCCGCCAATGAACAGACCGATGATGACCCGCGGGTCGGACAGATCGAACATCAGCATGCCGAAACCGGCGGAGTCCAGGCTGTACCGGTAGTCGGCGAACAGCACCAGCGCCGCAAGGCCTGCCGATCCGATCGCGTAACCCTTGGTGACCGCCTTGGTGGTGTTGCCGACCGCATCCAGCGCATCGGTCACCTCACGTACTTCTGACGGCAGACCCGACATTTCGGCGATGCCGCCGGCGTTGTCGGTGATGGGGCCGAATGCGTCCAGCGCAACGATCATGCCGGTCATGGACAGCATGGTCGTGGCGGCAATACCAAGGCCATACAGGCCGCCCAGCTGGTAGGCCGCCCAGATGGAGACACAGACCGCCAGTACCGGCAGTGCGGTGGCTTTCATCGAGATGCCAAGGCCGGCAATGATGTTGGTCGCGTGACCGGTGGTCGACGCCTGGGCGATGGTGTGTACCGGCTTGAAGCTGGTGCCGGTGTAGTACTCCGTGATCACGACCATGGCCGCTGTCAGCGCAAGACCGATCAGCGACGCCAGGTAAAGTTGCGTTGCGCCTTCGCTGATCATGGCCTGGGTGATCGGATAGAACGCGATCGCGGCGATGATGCCCGATACGATCACGCCCTTGTACAGGGCGCCCATGATCTTGCCTTCCGATGTGCGCACGAAGAACGTGCCTATGATGGAGGCGACGATGGAAGCGCCCCCCAGCACCATCGGGTAGAGCACCGCCGCGGTGCCGAGCTGTGTGGCGGTCAGACCACCGAGCAGCATGGTTGCGATGACCGTGACGGCGTAGGTCTCGAACAGGTCGGCCGCCATGCCGGCACAGTCGCCGACGTTGTCACCGACGTTGTCGGCGATGACGGCCGGATTGCGCGGGTCGTCTTCGGGAATGCCGGCTTCGACCTTGCCGACCAGATCGGCGCCCACGTCGGCACCCTTGGTGAATATGCCGCCGCCGAGACGGGCGAAAATCGAGATCAGCGAGCCGCCGAATGCGATGCCGACCAGCGCATGCAGAATCTGGCTTTGCTCCAGACCCATGGCCTGCAGAATGCCGTAGTAGCCGGCCACGCCGAGCAGGCCCAGGCCCACCACCAGCAGGCCGGTGATCGCACCGCCGCGAAACGCGACGTTCAGGGCCGGAGTCAGCCCTTCGGTGGCCGCGTGTGCGGTGCGCACATTGGCCCGCACTGACACGAACATGCCGATATAGCCGGCCATGGCGGAGAAGATCGCGCCGATCGCGAACCCGATGGCCGTGGCAGCATCGATCGCAATCCATACGATCAGGAACAGAACCACGCCGACCAGGCTGATGGCCAGATACTGCCGGTTCATGTATGCGTTCGCGCCTTCCTGGATGGCGGCAGCGATCTCCTGCATACGTTCATTGCCGGCCGAGCGCCCCAGTACCCATGAGGCAGTGGCAAGTCCGTAGACCACTGCGAGCAGGGCTGCGCCCAACGACAGCCAAAGTGCCAGTTCAGGACTCATTCTTCTCCTCCCCTTGCCAGGCGCACGACGGGACTCGTGCCCTGCGGCCCGTTCAAAGACCTGGCTTAACCCGATTGAAAGCCGCGCCCCCGGCCCGGGACCGCGATTGGCTGCGGACGGGGCTGCAGGGACCTGTGTTGTCGCTTCCCCGTCGCGACAGATGACGAAAAAAGCACGCTATTTTACCACGAACTCATCCTTGAGCTTCTTCGCGACCGGCATATTTCTCAGGGTCACATAATTCGGCAGGCCGTCCTTGTAGGGCGGATAGTCCTCCCCGCGGATCAGCGGTTCCAGGTAGCGCCGGCAGGTCGCGGTGATCGAGAATCCGTCGCGACTGATGTAGCTGCGCGGCACCAGTTTCTCGCGATTGGCGACCTTGGACAGGGCCACCTGACCTGTGGTCCATCGGTAGGGCTTGTGCGACTTGCGTTCTATCGTGACCATCGCGGCATTCTCGCCTGCCAGCGCCAGCTCCACGGCTTTCGCGCCGACCGCATAGGCCTGCTCCACGTCCACTTTCGAGGCGATGTGCCGCGCCGCGCGCTGCAGGTAGTCGGCGATCGCGTAGTGATACTTGAGGCCCAGTTTCGAGCGCACCATGGTGGCAATCGTCGCGGCCACGCCGCCGAGCTGCGCATGGCCGAAGGCGTCACGCGTGCCGGCATCGGCCAGGAAGCGGCCATCCGCATAGCGTGTACCCTCCGATACCACGATGACACAGTAATCGTGTTTGTCCACGCACTCGCGCACACGCTTGAGGAACGCCTGCTCCTCGAACGGTATTTCCGGGAACAGAATGATGTGCGGGGGCTGATCGGCATTCGCGCCCGCCAGACCCGCGGCGGCCGCGATCCAGCCGGCGTGCCGGCCCATGACTTCGAGAATGAAAACCTTGGTGGAGGTCTGTGACATCGAGGCCACATCCAGCGCCGCCTCGCGTGTGGAGACTGCCACGTATTTGGCGACCGAGCCGAATCCGGGACAGGTGTCGGTGACCGGCAGGTCGTTGTCCACGGTTTTCGGAATGCCTATGCAGGTGACCGGAAACTTCATCTTCCGGCTCATCTGCGAGACCTTGTGCGCGGTGTCCATGGAATCACCGCCGCCGTTGTAGAAGAAGTAGCCGATGTTGTGCGCGCGGAAGACCTCGATCAGGCGCTCGTACTCGGCCTTGTTTTCCTCCAGGCCTTTCAGCTTGTAGCGTGCCGAACCGAATGCGCCGCCCGGCGTGTGTCGCAGCGCCGCGATCGCGCGCGCGCTGTCGCCGCCGGTATCGATCAGGTCCTCGGTCAGGGCGCCCAGAATGCCGTTCCGGCCGGCGAATATCCTGCCGATTCTGTCCTTGTGCTTGCGGGCGGTTTCGATGAATCCGCAGGCCGAAGCGTTGATGACTGCGGTGACTCCGCCCGATTGCGCATAGAACGCGTTCTGCTTCACTGATGCTCTCCCGTGACCTGACGGCCTGGTTTGACGTGCTCAAAGACGGGCGCTAGTTTAGCGTGCCTTTGTGGCCGATTTGATCCCCTGGAGATAGACGAATGCGAATAGTGATGCTGGGCGCACCCGGTTCGGGCAAGGGTACGCAGGCCAAGCGTCTGGAGAACGAGTGCTCGGTGCCGCAGCTGTCCACCGGGGATCTTCTGCGCCGCGCAGTCGCCGAGGGGACGGCACTGGGGCTTGAGGCGAAGGCGGCCATGGACGCCGGCCGCCTGGTCTCCGACAGAATCGTGCTGGGCATGATCGAGGAACGGCTGGACAGCGATGAGGCCGCGCACGGTTTCATTCTGGACGGCTACCCCCGCAACGTCGTGCAGGCGCGCGATCTTCAGAAGGTGCTTGATTCCCGAGGCCTTCAGCTCGACGCCGCGGTACTGATGGAAGTCAGCACGGACATACTGATGAAGCGCCTGACCGGCCGGCGCACCTGCTCGCGCACGGGCAGGCTGCTCAACATCTATTTTTCGCCGCAGTCGGAGATCGATGAGTGCCTGAACGGGGGTGGCGAGCTGCTGCGGCGCGATGACGACAATGAGGAAACGATTCGCACGCGGCTGGACGTCTACGAGCGTGAGACGTCGCCGCTCATCGAGCATTACCGCGAGCTGGGATTGCTGAAGGTCGTGCAGGCCGAAGGTGCGATGGACGAAGTCTATGCACGACTGAAGCGTGAGCTGGGAATGACTGCCTGAGCGCGCGTCCGGGCCGCCGCGTCAACACTGCAGCAACTGCGCCAGTTCCCGCGCCCGCCAGCTGCTGCGCGGCCAGGGGCAGCGTCCACGGGCGATCTCCTCGATGTCGCGGCGTGTAGCCAGCACTTCCGGCTGAACGCTGAGCGCCTCGGCCTTCTGGCGCAGCTGTTGCTTCAGCGCCCGCACCCGTTCCTTGTCGGGTGCATCGGCCGGCTTTATCTCACTGACGCGCGCGCGTATCGCATCGTCGTGGCGACTGGCGACGGCGCTCAGGATCGCGTCGCCGGAGCGCTGCAGCAGCTTGCCGGGAATGTCCGCAACGTCACGCAGAGCGCTGGTGCTGTCGGGCAGCGCACGCGCGATACGCGTCAGTGCGTCGTCCGCGAGAATCCAGCGCCTCGGACGGTTTGCTGTTCTTGCCCTGTCTTCACGCCACTGCACCAGCGCCAGTGCCGCGCACTGTTGTTCCGTCGACATTCCCTGCACGCTCTTCATCCGGGTGAAGACCGTCATCGCATCGGTTTCCGGGGGCGTGGCCAGCAGCCCGGCACAATCCTCGGCGAGCCAGTCCAACCGCTTGAGTTCGCGCAGCCTGTCCTCGAGGCGCTGCCACAGCGGCAGCAGGTAGCGCACGTCGTCGACCGCATACAGCAGCGCGTCCTCCGGCAGCGGTCTGCGGCTCCAGTCCAGGCGCGTGAAGTGCTTGTCCAGATTGACGTCCAGCACCTCCGCGAGCAGTGACTGCAACCCGATCTGGGGCGGATAGCCAAGAAGTCCGGCCGCGATCTGCGTGTCCGTCAGGCTCGCCGGCAGTCGGCCCAGCGTCTGCCAGAACACCTCCAGATCCTGACGGGCGCTGTGTACCACCCATCGGCAGTCAGGCTGCGTCAGTGTCTCCACGAACGCCGTCAGGTTGAGGTCGGCGACACAGTCTATGCATGCGCTGTGATCGGCCGTCGCCACCTGCACCAGGCACAGGCGCGCGAAGTACGTGGTTTCGCGCACGAACTCGGTGTCCATCGCGACCAGGGGTTCGCGAGCCAGCCTGCCAGTGACGGCGTCCAGCGAGGCCTGATCGGCCGCAATGACGGGCTTGATCGTGGTTCGGGCTTCGTTCATCTGTTCTTTTTCAGCTCACTTCTCAATCAACGATTCGCGGCCGGACGGTATCGGGTGGCGCAGGGTCTATTGCACCGGCGGCCGTTACGCTTGTCCGTAGGGTATTATCGCGCGCCATGAACACATCAGGCAGTGCGGGCGTGTGGCAGTTGATCAGGCCATTCGTCGACGTCGCATTTCACAAGCGCGGACCGGCTGATTTTCCGGACTCGCAACCGTTGTTTCGCACTGCGCTGGCAGCCTATGTGCTGGTGGGGATTGTTGCGCTGCGGCTGGACAATGACTGGCTGCGCGCGGTTCATATGGCGCTGGTTGAAGTTCTGGTGCTGCTTGCGTTCATCTGGTTGACGCTGCGCCTGTTCGGCAATGTGAAAAGCTTTATTCCGACGGTGACGCCTTTGCTGGGTGCACATGCGTTGCTCGGTGTGCTTCAGATCCCGCTGCTATGGTACGCCGGCGGTGTCGAGCAGCTGTCCGGTCCGCTGATTGTCGCCGCACTCGTGCTGGTTTTCTGGTCGATTGATATCGGTGCCTGGCTGCTGTCCCGATCGCTGGGCCAGCCTTATGTTTTCGGTCTGTTCATCATGATAGTGTACCTGCTGTGCGTGATTTCCATGCACGAGCACCTTTTCCCGACGGCTTCCTGAATGCGCGTACACATACTGGGTATCTGCGGCACCTTCATGGGCGGCATTGCGGCCATCGCGAAGGCTGCCGGTCATCAGGTTTCCGGTTCCGACGTCAACGTCTACCCGCCGATGAGCACGCAGCTGCGCAAGCTTGGCATCCGTCTGCACGAAGGCTATGACGAGGATCAGCTCGACAAGGGTTTCGACTGCGTTGTGGTCGGCAACGTACTCAGCCGCGGTGTGCCTGTGGTCGAGGCGCTGCTGGATTCGGGATTGCCCTATTACTCCGGCCCCGAGTGGCTGGCGGACAATGTGCTCAAGGACAAATGGGTGCTGGGTGTGGCCGGCACCCACGGCAAGACCACCGCGACCAGCATGCTGGCATGGATTCTCGATTACGCGGGCCTGGATCCAGGGTTTCTGATCGGTGGCGTGCCGGCGAATTTCGGCATATCGGCGCGGCTGGGCCGATCGAAATACTTCGTTGTCGAGGCCGATGAATACGACACGGCATTCTTCGACAAGCGCGCCAAGTTTGTTCACTACCGGCCGCGAACGCTGGCGATTACAAACGTCGAATACGATCACGCCGATATCTACCCCGACCTCAATGCCATCCTGTGGCAGTTCCATCAGCTGATACGGACCGTGCCCAGACGCGGGCTGATCGCGATCAATGGTCACAACGCCAACCTCGACGACCTGCTCGAGAGAGGCGTCTGGACGCCGTTGGAGACATTCAGTGCGCGTGACGACGGTGCTGCGACCTGGGCGGCGCGGTATGACCTGATCGGCGCAAAATCGCGCTTCAGTGTGTTTCACCAGGGTGAGAACATCGGTCAGAGCGACTGGGCGTTGCTGGGTCCGCACAATCTCGAGAACGCGCTTGCGGCCATCGCTTGTGCCCGCCATGCCGGGGTCAGTACCGACATCGCCCTGGAGGCGCTGTCACGCTTCAAGGGCGTGCGTCGGCGGCTGGAGAGAAGAGGCGTTTTCCAGGGCATTTCGCTGTATGACGATTTCGCCCACCACCCGACCGCGATCGCGGCAACACTGGAGGCATTGCGTTCCCAGCAGCAGGACAAACGCATCATCGCCGTGTTCGAACCGCGCTCGAATACGATGCGCATGGGCGTGCACCGTGACGCGCTGCGCAAGGCTTTCGATGACGCCGACCGGGTCCACGTGCTGGCTTCCGGGCAGCTGGACTGGAATCCGGAGTCGGCGCTGGCCGGGTTGGGTGCGAAGGTCTCGGTCTGGACTGACGTGGACGCACTGTGCGATGCGCTGCTGGACGAACTGGTCAGCCAGGATCACGTCGTCATGATGTCGAACGGCAGCTTTCAGGGGTTGCCGCGCAAGCTGCAGCAGGCACTGAAGAGTCGCGAAGCGGCGCTGAATGCGGACGACTGAATCGGATCATGTCGACGCGCAGCGTGCCGCTGTTTCCGCTCAATACGGTGTTATTCCCGGATGGACCGCTCGCCTTACGCATATTCGAACAGCGCTACGTGCGCATGGTGCGGGACTGTCTGAGAAATGATTCTCCGTTCGCTGTTGCGTTGATCAGTCACGGTGCGGAAGTCGGCGTTGCCCGGACCCGTGCGATTGGCACGCTCGCCGCCATCGTGGACTGGGACCGAAGTGAAGATGGACTGCTGACGATTCGCGCGCGCGGCCAGCAGCGTTGTCGCTGCCTGACAGTGCATCGCCAGCGCGATGGTCTCTATGTTGCCGAGGTGGAATTGCTGGCGGTCACGCCGCCCGTGCCGCTGTCGACAGGCGATCAGGATCTGATCGAGTGTGTCGAGGCCATTCTTTCCTCCCTGGATGATGTCTATCACGACTGCACCCGTCACTATGACGATGCGACGTGGGTAAGCTATCGTCTTGCCGAGACGCTGCCACTGCCGACGTCGACCCGGCAGGCGCTGCTGGAGATCGACGATACGCGCGAGCGGCTGGATCTGTTGCGGCCGGCGCTGATGAATGTCTGGCCGCGAAAGCCCGGCTGAAATGAAGACACACTAGCGAGTCACGGACGATGAAAACCTATATGTGCCTGATCTGCGGTTTTATCTATGACGAGGCTGCGGGACTGCCGGATGAGGGCATAGCGCCCGGTACGCGATGGGAGGACATTCCGTTGTCATGGCGTTGCCCCGATTGCGGATCCGGCAAGGAAGACTTCGAGATGGTTGAAGTCTGATCGGACACAACTCATGCAGGGTTCGCCTGCGTCACCCATTCGATCCGCGTACTGATCTGACCGTTCGGCTGCAGCTGCAGCCAGCGCATGCCGGGCGGGCGTTCGTCCAGCGCAAAGAATTCGCTGCCCGGCAGAAACTGCGCACAGGTGGAAGGCGTGCTCAGGAATCGCACATTGCCGACCCTGCGGTCGGACGCCTGGTGCACATGTCCCCACAGCACGCAGCGCACGTTGCTGTGCGCCTCGACCACGCGCAGGAATTCGTCGGCGTCGCGCAGTCCCACGCCGTCCAGCCATGTGCTTCCCATGGGCAGCGGGTGATGGTGCAGGGCGATGAGCACATGCTGGCTGCCCTGTTCGCGCAGCGCCTGTTGCAGGGCATTGAGTCTCTGGGCGCCAAGGCCGCCGGCGTCCTCGCCTATCAGGAAGGTGTTGAGCAGCACCACGCTCCAGTCGCCGAACCTGGCCGTGCCGCCAAACTGGAACGGAGGCCGCACCAGCAGCTCTTCCATCAGCGCGGGATCGTCGTGATTGCCCGGCAGGCAGAGCACCGGAATACCGAATGGCTTGAGTGTGCTGACGAATCTTTCATATCCGGCGCGACTTTCGTCCTGCACGATGTCGCCGGTGACCAGGATCGCGTCCGGTGGCCAGTCGGGAGACTTCTGAGACTGCGCCAGCGTGTCCAGAAAAGTGCGGTAGGTGGTCACGCCGCGCATACGACTGTCGGCGGCCGCGTGCAGGTGGGTGTCTGTGAACTGCAGCAGACTGATGTTACGTTCTGCGGATGTCGCCGTTGTTGTTTGTCGACTGTCGGCGTCGTAGGTCATTGATGCTCGTTGCCCTGATCTGGTGCAGGGCATGATACGGGAAGTCGCCGTGATCCCGGCACGATTCGCTCACATATCGGAGCATTCCGCTCGGTTGCGTGGCGTCCGGCCTGTAAGCGACAATGCTTCGCTCGATTTTTTCCCCCGGAAACGACCAGCCAGATGCCAGTGACTGAAGAACATCCCGCGGGCGGCGCCAGGCCGTCACGCCGCAGGCTTGCCAATGCCATACGCGCGCTGTCGATGGACGCCGTCCAGCAGGCGAAATCAGGACATCCGGGCATGCCCATGGGCATGGCCGACATCGCCGAGGTGCTGTGGAACGATTATCTGAGGTTCAATCCTCACAATCCCCACTGGCACGATCGTGACCGCTTCGTCGTTTCAAACGGCCACGGCTCCATGCTGCTGTATTCGCTGGCACATCTGGCCGGCTATCCGCTGGCCATGGACGAGCTGCGCAATTTCCGCCAGATGGGCTTTCGCACGGCGGGGCACCCGGAGCGTGAGGTCGAGATAGGCATAGAGACCACGACCGGCCCGCTGGGCCAGGGACTGGCCAATGCGGTCGGTCTTGCGCTGGCCGAGAAGGTGCTGGCGGCCACGTTCAACCGGCCCGAGGCCACCATCGTCGATCATCACACCTATGTGTTCCTCGGTGATGGCTGCCTGATGGAAGGCGTATCCCACGAGGCGTGTTCGCTGGCGGGTACGCTCGGTCTGGGCAAGCTGATCGGCTTCTACGACGACAATGGCATCTCCATCGACGGCGAGGTGCAGGGCTGGTTCACCGACGACACGCCGGCGCGTTTTCGTGCCTACGGCTGGCACGTGATCGACAAGGTTGACGGCCACGATGCGCAGGCCATTGCAGCTGCCATCGAAGCTGCGCGCGCGGAGACTGCCAGGCCCACACTGATCTGCTGCCAGACCGTGATCGGCTGGGGTGCACCGAACAAGCAGGGCACGGCTGCCACCCATGGCGAGGCGCTGGGCGAAGCCGAAATTGCCGCTGCGCGCGAGGCGCTGGGCTGGGAGCTGCCGCCGTTCGAGATTCCCGATGACGTGCGTGGCGCCTGGGATGCCACCGAGCGCGGCCGGCAGCACGAACAGGCGTGGCAGTCGGCGTTCGATCGTTATGCCGAGCGGTATCCTGAACTGGCCGCCGAGTTCACGCGGCGCATGGCCGGTGAGCTTCCTGCCAACTGGAGCGACGAGGCGGAAAAGGCGATCACCGCGATTATTGCCGAAGCGAAGGAAGCGGCGACGCGCAAGTCCTCGCAGCGTGCGCTGGAATCCTTTGCGCCGCTGCTGCCCGAGATGATCGGAGGCTCGGCCGACCTCACCGGTTCCAACAATACGCGTCACGGCGCATCGCGGGTCATCAACCCCGGCGATCCCGACGGCAACTACATCCACTACGGCGTGCGCGAGTTCGGCATGGCCGCGATCATGAACGGCCTGTCGCTGCATGGCGGTTTCATCCCCTATGGCGGCACCTTCCTGGTGTTCTCCGACTATGCGCGCAATGCATTGCGCATGGCTGCACTGATGGAGGCGCAGAGCATTCTGGTCTTCACGCACGATTCCATCGGGCTGGGCGAAGACGGCCCCACACATCAACCCGTTGAGCACCTGGCAAGTCTCAGGGCGATGCCCAACATGCATGTCTGGCGCCCCTGTGATGCGGTCGAGACCGCAGTCGCCTGGCGCGCAGCGATCGAACGTCGTGATGGCCCGACCAGCCTGGTGCTGACGCGCCAGAATCTGCCGCACCAGGAACGTACCGAAGATCAGGTCAGTGCGATCGCACGCGGTGGTTACGTGCTCTTCAACAGCAGTGGCGAGCCGCAGCTCGTGATTGTCGCCACCGGCTCCGAGGTCGCCCTGGCGCAGTCCGCGGCGCGTGAGCTGGATGCATCGGGCGTCGCGGTCCGTGTGGTTTCCATGCCCTGCGCGGAAGTGTTCGACAGGCAAAGCGCGGAATATCGTGACCACGTGCTGGGCGGTGCGAGCGCGGCACGGCTGTTTGTGGAAGCCGGCGTGACCGATTGCTGGTGGCGTTATGCCGGCGCGCGCGGCGACGTGATCGGCATGCACAGCTATGGCAGGTCGGCGCCAGCGAAAGCGCTGTTCGAGCATTTCGGCTTCAGTGTGCCGGCGATCGTCGAGGCGGGCAGACGCCTGCTCGGCCAGGGCGACCGTTCGGCCTGATTCGGATACGGATCCGCCTGCGCAGCAACGCGTGGTTGCGGCAGTCCGGCAGTGGTTCTGACACAAAGCTTTACAGACACGGATTCAAGGAGTCTTCAGATGCCGGTGAAGGTTGCAATCAATGGCTATGGCCGCATCGGCCGCATGGTGCTGCGTTCGATCTACGAGACCGGCCGCCGCAAGGATATTTCGGTAGTCGGCATCAACGATCTTGGCGATGCGAAAACCAATGCGCACCTGACGAAGTACGACACTGCACACGGACGATTCCCGTTCGACGTCGCCGTGGACGGTGACAATCTGATCGTCGATGGCGACCGCATCCGTGTCTGCGCGGAGCGTGATCCGGAAAAACTGCCCTGGGCGGATCTGGGTGTCGATATCGTGCTCGAGTGCACGGGGCTGTTCGCTTCCAAGGATAAGGCCTCGGCGCATCTCGCGGCCGGAGCGCGCAAGGTGCTCATCTCGGCGCCGGCCGGTAAGGATGTCGATGCCACTGTCGTCTATGGAGTCAATCACGACACGCTGAAAGCCTCCGATGTCGTGGTCTCGAACGCCTCCTGTACCACCAACTGTCTCGCGCCGGTAGCGAAAGTCGTGCATGAACTCGTGGGTCTTGAGCACGGACTGATGACCACGATTCACGCCTACACGAACGATCAGGTGCTGACTGACGTGTACCACTCCGATCTGCGGCGCGCGCGGTCCGCCACGCAGTCCATGATTCCGACCAAGACCGGTGCGGCCGCGGCAGTGGGGCTTGTGCTTCCCGATCTCAACGGACGTCTGGACGGATTCGCGATTCGCGTGCCGACCATCAATGTCTCGCTGGTCGATCTCACCTTCCACGCCGGGCGTGACACCAGCGCCGAGGAGATCAACGCAGCGATGAAGGCAGCCAGCGAAGGCGCGCTCAAGGGCGTACTGGAGTACAACGACGCACCGCTGGTCTCGGTGGATTTCAACCATAACCCGGCGTCGTCGGTCTTTGATGCAAGCCTGACCAAGGTCATGGGCGGCCGCGTCGTCAAGATCTGCTCGTGGTACGACAACGAGTGGGGCTTCTCGAACCGCATGCTGGATACCCTGCTGGTCATGGCCAGACTCTGAGGCGGCCTGTGAACACGCTTCACGTTCTGCGCATGTCCGACCTGCCGCTTCAGAATCGGCGGGTCGTGATTCGCGAGGATCTGAACGTGCCATTGCGCGACGGCAGGGTCGCCAGCGCCACACGGCTGCAGGCTGCACTGCCGACACTGAAGGCGGCGCTGGATGCCGGTGCCGCGGTCATTGTGCTGTCACATCTGGGTCGCCCGAAGGAGGGCGAGTACGACGCGCAGTTCTCGTTGCGTCCCGTGGCGGACAGCCTCGGCGAACTGCTGGGCAGGAAAGTCGGCTTCGCACCCGACTGGCTTGACGGTGTGGACTGCAGCCCCGGTGAGATCGTGCTGTGCGAGAACGTGCGATTTGAGCGGGGTGAGAAGGCCAATGACCCTGAACTGGCCCGGCGCATGGCGGCACTGGGCGACGTCTTCGTCATGGATGCGTTCGCAACAGCGCATCGTGCGCAGGCCAGCACGGCCGGAATCGCCACATTCGCGCCGGTGGCCTGTGCCGGACCGCTGCTGGTAGCGGAGCTCGAAGCGCTGTCGCGCGCGCTGGCTTCGCCGCGCCGCCCTGTGGTGGCCATCGTCGGCGGATCGAAGGTTTCCACCAAGCTGGAAGTGCTGAAATCGCTCGCTGCCAGGGTCGACGTGCTGATTACCGGCGGCGGCATTGCCAACACCTTGCTGGCGGCCTCGGGTGTTGCCATCGGACGGTCGCTGGTGGAAGCGGAAGGCATGACATTCGCCCGGCAGCTGCTGGACGGTGACTTCGGCAGCGCGGTCATACCGCTTCCCGAGGATGTGGTGGTGGGTCCGGGTCTCGATGCCGATGCGCGTGGTCGCGTCATCGATGTCGGCGCCGTTGGTGAAAACGACATGATCCTGGATATTGGGCCGCGTACGGTTGCGCAGTATGCGCAGCAGCTGCACGACGCCGGCACCATCGTCTGGAACGGCCCCGTGGGTGTGTTTGAGCACGCGGAGTTTGCTGCCGGTACACGCGGTGTGGCCGAAGCCGTCGCGGCCAGCGATGCGTTTTCGATAGCCGGCGGCGGCGATACGCTGGCGGCGCTGGAACAGTTCGGTGTCAGCGACCGGATTTCCTACGTTTCCACAGGCGGTGGCGCCTTTCTGGAGTTCCTGGAAGGCAGAACCCTGCCTGCGGTCGCGGTCCTGGAGCAGCGCGCCGCGAACCCATGACATGAGTTGCGCGCCGGGCGGAGAATCCGGACCTGTTGCGATCCTGGAGCGTGCGCTGCACTGCGGGTTGCAGGCTGCCGCACCGCGTCACTGCCTGCCGCCGCTGCTCGACACATTCGATACCCGGGGCGCCGCACTGGTCCTTGGCATGGGCAAAGCCGCCGCCGAAATGGCAGCCACTTTCACTGCACACTGGGCTGGCGCCGTGCGCGGCATGGTGGTGACCCGCTACGGGCACGGCCTGGAAAGCGGTGAAACGTGCACCGGTGTGGAGATTGCCGAAGCGGCGCATCCGTCTCCGGACAGGGCCAGTGAAGCAGCGGGCAGCGCACTTCTTGCGCTGGCCGGCACCGCGCGGCCGGATGAGACGGCGTGGTGTCTGGTGTCCGGCGGCGGATCGTCGCTGGCCGTCGCAGCGCTGCCCGGCCTCACCCTGGAACACAAGCGCGACGTCGCGGATTTTCTGTTGCGCAACGGCGCCGACATTCGCGACATCAACTGCGTGCGCAGGCGTCTGTCGGCCATCAAGGGAGGGCGCCTTGCCGCACGTGCGCATCCTGCTCGCGTGATCACCCTGGCGATATCGGACGTGCCCGGTGACGATCCGTCGGCCATCGCATCCGGTCCGACCCTGCCCGGCACCGGCACCGCGGCTGACGCGTTGGAAGTCCTTGAGCGCTATCGGTATCCGCGCGTCGAGCAGCTGCGAGAAGTGCTGAGCAATCCCGTCTTTGAGCCACCGCAAGCCGACGACCCTGCCTTCGCGGCCGATGAGGTGCATGTGGTCGCGCGCGCGGCCACGGCCCTGCAGGCTGCTACGGCTTTCCTGCAGCAGGCCGGCTATCGCGTGGTATGCCTTGGTGACGACCTGCACGCGCGTGCGCGCAGCCTCGGAAGCGAGCATGCGGCCGAGGCACGCAAAGCGCTGGATTCGGGCGTCCCGACGGCGCTGATTTCCGGCGGGGAGACCAGTGTCGTGGTGTGCGAAAGTGGCGGGCGCGGCGGACGTAACCTCGAGTATCTTGCCGGTCTTGCGCTGGAGCTGAACGGCCTTGAGGGCGTCTACGCGCTGGCAGCCGATACTGACGGTCTCGATGGCAATGCCGATCACGCCGGTGGTCTGGTGGTACCTGACATGCTGCAACGTGGCGCTGCGCTGGGCCTGTCGTTGCCGGCGCTGCTGGCGGCCAGCGATAGCTATCGCTGGTTCGACGCGTGTAATCTGTTGCTGAGAACCGGACCCACCCGAACCAATGTCAACGACTTTCGGCTGATACTCTGCAACCCCGTCGAATGACGCTGACGTTTCCTTTTCTCCCCGACCAATGGATTGATTGACCGCACATGACCTGGCACGAACCTTCCGATCACGCCCGCCGTCGCACCAAGATCGTCGCGACCTTGGGTCCCGCCACCGATGATCCAGCCGTTCTTGAACGTATTTTCAAGGCCGGTGTGGACGTCGTGCGCCTGAACTTCTCCCACGGCACCACGCAGCAGCACGTTGAGAGAATCTCGCTGGTGCGCGAGGTGGCCGCCAGGTCCCGTCGCTACGTGGCCATCATGGGTGACCTGAGCGGACCGAAGATTCGTATCGAATCGTTTCGGGAAGGCGGTGTGCTGCTGAACGAAGGCGAGCCATTCCTGTTCGATACCGCCATGGATCCCGCCGGCGGCGATGAGCACGGCGTGGGCGTTGCATATCACGACCTGGTCAACGACGTGAAGCAGGGCGATGTGCTGTTGCTGGACGACGGCCTGATCGCGATGGAGGTCAAAGATGTGCGAGGCACGCAGGTCTGCTGCGTGGTGCTGGAAGGCGGCCGACTGACGAATCGCAAGGGGCTGAACATTCGCGGCGGCGGATTGTCGGCGCCGGCGCTTACCGACAAGGACCGGATCGACATCAAGACCGCTGCGACACAGGGGCTGGATTTCGTTTCGGTGTCGTTCGCGCGCGGGCCGGATGACATAGAAGAGGCGCGGCATCTTCTGCGGGACGCAGGGGGTCAGGGGCACATGGTTGCCAAGATCGAACGCGCCGAGGCAGTGGAGAATATTCGCGCCATTATCGATGTCAGCGACGTGATCATGGTGGCGCGCGGAGACCTTGCGGTGGAAGTCGGCTACGCTGCGATGACCGGGCTGCAGAAGGGCCTGATTCGCCTGGCCAGGGCCCGCAACAAGGTGTCGATCACGGCGACGCAGATGCTGGAATCGATGATCCAGCAGCCCATGCCGACACGCGCGGAAGCATCAGATGTGGCCAACGCGGTCATGGATGGCACCGATGCGGTGATGCTGTCGGCCGAGACGGCGGTCGGCCGTTATCCGGTGCAGGCGGTGCGTACCATGGCCGAGCTTTGCGTTGGCGCGGAGAAGCACGAGATCTTTCGCCGCGCCGCGAACTACCGACTCGAGGACGTGTTCGACCATGTGGACGAAGCGATCGCCATGGCGGCCATGTATACCGCCAACCATCTTGCGGTCAAAGCCATCATCGCGCTGACGGAATCAGGCTCTACCACGTTGTGGATGTCCAGAGTGCGGTCTGACATTCCGATCTATGCCTTCACCCGCCATGAGTCCACGCGACGCCGGGTGACGATCTACCGTGGTGTGTATGCGGTGCCGTTCGATATCGTCAATACGGATCCGGCCTCCGTGCACCAGGCGGTGTTTGACACGCTGCTGGCGGACGGTGCCGTGAGCCCCGGTGATCTGGTGCTGTTCACCAAAGGCGATATGGAAGGCGTGTCCGGTCGGACGAACACGCTGCAGATCCTGTCAGTTCCGGATGGCAGCGCCGCCCAGGTGCGTGGCTGAGGCGGTACGCAAAGCGCTGATACTGCCGGGCGCCGGGGCACGCGGCGCCTATCAGGTGGGTGTGCTCAAGGCCCTTGCGGAACTGTTGCCGGCGCATGCGGCGAATCCGTTCGCAGTGATCTGCGGCACATCGGCGGGCGCGATCAATGCCGCCGTGCTTGCCAGCCGGGCGCAGCGTTTCCGTCGCGCCGTATCCGAGATGGAGCAGGTGTGGGCGAACTTCACCGCATCGCAGGTGTTTCGTACCGACTCGCTCGCGATGCTGAAAGCCAGTCTGCACTGGTTCGCGGCGCTGGTGACAGGCGGACTCGGAGTGCGCAATCCCCGGTCCCTGCTGGACAACAGTCCGTTGCGCGAGCTGCTGGCAAGCAAGGTGCGGTTCTCGCGCATCGCCCAGGGCATCGATCGCGGATACCTCGATGCGCTGGCGATTACCGCTTCCGCGTATACGTCGGCGCGGTCGGTGACGTTCTTCCAGGCCGGTGAGCAGGCGAAACCGTGGTCGCGCGTGCGGCGCGTGGGCCGTCCTGCGCGCATCGATCTGGATCACCTGATGGCGAGTGCTGCGGTGCCCATCATATTTCCGCCGGTACGTCTGGGCGGCGAGTACTACGGCGACGGTTCGATGCGACATCGTGCACCGCTGAGTCCGGCCGTACATCTGGGAGCCGACCGCATGCTGGTGGTCAGCGTGCGTGACGAGCATCCCGACCCGGAACCGCCGGAGCAGGGCGAGGCGCCCTACCCGACACTGGCCCATCTGGGCGGTTACATGCTCGATGCCCTGTTTTTGGACGGATTGTCCACGGATCTGGAAAGGCTGACGCGCGTGAACCGTATTCTCGAGCAGACCGGTCATCACCCGCTCAGCGGACCGCTGGCCAGTCTGCGCCCGCTGCACGTGCACGTCGTCCTGCCAAGCGAAGACATACGGGCGATCGCTGCGCGGCACGCGCACGAACTGCCGCGAACGCTGCGAACGCTGCTGCGCGGACTCGGGGCCATGAACCGCGATGGCATGCAGCTCGTGAGCTATATGCTGTTTGAGTCCGGTTTCACACGCGAACTGATCGACCTTGGTTATCGCGATGCCATGAACGTGCGCGACCGGTTGCAGGCGTTCCTGCTGGATGAGCCGATCCCGGCGCTGGATGCGCCAGAGCATCTGCGTCACGATCTGGAAGACTGACACGGCGTCGGATCGGGCAGCTCGGGCAGCTCGGGCAGTCGGCAGCGGCGTGGTTTCGGGCGTTGCCTCAGGAGTTGTCCGGCAGTTCGTGATGCCGGGTCTGTACGCGCCCGTGACGGCTGCCCAGACGTTGCGCCAGCTGTTCGGCGATATAGACCGAGCGGTGCTGTCCGCCCGTGCAGCCGATCGCGACGGTGAGATAGGAGCGCTGGAAATCCTGATACCGTGGAATCCACTGGTCCAGAAACCGGCAGATGTCGTCCACCATTTCCTGTACCAGAGGTTGGGCGGCAAGAAACTCGCATACAGGCTCGTCCCTGCCTGAGAACCTGCGCAGCTGCGGTTCCCAGTACGGATTCGGCAGGCAGCGTACGTCAAAGACAAAATCCGCATCCGGCGGCAGTCCGTGCTTGTAGCCGAAGGATGCGATCAGTATCGAAAGCGATCCGGGATCCCTGGGTCCTATCCGTGCGCCCACCTGGGCACGCAGGTCGTACACGCTGGTGGCACTGGTATCGATGATCAGGTCGGCGCTGTTGATGATGGGACCCAGCAGCTCGCGTTCCTGATGCAGGGCCTCCACCAGGCTGACATGGTCGCTGGTCAGCGGGTGACGACGCCGGGTCTCGCTGAAACGCGACAGCAGCACGTCGTCTCTGGCCTGCAGGAAAAGTACTTCGCAGGTGACACCGTCGGCACGCAGCCGACGAATCAGATTCGGGATCTCCGCGATGTCCGACGGTCGGTTGCGGGCGTCGAGGCCGACACCGACGTTCTCGAACGTTTCGTCGCTGTGTTCGATGATCTCGTCTATGAATGTACCCAGCAGCCGGACCGGGATGTTGTCTATGCAGTAGAAACCGAGATCTTCGAGCACATGCAGCGCGACACTCTTTCCGGAGCCGGATAATCCGCTGATGATGACCAGACGCATGCCGTTACCCGGATTCAGCCTGCGTTGCTGCCGTTGTGAGGGGTGTGCCCGGTCAGCAGGTCGTGCAGGGCGCCCGGATCGTCGGTGCCGCGCAGATCCTGCTGGAGCGCCGGGTCCTGAAGCCACTCCACCAGTTCGCGAATCGTTTTCAGATCTTCCTTCGCACAGTTCGCCGGCACCAGCAGACCGAAAAGCAGATCCACGGGCTTGCCGTCAGTGGAATCGAACTCCACCGGTTCGTGCAGCTTGAGAAATGCCGCGACACTGCGGTCAAGTCCTGCGATACGCGCATGCGGCACCGCCACGGAACGGCCAAGGGCGGTCGATCCCAGCCGCTCGCGGCCGGCCAGACCTTCCAGCACCTCACGTGGGCTGGCGGCGCCGGCCGCGTCGGCCAGGGTCTCACTGAGCAGGTCCAGGGCGCGCTTCTTGCTGCCGGCCTGCTTCTCGCAGCGTATGCTGCCTGGTTTGAGGATTCGTGCTACGTCCATGATCTGAAGGTGCGCGGCGAATGCCGCGATCGGTGTCTAGCGGAACTTTTCCACGTCCCGCGCGTGATGGTCGGTGAGTTTTTCTTTGTGCTTGATGATCTGGCGATCGAGCTTGTCGACCAGGCCGTCTATGGCAGCGTACATGTCGCCTTCGGTGGAATCGGCGAACAGTGTACCGCCCGCGAGTTGAACAGTCGCTTCTGCCTTGTGTGACAGCTTCTCGACCGTCAGCACGCAGTGAACGTCGGTGACGTTGTCAAAGTGGCGTTCCAGCTTGCCCAGCTTGGTATCCACATAATCCCGCAGGGCTGGTGTGATGTCCACATGATGACCCGTTAACGTCAGTTGCATTTTTTGACACTCCTTGAGTTTGCTTTGTTCCCGGCCCGATGGCGTCCCGTTGCCAGGGCAGTCAGCCGGCCAGTTTGCTGCGTTTGCGCTCGCTTGACGAGAGAATCTTCATTGCCTCCCTGTACTTGGCCACGGTCCGGCGGGCTACGGAGATGCCGTCGTCGGACAGTATCTTTGCAATCTGATTATCGCTCAGCGGCTTGGCCGGATTCTCGCCCGAAATCAGCTTGCGGATCTTTGCACGCACCGCGGTCGAGGACTGGTCGCCTTCCTCTCCGGCAACGTGGCTGGAGAAGAAGTATCTGAACTCGACTATGCCGCGCGGCGTCAGCATGTATTTGTTGGTGGTGACGCGGGAAATCGTGGACTCGTGCATGCCTATGGCTTCGGCCACGTCGCGCAGAATCATGGGCTTCATGTGTTCCTCGCCAAGCTCGAGGAATTCGGTCTGCCTTTGTACGATCGCCATTGCCACCTTAAGCAGCGTTTCGTTGCGGATTTCCAGGCTGCGTATCAGCCAGCGTGCCTCCTGCAGCTGGGTACGAAGCACATCATAATCGGCACCGCGCCCAAGCGATCCCGCATAGGTCTGGTTCACCTTCAGCTGCGGTGCGATGGAGCTGTTCAGTTCCACGACCCAGTGGCCGTCCACGCGGCGCACGAACACATCGGGAATGATGTAGTCGGCGGCCGGTGCATTGATGGCTGCGCCCGGGCGGGGATGGCATGAGCGGACCAGGGCAACGGCAGCGTCAAGTTCGTCTTCGTCGACATTCAGGCGCCGCTTGAGCACGCTGAACTGATGATCCGCAACCAGTTCCAGATGGTCGACGGCGATTCGCGTTGCGGTATCCAGAGCCGGCGTATCCGGCGCCAGTGCAGCCAGCTGCAGGATGATGCATTCGCTGATGGAGCGGGCGGCAATGCCGGCCGGATCGAACTGCTGCACGATGCGCAGCACCGCCTCGATCTCGTCGTTGCCGGCGACGATGTCCGGCGCCAGTGTCTCGCTGATGCTGTCCAGGTTATCGGTCAGGTAACCATCATCATTGATGGCATCAATGATGGCCTGCCCGATCACGGTCGTACGCGGATCCAGGTTCTCCATCTCAAGCTGCCACAACAGGTGTTCCTGCAATGTCTCGCCGGAACGGTCGGCCTGTTCCATGTGTTCGCGGTCCGCGGTCCCGCGCGAGGATTCCGCAGGGCCTGCGTGCTGCACGTCTTCCCAGTCGCTGTCTTCGGCAGCACTGACTTCGGCGAACTCCGGTTCCTCAGCGGCTTCGGTCTCTGCGGATGCCGATTCGCCGACGGCCAGTTCCGGCTCCTCGGCCTCCAGCATCACGTTCTGTTCCAGCGCTTCCTGTATCTGTGCCTGCAGCTCCATGACCGGCAGTTGCAACAGGCGGATGGCCTGCTGCAACTGTGGTGTCATGGTCAGCTGCTGCGACAGGCGCAGCTGTAGGGAGGGTTTAAGCATCACCATAGCCCGGCGTTACAGCGAGAAATCCTCGCCGAGGTACACCTCGCGAACGCTCTGATTTGCAAGAATTTCACCGGGTGTGCCGGATGCCATCAATTCACCGTTGTTCAGAATATACGCCCGTCCGCAGATTCCAAGGGTCTCGCGCACATTATGATCGGTAATCAGCACGCCTATGCCGCGCTGGCTCAGGTGGCGGATGATGCGCTGAATGTCGAGTACCGACAGCGGGTCCACGCCGGCGAACGGTTCGTCAAGGAGAATGAAGCGCGGTTCGGCAGCGAGTGCGCGCGCGATCTCCACCCGGCGCCGCTCGCCGCCCGACAGACTCACGCCCTGGCTGTCGCGCACGTGCCCGATGTGCAGTTCCTCCAGCAGTTTTTCCAGCATCATCTGCCGCGCCGCGCGATCCAGATCGCGGCGGGTCTGCAGGATCGAGCGTATGTTGTCGGCGACGCTGAGTTTGCGAAAAACCGAGGCTTCCTGAGGCAGGTAGCCCAGCCCCTGTTGCGCGCGCCTGTGCATGGGCAGGCGCGTGATGTCATGGCCGTCGAGCAGGATCTGCCCTTCGTCACAGCCGACCAGTCCGACCATCATGTAGAACGCGGTTGTCTTGCCGGCGCCGTTCGGTCCCAGCAGCCCGGCCACTTCGCCGCTGGACAGACTCAACGATAGCTGGTGTACCACCTGTCGAGAGCGGTAGGTCTTGGAGATGCCTACCGCATCCAGTGTACTCATGGTGCCTCGTCCGCGTTGCCCGCCTCAGTGGCGGCAGGCGGGGGCACTATGCGCATGCGAATCGACTCGCCGCAGTCGGACTCACCCGAAGTGACCCGCTCACGTTCGAAGTCGTAAACGAGATCGCAGCCGCTGAATTCATACGCGTCATCCTGCAGCCGCGCCGACTCGAGCAGTCGCAGGGTCCGTGCGCCCTGGTCGTAGCGCATGATATTGGCGCCGCCACTCATGATTCGATCGCCGTCTGCCCCGGTGTCCCGCACGGAGGCCGGCTCACCGCGCAGCTCGGCTGTCACCAGCACCCCGCCGCGCAGTGAAAAGACCGCGCTGTCCGCGCTCATGACGGCCGAACCACTGGTGATGCGCACATTGCCTGTCAACTGCCATTCCTGTTGCTCACTGTCGTAGCGCAGCGAAACCGCCTCGTCGGCCGCCAGCGTGCCGGTTTCGCCGGTGAAGCGTACGTCGCCGCTGAGCCGGTATTGCGCGTCGGCGGTACGATAGCCCGAAACCACCGCCAGGTCGGCGCGCATTCCGACGCCATCGCCGGAGAATCTCGGCTGGCCCAGCGTCAGTGTGTTGGTCTGTCCGTCCAGTTCGAACGTTTCTGCGTCGAACTCCGGCGCGGCGGCCTGTTGCGCCACGGCCGTTGCGGTCCACAGCAACAGGCACAGCAAGGCTGCAGTATGTCTAGCGCAGGCTCCGGCCATGTACCTCGGACTCCAGTAACAGTCTGTCTTCGCGCATGTAGACCTTCATGCCGACAGCCGACAGTGTGTGTGAATCCAGCGACAGATGAACGAGGTCGTCGGAGCTTGCGATCATCTGCTGCGGGTCGAATCGCAGCCGGTCGGTGGAAATCTGCCAGCGATCCCGTTGCCCGGTACCCGTGCTGCTGAGCACCACGTTGCCCGACAGATCGAGGTAACTCAGATCCGTCGGCCCGTCACCGCGGTC
>JBJHBW010000018.1:0-62970 GCA_050485685.1 Gammaproteobacteria bacterium
ACCGCGACAGCGACATCCGCCGGGCCACCGGATCGGGATTGCGTTGTGTGCGCGAAATCTACAAGTCACTGGGCGGCGCGCCCCGCTGCGGCCGTTGCCTGCCACATGCGCGCAGCCTGATAGCCGACGCCAGCACCGCGGTCGGCGTCAGCGGCGGCTGTCTGCCGGAATCGGCGCTGCTCTCCCCCGAAAAGTCCTGATCTCTTTCGAACGGCCCTGATCGGAGCCCTGATCAAGACGGGGGCCCTCCCCCGCACGGGCCCTAATCCGCAGGCGCGCTCTGCAGCTCGATGTAGTTCTGCATGCCCATACGGTCTATCAGGCCGAGCTGCGTCTCTATGAAATCCACATGCTCTTCCTCGTTGGCGAGGATGTCCTCCAGCAGTTTGCGAGAGACGTAATCGGAGCGCTGCTCACACAGGGCGATGCCCTCACGCAGCGCCGGAATCGCATTCGACTCCAGCTTCAGGTCACACTCCAGTATCTCGCGTACATCCTCGCCTATCAGCAGCTTGCCCAGTGCCTGAAGGTTCGGCAGACCGTCCAGGAAAAGAATTCGATCGACGAGTCGATCTGCATGACGCATCTCGTCGATGGATTCCTTGTACTCATACTCGGCCAGCCGTGTGACGCCCCAGTTGCGCAGCATGCGGGCATGCAGGAAGTACTGATTGATCGCCGTCAATTCGTTCAGCAGGACCTTGTTCAGATGGGAGACGATTCCGTCGGCTGCTTTCATGGCGAGTTTCTCCTGACGCTGAGACCGCAGTTTACCGCAGCGTCCGCTCAGGCCGGACCCGGCTCCTGGAGGTCACGCATGGCCGCCGCGAGAAACCGGGCTGCCTCGCCGCCGGTGACGGCGCGGTGATCGAATGTCAGCGACAGCGGCAGGATGGGCCGCACGACAATCTCGTCATCGACGACGACCGCCGCCTTGCGCCCGCGGCCCGCACCCAGAATACCGACCGTAGGCGGCAGCACGATGGGCGTCGCATAGCGGCCGGCGAAGGTGCCATAGTTGGACAGAATGAATGTATGGCCGCGCAGTTCCTCCGCTGCGATGGTGCGCTCGCGCACCTCCCGCTTCAGCCGTTCAATCTCTGAGCGCAGTTCCGCCATGTCCCGTGAGCCGGCGTTTCGCACGACCGGCACAAACAGTCCGTCCGGCGTATCCATCGCAATGCCAAGGTGAATCTCGGACAGCACGCGGCGCCCTATCGCGTGGCTGTCGTACCAGGCATTCAGTGAAGGCTCGGCTTTCGCCGCGGCAATGATGGCGCGCGCCAACCGCACGGTGATGTCGTCCTTGCGAAACCAGGCGCCGATGTCAGCATCGTCGGTGATGGTTGCACAGGCCACTTCCTCGTGGGCCTGAGCCATGGTCTTTGCCATCGTGCGCCGCACACCGCGCACCGGCTCCAGAGGTCCCACGTCCGCCAGGATACGCGCGACGCGTTTCACGTCGGCAGCCGTAATCGTGTCGTCCGGTCCCGTAGGTGTCACCACGCCCAGGTCCACGTTCAGACGTCTGGCCAGCGCGCGCACCGCAGGCACAGCCTGAATGCGGGTTGCACTGCGCGTCACCGACGTGACGCTGTCCACCACGCCCTCGCTGCTGCGTTCCACGCGCCCGACCACAGTGCCTGCATCGTCGGCCGCAGGAGCCGCACCCTCGAACTCGACCAGCGGCGCACCGACCTTGACGATGTCACCGTCGGCGCCATGAACGCGCACTATCGTGCCTGACTGCGGACTCGGGATGTCCACCACCGCCTTGTCCGTTTCCACCGAGACCAGCGGCTGGTCCACTGCCACCGTATCGCCGGGCGCAACATGCCAGCCGCGGATCTCCGCTTCCTGTAACCCTTCTCCCAGATCCGGCAGCTTGAAGACGCTCACGATACCTCCATGATTTCCTGAACAGCGGCGACAATATCTGCGACGCTCGGAATGTAATGACCTTCGAGGCGCGACAACGGCATCACGGTGTCAAGACCGGTCACACGCCGCACCGGTGCGAGCAGACTGAACAACCCCTGGTCGGCAAGACGCGCCGCAATCTCCGCACCGACGCCGCAGTTGCGTGCCGCCTCATGAACGATCACGCAGCGACCGGTTCTGGCCACCGATTCGAGTATGGTAGCCATATCCAGCGGCGAGATTGTCGCCAGATCGATCACCTCGGCGCTGACACCCTGCTCCGACAGCGTCTCGGCCGCCTGCAGCGTTTCGCGCATCATCGCGCCCCAGGACACCAGCGTGACGTCGGTGCCATCGCGCATCGTGAAGCAGGCATCCAGCGGCAATGCGTGACCGTCATCGGCCACTTCCTGGCGCCCCAGCCGGTAGATGCGCGTCGGTTCGAGAAAAATCACCGGATCGGGATCACGGATCGCCGCCAGGAGCAGGCCATAGGCCCGTGACGGCGACGAAGGCATTACCACCCGCAGGCCCGGGATGTGTGCGAACAGTGTTTCCGGACTCTCCGAATGATGCTCAGGCGCATGAATTCCGCCGCCACAGGGCGCCCGCATCACCATGGGGCACGTCAACCGGCCTCGCGTGCGGGTGCGCAGACGACTGGCGTGATTGAGCACCTGGTCGATCACCGGATACATGAAACCGGTGAACTGGATTTCCGCCACGGGTTTCATACCCTGCGCGGCCATGCCTATGCTCATGCCGGCGATGGCCGTCTCGGCGATCGGTGTATCAAACACTCGGCCGGCGCCGAAGCGCTGCCTGAGGCCCGCCGTAGCGCGGAACACGCCACCGTTCACGGCGACGTCTTCACCGAGCACCACGACGTCCGCATCGCGCGCCATCTCGTGTGCCAGTGCCATGTTCACGGCTTCGACCAGATTGACTTCAGCCACGCCTGCCGCTCCGTCGATCCAGCTCGGCCCGCTGATCCGCCAATGTGTGCGGCAGCGACGAAAAAAGGTTGTCCAGCACGGTGGACGGCGCCTGAGCTGAGGTAGCAAGGTACTCGCGCACCGCCACCTCAACCTGTTCCGCGCACGCGGCGCTCAGGGCTTGCTGCTGGTCCTCGCTCCACAGCCCCCCGGCCTCCAGCCACTTGCGCAGGCGTGCAATCGGATCCCGCCCGGCCCATGCAGCCACATCCTCCGCCGTGCGATAGCGGCTGGCGTCATCGGATGTCGTATGGTCGCTCATGCGATAGGTCAGCGCTTCGATCAGTCGGGGCCCGCGTCCGGAGCGCGCATGTTCCAGCGCATCCAGCATGCGTGCCCGCATCGCCAATGGATCGTTGCCGTCCACCTGTTCGCCATCGAAGCCGGCCGCAATCGCCTTCTGCGCCAGAGTCGACGCGCGTGACTGCTGGCTGCGCGGCACGGAAATCGCCCACTCGTTATTGTTCACGACGAACACCACGGGCAGGTCCCATACCGCTGCACAGTTCAACGCCTCGTAGAAGTCTCCCTTCGACGTTGCACCGTCCCCGACCGCACACACGGCCACTCGCGCTTCGCTGCGCTCGCGGAAAGCATAGGCAACGCCCACCGCCTGCGGTGCATGGCTGGCGATGGGAACGGAAGTCGGGAAGTCATGGGGCTGGCCGGCGAACGCCATGCCGCGCTCGTCGCCACCCCAGTAGAGCAGGATCTCGGTCATCGTCACACCGCGCCACAGCTGCGCCGCGGTTTCGCGGTAGGTGGGCAGCAGCACGTCATTGTCAGCCATGGCGGCTGCCATCGCGGTGGAGACGGCCTCTTGACCGAGTATTGACGGATACGTGCCAAGCTGGCCGGTGCGCTGCAGCGCAACCGCCTTGGCATCGAACACGCGGGTCAGCACCATGTGACGGTACATCGCAAGTGCCGCCTCTGCATCGTCGGCACCGCTCGGCAGCGGACCCAGCGGGCTTCCGTCCTGGTCGAGATATTGTGTGTAACGAACCTCGAAGCGAGCCGCACAGGTACTCAGACCGGCTGCCTCGGAAGGCCGGTCAAACGAATCGTAAACGCCCAAGTCTGCTTGCTCCGGCGAACTGCTTCGGCATAAGTCCTCCCCGTACAGGAAAACAGCGTCGAGGGGACGTAGCAGCCCGCTCGCTGAATGGATTACGGGCACCCCACGGCCCGTGTCAGGCGCGTAAACATAGCATCCTGATGCGGAATTCGGAAAGTTGCGGCGCGCGATCGCAGGTGCTACGCCACTATGCCGGTGTCGATGCCGGCGGCGTGCGCAGTTTACCGCGACGAATTTCGTCCCTGTGCAGCCAGGCGATGGCCAGCAGCATCGCAAGCAGCAGCGGCACACTGATCAGGTTCAGCCAGACCCAGCCCAGGGTCACGATCGCCGTGCCGGCGAGCAGCGAAACCATCGCCTGTACGCCGAAGGTCGCGAAGTCATTCACGCCCTGCACCTTGAACCGCTCGCCCGCCGAATGCACACGCGTCAGCAGGGTCGTCCCGGCGACAAACAGCAGATTCCAGCCTGCGCCCAGCACAATCATGGCCCACAGGTAATGCACGAAATGCTGACCCACTGCCACGGCAATCACCACGCACAGGGCCATCAGTGCCACACCTGCCAGCATCATGCGGATCAGCCCCAGGGTGCGCGTCAGCCAGCCGCTGACCAGAGATGGCGCGTACATCGCAATAATGTGCGCGGTAATCACGCGCTGTGTCTGTTCGACACTGAAGCCATCGTGCACATGCATGCTGATCGGCGTCGCGGTCATGATGAAGCTCATGACTGCGAATGAACTGACTGAAGCCAGCACCGCTACGACAAACGCGGGCTGCGCAGCGATCCGTGTCAGGGTTCGTTCGGGCGACGGCGCAGCCGTCTGTGCTGCCACAACGGCCGGCTGCAGCGTCAGCAGCAGCATCACCCCGGCCAGACACAGTAACGCCAGCATGACGAACGATCCGGTGAACTCAGGCCACCCCGCCATCAGCCGGCCCCGGTCTCCGATTTCCGGGGCCAGCACGGCCGCCGCCAGTATGCCAAGCATGATCATGCCGATCGCACGCCCGGCCGATTCGGCCGGCACATACTCCGTCGCTGCGAACCGGTACTGCAGGATGAACGCCTGGTGCACACCGATCAGCATGCCGGCCAGACAGAACAGCGGGAACTGCGCGTGTGCAATCGCCCACGCAGCCAGCAGCGCGGCGGCCACACCGACCCCTCCCGACGCGATGAATCCTCGTTTGCGTCCCCAGCGCCGCATCGTCATTGCTGCGGGTATCGTTGACAGTGCGATACCGACGATCGTCAGGGCCAGCGGCAGTGTCGCCAGCGCCGGCGCCGGGGCGATGCGCGTGCCGATGATGCCACCGTAAGTCACCAGCATGATCATGCCGCAGCTTCCCAGCGCCTGGGCCACAGTCAGAATCCACAGATTTCGCATCAGGCGACCTTCCTTTCAGGATGCCGTGATCGGAGTTGTTCAGTCGCCCGCGCCACGCATGCTCTCCAGTGCCGCAAGGGCTCGCTTGCGCGCTGCATCATGGTCCACGATCGGCCGCGGATAGTCTTCAGCCAGGCGCACGCCCGCCCGCCGTAACGTCGACTCCGAAGCCTGCCAGGGCGCGTGAATATCCCGCGCAGACAGTCCGGCAAGTTCAGGCACCCAGCGGCGCAGGTAGTGACCGTCGGGATCGAAACGTTCGCTCTGGCGCACCGGGTTGAAGACCCGGAAGTATGGCGCCGCGTCCACTCCGCAGCCTGCGCACCACTGCCACCCCATGGTGTTGTTGGCCAGGTCCGCATCCACCAGCGTATCCCAGAACCAGTGCGCACCGTGCAGCCAGTGCAGCATCAGATCCTTGACCAGAAACGACGCGACGACCATACGCACACGGTTGTGCATGTAACCGGTCTGCCACAGTTCCCGCATGCCGGCATCGACAAACGGAAATCCGGTCTGGCCCTGCTGCCAGGCACGCAGTCCCGCGGCATCTTCACGCCACGGAAATCGGCGGAACGCAGGCGCCATCGGTTCCGTTACGCTGTCCGGAAAGTGATGCAGCAGGTGCAGGGCAAACTCGCGCCAGCCCAGCTGGCGCAGAAACGCATCGGCCGCCTGACTGAAACGCGCACTGCCCGCCGCGGCCTGAAAACTGCGTACGGCATGCCAGATTTCGCGTACGCCGATTTCACCGAAGTGCAGGCTGGCCGACAGGCCCGACACGGCATCGTCGGCGGGTTGATCGCGTCCTGCCACGTAACCGTCAAGTCGCTGTGCGATGAAGTCCGCAAGGCGCTGCTCGGCAGCCTGTGTCCCGGGTCGCCAGCGACCGTGTATGCCACCGGCCCAGTCCGGATTCCGTGGCAGCAGTTCAAGTGCCGCTATCGGTGTCGAGTCCGGCCATGCCTCGGGCGGCACCAGCGCCTTCGGCGACGGATGTGGTTCTGACGGGGCCTGCCGACTCAGGCAATGCTTCCAGAACGCGGTGAAGACCTTGTAAGGCTGACCGCTGCGATTGGTTAACGACTCAGGACGGAACAGTGTGCCGGCATCGAAGGCGCTGACATCGATGCCGGCAGAGCCCAGCACCGTCTGCAGACGCTGACCCAGCTTGCGCGCCGCCGGTTCATGGCGGCGATGGCAGTACACCGTGTCGGCACCCGTCTCCCTGCACAAGGCCTGCAGCACGGCGACGGTGTCGCCGCTGCGCACGACCAGTCGCGAATCCAGACGACCGAGTTCCGTCGCCAGGGACTGCAGTGAATGATGAAGCCACACGCGTGATGCGGCCCCGGGGGGCCAGTCACCGTCATCGTCAGGCGACCAGACGTACACGGGAATGACCGGCCTGCCGGTCGTGGCGGCAGCCGCAAGCGCCGGATGATCCGCCAGACGCAGATCCTGGCGAAACCAGACAATGACGGGCGTTGTCACGATCGGCCGGCTTGCGAACGCATGCTCGCAACTGCAGGCGACCCGGACCGCATCACCGGCTCGAAGAGTCGCCGGTACTGGCTCGGCGTCAGGCTGGTGCGCCGCTTGAACAGCCGGCGAAAGAAAGATGTGTCTTCGTAGCCGACGGCATAGCTGATGTTCTCCACGCTCTCCGACCCGTGCTCCAGCATGCGCTTGGCTTCCTCGATTCGCAGATTCTGAACGTAGTCGATCAGGGTCAGGCCGGTGGCCTGCCGGAAGCGACGTTTCAGCGTGCGCTCGGGAATCCGGCTCTCCCCCACCACGCGCTGCAGTGCCGTGTGGTCACGAAAATGCTCCGCCAGCCAGCGCTCACACGAGGCAACCACCGCATCGGCGTGAGGATTGTTGCGCAACAGGCTTTCATAAGGAAGCTGCCCCTCGCTGTGCCACTTCAGCAGATAGACCTTCGCGATCCGCATCGCTTCGGCGGGACTCGCGTGGCGGGCGATGATGTGTATGGCCAGATCATGCCAGGACGTGGTGCCGCCAGCGGTCACGATGCGACCGGCCGGATCGGCGAACACCAGATTCGGCTCAGGGCGGAAGCGCACCTTCGGATACTGGCGCCGGAACATGTCCTGATACCCCCAGTGTGAGGTGGCATCGCAACCGTCGAGCAGTCCTGTTTCCGCCAGCAGCACGGCACCGGAGCAGGCCGAATACAGTGTTGCACCGGACTCGTATCGTTTACGCAGCCAGGTCACAACCTGCGGGTATCTGCCTGTGATCGTTTCGTCAGGACCCAACCACAGTTCAGGCACGATCACGATGTCCGCCGTGTTTGCCTTGTGCAGGGTCACATCGGGCGTCACAGGAATGCGGTTGCCACAACGAAAAGGTTCACGCGCTATCGCGACCACGCGCACATCGAAGCAGCGGGACGCCGTGTCGCTGCGCACCAGAGACTGCCAGACATTCCCCGTTGCCAGCAGCACATCCATCATGCCGTAAAGAGCCGACCCCGCCGTTTCGGGCAGAGCCAGCATCAGCACGGTGACCGCGGAATCGCTATCGGATGCCATGTCCCGCTCCCGGTGGCAACTGACCGGAAAATGGCACAAATAGCACGATATTGGCAAATCGGCATCTTATGCGGGAGCAGCGGCGGCCCTATCGTGAGCCCCGTGCCGGCGATTCGCGAATCCTGAACTTCCGGAACGTCACTCGCAGGCAAATCGATATCAACGAACAACGGGAGCAAACTGACATGGCCACTCAACCGAAAGACATCCATACCGCAACTCAGCAACCGGTTAACGGTTTCAACCCGACCGACATCGCCGCGGTCGTCGACGCACTGACGACAGACCCTTCCCTGGCCCGATTCGAATTTCGCGCCAGCAATCGCTGGGTCGATGCCGGCGAAAACCGCTCGACGATTCAGGGCTTCTACGGTGTAGGCCGCGAAGACGATTCGCGTCAGCAGCCGTTCGAGTACATCAATGGCGAACCGCCGGTGCTGCTGGGCAACAACGAAGGCGCCAATCCGGTCGAGTACCTGCTGCACGCCCTGGCGGGTTGTGTGACAACGACCACGGTGTTGCACGCCGCGGCGCGCGGAATACACATCCGTCGTCTTGCCACCGAACTGTGCGGTGACCTCGACGTGCAGGGTCTGCTTGCACTGGATGCGTCGGTGCCACCGGGGTACCGGAACATCACGATACGCATGGACATCGATGCCGACTGCGACGACGAGCAACTGGACGAACTGCTGCGCTTTGCGCAACAGCACTCCCCGGTCTGCAACACGATCGCAACGCCGGTGCCTGTCCGCCTGGAAAGGGTTCGGAGGGACTGAGTACGCCCTGACCGGAGGCGTCGGGATCGGGTCGTGAACACCTGCTTTGCGGCCCGGTCCCGTTTTCGAACTCCGCACAGCATGAGTCCGCACGTAACGGCCTGGCGTACAATGGTCACGCTGCGCCCGGCATGACCTGAAACCGCTGGCCAGCCTGTTGCCGCCGCCCGCAGGTGGATTGCCAGCTGACCATGAACAGACCTCACAAAGATGTGACGCTGATAGGCGCGCCGGCCGATGCCGGTGCCGGTCGCCGTGGCGCCGCGATGGGGCCGGAGGCACTGCGCGTGGCCGGCATCGCCGCGGCTCTTCGCCGCCTGGGTTGCGATGTGGAAGACACCGGCAATCTGTCGGGACCTGTGACGCCGGATGCGGAACGCAACGGACCCTACCGGCACCTGAAGCAGGTCGCCGCCTGGTGCCGGACGGTATACACGGCGGTCGGCCGCAGTCTGAGCAACGGCCGGCTGCCGATACTGATGGGGGGCGATCACAGCCTTTCGGTCGGGTCCATCGCCGCCGTGGCCGAACACTGCGCCGCTCTTGATCGGCCACTGTTCATTCTGTGGCTGGATGCGCATGCCGACTTCAACACCGACCGCACGTCCCCGTCGGGCAACCTGCATGGCATGCCGGTCAGCATCATGACCGGACAGGGCCCTGATGAACTGATGTCACTGTGCCGTCTGCGTCCCATGGTGTCGCCGGAGCGCATCGTGCAGGTCGGTGTGCGTTCGGTCGATCAGCCGGAGAAGCAACGCCTGGTGGACAGTGGCCTGACGGTGTTTGACATGCGGCTCGTCGACGAACTTTCCATGCGCGCGGTGATGGAACAGGCGCTGCGGGAGGCATCATCCGTGCTGGCACACCTGCACGTCAGTCTGGATGTCGATTTTCTCGATCCGCAGATCGCACCCGGCGTGCCAACCACCGTGCCAGGCGGACCCACGTACCGGGAAGCACAGCTGTGCATGGAAATGATTCACGACAGCGGGCTGCTGGCATCACTGGACATCATGGAACTGAACCCGGCATGGGACCTACGCAACACGACGGCGGAACTGGTCGTGGAACTGGTGGAGAGCCTGTTCGGCGAACAGATTCTCGCGCGCGAATCATCGGTACCATCGCGCTACAGTCTGTAATCGCCGGCCGGGAATCCCCACAAAGACCAACATGCACGCATCCGACATCATCCGGCTGACCAATTCCGTCAGCGCTCCGAACTATGCTCCGCTGGACGTGGTGATCACGCGCGCGGACGACGTATGGGCCTGGGACACCGAGGGACGCCGATACCTGGACTGCATCAGCGCCTACTCTTCCCTGAACCAGGGTCACCGGCATCCGCGCATCATCGATGCGCTGACCGAACAGGCCGGACGCCTGACGCTGACCTCACGCGCCGTGCACAACGACCGCATGGGACCGTTTCTGGCCAGACTGTGCGAGATCGCTGGCATGACCATGTCGCTGCCGATGAACACCGGCGCCGAAGCAGTGGAAACCGCGATCAAGCTCGCACGCAAGTGGGGCTATGAGGTCAAGGGCATTGCGCCGGACCAGGCCGAGATCATTGTCTGCCACAACAATTTTCACGGTCGCACAACCACGATTGTCGGCTTCTCCAGCGAACCGGGTTATCGCGAGGATTTCGGACCGTTCGCACCGGGCTTTCGCAGCGTCGCTTTCGGCGACATCGCTGCGCTGGAACAGGCGATCACGCCTTCCACCGCGGCCTTTCTGGTTGAACCGATTCAGGCTGAAGCGGGCATCATCGTCCCGCCCGACGGCTATCTGACTGCTGTGCGCAGACTGTGCAGCCGGCATAACGTGCTGCTGATGCTGGATGAAATCCAGACAGGTCTCGGTCGCACCGGCCGCATGTTCGCCCATCAACACGAACCCGAAGCGCGGCCGGATGTGCTGATTCTGGGCAAGGCGCTGGGCGGCGGCGTGTATCCGGTATCAGCCGTCCTTGCCGACCGCAGCGTGCTCGGGGTCTTCACGCCCGGCACGCATGGCAGCACTTTTGGTGGCAATGCACTGGCTGCTGCTGTTGCCCAGGCTTCGCTGGACGTCATCGTCGATGAGAATCTCGCCGCACGAGCCGACATACTTGGACGGAGGTTGCGCGAAGGTCTCGCAGGTCTCTCGCCAGCGCGGATCGTCGATGTGCGTGGCCGCGGTCTGCTGATCGGCATTGAAGTCGATCCGCAGGCAGGTAAAGGCAGGCATTACTGCGAACGCCTGCTGCAACATGGCGTCCTGGCGAAGGACACACATGCGCAGGTGATCCGCATCGCGCCACCATTGACCCTATCGCAGGAGTCTCTGGACTGGCTGATCGGCCGGCTGCATGCCGTATTCGACTGACGGGCGGTGATCGGTGGCCGGTTCACGTAGAATGCGCCTGATTCGCAACAACAACAGAACGGGGAGCATTCACCCATGGATCTCGGACTGAAAGGCAAACGCGCCGCGATCACCGGTTCCAGCCGCGGAATCGGCTACGCCATAGCGAAAGCACTGGCAGAAGAAGGCTGCTACGTGGCGCTTTCGGCACGCAATGGCGATCAACTGGATCAGGCCGTTGCCGACATGAAGGCGCTGGGCGTGGATGCTTTCGGCATCAGCGTGGATCTTGCCACCGAGGGCGGCTGCAGATCGTTTATCGATCAGGCGGTAGAGCAGCTGGGCGGACTCGACATCCTCGTGAATAACGTAGGCGGCATGATTCCGGGCACGCTGGACAGCCTGGGTCCGGACGAGTGGGATCGGGTGCTGCGTGTGAACCTGATGGCCTGCGTCTACACGACCAAGCACGCCGTGCCACACCTTAAGCAGGGACGCTCGCCACGCATACTCAATGTCTCCGGCGTCTCGGGCACCCAGCTGTTGCCGGGCGCGCTGACGACGACGATTCCGAATACCGCGATCATCGGTTTCTCCAAGATCATGGCCGGCGAACTCGGTGCGGCCGGCGTGACCGTGAACAACATCTGTCCAGGGCTTACGAATACAGAGTCCTGGGGACCGCGGGCGGAAGCCATGGCGAAGGTACGTGGCACGACGGCAGATCAGATCCGCGCCGGCATCGCAGCACAGACACTGCTTGGACGCTGGGCTGAACCGGACGAGATCGGTTCGGTGGCCGCGTTCCTGGTCTCGGAGAAGAACAGCTACATGACCGGCACGACCGTCGAGGTGTGCGGCGGATTTACACGCTATATCTGATTGACGCGCCGGGCGCGATGCAGCCTCAATCCCCGGACGGCAGAAATGCGGCGAGGAAGTCGTCGACCACAGCGACAGACAGCTGTCGAATCGCCTCCGCATCCGGCGGGTCGGCGATACCGCAGTCCCTTTGCAGCATCAGCTTGCCGGTCAGCATGGAGATGAAATACTGACCCAGCGTATCGGGGTCGGTCACCGACGACTGACCGTCCCGGCGAAACACGGCCTGCAGAAATCCGTAGACGCTGAGCGGTCCGGTGCGCCAGTACATCAACCCGATGTCCGGCACCCGCCCGGACTCCTCGAACACCAGCCTGCGCAACGCAATCACGCGATCGGTCGTGATCAGGCCCAGAATCGTCTCGGCCAGCAGCAGCAGCGCGTCACGTGTGCCGCGCACTGCAAGAGCCGGTTCCAGCTGCTGCAGGGCCAACTGCATGATTTCCATTTCGCGGTGCAGCACCGCTGCGAACAGCTGCTCCTTGCTGCTGAAGTATCGATAGATCGATTCCTTGGAAACATGCGCGCGGCGCGCCATTTCGCTGATGCTGGTGCCATGGTAACCGTGCGCCAGGAAATAGGCGGTGGCGATGTCGAGCACCTGCTGCTCTTTCGTGACGGCTTCCGAGGTCACGACAGGACCGCCTGCACTGTCAACGTCCCCACGGATTGCAGCGCGCACGGTCGGGAAGTGATGGCGAGCCTCATAAGCTCGCGATTCTAGAACTCCGACCAGGCCCGGGCAACGGCACTCCGTAGTAAACTGAGCTCAGATTCATGGCACATCGCCTTGCCTACGCAACAGCAGGAGCCGCAATGCTGCGACTGGACGATCAGGAAAAAGCGATGCTGGACGGGCACGCCGGCAGGGCCACACAGAAAGCCATGGAGCTGCTCGTGCGTTACGCCGAGGCACTGGGCGCGGAACGTTTTGTGCGCACGACCAACGTGGCAGGCGTGCCCGGTCAATCCAATCTCTTCCTGCATAATTACTTTCGCGATCGGATCAGCGACCCGGCCCGCGAATACGATGCCATCTTCTCTTTCTTCGATCTCGACAGCGACGAACTGCTGGACGTGCCACAGGCAAGCACGGCCACCTTTCACCTTCAGGGCGGGTACGACCCCGAGAACTGGGAAGCCATGGGTGCGCAGGCCGAGGCGGCGCGCGTTGCGCGGGAAAGCGAGGCGTATGCGGTCGGCCATGGCGTGCAGATTCTCAAGAGCTGCACACCGTACATCGCAGGCAATGTCCCCGAGCGTGGCGAACACTGCGCGTGGATGGAGTCGTCAGCGGTGATCTACTGCAACTCGGTGATCGGTGCACGCACCAATACCGAAGGACGGGAAAGCACCAGCGCAGCGATGCTCACCGGGCGCATCCCCGATTTCGGCCTGCATCAGGATGCCAACCGTCTCGCCACACACCACATTCACGTCGATGTGGACGTCACCGACGTGATGGACTGGGGCATGCTGGGCTACTTCGTCGGCGAATGTGCCGGAGAAGCGGTACCGGTACTGACCGGCCGCTTTCATTCACCGGAGCTGGTAAGGCTGAAGCACTTCGGCGCAGCAGCGGCCTCCTCCGGCGGCGTTGAGATGTATCACCTGGTCGGCACGACTCCGGAAGCACCGACACTGGCAGCAGCCACCGGTGCGCGGGGCGATCTGAAGACCTTCCGCTACGGCGCAGCGGAAAGGCGCGCGACCTACGAATCACTGAACGCGAATGCCCGCGATCCGAATGTCGATTACGTCATGCTGGGCTGTCCGCATGCAGCGCTGGAACAGCTGCAGGAAGTCGCCTCGATGCTGGATGGACGGCGCATCGCCGAAAGCTGCCGGCTGTGGATATTCACGTCACGGGCTGTGCGACAGCAGGCCGATCAGCTCGGTTACACAGGTGTGATACGCAATGCCGGCGGTCAGGTGTTTACCGACACCTGTTCGGCCATAGGACGGGTGATTCCTCCGGGTACCCGCGTTGCCGCGCTGGATTCAGCGAAGCAGGTGCACTATCTCCCGGCAATGATGAACATACAGGCCTGGTTCGGATCCACCGGCGACTGCATCGCAGCCGCCCTCACCGGCCGCTGGACGGGGACACTGACATGAATCCGGAACACATGCCTGCCACGCCCCTGCTCCGGGACAGCGCCGTCGAAGAGCCGATCGTCCTTTACGGACGCGCGGTAACAGCCGGTATCGCCGAAGGCGAGGCGCTGGTGACCACGGAGACTGTATCCGGCTGGGGCGGCGTCAACCCAATGACCGGGGAGATTATCGAGACCCGGCATGAACTGCGCGGGCAGTCGTTCAGCGACAAGGTTCTGGTGTTTCCGGGTGCCAAAGGCTCCTCGGGCTGGTCGGTCGCGTTTCACACCTGCCGTCTGGCAGGCACCGCACCCCTGGCGCTGATCTTCACGGAAATGACTACCAAGGTGGCGCTGGGCGCGGTCGTCATGCGGGTGCCGGCCATCACGGACCTGGACCGCGATCCGTTCAGCGTGATCCGCACCGGTGACCGGGTACGTGTGGACGCCGACAACGGCATCGTCGAAATCTGGCGGCAGCCGAAGACCGCCGCCATCAAGCCCTGAACAGCCGGAAGGCCGCGGAAACTACCAGAAGCGCACGCGGCCGTTGTCCACGTGCACGAAATCACTGCCCGGATAATAGCCGACGCCACCCACCTGCATGGCCAGTGCCTCCTCGCGCAGGCGCGCGGTGCGGACACCGCGCAGGCGTACGTCTATGGCGCGACCCTCCATGTGCAGGCTGCGCTCGGCCACCCCTGTGCTGGCGCCGCGCAGCATCTCGTTGGTGCGAGGTGAGCGAAAGGCTGAGATGATTTCGTAGGTGCCGCCGCCACCCGTGCGCTCACGAAGCGCGTACAGGGTATCGAGCAGATCAGGCGCAATCGGATGCTCATCTCCGGTGCGAAAATCCCGCAGGAAGTGACTGATTTCCTTCAATGCAGTCGAGACGTATCTCCCACTTTCGGCATAGGTGATCTGCAGGCGTTCACCGGTATGCGTATGATAGAAACTCAGGGACCGGGGCTGGCGTGCCCAGGCGGTCGGTATGGCCATCGTGGTCATCAGCGCTGCGGCGGACGCCACGAACCGGCGGCGACTGGTGGATGGCTGTACTTCCGGATGATCGCACTGCACGCACATGAAACCTGCTCCTGAAAACCTGAAAAGCGTGGCGTTCCACCACGCACAGTTTACGGCAACCGCCCGACGCACCCGTGCCGTCCCGCAGACAGGTATTGTCTGGTGGCAGGGCCTGCTGTCGGCCTGGCTGCTCATGATGGCATTAGCCAGTCTTACGGCCACCGGCCCTGCCGCCGCCAACTCCATACAGGACCCGGTGGAAGCCCTGCGCATACGCGTGGAGTCGCTGGCGCTGGATCCCAGGGCGGGCCCGGTGCCGGTCACCGACCCGTGGTTCCTGATCCGCCTCTATGAGCGCCGTCAGTTTAACCCGGTCTGGACGACGAACGCACGGCTGGATGAACTGCTGGCCGTGCTCGAGGGCAGCACCGCGCATGGCCTGGATCCGGAGGACTATCACCTGGCGGTGCTGCATGAAGCGCGCGAGACCCTGAACGATCAGGATTACGCCCTCGCCGCCGCCTCGCTGGATGTGCTCGCCACCGATGCGCTGGCGCGTTATGCGTACCACCTGCGCTTCGGCAAGGTGAACCCGGAAGCGCTGGAACCGAGCTGGAATTTTACGCGTACGCTGGGCGATACGGACCCGATAGAGGCGATCCTGCAGCTGATCGACGCCGACGATCTGGGTGCAGCCCTGGACAGACTGGCACCGCAGGAGGCGCGCTATCGTGACCTCATGCAGGGGCTGGCAGCCATGCTCGACCAGGCCACCGCAGGTGGCTGGCCGAGCGTGCCGTCGGGTGAAACGCTGCGACCGGGTATGCGCAGCCCGCGTGTAGTCGCGCTGCGCGAGCGCCTGATCGCCGCCGGTGAGCTGCCTGACGACGCGATCACAGGCGGTGCCGATGCGGAACTGTACGACATGCCCCTGAGTCAGGCTGTACGGGCATTCCAGGTGCGCCATGGACTGGACGCCGATGCCATCGTCGGACCGCGCACGCTGGCGGCGCTGAACGTGCCTGTCGAATCCCGCATCGATCAGCTGCGCATCAATCTGGAAAGAGTCCGCTGGATTTTTCGTGACCTCGAAGACCGCTACATCATCTCCAATATCGCGCGTTTCCGAACGACGCTGGTGGAGAATGGAGAGGCAGTCTGGACAACCCGTTCGGTCGTCGGCCAGCCTTACCGCCAGACGCCGGTATTTCGTGCCCGCATGACCTATCTGGTCCTGAACCCCACGTGGACGGTGCCACCCGGCATCCTGTCACGCGATATCCTGCCGGAGATTCGCCGGGATCCCGGCACGCTGGCACGGCGCAACATGACCGTGCTGGATTTTTCCGGCCGGCCCGTGGATCCGGCCACCGTGGATTTCAGCGGCGCGCGCGGCTTCCCTTACATGATTCGCCAGGAACCGGGCCCGAACAATGCGCTGGGCCGGGTCAAGTTCATGTTCCCTAACGCCTACCATGTGTACATGCACGACACGCCCGCTCAGGAGCTGTTCGATCGCGCGGAGCGCACATTCAGCTCCGGCTGCATACGCCTGGAGAATCCTCTGGAGCTGGCCGAGATCCTGCTCGACGGAACAGCCGGATGGGACCGGGCCGCCATCGACCGCGCGATTGCTGACGGCCGCTCGCGCACGGTCACGCTGCCAAGAGCACTCACCGTGCTGCTGATCTATGCCACAGCCGTTCCGGAGAACGGAGATATCCTTTTCCTGCCCGATGTCTACAACCGCGACGCGCGTCTGCTGGCCGCGCTGGATGCGGATTTCGAATTCAGCCCTCCCCTGGGCTATCAGGATGCGTTGCGCTAGCGCCGCCGCATCGATCTGTGCGCGTCGCCAATGCCACGGGCTGGACGCGTTCTTCAGGCAGCGCTGTGATGCCAGCATAAGCCACTGTCTGGGCAATAAATTCCGGGAGCCACGATGAATCTGAAACGCATGGCCGTGCAGGCACTGGCCGCCCTGACAGTTCTGACCTTCACCGGCGCCCTGGCCCGGGAACTGGCCGCGGATCCGGAAGACATGATTCCAGTCGAGGTTGCGACAATAGGCATCAACCCGCTGATCGGCGCGCCGGTGGTGCTGCTGCGCGACGGACAGACGGGCGACATCGTGCCCATTTTCATAGGCGAGAACGAAGCGCGGGCCATCCTGCTTGCGCTTCGTGACGTGCCCATGCCCAGACCCATGACCCACGACCTGCTGGCCTCCGTCCTCCGTGCACTGGACGCTAACCTGCGTCGGGTCATGGTGGATGATCTGGCCGACGGCACCTACTACGGGATGCTCGAGCTTGAAGTGGCTGGTCAGGACACCCCGATTCTTGTTGACGCCCGACCCAGCGACAGCCTGGCCCTGGCTGTGCGCACCGGTGCACCCATTCTGGTTTCACGCCGAGTCCTCGATTCCGCCCAAGGCATGGAGTGGGAGGGACTGGAAACCGAACAGGTGGTGTCGGCGCTGGGCATCACCGTGGTCGAGGCGACTCGCGATTATCGCGACGCGCTGGGACTACCGGACGGACCGGGGCTGCTTGTGTGGCGCAGCACCGGTGTGGCCGCTGCGGAAGGGATCACCGCCGGCAGCATGATCCTGTCAGTGAACGGAACTGCTCCACGCGAGCCTGTGGATTTTCTGGAACTGATCCGTACGACCGCCGACGGTGACCCGGTGCGTATCCGTTACTGGCGCGACGGTGAGGAATTCGAGGTCAGCCTCCCGCGGTCACTGGGCGTAGATCCTTCGCAGCCAGAGATCCAGGTCTGACTCCTGGCCGCGCGCCTGGGAGGCATCTCATGGATACGTGTAGCTGGACTGCAGTCCCAGCGGCAGGCCGCTGAGCCAGTACAGCGCCAGGAACAACGACCAGCCCAACAGAAACGTCACTGAGTAAGGCAGCATCATGGACACCAGCGTACCCACGCCGGTGTCACGCACGTAGCGCCTGCAGTAGGCAACGATCAGCGGAAAATACGGCATCAGCGGCGTAATGATGTTCGTGGCCGAGTCCCCTACCCTGTACGCGGCCTGCGTCAGATCCGGCGAGAACCCGACCTGCATCAGCATGGGCACCAGGATCGGCGCCAGCAGCGCCCACTTCGCACTGGCTGAACCGACGAACAGGTTGATCACGCCGACCAGAACGATAATGCCGAACAGCGTGACCGGGCCGGGCATGCCCAGAGACGCGATCAGGGTTCCGCCTTCCACCGACAGCAGCGTGCCAATCTGTGAGCGTCCGAACTCGGCGATGAACAACGCACAGAAAAAAGCCATTACGATGTAGTAGGCCATCGTGGCTGTGGTCCTGCTCATCGCATCGATCACATCCTGCCCGGAACGGAAGGTGCCGGCGGCCCAGCCGTAGACGACACCCGGCAACACGAACAGCAGAAAGATCAGCGGCACGATGGCCTGCATGATGGGAGCGGAGAACGACGCGAGTTCGCCCTCGCCGTCGCGCCAGACGGATCCGGCCGGCATCATCGATGCGAACAGCGCGACGATGCCGACGAACATGACTGTCAGCGCAATCCACAACGCGCGCTGCTCGCGGCGGTTCATTTCGGGAATCTGCGGCATCTCCGATTCGTCGCCGTCCACGGCAGTCCCTGCCAGCCTGGGCTCGACGATTCTGTCGGTCAGCCACCAGCCCAGCGCCACGATGACCAGACAGGAAGCGGACGTGAAGAACCAGTTGTTCAGCGGATTCAACTGCATCGCAGGATCGACGATCTGCGCGGCAGACTGCGTGAACCCCTGCAGCAGCGGATCCAGCGCGGATGGAATGAAGTTCGCCGAGAACCCGCCGGACACGCCGGCAAACGCAGCGGCGATACCGGCCAGCGGATGACGGCCGGCGGCATAGAAGATCACGCCGCCCAGCGGAATCACGAGCACGTATCCGGCATCCATGGCCGTGTGACTGACGATGGCCACGAGAATCAGCATCGGAGTCAGCAGGGCCCGGTGCGTCAGGCGCAGCAGCATGCGCAGCCCGGCACTGATGAAGCCGCTGTGCTCGGCGACGCCCACACCGAGCATCGCAACCAGCACCACGCCCAACGGTGCAAACCCGGTGAACGTCGTCACCATGTCGGCTAGAAAGCCGGTCAGCGCCTCGCCGGTCAGCAGGTTCTGAACCCTGACCGCGCTGCCATCGGCAGGATGCACGGTACGGAATTCGATGCCGGACAGCAGCCAGGACAACAGCCACACCAGCAGCATGAGCCAGAAGAACAGCAATGCCGGATCGGGCAATCGATTACCGGCGCGTTCGATTGCGTTCAGGCCGCGATTCACCCAGCCATCCGCACGGGTGTCTTTGTGTCTTTCCGTCACGCCGGTTCCTCTTGAAATTCGCGTGTTACAGACCGTCCGGCCAGTGCCACCCTGCCGCGCTGCCTGCTTGAACCACCTTGCAATCGAACGGTAGTCTAGCCGGGCGTGCTGCGTCCGGTCTCCGGTAAGCTTCGGACACCGCAACCGAGAAGCGGCCGCCTGCAAGAATACATCAGCACGACATCCAGACCGGGAGACTCATGCATTCACGATCCGCGATACGCGCCTGCAGGCCGGCCACTGCCCTGCCGGGTCTGTTAATGCTTGTCATTCATGCAGCGGTTGCACAACCTGCAGACGGCATCAACGGAGCCTCTGTCGGGGAAGAGTCATCACCCGGCGCGACTGCCACAGCCTCCCCGTGCCCTGAAGAACGCGATCTGCTTCTGACCAACGGCCGCATTCATACGATGAACGACGCCAGCGATGTGACCTCGGCCGTACGTATCCTTGGCAATCGCATTGTCGCTCTGGGTGAGCAGGCGACAGGTATCACGGACTGCACCACGGTACTCAACCTCGAAGGTCGCACGGCAATCCCGGGCATCATCGACAATCACAACCACATCGTCCTTCTCGGGCTCAGACCAGGTCACGACACCCGGCTGGAGAACGCGCAGTCCATAGACGATGTCCTCGCCACACTGGCCACGCGTGCTGCAAGGCTGCCGGCCGGCGAATGGATCACGTCGATTGGCGGTTTCGACATCAATCAGTTCGTCCCCCCGCCCGACCCGCCACGCTTTCCCACTCTGGCGGAACTGGACGGCGCAGTGCCGAATCATCCCGTCTACCTGCAGCAGTCGTTCTCCGGACCTGCTGTCACCAACAGCCTGGGCAGAACATTCTTTCAGGCGCGGGGCGTTGCGGTAGCCGATGACGGTGCCATCGCCGGCGGTTTCGAGCTACCGAACCCGTCCACGCGCGCACTGCATGCATTGCGTGAACTGCAGACGCTTGATGATCAGATCCGCGGTACCCGCGACGCATTGCGTTACTCGGCCAGTGTCGGCGTCACGACCCATCTGGACCAGGCCGGCTTCGAAGCGACGGGTACTGCCGCGGACGGCGCCGCCGATTTCGATCCGGTACGGGCCTACGATGCCGTACTGGCTTTGCATCAGTCAGGCGAACTGACCAATCGCATAAGACTGAACTTTCTTCACCGTGAATCCGACCCTGAAACGCCGCAACTCAGGTCTCGCCTGGCATACACCTTTCCGCGCTTCGGTGACGACATGCTGAGAACTCTGGGCATAGGAGAGTTCACTGCCGGCCCCGGTCCTTTTCTGGTCACGGCGGAAGAACCCTGGATACGCGGCACACGACTGGTCGCAGAGGCGGGCTGGCGCAATGAGAATCACTCACTGACGGCAGACGATTTCCGCACCATCATTGAGGGTTGGGAGCGCGTGCACGCGGACCTTCCGGATCCGGGCATCCGCCCGCTGCGCTGGGTCGTCGCGCATGTGCCATTCATCACCCGCGAGTACGCCGACAGGCTGCATGCGATGGGTGGCGGTGTCAGTGTGCTGGGGGGCTGGCGTTACATCAGCGGCAGTGCCACTCAGAACGGGCCGCCTTTTCGTATGCTGCTGGAAAGCGGCATACGTATCGGCATGAGTTCCGATGGCATGCAGATTTCACCGCTGAACCCGTGGCTTGGCATCTACTACGCCGTGACCGGGCGCAACGCGCGTGGCGAGCTGATCAATGGCGACCAGACAATCACTCGCGGGCAGGCGCTGCGACTCTATACGCAGGCCAATGGCTGGTTCCTTTTCGAGGAGGACCGTCTCGGGACGATTTCACCGGGCAAGCTTGCCGACATCGTCGTGCTCAGCGCCGACTACTTTGACGAACAGACAGTGCCGGACGACGACATCAGGCACATCCACTCGGTCCTGACCATTGTCGACGGCCGTATCGTTCATGGAGATAGCGATGCCTTCACACACTGACCGGACCCGCCAACCGGCACACGCGACGGCCTGCGCAGCTGATTCGCGGCGCCGTGGACAAGTCTCGCGCATACTGCTCGTGCTTGTCTGCATGCCGCTGCTCTTCGCAGCTGCGAACGATGCCGACGCGCAGTCCTGGGCCGAGGCCATGACATCCGCGTGCTTCACGAACACCTGTCTGGCACTGGGCCTTGCCCCTGAAGCCGAGGAAGCCCTGCTTGCTGACGACGGGGCTGATGTGGGGCACATTGCCGACCAGCTGCAGTACTGGTTCGCGGGCGAGGCGCCAATGCCGGTGCTGCTGGTTGCATCCCGATACCGCGACGGCCGACTGGTGCGCTATGCCACATCCAACCGCATCATGCTGACCGAACCCGGCACCGCAGGTGCGTTACAGGACAGCAGTGACGCCATTGCCCGTGCGTTGCGGCCGGTGGCGGAAGCGGGGGTGACCCTGCGCGCTGCCACGCCAAGACTTCCCGCAATGTCCGTTCCGGTCTCTCTGACCTCGCTGGTGGGCCACCTGCCCCCCACCTTCCTCATCGGCGCAGGTGATGGCAGCCTGCTGATCGACGCTGCGGACAACGACCAGGATGAACTGCGACGCGGCGAATATGGCGTGATCGTGCTCGTTCCCCAGAGCACGGAGCAGCGGGCCGCCGATCTCAGCCAGTCATTCGGGCTGCTGGTCAGGCTCGACGCAAGGTGATCACCGGAGATTCGTTGATCACGGAACGTACCGCCAGCACACCGCTGATACCCACAATGGCAATGCCGGCCAGCGCGCCGATCACCCAGATGGCAAGTCCCGGCGTGTACTGCAGATCGAACAATGTGGTCGCCACCAGATATCCGGTGCCGCCGGCGCCAAGGGCCGCCAGTGTCCCGGCCAGCGCGCCCAGCGTCACGAATTCTGCAGCCACGCCCTTGAGCACCGTGGACTTGCGCGCGCCCAGGGTGCGCAGCACCGCGCTTTCAAACAGCCGTTCATCGCGCGTCGCCTGAATCGCCGCGAGCAGGACGATGACGCCGGCCACCAGCGTAAACAGGAACACGTACTGCACGGCAAGGGCCGCCCTGTCCATCGCACCCTGAACCTGGGCAATCACCGATTCGATATCGATCACTGACACTGCCGGCAGGGCGCGGCTCAGTGCAATCGTCACGCCGCGCTGTCCAGGGGCCACGAAGAAGCTGGTCAGGTAGGTATGAGCATAGTCTTCGAGCACATCCGGATTGGCGACCATGAAAAAATTGGGACGGAACGAATCCCAGCTGACGCGACGTGTATTCGTTACCGTCATGTCTATGGTCTCGCCGCCTATGGAGTAGCGCAGGCGATCACCCAGCGACAGACCGAGTTCGCTCAGCAGTTCCTCTTCGATGGACATCTGCGGCTGTCGGTCATCGGCATCCCACCACCGTCCCGCCGTCACCACATTGTCGGGCCCCGGATCCGCCGCCCAGGTCAGATTCTGCTCGGCGCTGAGCTGGCGTCGCGCAGGCCGCACGCCGGGCGGGAGATCCGCTACCGGCACGTCGTTCACATGCGTGATACGGGCACGTACCAGCGGCGTGAACGACGGTGCAGCGATGCCGTGCGCGGCCAGTACCTCGATCACCTGCTCCTGCTCACCCGGCTGTATGTTGATCACGAAGTGATTAGGAGCATCCCCCGGCAAAGTGGCCTGCCATTCGCTCATCAGTTCCGTACGCACCAGCGTCAGCAACAGCAGCACCATCAGTCCGATGCCGAAAGCCACGACCTGCACGCTGCTCTCGCGTCCGCGCCGCGACACGTTGGCAACACCGTATCGCCACGCAACGCCCACGCCGCCACGAAACCGGCCCAGCACGACGACCAGCAGACGGCCGGCGCCATACAGCACCGCGAAACTGACGGCAGCTCCGGCTGACACATAGAGGATCAGGGAGAAGTCGCCGAACAGCACATACAGCATCGCGCCGACCGCGACCGCGGCCGTACCGTAAATGGCCAGGTAGCGCATTGGTGGTGGATCCAGGTCCTGCCGCAGCACCCGCGCCGGTGGCACTTTGCCCAGCTGCAGCAGGGGCGGCAGCGCAAACCCTGCCGCCACCGCCAGCGCCGTGACCGGACCGAGCACGAACGCACGCGCGCCGGGTGCAGGCAATGCGGCGCCCACGAACTCGGCCAGCACTACCGTCAGGCCCTGCTGCGCAACGAGGCCGAGCAGCGTGCCCGCTACCGCCGCAACAAGTACAAGAATGAGCAGCTGCGTCAGATTCAGTCGCAACACTTCACGATGCTTCGCACCAAGACATTTCATCAGCGCAACGGCATCGAGGCGACGGGCGACGAATCGCCGCGCCGACATACCCACTGCGACACCACCCAGCAGCACACTGACCAGCGCCGACAACACCAGGAAGCGCTCCGCGCGTCTCACCGCCGAAAGCACTTCAGGGGTGGAGTCACGGTAGTCTTCAAGGCGCTCCATCGGTCCAAGAGCCGCTTCCAGTCCTGGACGGAAGCTGCGCAGCGCGGAATCACTGCCCGCAAACAGCGCTTCATAGTCTGCCACGCTGCCCGGTTGCAGAAGTTGCGAGGCGTGCACATCGTCGATATGGATCAGCAGCGTAGGCGCGGTCTGCATCAGCCGCCAGCCTTCATCCGGCCGGAACTCCAGTGTTCGTGTCACACGCAGCGTCAGCACACCGACTTCGATCTCGTCGCCGACCTGGGCATCGAGACGTGCCAGCAGTGCCGGCTGAGCCCAGGCTTCGCCGGGTGCGGGTACGGTATCGGCGGCATAGACTGCACCGGCCAGTCTGTCCGCGATGCGCATTTCGCCGCGCAACGGATAAGCGTCACTGACACCGCGAACGTGCGCGAGCGCGGATTGATCGGTGGCCATCACGACACTGCGAAAGTGGATCACCGACGCACTGTCCACACCGGACGCGGCCGCGAGATTGAAATGCCCTTCGCTGACGGGACTGGACGATCTCAGACGCAGATCCGCAGCCAGGGACTCACCCGCCTGCTGGGTTACCGCCTGCCGGACGCGATCAGTAAAGAAGGCAACGGCACTGATCGCGGCGACACCGGTCACCAGAGCGATCAACAACACAATGACCTCGCCCGACCGCCAGTCGCGTGCCAGCAGTCGACCGGCAAGACTCCACGGTACTCGATTCTTCCCGGAACCGGCGTTCATCGTTTCCACTTCGCTGCGCTGCTGCTGACCATTCCTTCTTACCCTCAGGGCCGCGATTCCGCCTACATCGTAGCGGATCGCAGTCTCAAGTGATCGTTTCAGTTGATCGTATCAGCAGCAGCATATCCCCGGGTCGCCCCCGCACCACCGCATAGCGTCACTTGCAATCGACGTGAGCGCCGCGATACTGGCACCCAGCGCGACCGCTCCAACATGCAATGTCTCAACCCGTCGCCAGTGCCCGTATGGATACCCTGACCGCGAGAACAGTGCTGCAACGAAACGAGTTGTTCCGTCGCCTGCCGGCCGCGGCTCTGGACCGCGTTGCCGAGCTGGCCGCAAGGCGCAGCTTCGACAGCGGCACGGTCATATTCAGGCAGGGCGATACCGGTGACGCACTTTACGGCGTCGTTTCCGGCCGCGTGCGTATCAGCACCAGCGCGGCCGGTGGCCGCGAGGTGTTCCTGAATATCATGGAGCCGGGAGACACATTCGGCGAAATCGCGGTCATGGACGGGCTGTCACGCACAGCGGCTGCCACGGCGCTGGAGAAAACCACGCTGCTGGTGATCAGACGTTCCGATTTCCTGCTGCTGCTGGAACGCGAACCGCGCCTGGCCATACGCCTGCTGGAACTTCTGTGCGAAAGGCTGCGCTGGACCAGTGAACTGGTCGAGGAATCCGCATTTCTCAGCGGTGAACCCAGGCTTGCCAAGCGCCTGCTGATACTAGCCTCCCAGCATGGACGCATACTCGACAGCGGCTCACTGGAGCTGAACATATCGCAGTCCGACCTGGCCCACTTTCTCGGCATATCGCGTCAGGTCGTCAACCAGTATCTGCGCGACTGGCAGCAGCGAGCCTGGGTACAGCTGGGTCGCTCTCGCATCGTGATCCATGATCCGGATGCACTGCGCAGCCGCGCCAATCAATTCGAGAATCCCGACTGATCTCGCACACCTGTGTGTCGCGTGGTTGACAGAACGATACGGTCCACGCTGCTAGTGTCGGCCGGATTCTGCCTGCAGTCGCAAGGTCGGGGATGCCGGAATGAGTGGATCAGACGAAATCACCAGACTCGTGAGCACCGTGAAACACCTTCCCCGGGCTGATCAGCACAGGATCCTGCGGCTGGTGGAACTGATGATTCGTGCACCGGCTGGCGCCCAGCAGCGCACACAGGCACAGCTGCGGGAACTACTCGCGCAGGCGCCCGCGTCGCACGAAAAATGCATTGATGCCATCGATAATCTGATCACCGAACTGGAGAACAGCATGCGGTCCGATGACTGTCCGCTCAGGGACGAGGACGGCCAGTTCGGACTGCGCATCTTTCCTGGCCGATCTACTTGAGTGTGATTCTGACCGGGCCGGGCCAGTCCGGCGGCGGCTCACCGCCATGGCTGTCGATCAGCGCGAGATAGAAGCGCGCCGGTCCGTCTGCAGGAAACTGCTCAAGCAGCCTCCTGAACTGCTGAGCCGAAAGCGCCCAGTCTCCCGACTGGAACAGTGCCAGCGCAGCGGCGAAATCAGCCCGCAGCCGCTCATCCTCATCGTAACCCTGTGCCGGCGCGTAGAGTTCGTACACCGACAGTGCCTGTGTCTTGCCGGCAAGCTGAAAGTTTCCGAGGTCGCGGCAGCCGTAACCGCCAGCCTGAGCGACCGCTGCCCCTGACGCCAGCACTCGTGTACCAAGTTGACGATTGAGTCCCTGCAGACGGGATGCAGTGTTTACGATATCCCCGACCGCCCGATATTCGTAACGGTCGGCGGCACCGATATTGCCCAGTGCCAGCTCACCGGCATCCAGCCCTACACGCGTCGGCAGCGCAGCATGACCAAGCCGACTGTTGAACGCCTCGGCGGCGAGTGTGACTTCCAGTGCAGCGACACACGCCAGGCGACGCATTTCCACGTCCGGCCGCACGTTCGTCCACACTGCCACCATGGAGTCTCCGGCAACGTCCGCGACCTGACCGCCGTGCCGACGCACAGCGTCAAAAAGCGCCGCATAATAATCGTTCAGCAATCTCGCCAGGGCCTGCGGCCCCATTGTCTCGGCCAGCTTCGTATAGCCGTCCGCATCGGTCACCAGACAGGCACCGTACAGCAGGGTACTGTCATTGCCGGGGCGCAGACTTTCGCGCGTCATGCGGTCCACCATGTCGGCAGGAACGTAGTAGCCCAGCGCCTCACGCACGCGCTGTCGCTGCTGCGACGTCCGCCGGTAGCCCAGCAGCAGCGTGGAAAGCAGCACGGCAGGGGCTTGAATACCCATCGGCACCACCAGCGGCAGCCACAGTCCCGCAGCAGAAAAGACGCTCGCCGCCATCCACAGATAAGCAGCGACGGCCGCGACCACGACGACAGCCGCGATCCCGATCCGGGTCATCAGACAGACGGCACCCAGCACCAAGCCGAACAGCAGCGTTGCCAGCCACTGGCCGCGCACGGAAAGAGGCATCACCTCCTGTCGGTGCAGCAGGTTCGAAAACGCAGTGGCTGCGATTTCGACGCCACTGAGATGCAGCCCCCGGCTATCGGTGAAAACGGAATGAAAACTGTCCTGCTGTTCCGGCTGATGGGACTCGGAGAAGCCGACAAACACCACCCGACCACGCAACGCATCGAACACACCTCCTTCGTCCAGCTGGCGCAGCACCTCGTGATACGTCCAGGTGGGAACGGTTCGTGGCGGGCCGTAGTAGTTCAGATAACGACTGTCGGGACCGGTGTAAAGGTCCAGGAGGATTTGCTCGCCAGCCTGGTCCGCCTGCAATCGCAACTGCCTGGCAAGTTCGGAGTCCTCCCGAAATGCGGCACGCAGGGCACCCATCTGTCCCTGAAGGTTGCCGGTCGAGGGCGCCAGGTCCGCCGGCAAGGCCATGGCCGGTTCGGCCACATGAGGCCGCACCGCCTCCATCAGGCGCTCGTGCGCACCCCGCAGATAGGCTGCCAGGGCCACGGCAGGCAGGGTGGCGCTGTCGCCCGGTCCACGTCCGAACGTCCAGTACTGGCCAACACGCATCGGCACGACGGGCAGAATGAACGGTGCCGTTGCGAGCGCGCCGCGCCTTAAGGACTCCAGTGGCAGCACGCGGTGCTCCAGTTCCACCTCCCCGACATCAACGCCCGGCATGCGCACCGACCGGGTGCGCACACGCTCGAGAAGAATGACGTTGCCGGCGTCGGCGATGGCCTGCGCAAACTGCCTGTCGTGATCCGGGTCTCGAGCCCTGTCGAAGATGATGTCGAAAACAATCACCTCAACGCCACTGCGATCCAGGCCTTCAATCAGACGTGCATGCAGATCGCGAGGCCACTCCGCCATCACGGATGAGAGGCCGAACGCACCGGCCGACTCTCCATCGATGCTGATGACAGCCACGTCATCCACGGGCTGTATTGTGCCGCGCACCTGAAAGAGCCAGTAAAGACCCAGTGTCTCGTCGATCAGAAGGACTCTGGGTACAACAGACAGCGCTGATACGATCAGTATCACTACCAGCAGGACAGTCACCTGGTACCGGTGGGGCCGATTCATGACACGGAGCCCAGCAGTCAATGCCCCGCGTCTCCGGGACAACGCGGACGGAATACGCCAGCCGCCATGCACCATGATCGCTCAGAGTCGAAGATGCCTTGACACCTGCAGGTACGCATTTAGACTCCATCTGCAACAATTTGCCCATTCGAAATATAGCGCGAATCACAAAGGTCGCGACCGTCCCTGGCGACAAGAATTTTGACTGCAACGACTGCTGTACCGCAGCCGCGACCGACCTGGCCTCGCCCGGCCAGCCGCATCGCGCTACCCGCGCGGCGACGGGTCGGATTCCTGTTGCCGGTATTCGCGGCACATGTGCTGCTCTGCGATCCCGCCCTGGCCAGTCACTGTTCGGACGACTGGGAAGCCACGCTGATTTCAGTTGAGGGCAGTGTGCACGTGCGAGCCGGAAGCCATGCGCGCTGGGAGGCTGCGCACCCGGGCCGTGCGCTCTGTCGCGGTGACATCGTGCGCGTGCTGGATCTGAGCCGTGCCGGCATTCGCCTGCCGGATGATTCCGTGATGCGGGTAGATCAGAACTCCACACTCGCGTTCCCGGAACCGGAAAACGGATACGGCACGCTGATTAACCTGATTCGCGGCGTGCTTCATCTTTTCAGCCGTGATCCGCGCGCGCTGCGCATCGATACACCCTACGTCAACGCCGGACTGGAGGGCACCGAGTTCGTGATCACGGCCGGCGATGACCGCACCGACGTGACCGTAATTGAAGGCGAGGTCGTGCTGGGCAACAGTGCCGGCGAATTCAGTGTTCGTGGCGGTGAATCGGCGTCGGTCGGGAGCGGGACGCGCCCGAAGGTCATGGCGGCCGCGGATCCTCTGCGGGCGATTTCCTGGGCTTTGTACTATGTGCCCGTGCTGGTTGCAGCGCAGCCAGTCGCCGATCCGGAAGAGTCCGATACACCGACTCGGAGCGCCGCATATACGATCCAGCAGGCAGCAGGCATGCTGGCTGTCGGCCGCACCAGCGAAGCAGAGGCGATGCTGCTGCAGTTTGAGGAATCGGATCTCGCATCGGAGCGGGAGTGGCGAGCGCGCGCCCATGCTCTGCATGCTGTGATCGCCCTCGCCGGCCGCGACATGGAAACCGCAACGTCGCACGCAAAGCTGGCCGTGTCCGCAAGTCCGTCAACCAGCGCTGGCTGGATTGCGCTGTCACACGTGCAACAGGCCCGGTTCGATCGTGAAGCAGCGCTGGCCAGCGCTCTTCGTGCACTTGAAGCCGATCGCACCGACGCAATCGCATGGTCCAGGGTCGGTGAGCTGCAGCTGGCCAGCGGTGATATCGACGCCGGTCTGAATTCCGCCGCGCATGCAATCGACCTGAACCCTGCGCTCGGTCACGCCTACACGATCAGCGGGTTTGGTGAACTCATGCGGCTGCGCTATCGACAGGCTGCTTCGGTCTTTCGGCACGCGATCACGCTGGACCAGGCTGCGCCGTTACCTCGACTGGGACTCGGTCTGGCACTGCTGCGCCAGCGGCGATCGGCTGCGGCGCGCGCGCAGATCGAATTGGCCGTGCTGCTGGACCCGCGTAGCGCGCTGTTGCGCAGCTATGTCGCTCGCGCGTATCACGACGAACATCGTGGCGTATTTACAGCGGCGCAGATCGAACTGGCGAAACGCTTCGATCCGCTGGACCCCACACCCTGGCTGTACGACGCGCTGCGCAAGCAGACCGAGAACAGGCCGGTGGAAGCCCTGCTCGATCTGGAGAGGGCAGATCGCCTTAACCACAACGTCCCTGTCCTGAGATCGCGACTGCTGGTCGACCACGATCTCGGCAGCCGCAGCGGCGCATTCGGCCGCATGCATCGCGAACTGGGCTTCGAACGACTGGCGTTACTGAAAGGCTGGGCGGCGATCGACGACGACCCGTCCGAGTACGCCGGACACCGGCTGCTGGCTGATGTGTATTCCGCCCTGCCGCGACACCAGATCGCCCGTGCCGACGAGCTGTATCAGTCGCAGCTGCTGCAACCCATCAACGTCACTCCGATTCCACCGCAATTGGCCGAGGCCAACCTGTTCATACTCGACAATGCAGGACCCGCAGAGCTGGCGTTCACTGGCCTAACGCCTCTGGCCCCTGGTCGCGGCATGAACCTGCAGGGGTCGGCAGTAACGGCCGACTATGGCACTCGTGGCGCAACCTTCAGTCTGGCGGGAAGGTTTGACCAGGTCTCTTTCAGTGCAGGCTACTTTGATTTTGCCACCGACGGATTTCGCCCGAACAACGACCTCAAGCAGAGCGTCGCCAATGCATTCGTGCAGTTCAAACCCGGCGCCCGAACCAGCGTACTCGCCGAATTTCGAGCCACGGACACAACCAAGGGCGACACACGCCTGCTGTTTGATTTTGACCGCTACAATCCGCAGCTCAGACAGCACGAAGCGGTAGACAGCATCCGCATCGGCCTGCGACACAGATTCAATGCGTCGAACCTTCTGCTGGCTTCCGTCATACAGGAGTCAGGAGAGGCCAGCGCGGCCGTATTGCCGACCTTCAGCAGCGAGATGCAGTTTGATGGCTATACGGTCGACCTGCAGCACCAGTTGCGACGACCTGCCTGGCATCTGATCAGCGGTTTGCGCCACCACACTCGGGATTTTTCCAGAATCACGCAAACGGCCACTGCATTGCCGCCCGGACTCGACGGCGGAATCGTTGCCGAACAACTGAACGATCGCGGAGATTCCAGCGCTTATTTATATCTCAATATCTCTATCGCTGAAAACATACAGACCACCATGGGCTTGAGTGCGGACCGCACGAACACCGATTTTTCCGAACATCACGTCATCAATCCCAGGCTTGGCATCACCTGGCATCCCGGACCACGTACCACGGTGCGCGCTGCAGCATTCCGCACCCTGCAGGGGTGGGTGGCATCCAAACACAATATCGTCCCGCGGCTGGAACCGACTCAGGTGGCCGGATTCAATCAGCGCTACTTCGCAGCGAACGGCGAGCAGATGCAGCGTGTCGGCGCGGCTGTCGATTTCCGCGGATCGGAAAGCTGGTATACCGGCGTCGAGCTTTCACGCCGTATCCTGTCAGTGCCCACGCTCGTCCTGCTGCCTCCGGATCTCACACCGAGATCCGTTACACGTGATGTCCGGGAGGATACTGGCCGAGCTTACGTATACTGGGCACCCACGGCGGCGCTGGCCATCAATGCGGCATACCAGCACGAACGCATGGATGGACGCGGGCAGCTTACGGTAGACAACTATCTGTCGCTGCGCACGCAACGACTGCCGGTAAGTTTCAACTGGTTTCACCGCAACGGATTTCGGGCAGGATTGAAGGGCACACGTATACATCAACAAGGCCTGTTTTCCGCCATCCCGTTTTCACCGGCAAGTCCGGCGCAGATCGGTTCGGACAGATTCTGGGTGTTCGATGCCGGCATGGGTTACCGGCTGCCGCGCCGACGCGGCCTGCTTTCGCTGCATGTGCACAATGTGCTCGACACGAAATTCCGCTTCCAGGATCTCGATCCGGACAATCCTCACATGATTCCGATGCGCCTGCTCGCGTTCCGCTTCACTGTCGCGCACTAGACGACTCGTGCCAGGAGATCATGACGTGCACCGTCGCGAATCTCGCGAAACCTAGCTGTACAGTACAAGCAGTCTGTCGATAGAATCCCTGTGAGTAACGTTTGCAGGAGTGCGCATGGGCAATGGACCTTCCGGACGGACGCGGACGCGCGCCCCTGTCTCGCAACGCGCCAACGACATTGCCAACCTGCTGCATGAGCAATTTACTCGCCTGACCCGTCAGATCCGAAATATCGAACTCCCCGACGGAATGACACCGGAGCGGCTGAGCGCCCTGGCCGTGATCGACCGCTACGGACCAATCTCCGTGACATCGCTTGCCGACTACGAACTGGTGCGACCGGCAACCATGTCAAGAATGGTGACAGCGCTGGTCAATGAGGGCCTGGCACGTCGCCAGGAAGACAGGGAAGATGGCCGCGGTGTGCTGGTAACGACCACAGCCAAAGGCCGCCGCGCCTTTGTGCGCGCGAACGCGCACAGAATGGACCTGTTGCGCGCAGCGCTGAATGGATTGAGCGCGCAACAACTCTCGGCCATGTGCAGCCTGGCATCCGCACTGGAACATCTCAGTGAACTGCTGAACGATCGTGTCGCGGAAAATCCCGGCTGAATACCGCGCAACCTGAACGCGCGATCAGGACGCCACCTTGCGCATCACCACGCTGCGCTCAACCCACTGTTCGATGATGCCGGGAACCTCGCGCGCCGGAACCGGCGGGCTGACGAAATAACCCTGCGCCGCGTCGCAACCGATCTCTCCCAGAAACTGCAACGCCTCGGCACTTTCAACACCCTCCGCACAGGCAGTGATGGTCAGCTTGTGAGCCAGCTGCACCAGCGCCTCTACCATGACGGTAGCCTCCCGTTCATGAGGAACTCTCTGCACAACGGATCGATCGATCTTCATCTCATTGAAGGGCATGCGAAAGAGCTGCGTCAATGACGAGTACCCCATGCCGAAATCGTCAATCGCGAGGTTCATGTCTTTCACACGCAGACGCGTCAGAATGTCGGTCGTATCGGGATTCTCGCTCAGCATCGCCGTTTCGTTGATCTCCAGCGTGAGCCAGTGAGGTTCCACGTGGTGCTCGCGCAGCATCCCTTCCAGTCTGTCCGGGAAGCCGATATCCGTAATCAGTCGCGCAGGCAGATTCACTCTCAGGCCCAGATCCAGTCGCCGCGTACGCCAGCCCCGGAGCTGTTCGATGCTGCGCGCAAGCACATGATCGGTCATTGCGCCGGCAAGCCCGGGTTGGTCGGTAACCTGCATGAAGCGGTCCGGCGTCAGCATGCCACGCGTGGGGTGATTCCAGCGCACCAGCGCTTCCATCGCCGAGATATCCCATGTGCCGTCCGCAAAACGCTGCAGCGTGGGTTGATAATAGACCTCGAGTTCGTCGTTTCCGATTGCCTGTGCCAGGCTTTCAGCCGTCAGCGGCTGCAGTGCGGAGTTGGCAGCACTTAATCGTTCCAGCAGCTCCTCTGGCGAGAACGGCTTCTGCAGCCAGCCCAGCATGTTCAGATTGCGGCTGCGCGCGTATTGTTCGGCAGCGGAGATGGTGCGCTGATCCATGCCGGTGACAAGCATGATGCCCGACCGCACATGCCGGGACGCGAGTTCCCGCAACATCTGTACACCGTCGGCTTCCGGCATCTGCAGATCGAGCACGATCACTTCCGGCTCGCATGCATCCAGTGCCTTTGTGAATGTAAAAGGCTCAGTCGTAACGACGGGGGTAAAGCCCGCCTTGCTTCCGATGCTGCCTATCAGTTCGGCAATTTCTCGTTCGTCATCCAGAATCAGGATGACTGACTGACCGTCATGCATGACTACTCCCATCCAGTGTGTGGCGAACCGCGGCGGCAAAATCTGCGAGCGAAAAGGGTTTCACCAGCATGACCGAAGTGCCTGAGCCGCTGCCCTGAGGTAACGCAACCGAATGATTCGTCGTTACCATGGCAGGAACGCCCTGCCGCAATGCACGCGCCCGGCGCAGCAGGACTTCGGCAGTCATTCCGGCATCCGAATCGGCATCCACTATGATCAGATCCGCACCGTCCGCATGCAGAGTGTCGAAGAATTCCTGCGGTGTGCTGCTGAGATGAACTTCGTATCCAAGTACCTGCAGGGTCTCGCGTATCGTGGACCGCAATCCCTCGTCGTGGGCCAGGACCAGCACGCGCTCAGACCCGGTCGGCAATGTCGAAAGCGGCATCGTCATCGCGCTGGACTCACTGGAACATCCGCTCAGCCTCGGCAGAAACAGTGAAACCACGGTGCCCTTGCCAGGTTTGCTGCGCACGCTGGCAGCACCGCCAGCCTTCTCGGCAAACCACCTGACCATGCTCAGACCCAGACCGCTGCCGCCTCGATCCTTCTTGGTGGTGAAGAACGGCTCAAAGACCCGATCGCGCACCTCGTCCGTCATCCCGCAACCATCATCGGTCACGGAAATCTGCGCATACTCACCCGCCGAAAGGCCCAGCGATCGCGCTTCACGTTCCGCGAGTACCCGATTGACCACGGCAACTGTGATCCGGCCGCCACCCTTGATGGCATCGCGCGCGTTGATGACCAGATTGACGATCACGCTTTCCAGCTGCGCCGTGCTTGCCATCACTGGCCCGGCACTTGGCTCCAGACGACACGAGAGTTCCACACTCTTGCCCAGTACCTGCGTAAGCAGTGAACTCAGGCCTTCGATGACTCGCGCCGGGTTGATGGCTTCAGCCACCGCCGGCTCCTTACGCGCAAAAGACAACAACTGTCGTGTCAGGTCAGCACCACGTCGGGCTGCGTCACGCGCGGGCTTGATCTTCTCGAACAGCGGGGCGTTACCACGCAGTTCCTCGCCGACCAGATAGAGGTTGCCGACCAGTACCGTCAACAGGTTGTTCACGTCGTGGGCGACGCCGCTGGTAAGACTGCCCAGCGCTTCCATCCGCGCGCTGGCCTGAACCGCCATTTCCAGCTGCCGGACTCGGGTCTGATCGATGAAGGTGCCCGCCAGGGCGACGGGCTTCCCGGCTGCATCCGAAATCCTCACCAAATCGCCCACCAGTGTCACACGCTCACCGGACAGCGCCCGCAGCGAAATACTGCAGTTCAGACATTGTCCATCGCTGAGCGCCGTATGCCACAGGCTCCAGTCCGTCACCTCGACGAGCAGGTCGGCACTCATCGTGAGCCCTGTCAGTGCAGCCGGATTCCCGGCGTGCAGCAACTCGGCCATGCGACGATTCGCGGCGAGTACGTCGCCATGCCGCGATACGATCAGCATGCCGATGAAGCTGCTTTCGCTCATGCACGTTTCGAGCGACCCGATCGCATCGAGTCGGCCATGGTGGCTACGTGTCAGGTCCGGTTTCGCGGAAGCGGCCATGAATCAGAATTTCGCCCTTGTCTGGGTGTTGATCCGGACACACCGGATCAGAACCGTCCACGCTCTGGCTGCGCCAGATACAGAAAGACTGACTTACGTTAATGCACCATAAACGCCTGAACGTTGAACCGGTTCACACAACCGTGGCCCATGGCGTTTCCCAAGTCTCTGGTGCGAAAATTTTTTTCAGTCATTTCAGAGAGTTTTCGCAAGACCTCGCAGCCGCTTGGGCGTTGGAAGTGGCAGGACGGCTGATGCAATTATCGAGAATCCGTTCACAAGTCCGCGCAGCATTTCTCGCTAGACTGCTGCCAATCAAACAGACATCAGGCTCAACGTGACCCCGGATCCCGCCTCAACCTCGCTGTCGCGCACCATTGCCAGCACTGCAACTCTGAAACTGGCCGGCCTGCATGCGCTGGATCTTTTCTATACGCCGCTGGAAGAACGTTTCGAGCGACTCACCCGACTCGCGCGGCGAGCGCTGAATGTGCCGGTCGCAGCGATTACCGTCCTGAATCACGAGAAACAGTGGTTCAAGTCGGTCAATGGCTGGATGGTCACGGAATTGCCCCTGGATCGAAGTCTGTGCACATGGACCGTGAAGGCCAGCGGCCCCGTTGTCATAGAAGACACGCGCCGTGACGAACGCACGGTGCGACATGCGCTGGTCGCCTCGGCGCCACGCTTCCGATTCTACGCCGGGGTGCCGCTGGCCGATGAGCATGGCACGGCAGCCGGCACGTTCTGCGTATTCGATATCAAGCCACGTCGAATGAGCGCGGACGATCGCCAACTGCTCACCGATATTGGCAGTCTGGCCCAGCAGGAACTGCTATCGGAAAGGCTGACGGCAGCACATGCCGCGCTGATATCGAAACTGGGTGCCGCGCGCCGCGAGGCCATGATTGACCCGCTGACCAGGCTCTGGAACCGCCGCGGCGCGACCACCCTGCTGGATGCCGCATTGAGCACCGCCGACCTGAACGGCGAACCGGTGGCGATCGCCATGCTGGATCTCGACAACTTCAAATACGTGAACGACCGCCATGGCCATCAGGTCGGCGATGAAGTTCTGCGCAAGCTGGGCACGCGGCTGGTGTCTGCCGTGCGTGCTGACGACCCGGTCTGCCGCCTCGGCGGGGACGAGTTCATGGTCATCATGCCGGGCGCCGACCTGACCACCTGTGAGCAGGTGGTCAACAGGCTGATGTCACGGCTCAACGACGGCCCCATCCCTACCCGCGCCGGCGCCCTGCCGGTTCGCATGAGTGCCGGATTCAGTGTGCGAGAACCCGGCGAGAAACTGAACGCGGAGCTGCTGATAGAGAGAACCGACCGGGCGCTGATGCGCTCGAAGTCGGACGGCCGCAATCGTATACGCGCAGCCAGCTGACGGTCTGCTACTCGAACTCCCGACCGTCCGGCAGGCGGATTCTGCGCAGAAAGTAAGCGTCGGGATCATCGATTCGCGGCGATCCTATTGCCGTCAGTCGCGTGCCCGGCTGAACCATTTCCGGGCGCAGTCCGCGTCGCACCAGCATGTTGGCGGGCGCGCCTTCGACAAACTGGATGGTCACCGTTTCCCCGTCGGCTGTCACATGAGTCAGCGTCATCTCGATGTGCGGATTACGGAAACGTATCGTCGCGACAACGCCCTCAAATGGAATCTCGGTGGTGAAATCATAGACGTTAAATGAGTGATGTGCGGTCAATGTGACCGGCCCAACGCAGAACATCAGCCCTATAAAGACTGATACGACCCGACTGATACGGCCAGCTACCCCGGTCATCACGTTCTCCCCTCCTGAATCTTTCCGATTCGCGCCGCAACAGAATAGCTCAGGCCTGTGGCCGTTGCATCACTTCGCGCAACCCTTCGGCCGTGCGCAGGTGCAGATCACGCTGCGGGTAGGGAATCTCAATGCCATGCTCGTGAAATTTGTCCCATACGCGTAGCAGAATAGCGCTCTTGACGGCCTGCACACCTTCCTGTGCATCGTTGATCCAGAACCGGATCTCAAGGTCTACCGAACTGTCACCGAATCCGATGATCAGGCATTTCGGCTCCGGGTGCTTGAGCACCCGGTCCACTTCGTTGGCCGCTTCCACACACAACGCCATCGCCTTGCGCACATCAGAGTCGTAGTGGATGCCCACCGGCTGTCGCAGCCGTGTCAGGTTGTCGGTGTGGGTCCAGTTTTCGACCTGCTCGGAAATCAGCGTCTCATTCGGGATCAGATGCTCAACGCCATCCCGGGTCACCACCGAGACGTATCGGCCGCCCAGAGTCGTCACCCAGCCGTACGTTCCCGACACAGCGATGATATCGCCGGGCTTGATGGAATTATCCATGAGCAGGATCAGGCCACTGACCAGATTGCTGACCACTTTCTGAAGGCCGAAGCCCACACCCAGTGCAATGGCACCGCCGAACACCGCCAGGGCGGTCAGATCGATGCCCACGCTGCGTATGGCGATCAGCACCGCAAGCGTGATCAGCACTGTTTTCAAGGCCTTCGCAAACAGCACCTGAATTGACGGGGTGAACGCACCGCTGTGCCGGATGCGGTTCTCCAGCATGCCGGCGATGTAAACAGCCAGGGAAAGCAGCACGACCAGCGCCAGCGTGGAGGTGATCACCATGTACAGAGATATGCGCAGCTCTCCGAACTGCACGGCCGCAGCATCAAGAATCTGTATGGTCGGCTCGAGCAGATTCAGAATGCTGAGGGCTGCGATCGTCCACGCGGTCCAGGCTATGGTCCTGGCCAGCAAAGGATTTCTGACCAGCTGCGATACCAGGCGTATGACGACCCAGGCGGTCAGCAGACTCGCGACGATTCGCAGCACGTGATGCGGCCATTGCATCACCCCGGCTGCAACGATGGTGAACCAGAGAATGGTCAGCCAGAGAAGCGGCAACGTCAGCGTTGCGATCGCGCCCAGCAGTGCGGAGAAATTGCTCTGAGGCCGCTCCCTGAGCAGGAATGCCCGCACATAGCGCCCCAGCCACGTCGAGAATGCCAGCGCCAGCAGTACGATCGCCAGCTGTACGGCGTTCCCGATGACCAGCACATGCGCCAGAATCCATTCGTAGACGACCGCACCGAATTCGGCCAGTGCCTCGCCTGACAACAATTCATCCATGCCTGTTTACTCCGGACTGAAGCTCGACGGCGTCAGTAATCGCTGCAGGACCTGGGGTCCCAGCCATCGCGGCTGTGCTCACGACGAAAATTGGTGCTGGTGATGAACGGCTGGGTCAGGTACACGGGATCCTCAACGATGGTCTGCACAACGAGCCACTCGGAACCATCCGGCTGTGTCAGCAGATCGAAATGCTCGGTGACCACCGTATCGGCGCTGTAGGGGACGCCGTTACGTCTGAGGTAACCGGGCAACAGATTGGTCGTGATCGCCCGAATCGTGCCGTTACGGCGCCCAGCCGGCCCCGACAGGCGCCATTCGGCGCGTGACTGCCCCTGCAGGGATGGCATGCCGGAAGTCGGGGGTTCGGCAAAGTGCAGTCTGCGCACCTGTTCACCCGCATCGGCCTGGATGCGCAGCACCGCATCGCTCTCCCATTCGATACGCAAACGTCCCGGCAATCGCATCAACCCGGCTGCACCGAAAGCCCGGCAGGACACTCCCTCGGCGGCATCCCGTTGCGGATCCCAGGCCTCCGCCGCCGCGACACCGGCTGCGTTCAAAGGCACGCTCTGAACGTCGCCGGCCGGAGGCACCATCATTCGGTGACGCCAGTCTTCCGTCACGACCGACACCCACTGGCCGGTCAGGTCATATGGCGCAACATCGCGTGCACTCTGTGCGCCACCAGCGGCCGGCGGCTGGGCAAGAAGCGCAGTCGATGACATCGCAGCCAGTACGGCCAGCAGCATACGCGCCGTCCCTGCCCGCGATCCGCGCCTGCGTCCACCGGTTCTGCCATGCAAGTTCATAACGTCCTCCGGATCACTCGGTAAGGCTCTGATAGGCGGCCTCTAAGAACCTCTCGGTGGTCCAGAATCCGCTGCTGGCGCCGTACATGGGATCGAAATCCAGCGTGGGGCGCGCGGCCTTGATTTGATCCAGCGACATCCCGGCATCGATCATGCTCTTCATCCGGTCGCGCACGACGATCAGCATGTCACGATAGTTCACGACATCACCCAGTTCGGACAATCGCCCGTGCCCCGGGATCACCAGAGTGCCTCCTCCCTGGCCATAGGAAGGAATGACCATCTCCGCCAGGTGGATCAGCGCATCGATGATGCCCTGCAGACTGCCACCGGCCGCAATATCGATGAACGGATAACTGGTGGTCACGAAGATGTCGCCGGCGGCAATCACGTCGGAACTGCGAAATAACACGAAACTGTCGCCATCGGTGTGGGCGTTGGGCTGATGAAGGATGCGGATACCCTCGCCGTTGAAGTAGAGCTGTTTTTCCGAAGTGAAGTAGGTGTTCGTCGGCCAGGCCGCGGACGGCGCAGGCCCCTGGTCACCGGCTGGGGCGACCAGCCGCATCAGCACATTTTCGTGCGCAATGATCTGTGCACCCTGTGCGACTTCGCCGGCAAACACGATGTTGCCCCCGGTGACCGTCTGCCCGGCAGCCCGCAGCGGCGCATTCCCTCCGACGTGGTCGGGATGATGATGCGTATTGATGATGTAGCGAAGTGGGGCGTCCGAAAGCGCACGAATTGCCTCGAGTATGCGCCCGGACAGCTCCGCATACTGAGTGTCCACAATCAGCACGCCATCGTCGCCGATCTGCACGGTAATGTTGCCGCCGGCGCCGACCAGCATATAGATGTTGTCCCTGACCTTGAGCGTCTGAATTTCGACACTGTCGAAATTCTGTTGCGCCAGCGCCGGACCCGCCACGAACAGTATCAGCGCGACCATCGCCGATCGAACGGCTGTGCTCACCCGATCTGCACGGGCCGACTCCGGGACGAAGTTACGATGCTCCGCAGACCGCCTTGCCGACTGTCGCCGCCTCATGGCCCCACCCTCTCGATCACCGGCATTTCCCGCAGCCTGTGTCGATATTCCGGATACAGTGTGTGCGCGCCGCCCATCGCAGCCTCGAACGGAATGCCATGCTCGCGGGCGAATTCCGTCAGGTGCGGATTCTGGCCAGGAAGATAATGCGGGAAATAGCCGCGCGGAAAGATGATCTCGACCACGCTCTCACACGGATAGGCTCCGAAACGTCCGGTTTCGCTGTAAACGTAGTCGCGGTTACGAAAGTAACCTTCTTCCAGATACAGGGGATCCTCCACGTATACTGACCAGTTCAGATAGCTGCCATGGCGGATGAAGTGTTCGGTCACCGTCGCCCGGTCGCTGCGTGCGATGCCATTGCGACGAATGAAACCCTCTCTGAGATGGGTGGTCGTCACCTTGAGCACATGGCCATCCCATTCGCCGGTGGAAAACCCCATGGCCGTGTGCAACGCATGTTCGGGCGGGTGGGAGCGACCGTCCATCCAGATGACGCGCTGCGTGTTCCATGCGAAATGCTGCAAGCGGATCGCAACCAGCTGTTGCGTTTCACGCACGATGTCTTCGCTGATGCGGATATTGCCGAACATGTTCGCGTAATCCGCGGGGTGCACGCGGCACTGGTAGTCCGGCAGTGACAGGATGGACGCGTTCCAGGTCTCGGCACGCAGGCGATTCGCCTCGTTCAGCGGCACACCCGTATAGTCACCCAGCATGGGCCCGGGCACACGGTCCTCCCAGTCCTCGTGCGCCTGCGCACTCCAGACACCACTCAGGTTGACCTGGGCGTATGCCAGCCCCCCGCTCAACCCCGCCATCCCGGCGCCACAAAGCATCCCTGCAGTCACGACAGCGGCTGCGAGCCGCGATGGACCGAACATTCCCCCCTCCTGGCTACATCTTGTGCCGGATATCTGCCCCTCTCAGGCTTGTTATGCGGAAAACGCTACGGGTCGATGTCTGTCTGCACGCGACCTCGCCGGCGCCTCTTATAGTTGTCTGACCTCTTGCTGATCGATGTTAGCACAGCGGGAATTCGCCAATTGATGTGGATCAATGGGATGCGCGCGCGGCACTCTGGCGGGCAGCGGACTGCGCTCTGCGTATCGCTTCCTCGACGGTGCGCTCGACCTCCGGCGGCATGCGGTTTCTGGCTTCACGCAACAGGTGCGCCTCGATGATGCTCGCCAGATCGCGAAAGTTGTAGCCCTCATCATTTCGGGCTACCAGCGTCCGCTCCAGCTCACGCGACACACCGGCCCACGCGATCACTTCGTCAGGTACCGGCCCCACCGGCAACTTGGCCGGCCAACGCCGGCCATGGGCCTTCAGGTACAAATCCAGCAGCACGCCCATGACGCAATGAGTGTCCCGACGCCAGAACACACGACTGGCCCGCCGCAACCTGCCCGTGGTCTGCACATAATCACCACAGCGAAGTGCCTGTATCCACATGCTCGCGTTGTCGTTCATCGATGCTCTCCGCGGACCGTGCAACACGCTGCCGCCGCTTCCGGTTCAACTGATACAACACCCATGGTTCAGACACAAGATTGCCGACGGTGTTCCGGCTGCTAAGCTTGAACCGTCGAGGTCTGGATCAGGACATAATGCCCGAACCGAAACCGCCGGTCAGGGTGCGGCCGCGCATCCGCAAAACCACCGCAGGCCTGATCGTCGGACCTGGGCTGGCCGTCATCATGCTGATGACGGGTGCGCCGGATGACGTACCGTCGGACGCTTGGTTCGTCGCCGCTCTGGCGGTACTGATGGCGACCTGGTGGGTCACGGAAGCGGTACCGATCCCGGTGACCAGTCTCCTGCCCGTCGCGGTACTGCCGTTGCTGAACGTACGGCCCATGGCGGAGGTCACCGCACCCTATGCCCACCCCCTGATCTTTCTGTTTCTCGGCGGCTTCATGCTCGCTCTGGCGATTCAGCGCTGGAATCTGCATCTGCGTATCGCGTTATTGATCCTGGCCATTGCCGGCCGCAGGCCGGACCGCATCGTCGCCGGATTCATGGCCGGCACGGGCCTTCTGAGCATGTGGGTCAGCAATACCGCCACCGCCGCGATGATGCTTCCCATCGGCATCTCCGTGCTGGTGCTGATGGAATCGGTACGCAGCGACGGCGAGAGCGAGCAGCAACGCAGGTTCGCCGCCGCCCTGCTGCTTGGCATTGCCTTTGGCGCAAATATCGGCGGCATAGGCACGCTGATCGGTACCCCGCCGAATGCCCTGCTGGCCGCATTCATGTCGGAATCGTGGGGTGTGCAGATCGGCTTCGCGCAATGGATGATGGTTGGGCTGCCGGTGGCGCTGCTGCTGCTGAGCAGCGCATGGTGGATACTGACACGCTGGGCGTTTCCGCTGGACCGACAGGAACTGACGGGCTTTCGTCGACTCATCAACGAAAAGCGTGCGGCGCTCGGGCCCATCAGCGGATCGGAGAAAAGGGTCCTGGTTGTTTTCGTGGCCATGGCAGCCGGCTGGGTGCTGCGACCCTGGCTGGAGACTTTGCTGCCCGGCATCCAGCTGTCCGATGCCGGCGTCGCCATACTCGGTGCGCTGATGCTGTTTCTGATTCCGGCGGCGGGCAGTACGGGTGGCCTGCTGAGCTGGCAGATGACCCGCGAGCTGCCCTGGGGGGTTCTGCTGCTGGTTGGCGGCGGACTCAGCCTCGGTACCGCAATAGAACAAAGCGGTCTGGCAGCGATACTCGCCGGTTATCTGACCGGGCTTGCTGTGTTTCCGCTTTGGCTGGCGATTCTGTCGGTTGCCCTGCTGACCATGCTGCTCAGCCATGTCACCAGCAACACCGCGTCGGCGGCCACCCTTCTGCCCATCGCCGCCAGCCTTGCGGTCGGGCTCGGCTATCCGCCGCTGCTGCTGGCAGCGCCGGTCGCGCTGGCCGCGTCGTGTGCGTTCATGCTGCCCGTCGCCACACCGCCGAACGCGATCGTGTTTGCGAGTGAACGCATTTCGGTCATGGATATGGTCAACGCGGGGTCACGCATCAGCGTCATCGCACTGGCCGTGGTATTGATGGTCGTGCTGCTGATTGTCGTGCCCTTCGCACAATCGCTGCAGTGACCTGATCGGCAATCGGCAACCGGTCATCGCGCGAGCGGTCGAATCGACAACTGAAACCACAAACGAAACGGGGCGGGCGCCGTCACCGACACCCGCCCCGGGTATTTCGCCCCGTCAGGATTCATCCGACGGGACAGCGCTGATCACGGATCAGAGCTTGCCGGTACGCCAGCCTTCCGCGTAGGTCTCGCGGGCCACGGCCGAGTACGGCACCGGACTGACGACCACACGGATCGGCGCCTGCTTGTGCGGTTCCACGGTGGTCTTCTTCGTACCGCCGTTCTCTTCGCCCCAGTACAGGGTCAGCTCAGAGCCTTCCTTGATATCCGGATCGACGAAGCCCAGCGACAGCATGGAACGTTCGTTGTAGCTGTAACCGGTGAACATCGACGCACCGACGACCTTGTCGCCATGCATGACCTTGTCGAAGGACGAAGATGCATAGTTCGACAGCGGAAGATCGATGTACTTGTAGTGATCCTGACCGGGCACGAACAGCGATGCGAACACCTTGGCCACGTCCTCACCATTCCAGGCGAACGTCACCTTGCGACGGTGCGGCTCGTTGGCCATCTTCTCCAGCGCTTCACGGCCGATGAAGTCATGGTCGAACTTCACGAACGGGCCGTAGCCGATTTCGTAGGGAGTTACATAGTAGTCTTCGATGTTGTCGGAGACGAAGCTGCCGCCGAGCGAACCGGAGGCTTCGTAGCTGTTCGCCGGCAGCCACTCGCGATAGGACTTCATGCGCTCGTCGGTGTAGACAGCGGGCAGCGGCGACGGAATCCAGCCGGACTCCAGCGTGTTGGTTGCGTAAGCACGTGAACCGACCTGACGCAGACCGAACTCCCTGCCGGCCTCGATGATGGTCTCACGCACTTCTTCGCGCTCTTCGTACGGGCCCCAGATTTCAAGACCCGGTGCACCGGCCATGCCGTGACGCAGCGCGCGCACCTGACGGTTGCCGATCTTGATGTAACCCATGTTGAAGAACTTGATCTCCGGCACCGGGCCGCCGTTCAGCTTCTCGATCAGCTGCCAGGCATTCGGGCCCTGGATCTGGAAACGGTAGCTGATGCGGTTGACAGCCTTGCCCTTGGGATTACCCGGCGAACGATCATCGTTGATGATGTTCACATCGTAACCGCCGGTGGCGGCGTGGAACTGGATCCAGTTGGCGGAAGGCGCACGGCCCACGAACACCAGCTTGTTCTGCTCGAGGTGGAACAGGATGCCGTCGCCGATCACATGACCGCTGTGCGAAACCGGCACGAACTGCTTGGCACGGTCGACCGGGAAATTCTTGAAGCTGTTGATCGCAAGATACGAAAGCAGCTTCAGTGCATCCGGGCCCTCGATGTACAGGTCCACCATGTGGTGCGACTGATCGAACAGCACGCAGCTGTTGCGCCATGCGCTCTGCTCGTCGCGCCAGTTCGAGAACTCAGCGGGGACTACCGGATAAACGTAAGCACCGAGCTGCGAATTGCGCAGCATTTCAACCGGATTGCGGACGGACTTCAGTACGTCCTCTAGACTCTTGTGGGCCATGATATCGTCTTGCCTCCTGATGACAGTAATGCGTTCGTGGGAGCCCCCCGGGGAAGCGCGGTAGTGTACCACCACCGGGCGCCGAAACGGGCATCCGCGAGGCAATTTCCATCGCCCGCAGCGACCGTGTCGCCAAAACCACAGCAGTGGCTGCGATATTCCCGTTACCGAACCACCTGGTACGGCGAGTAGAACTGCGTCATCACGGTGGTCAGCACCAACACCAGTGCCAGCAGAATCGCTTCGGCCGCGAGCGTGGCTCGCAGCATGCCGACCGCTGCGAGTTCGCCTGTCTCAAGGCGTGGTGTCAGCCACCAGCGATTCGCGGCACCGAGTGCCAGCAGCAGTGCAAACCCCGACACCTTGGCCAGCAGCAGCAGTCCGTAACCGGAAAGCAGTGCACGCCATTCAGGCAAAAGAGCCAACGCGATGATCACGCCCAGCACACCGATCAATGGCACCGATGCGGTCGCCGACTTCGAGAAAGCAGCTGCAACTCGTGCAAGATGGCGGGGATCGCCGGCGCGGCTGGTGAACCACAGGCCTGCCACACCACCCGCCCAGAACATCACGATCAGCACATGTACACCCAGCGAAGGACCGAGCAGCCAGCGCAGCTCCGAGGTCGCCGTGTGACCTGCCAGCGCCCACGATGCCGCAACCATCAACGCACCGGTCACGGCCAGGGCTGAGCGACCGGCACCGCGACTCAACATCAGTGCAGCGACGACCAGTATCAGACCCAGAATGCGCACAGCAGCGGCTGCGCCCAGATCGCTGCCCAGCGCGAACGCGAGCAGGTCGCGATCCACTCCGCCGGCGAAACTGCCCAGCATCCTGGCCGGCTGCAACAACAGTTCCACCGCCACCAAAGCGATGGCCGCAATACCCGCGCTCAATCCGGTACCCCGGATCTGCCTGTCACCGGTGTCGTCGGAGGAATCAGTTTCCGCCAACAGAATCCGCCACAGGCAAAGACCCACCGCCAGCACGGTGCACAGCATCGCCAGTGCACGCACCGCGGCGACCGCGTAATCAGGTGCTGTCACGGCTGCGTCGGGCGAATGTCAGAGGTCACTGCGCGGGCGCAATGCTGAATTCGATCTCACCGGACACCACATGGGTGTCAGCTGAAACAACCCGCCAGTGAATGGCGTAGCTGCCAGGCGTAAGCACCGGCAACTCGGCATTGAACGTGGCATTGCGCCCCGATTCCCTGGCAGCAAGTCGGGTTTCCTCGTCATTTGCATCGCGCAGCGACAGCGCCGTCAGCATCACCGGCTCGGAAAACCTCAGCTGCACGGATTCCGGGGCCACCTCCAGCGTCGCGTCAGCTGCAGGAACCGATTCCAGCAGGCTCGTGTGAGCCCACGCAGCGGCGCCAGACAGACAGGCCAACACGCCCGTCAGCGCAAGTGTCAATCGTCTTCTGTTCATGTCTGTACCCCTTGTCATCCTTGTACTCCTTGAACTCGTAGTGATGGCCGTGCGCCTTCGTTGCCGGCAAATGTTCGCGTCTGGTCTTCCGACCCCTGTGGCCTAGAGCCAGAAGCGCACACCGGCCACCAGCTGTGTGTCTCGAGACGGCCTGCCTGACGCCCTGGTCAGTTCGGCCGTACCGCCACGACGAACCTCGCGATGCACACCGACATAAGGCGCAACATCGCGCCGAAGCTCAAAGCGAAATCGCAGTCCGCCCTGAAGTTCCGCCAGCCCTGCTGCGTTCCCCCATGGCTGATCGTCGCGAGCATACCAGCTGAACTTGAACAGGGGCTGAAGCACCAGCCGGCGCGTCAGGTGCATGTCGTATTCAGCCTTGACGCGGGCTGAAACCCGCCCCCCTTCGCCAAGGTAGGCCATCGCCCTGACTTCAAAACGGTATGGTGTAACGCCCTGCACGCCGGCAGCCAGCGCGTTGCGGCTGCCGGCATCCGCGAAGTCATGGCGCACACCGACAAGCAGATCCCACCAAGGGGCGATCGCTCGCCCATACGACAGCTCCAGATTGCCGCGAGTACCTTCGTCACTGTCACTGTGGCCTTCACTGCGTATCCACATGCGGTGAAAGTCATAGCCGACCCACGCCTTCAGGTCCCAGTGCGGATCGCGACCATGATCGCCATCACGCATTTCCAGCTGATCGAGCAGCAGGTATGCGCGCAGCCGATCGCGATGCATTGCATGTGCGGCATGCCTGTCGCCGGTATCCGGAAACGCCGCCGCGCGATCCGCATCGGTCAACGGTGGTTCGTGCTCGTGCTCGTGCTGATGTTCGTGATCATTCTCATCCGCATGCTGATGCTGTTGGTGATCATGCGGCTCGCGATGATCGGCAGGGTGCATGTGCTCAGGTTCGTGCTCGTGGCCCGCGGCTGGAGCGTGCCCGTGGTCTGTCGGCTGCGCGTGCAGCATGCTCGCCGACGCGTAGAGCACCAGCGTCAGAGTCAGCGATAGTGCCCGTATCTTCATTCCTCCACCCGGACTTCACGAAACATGCCGGCCTCCATGTGATAGAGCAGATGACAGTGAAAGGCCCAGCGACCCAGCGCGTCGGCTGTGACACGTATGGCCCGCCGCGTGCCCGCGGCAACGTTCACGGTGTGCTTGCGCAGGTGAAACCGACCCTGTTCGTCTTCCAGGTCACTCCACATGCCATGCAGATGAATCGGATGATCCATCATCGTGTCGTTGACAAACACAATGCGCACCCGCTCGCCATAGCGCAGACGAATCGGCTCCGCATCCTGAAAGCGCAGGCCATCGAACGACCAGATGAATCGGCCCATATGGCCGGTCAGGTGAACCTCCAGCGTGCGTCCCGGCTCGCGGCCATCCGGGTCATCGAACAGCGATGCAAGACGCGCGTAAGTCAGGACCTCACGTCCGTTGTCGCGCAGACCCACACCCGGGTCGTCAAGTCGCGGCTGCGGAGATTCCGCACGCATGTCCATACCGGGATTGCGGTACTCGGAGGGCGGATGCCACTGAGGCGCGTGAGCGCTTTGAACGTCATGCGCGCCATGGTCATCATGGGCGCCGTGATCATCATGATTGCCGTGATCCATGCCGGCATGGTCATGGCCCATGTCCGCGTGCGTCAGCAGCTGTATGCGATCGACTGACGGCACCTGCGCCTCCAGCCCCGCCGCCACCGCGAGTGTGCCGCGCGCGTAGCCGGACCTGTCCATGGACTGGGCAAAGATCGTATAGGCCTGTTCGCCATCCGGCTCGACAATGACATCCAGCGTCTCCGCGACAGCCAGCCGGAACTCATTGCCTGTCACCGGACGCACATACTGACCATCGGCCGCGACCGCCGTCATCTTCAGTCCCGGGATGCGGACATCGAAGTACGTCATTGCGGACGCGTTGATGAACCGCAGGCGTACACGCTCACCGGGACGAAACAATCCGGTCCAGTTCGCAGCGGGCGTCGCACCATTCATCAGATAGGTGTACGCATGACCGCCGACGTCGGCGAGGTCCGTCGGATCCATGCGCATACGCGCCCAGGCGAGTCTGTCCCGGATCGCGGCGCCAAAGCCATCACGCCGCGAGTCGCGCACAAAGTCGCCCAACGTTCTGGGATTGCGATTGAAGTAATGCGAATCCTTCCTGAGTCGATCGAAAAGACGATAGGGGTCCATGTCGGTCCAGTCCGAAAGCAGCACCACGTGCTCGCGGTCGGCTGTGAACGGCTCCGGTTGCGCCGGGTCGATGATGATCGGTCCGTACATACCGAGTTGCTCCTGGAACCCGGAATGACTGTGATACCAGTAGGTGCCGTTCTGGCGCACTCTGAATCGGTAGGTGAACATCTCACCGGGCGCGATGCCGGGGAAACTGATGCCCGGGACGCCATCCATGTTCGCCGGCAGCAGCATTCCGTGCCAGTGTATGGAGGTGTCCTCATCCAGCGTGTTATGAACATGCAGCGTGACGATGTCACCTTCCCGCCATCGCAACAGCGGCGCAGGCAGGGAGCCGTCGATCAATACCGCTGATCGGCGACGACCGGTGAAATTCACAGGGTGCCGCCCGATCGTAAGGTGGAACTCCGTGCCGCTCAGCGTGCCCCTCTGTGGGCCGGACTGTGGTACGCCACCCGGGACAGGGTGTGGGCCGGACTGTGCACCGGCAAGGTCCGTGCCATACGTCGGCCTGGGCGGCACCAGCAGGCCGCAGGCCGTGAGTACACCGCCGGCAGCAAGCCCCTCGATAAAGCCTCGCCGTCCGATTCGTTTCTCTTTCATGCGTTCGTCCTCTGCGATGACAGGCAGGTCGCCCGGCAGGACATGCCGGGCACGCCAGGGATCGCGTCGCCGTAGACGCGACAGCAGAGTCGTCGGCTAATTCAGAAAAACGCAGTGACGAAGGTGGGTGGGCACCGGCTGTGGCAAGACAGCCGGATCGGGCGGAGGCTGCCCGCGCGCCCTGTCATCCATACGGACGTCGGCAGTGAACAGGAGCGGTTGCGCTGACGGTTCATCCGGGTCCGGCTGCCACTGATGACCCGCCGCGCTCGGCAGAACACCACCGGCAGCAAAGACTGCACAGTTGGCCAATACGGCATCGGTGCCCGCATGCGGGACGGCGCGGCAATGCGGGCAACTGCCTCCGTCACAGTCATCGTGACCGGCGAGCGTGTCTGTCGCCTCGTGGTCAGACTGATGCGCGGAATCACCTTGACCGTGAACCTGGTCAACGACGTGAACGAGGTCGTGTTCGTGTTCGTGGTGCGTGCCGTGGTGGTCCTGGTGATCGCCACCGTGGCCGTGCGGACAGACACCAGCGGCAGAAACGCACCACGCAAACAGCAGCACTGGCAGCAGAGATACCGAAATGAGCCGCCTGCGCTGTCGTAACAGTTCCAGCAATGCTGTCTGCCTGCTATTTCCCTGTACGTCCGCGACGTGCGCTGCCGTACAGCAGCGGCACTGCCGCCTCACCGGCCAGCACGCGGAACGTAAAGCTTTCCTCTATATAGAACTGTACGGTATCCGCATCGTGGCCGGCATACCCGATGGACAGGTCACGGCCCACCGTCAGCTCGAAATCGCCACCGCGCAGGCTCAGCACGACTGCGCCATCGATGGCGGGTGCCCAGACGATGGGGCCATCCAGCAGTCGCTGCACATGCTGCATGGCCGGATAACCGCCTTTCATCGTGGTCTGGCTGAGGCCCGTATAACATTTCGGACCCAACGCAATCGCGTACGGTCCGGCAACGCCCGCGGTCTTCAGCTGTGCGACGGCCTTCGCGACCTGCGCCGGATAGGCTTCATAGTCCTCGGCAATGGTCAGCGCCGCACCGGCTGCGGCTTCGACGATACCGGTAATACCGCCAGCACCGTATCCGTGGAATACCGCCCTGTCTTCGGCCAGCGCCATCTCGCGCGCGGCTTTCGTCACCGGCTCCAGATCCGCGTCTTTCGCGCCACGGGCAATCGCATCCAGTTCCGAACGCTGCAGTGTGAACGGCACACGGCACTCGATCAGCGGCTGCACGCCTCGAAGCGCCGCTTTCACGTTGCCACCCGGCCCATTACGCAACGCCTCGGTCCGTCCCAATGACACCGCCGAATGCGTCCAGCCCAGCGGCCCGACGAAGTCCACCAGTCGCCTGGCGGCAAGCGCCACTTTCAAAGCGCTGCGGGCCTCACCGTCTATTTCGTCCCACGCTGCCGAAGGCACCGGCGCCAGTTCGCGTCTGAGATCGTCCATCACCTACACCTGCCCTTTCAAACTGCCTATACCCAGTGAACCGTCTCCCTCGGCCGGTGCAACATCGGCGTCATTCTCTGGCTCAGGACCATGCATGATCGGGCCATCCCTGAAAAGATAAGTCCTGAGTTCCTCGTCCATACGCGCATCGTTACGCCGCAGCCATTCCAGCACCATCGCGGCATGCTCCTTCTCTTCGTCACGATTGTGTTCGAGAATTCGCCGCAGCTCATCGTCGCGGGTCGCTTCAAGGCGCTGGTCATACCAGTCCACGGCCTCAAGCTCTTCCATCAGCGATACGATCGCGCGATGCCTGTCTATCGTCGCCGGATCGAGAGTCTCCGGATCCTCGTGCAAGCTCCCGCTGGCACCTGCCATATCGTGTCCTCCTGCCGCGTTCATGAATTCACTGAATCCAGGGGACATTCTGCCACGCTTTACAAATTCTGCAGCCCGGCTGACGTCCGGAGCGATGTCGCGGGCCGGAGAAACCTGAGCACGCGGGATTCGCTATACTCAACGTACGCCCGGTGCCACCTTGCCAGGCATCGATTCAGGCCGTCGCATTCGGCCACAACTGCGGCCGACATCGAGACAAAGCCGGCGATACGCGCAGAGTATGCGACCCCGACCAAGGAGAGAAGAAAAATGCGCAGCTACACGAATTCCATCACAATCGCCCTGACTGCATTCGGCCTCAGCCTCAGCCTCAGCCACCAGGCCACTGCATCCAGCTACTACTATGAAGCCGTCACCCGTGACGGCGGCGCGTCGACACGCGTTGAATCCACGGTTCGCGGCTGGATAGATGGCAGCAGCGCAAAAGTTGAATATCAGGGCGCGGACGCCACCGGACTTTTCATGGCCGGCAGTTATCTGCTGACCACGGACGGCGGCGCTACGCTGTATCTGGTCAATCCCGCCGAACAAACCTACTCGGAACTCGACCTGGACGCCATGTTCGGCATGGTCGGCAACGTGATGAGCGCGGTCGGCGGTCTGGTCAACATGCGCTTCGGCGACTTCGAGAACGAGCGACTGGAACGACGTGCCGACGAACCCATGCTGGGCTACCCGACCACCTATCACCACTTCAGGACCGGCTACACGATGAGCATGTCCATACTTGGCATGCGCAATGAGACTCGCACGGAAACTGAACAGCACGTCTGGTGCGCCGACGGACTGCAGGCCGACGGCTTCGGCATCTGGCTGCGCCCGGATCGATTCCGCACGGGAAACGACGAACTGGATCAGATGATCGCCCAGGAATATGGCGCGCTGGACTGTGTGCCACTGAGAACCCGCACCATCACAACGGTATCCGAACAGCGTGGCCGACCCACCACAACGGAATCGGAGATGGAGGTCACGGAACTGCGGGCCGAGGCGATCCCGGCATCCACGTTCGAACTGCCGGCGGACTATGAACACGTCCCGTTGCTGGACGGACTGCCGGACGACCTGCGAGAAATGATGGAACAAAGCGGCGCTTTCGAGTCGGAAGCACCTGCGAGCGATGACGGCGGGCGCCGTCCGAGGTTGCGGGATCTGTTGCGCTGACAGGGTCCTGCGCGGATCCTGAACCGTCAGGCGGCGTTGCCATTGCTGTCGTCGTCGAGATCCGGCTCGCCCACTACGCGCAGCATGTCGTTGCGCACGGCTCGGCACAGCGCCACCGCATGCATCCACTCCGGGCCGTCCGCTCGGCGCGGGGGCAGGAATGTCACCGACACCGGATGCCGGGCGGGCAGATGGCTGCCCTCGGGAAGCACGGAACGCGTGCCGCGCAAGACCGCTGCCACAACCGGGCGGCCGGCTTCAGCGGCCGCCCGGAACGCGCCCATCCGGAATGGCAGCAACCCCGCGTGACGACGGAACGTGCCTTCGGGAAAGACCATCAGCGAGTGGCCGGCAACGGCATGCTCGGTCAGTCTTCCGGCATCTCCGCTGCTGCGCTGTCGGTGCGATCGATCGACAAACACGAGTCCGGATCGAGCCAGCAGCCAGCCCAGCAGGGGCACACCGCGCAATTCCACTTTAGCGATAAACCGAACCGGCGCGGGCAGGACACTGAGCAGTATCAGCGCATCGACATAGCTGGTGTGATTACTGACATAGATCGGCGGATTGTCCTGCGCGATGTGTTCGCGACCGTGCACGGTGATACGGATACCTGAAAGCCGGAACAGCAGACGCGCGATCCTGTGCAGAACGGTCCAGCGGGCGTTGAGTCCGGGCAGAACAACCAGTGCGATCGCCCCAGGGAAAACCGCCAGACCCGTCATGGCCAGCACCAGCACCCCGTACAGCTTCTGCGTCGCAAACAGCACTGCACGCTGCACCGAAAATCTGACTGCTGAGAGCGTCATACGCAGAATCTGCCAGCGTATCGCGCGCTGCGGCCGGTGCAGGGCGCCGCGCTGATACAGGTCGCGCATGGCCGTGCGGCGAATCTTGCCGCTGGACGTCTTCAGCACCGTGCGTGGCGGCACGAATACAACCTCATCCGGTGCCACGGAAAACAGGTTCATGGCCGCAGCGTCCAACTGTTCGCGAATTCGATCCAGAACCGCTGCGTCACGTTCCGTGGTCTCGGCCACCACGACCAGTTTCTCGGTCTGGCTGTTGCGGTCTGTCGCACCAAGCACCGCAACACAACCCCTGCGTATACCGTCAATTTCCGCGGCCGCTCGCTCCAGTTCGTAAGGATGGATGTTTCGCCCGCCACGAATGATCAGTTCCTTGTCGCGTCCGGTAATGAACAGCTGGCCATCGGCGGTATAGGCGCGATCCCCGGTGTTCAGCCATTCACCGTCATAGAGCCCTGCGGTGGCATCGCTGTTGCGAAAGTAGCCACTGGTCGCGGACGCACCGCGGAACTGCAGTCGTCCCTCCCTGCGATCGCCCAGTTCCTCACCTCCGTTCCCGACAACACGCAGATCGTGGCCGGCCAGCACATGGCCGCAGTCGACGAAGGTCAGCGGATTCCGGTCACTGACTTCGGCCGGCAACGCCCGGCCGGTACTGCGGAACGCATCACGCCGCACCCTGTCCACAACCAACCCTCTTCCAGGGGTCGGCATTGCCAGCGCTACCGTCGATTCCGCCAGCCCGTACACGGGTGAAACCGCACCTTCCCGGAAGCCGTATGCCGAAAATCGACGCACAAACCCTTCGATCGTGGCCGGACTTACCGGCTCGGCACCGTTCATCGCCACTCGCCACGATGACAGGTCGAGACCTTCCAGCTCATCGTCAGCGATCTTTCTCAGGCACAGTTCAAAACCGAAGTTCGGTGCGGCGGACAACGTGCCACGGTACTGGTGCATGGCCCACAACCAGCGTGACGGGCGGCCGAGAAACTGCAGCGGTGACATCAGCACCGCCTCGCAACCCAGGTACAGGCTGCCCAGCCACGCTCCGATCAATCCCATGTCGTGATACAGCGGCAGCCAGCTGACGAACACATCCGAAGGCGTGGCTTCAAGTCGGTGAATCGCGCCTCTGAGATTCGCGAGCAGATTCGCATGCGTGACAATCACACCCTTGGGCTGACCGGTGCTTCCCGACGTGTACTGCAGCAGGGCGATGTCCTGTGGAGCGGCCTGGATTCGCGGCAGCACCGCCGGGCCGGTGAGCAGCGATTCCGGTTCGACGATGCGGATCAGGCTGCGCACGTGCGGCTTCAGAAGACGCGCGAAGTTCGCCGCTTCAGGCACTGTCACGAGCAGCTGCACAGCGGCACTGTCCAGTATCTTCACGTGCCGGCGCAGGTGTTCCTCAAGCTGTGAAGGCCGCAGCGGCGGATAAATTGGCACGGGGACACCGCCGGCCAGCAGAATGCCCATGAAACACCACAGATACCGGGGACCCGTGGGCAGCATCAGCGCAACGGCGCCGCCGGGCTTCAATCCTGCCTCAAGCAACGATGCCGCGACCCGCACCGCACCGTCATGCAGCGCCTGGCAGGTCATGGCCTCACCGGACCCGTCGTCAACGAATCGGCAGTGCACACGCTCAGGATGCATGGCGACATGCCACGCCAGCACTTCCTGCAGCGTCGCTGCTTCGACAGGCCATTCGGCATCGACGTGGTCACGATGGACCTGAAGGTGCAGCGCGGGTGCCGCATTGCGGCCGCGTGCCGTCAGCACATGGCGAAGCAGGTCACGCACTGTCTCGGCAACCAGAATCTCGTCGGGCAGACTGATCCCGAAGTGCCGCTCAAGGCGCAGCATCAGCTCGGTTCTGGCCAGACTGTCCAGTCCCAGATCGCGATCCAGCACACTGTCCAGCGCGGAGGCACGTTGAGCGCGACCACGGTGCACTTCCTCCAGCAGGCCGTCGACCAGATCCAGCAACTGCGTCGCGATGCCGTCGGCATCGTCGTCGCCGCCACTGACATGCCCGGTTCCGGCCGATTTTTCCCTGTTATCGGAAGTCACCAGCTGTTTCGCAGCTCCCGCAGTTTCAGAAACACGATGTCTGGCCCCGGTTCATCGGGAAGGTCCGGAAACGCCTTGCGCAAACCTGCGATCACGGTCGCGCTGCGCAGTCGCAGGAAACAGTTGATCTGCCGTTCCTGTTCCAGCGTGGTCACCAGAGCGGTCGCCGGGTCCTGGTCACGCAGGTCGTCCAGCAGCTGCCGGGCCTTTTCGTTGTCCGGTTCACGATCCAGCGTAAAGCGAAGATTGTTGGCAATGTAATCGTGACCGGGAAAGACTTTCACGGTGTCGGGCAGCCTGGCCAGCTGCAAGGCGAAGGTTTCGTACAGGAGCCGCGGATCGCCGCCGTTGTGACAGTTGCCTGCACCGGCATTGAATAACGTGTCGCCGGTGAACAGTGCCGGGGCGTCCGTGCGTGACAGCAGGCATACGTGACTGCGGGTATGGCCGGGCGTGTCCAGCACTTCCAGTTCCACGCTGCTGCCGACCGTCACGATATCACCGGCCTTGAGGCCACGGTCCACGCCGGCAATGGCGCTTCCGGCGCGGTGATGGGCGAGCAGCTTCGCTCCGGTGGCGGCAATCAGTGGCTGATTGCCACCGGTGTGGTCACGGTGTTCGTGCGTGTTGAGAATCTGCCTGATTTCCCAGCCATGATGCGCCGCCGCGTCGCGGCATTTCTGGTGGTCAAGCGGATCGATAGCGAGCGCTTCGCCTGTTTCCGGACAGGCAACAAGATAGTTGAAATTTCGATAGGAATTCCCGGTCCAGATCTGTTCCACCAGCATGTCGTGTCGTGCGCTCCATGACCCTCATTCGCAACCAGCCTAACAACAGGGGCGCATTCAAACCAGCACGAGCCAGCCCAGCAGCAGACTGCCTGCCAGAAGGATCGCGCCGGCAGCGGCGAGGCGAAGATGACGGCGATCGAAGGATGTCAATGCACGTAATGGAGCACGCGCCAGGGCTACGCGCCAGTGAAGTTCCGCAGGACGTGGCAGCCGGATCGACGCAGCAAGCGTTGCCAGCGCCCGTTCCGCCGGCACGATCAGATCGCCCTCCGGAACCTTCACATTCCATCGCCACGACTTCGTCCCTGCCAGCAGGATCGCGAGTGCCAGCGCCAGCAGAACCGGCCAGGCGGCATCGAACACGCCCGCAGCCGACAGCGCCGACGATATCAGGGACGACTCGTCCAACATCAGCAGCCAGGCCGCACATGATGAAGCCAATAGCAGCACCAGTACCGGCCAGGGTCTTTGCGGCGCATTCGCGTCCGCCTGCCCTTCCCTGCGCGCAGCGTGAATCAGACGCAACAGGTGGATCATCAGCACAGTGGTCAGCACGGAACTGAGCACGAAGCCGTGCGTCACTGTGGCGGCCCAGATTCCGCTTCCATCCGTGGCCTGTTTGGCCGCCGTCTTGGCCAGCGCCCCGCTGCTGAACGGCACACCGGCCAGTGCCAACGCCGGCCAGAGCATCAACGCAAACCGCAGACTCGCGGGCGCGCCGACGGCCAGAAACAGTCCCGCCTTGGCCACCGCATGGTGGACGGCAAACACCGTTATCGCGAGCAGTATCAGCGGCCACGTGCCCGGTGTCAGCAGAGCCAGTCCCGTCAGTGATGTGATCAGGCCCATCTGGCTGACCGTCGAATAGGCGAGCACGACCTTGGGATTGCGCTGCGTGAGCCCCAGCACCGCCGCCGCCAGCGCGCTGAGCAGACCGAGTGACAGCATCACACCGCCCAGGATCGCGAATCCGTCATGACCCAGAGGCAGCATGCGCACCCAGCCGATCAGGCCTGCCTTGACGATCACGCCCGACAGCACGGCACTGGCCGGGACCGGTGCCTGGGGATGTGCGAGGGGCAACCAGACGTGCAGCGGCATCGTGCCCATCTTCACGGCGAAACCGACAAACACCAGCGCGGCCAGTAACGGACCCAGCGCATGTTCGGCGACCATGACCGGCACCGTGTCCAGCGACACATTGCCAAGCTGTGCGCCCAGCACCAGCAGTACAAACAGCAGCAACGCCTCGGCACCCAGCGCCATGACGAGATAGACGCGGCCGGCCCGCAGCGACGGCGGTCTGCCGTCATGCACTACCAGTCCGTAGGCGGCCAGTGTCATCAGCGCAAACCACACATAAAGGCCAACCAGGTTCTGCGTCAGCAGCACTCCGGCGGTGCCGGCCAGCGTCAACAGGTGAAACAGCGAATACCGCCAGGCGCCGGGCTGACCTTGAGACTGTCGCGCCGCATGCCAGCCGGCCGCCGCCCACACAAGCCCGGCGACAGCAATGACAGGAGCCAGGCGCGGGTCCACATCGAACTGCAGACCCAGTAGCAGCGCCTCCAGCGTGATCGGACCACCCATGAATGCCGCCAGCAGCAGCGGCAGCGCCGCCAGGGGCAGAACGGCCACGAAACGCGGCGCGGCACGCATGGCGGGGACGGCCAGCAACGCCGCCAGCAGCAGCGGCAGCGCAAGGGCCGTGCCTGTTGTCACGGCGCCTACCACGGTCCGTATCCCTGCAGGACAATGAGTTCCGCCCAGTCCAGCGGGCTCATCGCTGCCGCCGCAAACAACCCTGCCAGCAAAGCGCACACGGCCACGAACACCGTGGGCCACAGCAACATCCCACGGGTTTCCGAACGCAGCCCTGTGAAATGCTCCTGCCACACCCCGCCAGGTTTTCGAAACCAGATCCTGTGCAGCAGCGGCAGAAAGTACGCCGCATTCAGGAGCGTACTGGCCGCAAGCACGACGATGACCCAGTAATGACCGACCTGCACGGCACCGGTGCCCAGATACCACTTGGTGATGAAACCGGCGACCGGCGGCACACCGATCATGCCCAGCGCACCCACCGTGAACGCTGCGCCCGTCCACGGCATGCGTTGGCCTACGCCATCGAGATCCTCCACACGCTTGATGCCCAGCGTTTCGGCCCAGTTGCCGGCGCAGAAAAACAGCGTGACTTTCATCAGGCCCTGGTGCACGAGATGCACAAGCCCGCCCACGGCCACCACAGGACCGCCCAGGGCGACACCCAACGTGATGTACGAGACCTGACTGACCGTGGAATAGGCCAGTCGTTTCTTGATGTCGGACTGCATCAGGGCGCGCAGCGATCCATAGATAATTGTCACCGCGGCCAGCCATGCCAGTGGTTCCGCCAGCTGCAGCAATACGGTCGCGGAATGTCCGTAGACATCGAATATCACCCGCACCAGGCCGAAAGCACCGGCCTTGACCACCGCAACTGCATGCAGCAGCGCACTGACCGGCGCAGGCGCAACCATCGCGATCGGAAGCCAGCCATGCAGTGGCACCAGCGCCGCCTTCACGCCGATGCCGGCCACCAGCAGCCAGAAGGCGACCTGGGCGTGGAGCGCCTGCATTTCCGCCAGATCACCCAGGGAACCGCCAGCGACGAACGCGACCGGCCCGTTCACGCTTTCCAGTAACACGATGCCCGCCAGCAGCAGCACACCGCCGCCCAGTGTGTAACACAGGTAAATGGCAGCACCACGCAGTGCGTCCGGCGTTCCCCGATGGGCTACCAGCGGATAGGTGGACAGGGTCAGCAGCTCATAGAACACAAAGAAAGTGAAGAGATTGCCCGCCATCGCAATCCCCATCGTGGCTGCGACACAGAGGCTGAAGAACCCGAAGAAGCGTGCCCGGTAGGGAGAGTCTTCCAGGTAACCGATCGCATACACGGTCGTCGCCAGCCACAGCAGCGCCGACAGCGTCATGAACAGCAGACTCAGGGCATCAGCGATCAGCAGCAGTTCGAAACCGCCACCGATCGCCCAGCGCATTTCGAACGTCTCACCGCGACGAATGCCGTCCAGCATGGCCGCGATCAGCAGCAGTTTGACGATCGCTGCCGCGATATTGACCGTGGTACGTGCGCGCTGGCGCGGTTCGCGCAGCAGAAAAATCAGTACAGCTGCGACCATCGAAGTCGACAGTGTCAGCAGCGGCAGTGCCTGAAAAAGTGCGGCCATCACTCAGAAAGTCCGGCAGGAGTGCCGACCTCGATGAGTCCGAGCAGCGGACCGGCAACCAAACCCATCGCGACCGCGGCCAGTGCCAGCAGCAGCGGCATCGCAGACATGCTCCACGGCAGCGGCCGCATCGTCACCGGCGACGGCGCCGAACGCACGAGAAATGCCAGAACCCGGAACAGGTAGCCAGCTGCCAGTAGCCCGGCGATCAGCAGCAGTGCCGCCCACAGCCATGCGTCCTGTACCAGTGCGGCCCGGAGCAGTATCCACTTGGCAATGAATCCGCCCGACAGCGGCAACCCCATGATGCTCAGCGACGCGAGTGCGAAAGCGAACAGACTCACCGCCAGCGGCCCGCGCGCCAGCCCGCGCATGCCCGCCAGCCGATCGTGGCCGAGTACGTAGATCATGTTGGCCGCCGCAAGGAACAAGGCCGCTTTGGCAAGGCCGTGCGCGACACCGTGATAGACCACGCCCTGCCATGCCATGGCCGATGCGAGCGGAAACACCAGCAACAGATAACCGAGCTGCGCAATCGTCGAGTACGCAATCACCCGTTTAAGACGCACCTGCACAAATGCCTGTATGGAGCCGTACAGCATCGCGGCTGCACCGATCGCACCGAACAGCGCCAGCACGGCCGTGCCGGCGAGCTCCGGGAACAACCACCACCACAGCCGCAACATCAGATACACCGCAACCTTCACCACCAGCGCCGACAACAGTGCACTGACAGGCCCCGGGGCGCGCGCGTGTGCGGCCGGCAACCACGCATGCAGCGGGAAGATCGCTGCCTTGGCCATCAGGCCGAATGTAATCAGACCAGCGGCGAGCGCCACATCGCTGGAAGCCGCGACCATCTCCCCAAGCAGATACAGGTCCAGTGTGCCCCAGGCGCCGTATAGCAGAGCCACACCGAGCAGGTAGCTCAGTGAACCCAGCAACGCGAACAGCAGATAACGCATCGCCGCGGCCAGCGCCGCGCGTCCGCCAAGCAGCGCCGCCAGCGGCACTGCAGCGAGCGTGCTCAGCTCAAGTGCCACATACAGATTGAACAGATCGGCGCTGAGCAGCGTCGCGTTCAGCGCCGCCCATAACATCATCCACAGAATCTGGAACACAAGGCGCTGACGTGCGCTGGCGGCGGCGAAATACGCGACCGCGTGAACGCTAACCGCGATACCCACCAGCCAGATCATCCACAGGAAGATCAGGGACAATCCGTCCGCCACAAGACGTATGCCCAACGGCGCAGCCCATCCTCCCAACTGGTGAATGACGACCTGCCCCGCCAGAACTGCGGACGTGACCGCATAAAGTCCATAGCCCTGCACAACCGCCGCCACGACGACAGCCACGCGTATGCTGCGTGCACCGAGCAGCGCGACCGCAGTACCGGCCAGCAATGGCGCGAAAACCACGAGCACGAGCCAGGGATCGGGCCCGTCAAATCCGATCACCTGTTCTCGTCCTCCCCGAGCATCAGCCTGCCGGTCATGCGATAAAACCTGCGCGCCAGCGCCAGACCGAAAGCCGTGGTGCTCACAGCCACGACGATGCCGGTCAGCACCATCGCATGCGGCACCGGATCGACGACGTCAGGACCGCGCCGTGCAAAAGCCACGAGCAGCAGAAACACGGCTGAACCCATCAGGTTCAGTGCAACCAGGCGACGCAGCAGCTGCGGTCGCGTCAGAAACCCGAACACGCCGATTCCGAACAGCACCGCTGCCGTATACGCATACAGATCGGCCTGCGTCATCACCTCCATCATCACGGGGGCCCCCGCCGCAAATGCACACCGGGTGCGGCACAGAAAAGCAGGGCAAGGGACAACGCGATGGTGATGGTCAGCGCAGTCTCTATGGTCAGAATGATCGCGTAGCCCCAGCCGGCCGGGTAATCGAGAAACGCGCGACCGGCGAGCAGGAGGGCCAGCCCGGCTACCGAGAAGACGATCAGACCCCCGGTCAGCGCAAGCCGCTGCAGGAATGGCGCCTGATCGGCAGGGGTCAGTCGCCCGGTCAGACGCAACAGAACAGCCAGCGCCGCGAGCACGGCACCGGCCTGAAACGCGCCGCCCGGTCCATAGGCGCCCATCCACAACAGGTAACCTGCCACGACCACGATCAGCGGTGTCAGCAGACTGATCAGCGGGGCCACCATCTCAGGTTCACGCTGACCGCTGGCGGCCCACGGATCAACGATCCGCTCGCCGGGCGCATCGAGCATGGCCTGCGCGCCGACCACGGCAAGTATCAGTACCGCTATCTCAAGCAGCGTGTCATAGGAGCGAAAATCCAGCAGCACCGCGGTGACCGGTTCCTGGACGCCGGCGTCCTGCAACTGCTGCAGCGCCAGCATCCCGGCCGACTGCGGCGGCGCCTCCAGTGACATCAACACCATCGCGATCGCAGCCATCAGAAATACCGCAACGACCGCAACCAGCGCACTGCCTGTCAGCACCCGCACCGTCGGCTGCCTGCCATCGGGTCTGCGACCGGAAAGAAGATCACGGTATGCGGTCAGCAGGAGCGCGCCGGTGATACCGGCGCCTATTGCCGCTTCGGCCAGTGCGACATGCGGCGCCGCCAGTCGCGCCCAGGCCACCGCCATCAGCAGCCCGAATGCGACGAAGAACACGATGGACTTGAACAACTCAGGGCTGTTGACTATGCGCCAGGCCATCACGACCAGACCCAGCGCCAGCGCGCCGTCGAACAGCCAGTCGCTCACGCGTCGCCCTCTTCCGCACGTTGCTCGTGCAGTGCACGGCGCGCAATCAGATGACAGGAGAAACTTGCCGCCAGCAACGCCAGCAGCCAGACCAGCGCGAGCTTCATTGCAACGAACAAGCTGCCGGAGAGAATAGCCAGGCCCGCGCAGATGAACCCGAGTCCGAGGTTGTCCGCCTTGGTCACCGCATGCAGGCGGGTGAACACGTCCGGAAAGCGGATGATGCCCACCGTGCCGGAGAGAAAGAACACCGCGCCTACACCCAGCAGCATCACCGCCATCGCGTTCAGCGCGATCATTCCCTCTCCTCCGGACGCAATGGCAGATTCACGAACGCCACAGTGATCAGTGTCGCCAGCAGCACAAACAGCAGCGCAACATCACGCAGCGGACCTATTTGCATCGCTTCCGCCAGCAGCAACAGGATCGCCACGGTCGTCGTACCGAATAACTGCGCCGCCATGATGCGGTCACCGGCCGTCGGCCCCCAGTACACCCGCAACATCCCGACCGCGAGATTCAGAAGCAAAAACAATGATATACCGACCATGAGCCAGTTCACGCCGCTTGCTCCACATTCTCGCCGGGAGCGAAAAGTGCCTCGACCCGCGCTTCCAGCAGATCGATCTCACGCTCCATTTCCGGCGACAGCAGATGCAGTACCAGCTCGTCACCGGTCACATCCGCAGTCAGCGTGCCGGGCATCAGACTGATCACGCTGACCAGCAATGTTCGTGGCTGACCCTGTTCTATTCGCAAACGCCGACGGATCACTACCGGCGTTATGGGCATGCGGCGCCGCATCGCGCGCCAGGCCACATCGATGCCACCACGCAACGAACCGCGCAGGAAATGCACGAGAAAGCGCGCGAGTTCCAGCGGACGCCAGCGATGTATGCGCTCGGGCCCGTAATACATGCCGGCAACGACTGCGGCACCGACGATCAGCAGCATTGCCGCATCGAAAGCGCGACCTTCCGTGAGTACCAGCCACAACGCGACCGTGATCACCGCAAGACGCAGTATCGATCGCAATCTCGGCCGTCCGATCAGCCAGCCACGAAAACGCACCGTGCTCCTCCACCGTAAGCGAGACAGAGCCACAGCATAGCGCACGAAATTCAGCAAAAAAAAAGGCGGCGGGTTTGCACCCGCCGCCAATGTTTCAAGCCTTCAGGCTTGTGTTTTCCTAAAAGTCCATGCTCATGCTGATGAAGCCCCGACGACCCAGCGGATCGTAGGTGCCACCACCGGC
>JBJHBW010000019.1:0-58906 GCA_050485685.1 Gammaproteobacteria bacterium
GTGTGGGTGTAGAATCGCATGTGAGGTCTCCTTCTTCGCGCGTTGAGTCCGAGAATGACGCAACTTGGATGGTAGCCTCGGCTGCCAAGCCTGAAGTCGGAGGAGGAGGCCTCAATAAGTGTCAAACAGATGCAGCGGACATGCGAAAAGTGTCCCGCCCCTTGCAAAGAGAAGAGCAAGGGGCGGGACACTTTTCGCATGCCGCTGATCTGGGCGTTGGGCCGTCCAGAGGCGGACGGCGCGCTGCATAGAACTGCGGCTGAGCGCAACGATGACAAGTGGACGATCCTGGAGGACGGTAGACACATGTCAACCCACAAGGCTCTGGTAGTTGCCGCGTTTTCATTGGCCGGCGGAGTGCTCGGATTGCTCGCTGCTCGCGTCCTCGCGGTAGCATTGCAAGCATCGCCAGCGTGGATCGGCCCTGCAATTCTCTTTGGCTCAGTCTTGTTGCTCGTCACTGGGCTACTACTATTGCCAGCTGCAGTGCGAACCATCAATGCTGGCCGTCGCGGGCCGGAGGTCTAAACACCAATTCGAGGCCCGTGGGCGCCTGACGAAAGGCATCATTAATGATACCATTCGGAGATGTCCAAGGTCGCCGAAATACTGGGCGCCATGCGGCGCAATCCCAGCGACGTCCGATACGCGGACCTCTGCAAGGTGTGCGATCACTACTTCGGGGAACCGCGTCAGAAGGGCACGAGCCACCGGATCTATAAGACACCGTGGCAAGGCGATCCGCGGGTGAATATTCAGGGTAAGAAAGGAAAGGCCAAGCCTTATCAGGTAAGGCAGGTCTTAGCCGCAGTCGAGCGGTTGGAGCCGAAAGATGAAAAAGCTTGATCAATATACGTATCGAGTCTCCTGGTCAGAGGAAGACGAGGAGTACGTTGGGACGTGCGCGGAGTTTCCAAGTCTGAGCTGGCTGGATTCAACCCCGGAAGAAGCTCTGGCAGGAATCCGAAAGATGGTGTCGCGCTGTTTGGCTGACATGAAGCGTTCAGGCGAGGTACTCCCGGAACCGTTGGCAATAAGGGCTTTTAGCGGCCGTTTTATGGTTCGGGTGCCGCCGCAGCTCCATCGACAGCTGGCGACTGAAGCAGCAGAATCCGGCGTGAGTCTGAACCGCCTTGTGGCGCATAAATTATCGCAGTGAGGCACGCGGCTGAGCGGGGCGTTGGGCGACAAGAAATCGGGGGATGCCATGACGTCGTCACACGAGAATGATTATCGTGATTCCAGATCGTTGGTGAAGTGGACTAAGAGATTCGTATACGCGCAAGCCGCAGTTGCGTGCGTTGCGTTTATAACCGGGATTCGCGAGTACAGTGTCTTGACTTGGATACGCGATGACCGATTCGAGTCTTACGAAATTCTGATGACGGCAGCGGAGCGAAGTGATGCGTGGCGGTCTGCGATAGGGCTAATCCAGGTTATTGTTCTTGCAGTCTCCGCAATCTTGATCTTGCGATGGATTCATCGCGTCAACTCTAACGCGCGTGCACTTGGTGCGGGAAACTTGAGGTTTACACCAGCTTGGTCTGTCGGTTGGTTCTTCGTGCCGATTTTCAATCTGTGGAAGCCGTACCAAGCGATGAAAGAAATCTGGAAGGCGAGCTCAAACCCAGCTGACTGGCACTCACAAGCGGCGCCGTCCATTTTGGCCGTCTGGTGGGCGCTGTGGTTGGCTTGGGTCTGGATAAGCAACGCCGCATTCCGTCTCCTGCTCCGAGCGGAAGAAGTGTCAGAGCTAATCATTGCCAACGTCGCTACACTGGTAGCAGACGCAGTAACGGTGCCGCTGTGCATAGTGTTCGTTCTTCTGATGTCTCGAGTGCACAGCATGCAGAACGCAGCATTTCATTCTTCCGAGGTTGTTGGAGAAGCATAGCTAGACAAGAAAGTGCCAACGTTAGCGTTGCACCCGTTTAGCGTCGTGTAGTAATGCGAGCGAAATAACGCCGAACAGACAGATCCAGCGGCCACGCCAGAAGTGTCCCGCCCATTGCAAAGAGAAGAGCAAGTGCACGCCACCTTTGTCGTGCCGCTGATCTTGGCGTTCGGCGCAAAAAGAGCACCGGACAGCCGCATCGTCAGCCGAGGCCGCCGGGATACGCACGCATTCTGGCAAGCGGCGGCTGCGGCAATATTGAAACATCAGCTGTGGAGATCCGCAGTGAAGAGAATGGGCATTCTCATCACTTTGCTTGCAACAATTCTTGTAGGAGGGTGGCTTTCTACTGAGCTGCTGATATCTGATGGAAGAGCGCAATTATCCGAAGATCTCTCTCCGGCGATAGAGGACGCGTTCGGAATGACGGCAATTTGTCTCAAAAACCCTCTCAGCCGTCTGGGTGCTTTGAAGCTAAAGCTCATCGACTTTACCTTCGTAGAGACTGTGGACGAGCCCGAAGCCTCACCCAACGGCAGAGCGCTAGCCCGCGTATCGGGGCCGAGACACTATTACAATGCCACTTTCAGAACCTATGGCTTGTTTCTGCTGCCTACTGGCTACATCCGCGTCGACGCGCCGGAGACGGTAGATTGCAGACCCCGCCGAGTATCTCGGTTGCGTGATGCGCCATGAACCGTCCCATGAAGGGCATCGGTTGAGAGTGGCGTTCGGCGATATGAATACACACACCGAAACCTGTGATTCCTGTGGCGCCTCCGTGAACGGAGAGACCTACCATCGCGGCTTCAGCCAGATGGAGGCCCTGTATTGCTCAAAGTGTCCACGCGTTCTGCTACTTAAAGATTGGGAGCTGCTCAAGCGTCACGGAATCGAGTTTCCGAGCCTTGATATCTCCGCCCCAGGAAGTCAATCGTATTGCCGGCATGTGCTACCCACATTCCGCAGAATAGAAGCGCTGTTCCGCCCCTGCCAATGCGGCGGTCGCTACGGATATTTGAACCCGCCCCGTTGCCCCATGTGTGCTGGTTTATTGCGCGGGGATACCTACGAAGACAAGCCGATCCTCAATTTCAATGATGGCTACGTGTTCATCTCGATCGGTTCTGTCGACGATAGAGATCAGATTCTCGTCTAGCCAGTTAGTCTTTGTGTCATTCGAGGCGACCATGGTTATATGAAACCGGTGATAATCATGTCAATCGAGCAGCACTCCGAGCGAATCGACGACGGCAACGTCTTAGATCCGCCGCGTCGTCCGGTATCACGCAGTGCTTCGTGCAGAGTTTCGGGATCTGGAGAGATATGGTGACATTTCCAGAGAACCTTGGACCGAAGGCCAATATGTAGATGCGTGAGCTTAGAAGATCCCTCACCGATGATCTGGCGCAAGCAGCGCCCAACATTTATGAGGCCTCCGCCTGTCAACAGGCACTGACCATCCGTTGCGATCTTTCGATCACGTGATAGCAGGCATCGGTCATCGCTCCCTGGCTTGGTTTCAAGCTGCAGTGTCAGGCGGTGCCTGCACCAAACACCTATCGGGACTCAGCCGCCGCTGAGCGGCGGTGACCGCCGGACTTCGGCGGTCGTTCCAGAAACAATTCCGTGCCCTCATCCGTTCCTATTCATTCCGTCTGGATCGAAGCCAGTTCGTTGCGGGTTGCGGCGAGGGGCAGACAACGAATCAACCGATTTCGATGTAGAAGGAGCGGGACAGCGATCCACTCAAACCCATCAGCCCGGTAGGCTTGTAGTGCACATGACCGCACTGGCGTTCGTGATGCAGGATAGTGCGACGGTCTTCGAGCGGCGTACGACCGGATCGGGGAAGTGCTCTGGCACTTTGTCCCGTTCACCTTTGCGGTCCAGGCGTGTGCCCAGTGGCGGGAGGTTGTACTGGCTGGCGGTGTTCTGGATATGGGCGAGCAGATCGGCGCGCTTGCGCATCAGGTGATTGCGTCGGCGCAGCAGGTCGCCGGTGTCGCGCATCTTTTTCGGATACGCGTAGCCCTGGGGCAGCATGCCGCCACGCAACAGGCCTGCGATCTTGCGGGCATCCACGCGATCGTTCCTGGCTTTGGCGCCGTGGATGGCTTTCATGTACAGGGCGTGTCCGAGGACGAAGGCGATGCCCTGTTCGGCACACAGGTCGGCGAGCCAGTACCAGGTGAAGATGCATTCGACGGCGACGACGAGATCGTCGCGATACGGGGCCACTGCGGTGAGGAAAGCATCCGGAGTGGCCTTCATGTTGCGATGCAGGAGCACGTTGCCGTCACGGTCCAGGATGCACAGATACGTGGACCGGGCGTGCAGGTCGATGCCGCAGTAATGCTTATGGGTGTGGGTGTAGAATCGCATGTGAGGTCTCCTTCTTCGCGCGTTGAGTCCGAGAATGACGCAACTTGGATGGTAGCCTCGGCTGCCGAGCCTGAAGTCGGAGGAGGAGGCCTTAATAAGTGTCAAAGCGCTGGAACCGACGCGAGTCGCGCAACTGATGGCTGGCGTTAAGCCGACAGAAAGTCGTCGGCGCGCCACTTGCTGCAAACCGAGCCGTCTGAAATCGGCGGAGTCACAGTCCGCTCCGCCACACATGGCGCCGTGCGTGGATCTAGTAGGCTAGATCACTTGTTGCGTGATGCGCAACAGGGTATCATGCGCCAATGATTCAATCGTTCCGGCACAAGGGTCTGAGGCGATTCTTCGAGGCAGGTAGTGTCGCAGGTATTCAACCGCACCACGCGAAACGATTAAGAATGCTTCTGGCCGCTTTGGATACCGCTCACAGCATCAAGGACATGGATGTCCCAGGGTTTCGGCTCCATGAGCTGAAAGGAAAGGGCCGGGAACGATGGTCAGTATGGGTGAACGGAAATTGGCGCGTGACATTTGAATATCGAGACGGTCACGCCTACGTCTTGGATTACGAGGATTATCACTAATGGCTATGCACAATCCGCCTCATCCCGGTGAGTTCATTGCCGAAGTCTACCTGGAGCCAAACGACATTAGCGGACGTGAGCTTGCGGCCACGCTTGGGGTATCGCCATCGACGTTGAGCCGTATCTTAAATGGTTCCAGTGGCGTGAGCCCTGAGATGGCGCTGCGTCTTTCGAAGGCTCTGGGGCGTTCCCCGGAGAGCTGGTTGGCGATGCAGTGCAATTACGATCTGTGGTACGCGAGAAAGCATGTGAAACTCAGTGATGTTCGCAAGGTTAAGCTCACTGCGGCCTAAGCGGGCGTTAGGCGGCGTTACAGGGCCGTGCCAGAAATCACGATAAGAAGGGTCGATGCTTCGGAGTGGAGCGAATACCGGGACCTCCGTCTGCGTGCGCTCAATGATTCTCCGGATGCGTTTGCGACGACATTTGCAGATGCTCGGGCGCGGTCCGATGCCGAGTGGCGGAGCCGTCTGGCGAATGCAGAGCCCGCCAGGGATCTACCACTCGTTGCTGAGATTGCAGGTGAATTCGTCGGGATGGCGTGGGCGCACGTTGACCGCGGCAGCGACGTGGCTCACTTGTACCAGATGTGGGTTGCTCCGGAATGCCGTGGGCATGGTATTGGGCGGCAATTGCTGTGCGCGGCGGTTGACTGGGTGAAATCGCGAGGTTTTCGACGGTTCGCTCTGGGAGTAACCTGCGGCGATTCGCCGGCGCGTCGTCTCTATGAATCGGCTGGGTTCGCGGCAGTTGGGGCTCCGGAGCCGTTGCGCCCGTCGAGCCCGTTAGCCGTGCAGACGATGGTATTGGAGGTCTCGGATGCCGCCTGATTGCGGCGTTAGGCAAAGAGATTTGACAGCGTATTATCTACTCGTCAGGCCTTCGCAGATAGAGAGACTCGTACCAATCAGTAACGCTTTAGACGGGATAGCCGCTATGGTCTGTTTCACGCGTTTGACCATTCTCGCTCTGGTACTCGCCGCGCCACTCGTTCCGCTGTGGTCTCTTGCACAACCGGCGGACACTGGCACCGATGCGTCTCCGCATACCGTCCAGTCCATAGATGTTGGCGATGGAGTCGAGTTGGAAGTACTGGATTGGGGCGGATCGGGGCGCGCCCTGGTACTGCTTGCAGGCCTCGGTAACACGGCCCATGTCTTCGATCAGTTTGCTCCGAAACTGACAGATAGCAATCGCGTGATTGGCATAACTCGCCGAGGCTATGGCCGCTCGGCAGTACCCTCTGGCGGCTATGACGCTGATCGTCTCGCGGACGATGTGTTGGCCGTTATCGATGCTCTCAACCTCATCCAGCCCGTCCTCTTGGGACACTCAATCGCTAGTGAGGAACTGTCTTCGTTGGCAGCCCGCTATCCACGACGCCTGGGAGGGCTTGTGTATTTGGATGCAGCCTACGACCGCACGTTGCCGGAGTTCGCAGCAATTCAGGAGATAGCGTCGAGGCTAGGGCTGATTGGTGAGCCCACAGCCGTTGACGTGGCAGTTATGCAGGGCGTAAGAAAGCCGGATTATGCGGCGATTCATGTGCCAGCTCTGTCCATTTATGCCTCACAGCCCGCATCGAGCAGGGATCTGCCGGGATACAGTGAAGACCACGCGGTAGCATTCGATGAGTTGCACGAAGCCATTTCGGATTTTCAGGACAAAAGCGTAAACGCGTTTCGTGATGGCATAGTGAATCATAGGGTGGTCGAGATTTCAGATGCCGATCACTACGTTTTCTTTTCAAACGAAGATGATGTTCTACGTGAGGTGCGGCAGTTTGTATCGAGCTTGCCGTAAGTCAGCATGGCTCAGCCTTGAGGCGGCAGTGTGAACGGAGACTCGCCTAACACACGCCATGAGGTGGACAGGACGCTTCCTACGCTCTAGTGGACCGGGTAAGTCCGAACGAGGCGACGGCGTCTCTGTAGTCGAAGAAGGCCCTGGTTTCCGCGCTTGAAATCAGTGTTCAGGACCTCGACCATGAGGAAACGCAAATGTGCGCCTGTCCAGTATGTAAGTCGGAAGAGATATACGTGTACAAAGAGTGTTTTCGATACACAGGAGCTAACAACCAGGAGTTGCGGCCGAAAGTGGGTGGCAAACTGTTTCTGGTGGCCAGGCTTCGCCCGTCCGTGCGTCTTGGGTGCGGTCACATCTGGCTAATCACTTCTGAGGAGGCGAGAGCGAAGAGCAAGGCCCCGAAGCATCGGGGAAGGCATGCCGAGGTTGAGCGCGACGTGGCTAAGTGAATGCCGTCGGTCGAAAGCGGTCAGTTCATTCCAGGGGCCGCACATCACACGTGGAACCGAGCTGATGACTCAATCTGATCCAATGTTCCGAATCGAGCCCGCGACCGAGCACGATGTCCCCGCACTTCTGCGGCTGATCCATAGCTTCGCGGAATACGTACGGATGGCCGGTGACGTTACGGCCACAGAAGAAGACTTGCGTCAGACGCTTTTTGACGCACGACCAAAGGCCGATGTTCTAATGGCCCACAGTGGCTCGGAAGCGATAGGGTTTGCCGTCTTCTTTTCGACGTACTCTACTTTCCTCGGGCGTCCGGGGCTGTACCTTGAGGATCTCTTCATTCTTCCGGCTTGGCGAAATCAGGGTCTTGGTACTCAGCTGTTGGCCACCGTTGCGCGAATCGCCATAGACCGGGGCTGCGCACGAATGGAGTGGTCAGCGCTGGACTGGAATGAGTCCGCGGTGCGCTTCTACGAACGCCTGGGCGCAAAGGCGCAGGTTGAGTCCACGATATTCAGACTGACCGCGGAACCGCTGCGGCGACTTGGTTCGAGGCATTCAGCGTGAGGGCACTTTCGGCGAAACGAGGCCGGAAGCTTGGGAAAGAATGAGATTCGAGCTTGTTGACTACCAGATCTGCAGCTTCTGCCAGGATCTGGCCGGGGAGCGCGACTGCGCGTTCATCGCGCAGAACGAATTTGCGGCAGCGGAAGTCAATGAACGGCAGTACGAGCGCGGAGCGATGCTGGTTCTGCCTCGAACTCATCGTGAGTCGATTCTCGATATTGAGCCGGCGGAGATTGCTGAAGTTTACAAACTGGCGCGAGAGGTGGCCAGGGCGGCAACTGCAGCCTTCGGTGCCCTCGGGATGAATGTGTTCCAGAACAACGGAACCAAAGGCGCACAGAGCGAGCCGCACTTCCACGTTCATGTTGTGCCGCGTTACGAGGGCAGTGACCCGCACAGGCGCTTCCTGCAACGTGACTACAGCGTCATCACGATCGAAGAGCAACGTGCCATAGCCGAAACAATCCGGAAGTTTCTGGGGAGCTGAGTCGGACGCCGCCTTGTGTGTTGCCGTCTGATGAATGACCGGATTCGACCTGTTGCTGGCATTCTAGATTAGCGATTGGAGTACGCTCCATGAGAGTAGCGAAGAGGATCTTGCTGTCGCTTTCAGTGGTCGTTCTGATCACGATATTCATAGTTGCAGTCTTGCTGGTCTCCCGCATTGAGAGATTGCCGGAAGGTGTACTGCCGACAAACGCCGAGTTGATGGACCCGCGCTTTGAGGCCGCTGGACAGTTCGCGATGACCGAGCTCACAAGAGCACAGGGCAGCCGCCATTTTCCGTCACTCTCGCTGGCAGTTGGCGTGGATGGGGAGGTTGTCTGGGCAGGCGCTGTGGGTTACGCGGATGTTCGTGCGTTGACGCCAGCAACGCCTCGCACACGCTACCATGTCGCCAGCGTGTCAAAAGCCCTGACGACTGCTGCACTCGGAAAGCTGCTGATCCAGGGCGAGATTGCCCTTGAGACTCCGTTCCGAGAACTGGTCCCGGATTACCCGGAAAAGCCCTACGAATTCACGATCGGTCAACTTCAGACGCATAGCGCCGGCATACGGCATCACACGTCTTTCTTTCACGTCCTGAATCAGCGTGACTACCGGAGCGTTCGAGAAGCGGCCACCGGAGTGGAGCGAGACCCGCTGCTCTATGAGCCGGGCACGCGAAACTCATACAGCACGCCTGGCTACACACTGCTCGCGCTGGCAATGGAGCGCGCAGCGGCGAAGCCGTATCTCTTGCTGATGGAAGACCTGGTATTCGATCCGTTGAGCATGACTGACACGTTTGCTGATACCAAAGACCGACCAGCCGAGAATGTAGCCGCGCCGTATGTCCTGGCGGGCGATATCGTGCTCCGTGCTCCGCCCTTCAACAATAGTGACAAATGGGCAGGCGGCGGATTTCTATCGACCCCCGGCGATCTGGTCAGGTTTGGCAATGCGCTTCTGGAAGGACCGTTCCTGTCCGACGAGTGGCGCTCGGCAGTCCTTCGTGAAGCCTCCCGTGATGAAGCTGGCCAATATTTTCCTGCGATTCTGTTGGAAGACGAGGCTTATAGTGAAGGTATCAGGTTGACCGTTGGCGGCACGGGCTGGGGTGGCCGGGCATCGCTGCAGATATATGTCGATCAGGGAGTCGTGATAGCTTACGCAACCAACACAAGACCTCTGGATAACACCGGCCCGGGGATCGACTTCGACCGAATCGCGGCTGCGTTTGTTGCAGCCGATTGAGTGGGGAGGTCCATTTCATTCGTTGGGCGCAGAAAGTCATCGCCCCCGCAGAGGAGATAACCCCATGAACAAAGTTACACCCTTCCTCATGTTCAACGACCAGCTAGAAGCGGCGATCGATTTCTACACCTCGACGTTTCCGGACTCCGAAGTGCGCAACGTCGCCCGCACCGGCAAGGAGGGTCCCATCAGCTCCGCCGAGTTCGTCGTTGGCGGTCAACTCTTTATGGGGTACAACGGAGGTCCGTACTTCAGCTTCTCTGAGGGGGTCTCGTTCTACGTGGACTGTGCGGATCAGGAAGAAGTGGATGAATACTGGGACAAGCTTTTGAAGGCAGGAGCGAAGCCCACACAATGCGGTTGGATCAAGGACCCCTTCGGTCTCTCCTGGCAAATTGTTCCGAGACGATTCACCGAGTTGATCCGAGATACGGACCCCAGGAAGGTGACGGCAGTGATGGACGCCATGATGACGATGGTGAAGCTCGACGTGGCAGAGCTCGAGAGAGCGTACAACGAGGCGTAGTCGTGCTCGTCCAGTCAGGTGCCCGAAGTGTCCGGAAACTGGCGGCCATGCCATGAACTCCACGGCCCATAGGGGAAACGATTCAATGACGGGATCAACCGTCTTGCGGTATCGGGTCGTCGATGTGTTCGCAGATCATCCATTCGAGGGCAATCCCCTCACTGTTGTATTGGACGCCGATGGGTTATCCGTTGCGCAGATGCAGGCCCTGGCATCTGAAACAAACCACTCGGAGACGACATTCGTCACTGGCGCCGTAAAAGACGGAGCGGCTCCCGTTCGAATCTTCACACCGCGCACCGAGTTGCCGTTTGCCGGCCATCCCACGCTGGGCACCGCATACGTGCTTGGCGCCGACGCATTGGATCTCAAGATCGGGCGCATCCCGATACAGCGGCATGGCGGACTTCTGTGGATGACTCAGAAGGGCGCGCAGTTCGGACCCCGATTGGATGCCCGGATGATGGAGCGCTGTCTCGGAGTCCCCGCTGAAGGTGAAGTCGTCTCCACCGGCACACCAGTGGCTCTTGTAGAAGTCGCCGATTCCGAGGCCGTTCGCGCGGCAGCTTTGGATATCCGTGCCTATGCGGGCCCTGAGGTGGCTGGCATCTACGTCTTCGCCGACAGCAGTGACCACGACCTGCATGCCCGCTTCTTCGCGGACTTCGTGGGCATCTCTGAGGATCCCGCAACCGGTGGCGCAGCCGGGCCGTTGGCCGCCTGGCTGCACCGCCATGGGCGTCTCGAAAGCTCCCGCATCATCACGCAAGGGCTGGAGATGGGACGGCGAAGCAGCCTGCATATCGCTTTCGAAAAAGCGCCGTTGGTTGGTGGCAAGGTGCAGGATGTGGCTCGGGGCGAATTTCTGCGGGCACCGGATACGACCGCATAAGGGAAACACCATGACAGAGCGACACGCGCATTGCAGTTGTGGGCAATTGAGTCTGATCGCGCGGCAGGAGCCGATTCGGGTCTCTATCTGCCACTGCCTCGCATGCCAGCGACGCACCGGCAGCGTATTCGGTGTGCAGGCGCGATTCCGGGCCGAAGACATAGACGTAGCAGGAAAAAGCCGACGTTACGTTCGTGTCGGCGACAGCGGAGGCAGAATAACGTTTCACTTCTGCGCCGACTGCGGAGCTACGGTGTATTACACATTGGAGGGTTCACCCGAAATTGTAGCGGTGCCCGTTGGCGTGTTCGGTGATCCGCAGTTTCCATCGCCAACGCGTTCTGTGTATGAGTCGCGCAGGCACGGCTGGGTCGATGTGCCGGAAGAAGGCGAACATTTCGATTGATCGGGTGGTGACACACTCGATGGGTTCTACCCCGATACCACGGACGGTTTGAAAAAGGATCATAGCCCGGAGGTGTCAATTGGATCGGAGTAGGTCCACATGTGAATCGAACGCGTCACAGAAAACCCGCCGAGCAGCGATCTCAACAAGACTCCAGCGAGCGGCGGGACGCATTGAGTGCCCGTCGGGGAGAGGCTGCGACACGCGCAACTTGTTATCGCATGAGTTCAAAGCTAATCTTCAGGAAAACAACAATAAGAGGGAACGTTGTGGCGCTGCGGAATTTTCTCTGCTCGGCATGTCTGGTCCTGATCGTCGCCTGCGGGGGTGGTAGCGGCGGTTCGGCACCGCCACAAACCTCGCCACCACCCACGGCGCCACCTCCAGCACCACCGCCCCCGCCTCCGACCTCTCCAACGGAACCCGGTAACACCGGCGCATCGGTCTCGTTCCCGTGGCGCGTTTCCACAGCAACCGCGTCAAGTGTGATAGTCCGTGGACGGGCCAGTGATCCTGGGGTCGTTGCCGCCGTGCGTGTAAACGGCGTCAGCGCGACCGTGTCGGCGCCTGCGGCTTCCGGTTTCATGCCGGGTGCGACGTTCGTCACCCAGGCGGGCGGTCGGTTCTCAGCCACGCTTTCAGATCATGAGGCCGATGGCGAGAGCGCGGTCGACTGGGAAGTCGAGATTGAGCTCGAAGGCGGCGACAACGAGTTGGTCGTCGAGGTGGAGAACGAGTCCGGCGAAGTCACCGAAGAAGCCGCTTCCGTGCGGATTCGCTATGAGGAAGTCCCGGCCGTTTTCGCCCTCGATACCGATCGAACGCGCGTCGTCGGTCAGAGTTTCACGTTGACGCAGAACGGCTATCGCCAGCGTCTGGTGGAGCACAACTACGTGTCAGGGGAGCAGTCTGTCTATGGCGAGGTCCTAGGCGCACCCGCCATGACATGCCTGCGCGGGCATCAGAACGAGTTTCTGCGGCTAATGATGGCCGCACAGGACGAGTGGGAGGTGCACAGGCACGTGCTCGGTACGCCGCAGGCAACCATCGTCGCAGCGATACCGGCCGCGGTCCGGGATCCGGGGGCCGGGTATAAGCCGGTGCCGTCCCTGAGGCGCCTGGTCTGCAGTGAGAATCACGACCACGCGTATGCGCTTGCGAACTACTTTCCCGAAGGCGGCGGTGATTTCTCGCTGTCCCGCATCTGGCGGATTGCACTCGCAACCGGGCAGGTTGACGTACTGATCGAGACCGGTCAGGGCGAGTCGCCACTGTGGCGTGCGAGCGATATCACGCTGGCCGGCGACCGGATCGTGAGTCTGCGCGATATCAATGCGATTGCGCCGCTGATGGCTGTGGAGCTCGCAGACGGAACGTCCAGCGTACTGACGCCTGGGCTCAATGTCGGTGGACTCGCGCTGGTGGCACTGCCGGACCAGAATCTGGTGTACGTCGCGACGTACCAGGGTGTCGATAAGGTCGAACTCGGCTCGTCGCCGACCAAGACGAACATCTCGCCGGTGCCGGCGACGAATCCCTACGTGTTCGCACAGGTGCTGGCCATTGGGCACGATGTGGTCAATGGCCGGCTGATCGTCGGCGATACCAATCTCGACGCGCTGATCGCAGTCGATGAGATGACGGGCGAGCGTTCCGATTTCCTGTCGCGGCGGATCGGCTCAGGCGCACCGGTCATTGCGCCGCGTCGGCTTGCGCTGAGCTCAGACGTGACGAAAGCGTACGTCGCCGACGACGGCCTGAACGCGACGGAGCGGTTGTTCGAAATCGATCTGGCGACCGGCGACCGCCAGGAAATCGGCGATATCAGCCAGGCGCTGAACTTCTCGATCAACGGCCTTGCGCTGGACGAGGAAGGTGACCGTGCCTGGGTGTCGAATTATAACGCGGTCATTGTCGTGAATCTGGAGACCGGGACGGTTCGCACCGTCGCACGGCTTGCACCGGCGCAGCCGGGAAGCCATTTCCAGGCGATCTCAACGGTGACACACGATCCAGTGCGCAACCGCCTGCTGGTCGGCGATTCGTCCGTGCAGGCCATCGTCGCGATCGATCTCGACAGCGAGTTGCAGGAGATCTTTTCACAGGAAGGTGTGCGCGGTGAAGGCGCTGCATTCGGGGCTATCACGTCGATCTCCATCGATGAAGTAGCCGGCATCGCATACGTCGCCAATCAGCTCGACAATTCCGTTCTGGTCGTTGACCTTGATACGGGAGATCGCAGCCTGCTGGCGACTGCCTGTCCGATCGAGCAGCCGCCCGAAACCCTGCAGCAGGTGCTGCACGACCCGCTCCGCGATGAGCTCTTGATACTCGGGGACGGTCTCTTCGTGCATGACCTCGTCAGCGGCGGCTGTACCCAGATACCAGTGCGTACCAGTCTCGATAATGTGCAGGTCACGTCCGACGGTCAGCTGCTCGTCACCATGCTGCGCGGGGTGGCTCAGCTTGATCGGCCATCGGGGCAGATTGTTTTCATTTCGCGTTGAGTGCTGTAACGCTCGACGGATTGCGGTGTCGCGAGAGTGCAGTCTGCCGCGAAGCATTACAACAGTCTCATATCGTCGGTCCGCACCTGCACCAGGAGGCGCCCTATGCATCGCACTGCAGGCATTCCTGCCCCTGCCTGTCCAGCCGCACCACGCAGGTTGTCAGCGTGTCACAGGGCGCGCAATGACACCTGACATGATATATATCTGCTACCAGTCGCTTCCTGCTCCATAGTGGTCATCCCGAACCAACCATTGAACAACCGCACCCTCCTGCATGATGTTTCCCTATCCCCTGGACTCCGAACTTTCCCTTGAACTGCTTGCGCCGCGACACGCGCAGGAACTCTTTGATGCGGTGGATGCGAACAGGGAACACCTCAGGCCGTGGATGCCGTGGATCGAATCGACAAACTCAGTCGACGACATAAAGGCATTCATATCGACAACCCTGAGCCAGGTCACCAGGAATTCGGGTTTTCAGACTGCGATCCGGTCAGGGGAGAAGATCATCGGCGTTGTGGGAATGCACAACATCGACTGGGCGAACAGATCCACTTCGCTTGGATACTGGCTGGCCAAAGACGCTCAGGGTAAGGGAATAATGACGAAGGCGTGTACAGCCTATATAGACCACTCGTTCTCCGGATTAAACCTGAATCGCGTCGAGATCCGCTGTGCAACCGGGAATGCGAGAAGTCGTGCAATTCCCGAGCGGTTGGGTTTTACGAACGAGGGGATTGTTCGTGAAGTGGAGTGGGTTAATGGCCGTTTCGTCGACCACGTCATCTATGGTCTGGTTGCGAACGAGTGGTCGAAACGCTCGGGGTCGTCGTAACGTCTCTTTACCCCGGCATTCGGCCGGGCGTTCCTGGCTGCAGGATGGGGCGAGTCTCGCTTCTGCCCGGTTCGCTACTGCGAGGAGATGGCGCTGCGCAGGATGTACGACATTTCATCGTGGCCGTTCTCCATGGCCAGCTCCAGCGGGGTTCTTCCGTCGCAGTGCGGCAGGTTCACATCGGCGCCAGCCGCGATCAGTGCCTCAACGGCCGCCGTGTTGCCGAGCATCGATGCCAGCCCCAGTGCCGTCCCGCCTACTGCGCGAACATAGGGCACCCGATTCCTTGCCGGTGAGTCGTCGGGTATGGAATGACATCGTCGATGATCGACATCAGCACCTCTTGCCAGCAGGGCCTCGACCATTGCCAGGCTTTCGGAGTCATCTGTCTGGACCGCCAGCAACAATGCGGTGACGCCGATTCTGTTCTCAATGTTGACGTCCGCCCCGGCCTCCAGGACCAGTCGCGCGATCTCCATGGGCACCGGGTCCCGTCGGGACTTGTGGCGAATCCCGAGTATCAGAGCTGTATCGCCGGTGATGCCGCCTTGCCGATCCAGATCGATGTTGGCGTCCATCAGCACCTTCACCATCTCAAGGTCCCGGGTCCTGGCCGCGTGAAACAGTGCATTTGCACCGCAACACCGCATGTTCACATCGGCTCCCGCCGCCAGCAGCGCCTGCACGATCTCCACGTCGCCGTTGCCGACGGCCACCTCGAACGCAGTTCTGTTCTGCAGACGCTGGTTTACGTCGGTTCCCGACTCGAGAAGCCTTTCGACGGCGGCCAGGTCACGAGTGATCGCCGCGATGACCAGATTGTTGGTCTCGCGGGCGATGGCATCTTCCATGGGATTTTCAAGCTGCGCGTGCGCCGCGTACGCGACGAGCAGCGCGGTTGCAAAGACACCTGATTTCATCATTTCGGCGCCCCCCGTTCTTATCGACGCCCCCCCGTTCTTAGCAGGGCCGGGTTCTGGCAGCGACTCTCATTCTAGCCACATGCGGGATCGCCAGTCACGCGGCAACACATATAACAAGTACGCATAAGGAAAAAGGGAGGCCTCAGGGAAAAGGCGATGCCGGCTCCCCCGGGGCAGTCATCGGACATTCTCTACCGCTGATGGTATGGTCCCGGTTACCGGTCACTTTCTGTCCGGAGTAGAAAGCGGGGTTTCCTCATGAACCGGCTTTTGAGCACTGCCGCCCTCCTGATCCTGGTTCATCTGAGCGCGTGCGGGAATCCCCAGGGCGCCGGGTTCCGCGCGGACATCCGCGATGAGCTGCTCGAAATGGTCAGAGCCGACCAGATCATGCGCGAACGCATCGTCTCGGCCATTGCCGGTGTGGATTTCAATGCGCCGCCGGACCCCGAATGGATCGCCATGGTTGATGAACAGAACCGTCTCGACGAAGCGAACGGCCGCCGTCTGGAGCAGCTCGTTGAATTATACGGTTGGCCTGCAGTAGACATGGTTGGGCCGGAAGCCAGCAGCGCGGCACAGGTCATTCTTCAGCACGGGCCGGTGGAGCGGAAAAAGCGCCTGCTGCCGGCACTGGAACGCGCTGTGGCGGAGGGTCAGGCGCAGGCGAGTGAGCTGGCGATGGTGCAGGACTCGATCCTGGTCGCGGACGGCCATAAACAGATCTATGGCACCAGTATCGTCAATGGTCCGAATGGCGAGATGATGCTTCACCCCATCGAAGAACCGGACCTCGTCGATGAGAGGCGCAGGATGGTCGGGTTGCCTCCGCTGGAGGACTACCTTCGGGTAGTCGAGGAAAACCTGGGCAGGCCCGTCGAACGATAGCCGCCCACGAATCCTATCGCCCTGCCTGGGCGAGCTCATCCAACTGGACTTATCCAGGCGCCCTGACTGGCGCTACCGGGCCTCGCGGCCCCTCCCTATGATCGTTTGCGCTCATTAATTCAAGAATGGTCCGGGTCGGCCGCAGTACACGTCCGGCCGCCAGGGAGGAAACATGAAAGTATTCAAATCGCGGCCCATCGCTTTGGCGGTGGCTGTAGCCCTTACGCCAACCGCAATGCCCCTTTTCGCTCAGGAAGGCGCGATGGTTGAGGAAATCACGGTCACCGGTTCACGTATCGTGCGCCGTGACTTCATTGCCAACAGCCCGATCCTTACGGTTGAGTCCGAAACCTTCGAGAACGTCAGCACGGTCGCCATCGAGACGGTGCTGAACCAGCTGCCGCAGTTCGTGCCGGCGCTGAGTCAGTTCACCACCATGGACGTGCAGAGCAGCGCAACCAACACGCCGGGCGCATCCACACTCAACCTGCGCGGCCTCGGCGCCAACCGCAACCTCGTGCTCATCGATGGTCGCCGGGGGCAGCCGGTAAACGGTGCGCTGGTCGTTGATATCAACTCCATTCCGTCGGCGGCCGTTCAGCGCGTGGAAATCATCACCGGTGGCGCGTCGGCTGTGTACGGCGCCGATGCCGTGAGCGGCGTCGTGAACTTCATTCTGAAGAAGGATTTCGACGGCATCGAAATCGGGACCCAGTACGGGATGACCGAGCATGGCGATGCGTCGGAACTTCGTGTTTCGGCCCTGATGGGCGCCAATCTTGCCGATGGCCGCGGTAACGTGATGCTGGGCGCGGAACATGCGGAGCGCGGCACCGCTTACACCATGGATCGCAGCTTCTTCCGCAGGGGCTGGGCAGATACGACCTCCACCTTCGGCCGCGCCTCGCGTCTCAGCGATGTGTACTGGGCGCCCAACCCCGATTCCTCCTGGGGTGACAACAGGCCGTCGCAGGAAGCCGTGGATGAGATCTTCGGCGTGACAGGCGCGAGCATTACCGGCCCGTTTTTCTTCAACGCGGACAATACCGTCTATCAGGAACAGGGCGCTGGACTGAGTCGCTACAACGGACCGTTGATGGTCGACGAAGCCGGTGCTCGATCGCTCATTTATAACTACGTGAATGAGGGCGGGATCGGCAACATCGCCTATCGTCATTTCGACGGTACCGGCAGGCTGCGTGAGAACCAGCTGGGAACGATGATATCCAACCCGCTGACACGCTATTCGGCGTTCGGCCGCATCGGATTCGATGTCACCGATACGGTGAACTTTTTCGTCCAGGCCAATTTCACCGACACCACCAACAAGACGCGGCGCGTCTGGTCACCAGCAGCCGGCGGCTGGGGCGTGGTGATTCCGCATGGCGACGAACTGTACGCGCCTTCGGTAGACGAAAACGGCAACACGCTGCGCGAGTATCAGCCTGGCGGCCTCTACGGGCTGGACTGCGGACCCACAGGCGGGTGTACGAACTCCGAAACCTGGCCCGTGCCGCCGGAGATGGCGGCGCTGCTGGCCTCCCGTCCGGATCCGAACGCGCCTTTCGTGCTGCAGAGCCCGGCACTGCGGCAGCTCGGTGACCGCGGTATCGACAACAACACCAACACCTACCAGTTCCTCACCGGCTTCATGGGAGACCTGCCGTTCCGCGACTGGACCTGGGAGCTGTACGGATCCCAGGGTCGCACACAGGTGACCAGCTCGATGGCAGGCACCGTCTCGATCGAGAATCTGCGCGCACTGGCGACCTCGCCGAACTACGGCCGCAACGCCGCGGTGACCGGCAACACGCTGATCAATCCGGCCGGCTTCGGCGGCAAGATCGTGCGCTGTGAATCCGGTCTGCATTACTTCGATGTCAGCAAGACCCTGACCGAAGACTGCCTCACGGCGATCGAGGGGCGGATGACGCACGTCACCACCCTGACCCAGAATATCGTCGAGGCGAACTTCCAGGGCGGTCTGGCCAATCTGCCGGCCGGTGAACTGCGCGGCGCGATCGGTGCCGGCTACCGCAGCAACAGCTTCGACTATCACGTCGACAAGCTGGAGCAGGTGCAGAATGTCGCCGACCTGCCGGCCGGTCTGTTCGGCTCAGGTTCCACCGATGGCTTTATTGATGTCTATGAGATCTACGGCGAGCTGCTGGTGCCGATCATCAGCGATGTGCCGCTGATCCAGCGCTTCGAGCTGGATCTGGGCTATCGCTACTCCGACTACAACGCGGTCGGCGGTCTCACCACCTACAAGACACTCGGTGACTGGCAGGTGAACGATTTTGTTCGCGTGCGTGGCGGATACAACCTTGCCACACGCGCGCCCAACGTCGGCGAACTGTTCCAGAACGACACCACCACGGTTGTGGGCAGCGCGGTGGGCGATCCCTGCCTTGCCAACACGGCAGCGGCCTACGGCAACAATCCCAACAACCCGGACCGTCAGCGCGTCATCGATCTGTGCAACATCCTGATCGACGATCCGTTCTCCGACTACAGCCTGGATCCGCTGAACTACCGGGCTGAAGAGACTCCGGGCGGCATCGTGCTGGGTGACATCACCGGCAACCAGAATCTGGATGCGGAAGAGGCCGAGACCTGGACGATAGGCGCGGTGTTTCGCTCACCGTTCCGAAATCCGTGGCTGTCGGGGCTGACAGCGTCGTTCGACTACTACCGGATCAGTGTGGAAGGCACGATCGGCACGCTCAGCTACGACCAGACCTACCAGCAGTGTTTCGATCCGCAGTTCAATGCGAACTACGATCCGCAGAACGAGTTCTGCCAGCGGATTCGGCGCGATCCAGGCACGGGTAACTCCGGTTCCATTGGTCTGGTCAACGTGAACAGGGGTTTGCTGGAGACGGCCGGCTACGATCTGCAGCTGAACTGGTCGGCTAATATCGCCGATCTCGGGTTCACGAATATCCGCGGCTCGGTCGGCTGGACCATCCTCGCCAACTACATCGACTACAACCGCATCCAGGCTGTGGCGGACGGACCCGTCGATGACTTCACCGGCACCGGTACGAATTTCCAGTACCGAATCAACAACACGCTGTCGTACAGAACTGATGCGTTCAACGTCAGTCTCAGACACCGTCACCTGCCGGGCCAGCCGCATCCGTCCAGCATTGCTAATCCGGAAACGACCTCGTCAGGTCCCAGCTCCTACAACATCTTTGATATGTCCGTCCGGTGGACACTGAGGGGCAATATCGATCTGCGCGGCGGCATCGACAATCTGCTCGACCGCGATCCGGTCATTACATCCAGTAACCCGACCAACTCGGGCATCGGTACCACGAGCTCCGGTTACTACGATGTACTGGGACGCCGCTACTACGTGGGTCTGACGGCACGCTTCTAGCGACACGGCCTCATCAGGCGAACTTACGCTCCTGAGGCAATTTATGGCTGGTCAGCAATGTGCTGACCAGCCATTTCTTTGAGTGCTGTATTCGCTCGCGTTCCCGGCACCACCGGGCGATTGCGTATGAACTGCGAAAAAATCCATTTCTCCCCGGTCAGCGGGGGGCGTCCCGCATGCAGGGTGCGGGTGTCCGCCTTGCCATCCGGTAATGCGTTGACGAAGAAGAACCCGTCACCGGCCTTGCCGTTGTAACTCAGCCTCAGGCGCGGAAACTCGGTCTGGCCGCCTTCATAGTCGTCATTCAGGTACACCAGGAACGTCACCATGCGCTGGCCGTTACGCGCAATTTCGTCGGCGTAGTCGGGCGTTTCGGGATCGACGAAGTCGTAGTGGTCCTCGAACGCCTGGCCGGGAGCGTAATGCAGCACGAAAGGCGATTCGAGATGGCTGAACGGTGCGCCGACAGCCGCGGAAATCCGCGCCTGTAGCACTATCTGCGCCAGGTCGACCTCCAGGAGGCTGAAGCCCGCTGAGGTATTGGAGCGTTCAGGTGTCTGTTCCAGCTGCCGCGTGCCGGGGTTGTAGACCAGTGCCGGCGCCAGCCGGTTGCGAGCCTGTGCGATCAGCCACGCACGCATCCTCGGGCCGGTGAATTCATCGTGGGCACGTATGAGGGGATCGCCATGAAGGGTGCGGCCAGGCGGTACGGCCAGCCACGCAGCAAGATCCACATCGGAGCGCAACCGGCGCCATAGATCGGACGGTGCAGAGTCCGCGCCTGCCTGTTCGGCCAGAACAGGATCTGCGCAAAGTACGCCCAGCGCGCCGCGCGCTCGTGGTGATCCCAGTTCCGCGGCAAGCTGCAGCCAGTCCAGAGCGCGGTTCCAGTCCTGTGTGCAATGAATGCCGGCGCCGGCGATGACAGCGGAAATATCCGCGGCCACCGCGTCACCCTGCATGGCCCCTTCCGCGATGAGTCGTACGCCGGATGGCCCCATGGGCGGTGCACGATCGCCCAGCAGAATGCGCAGTCCCACGATGCGCCTGGCGACCAGGTCACCTTCGGTGGCGGCCCGTGACAGGACAGCCAGCGCGTCTTTATGTCGACCGGCCTGATCCAGCGCGGCCGCCTCGCGCCTGGCGGGGGAAGGTGCGGCATCACGGGTGTGCGGGATAGTGCCGGAACGGGTCATGCTCGTATTCTGCGCTGTAAGGACTGGTCGAACAACGCAATACGAGACAGCTCCATCAGGTGCGCTGCGCGGCCCGGATGACGCTGCCGGCTGTCACTGCACTGTAACCATGGTGCCTGATCCTTGAGGGTCGCTGCAGGGCGATGCGCCTGCGGGAACCGACACTCACAGGAGCGCACCGATATGGAAGACCTGCGCGCTGCCGCCAGCCCGGAGCGTGATGACGACCTGGCCGCTGTGGTCTGTGCACTGCACGATCTTCGTGACTCCATGGAAACGATGCAGCGGCTGCGCAGCGACGCACTGCAGCATGTGCACGCCGAAAACATCAGCAGTGCCGTGAACATGCTGCACTATCTGGCTCTGCGTCAGCAGGACATCAGGACATTGCAGAACCAGCTCGTGAGGCTTGGCCTCTCATCGCTGGGCCGTGCCGAGGCACATGTGGCCGCTACGATCGATGCTGTCCTGAAGCAGTTGAACCGGCACGTGGACGACGCTGCATCCCTGCGGACCTTGCCTTCCGCGCCGTCATTTCGTGCAGGCCTCGGCGCACTTGAGCGCAATACCCGCAGACTGCTGGGGGCAAAGCCGGCGAATCGCGGCGTCCGCATCATGGTGACGGTATCCGGTGCCGAGCTGCAGAGTACAGACAATCTCGCGCGGATGATCAGCCACGGCATGGACTGCGTGCGCATCAACTGCGGTCGTGACAACCCGTCAGTCTGGGAACGCATCGTCAAGAGTGTGCGTGAAACGTCTGAATCCATGGCGCGACCGTTACAGATCCTGATGGATCTGTCCGGCCCGAAGTTGCGTACGGGGCCGGTCAGCACGGCTGCGGCCGTACTTCGCTGCAAGCCCCGTCGCGACGAGCTCGGCAAAGTCGTGCAACCAGCCGAGCTGCTTCTGGTGGCAGGCGAGCATCAGGCCGCGACAGGCGGTGAGCTGCTGCCGGGACTGGTTGTCGGTGAGAATCTGCTGGCCAGATTGCGACCTGGCGACACACTCGGTGTGGTCGACGCACGCGGTTCGAGACGAAGACTCGTTGTAACGGGTCGCCACGGACCGGGTTGGCGCGCGGTAGTGCAGAAGACCTGCTACTTCATACCTGGCCTTCACCTCAACCTGATGCGCAGATATGGGGGGCGTAGCAGGGAGATCGGGACTCACCCCTTGCTGGCAGTGTTGCCAGCGCAACCCGCCATCCCGCTGGTCGCCGGGCAGCGCCTCGTGTTGACCCGCGAGGCACTGCCCGGTGAGCCTGCCCGATACGATGAGTCCGGCCGAGCTATCGAGCATGCACATATCAGTTGCGGCGCACCTGAGGTGTTTCAGTACGTGCGCGTCGGCGAGCGTGTCCTGTTCGATGACGGACGGATGGGTGGGGTCGTTCGAAATGTCGAACCGGACCGTCTGGAAATCGACCTCGTGGATGTGCCCGGTGGGAGCGCAAGACTGAAAGCTGAGCGGGGTATCAATTTTCCGGACTCCGATCTCGGCCTGCCCGCACTGTCGTCCAGGGATCACGAAGACCTGAAGTTCGCGGTGGAACACGCCGATATGGTGGGCCTCTCATTTGTGCGCAGCCCAGACGACGTGCGCATGCTGCAGAACGCTCTGCGCGAACTTGGCCGTCCCGACATGGGCATCGTCCTGAAGATTGAGACACGCGCCGGCTTTGAGGCGCTGCCGGAGCTGCTTCTCGCGGCCATGGCCTCTCCATCCACGGGCGTCATGATCGCGCGTGGCGATCTGGCGGTGGAATGCGGTTATCAGCGCATGGCAGAACTTCAGGAAGAGATTCTCTGGCTGTGTGAGTCCGCACACGTGCCCGTCATATGGGCGACTCAGGTGCTGGAGGGGCTTGCCCGAACGTCACTGCCTACCCGCGCGGAAATTACGGATGCGGCCATGGGCGAGCGCGCTGAGTGCGTGATGCTGAACAAGGGAGCTCACATCGTCGAGGCCATCGCAACGCTGGATGACATTCTCTCGCGCATGCAGGAACACCAGCGCAAGAAAAGTGCGACGCTGCGTCGGCTGAAGGCGTGGGATCGCCCCATGACACGTCAGGCCGATCGGCCGCAGAGTCTTGCGATGGGGGGTTGACCGGCTCCTGTTAGCGCAGGCAGCTGTGATGCAATAGGATTCCGTTGAGAGCCCTGCCATTTCAGGGCGGGCCCGGAATCGCCTGAGCATCCACAATGCCCGACGCTGACGCGAAGAAGAACAGGGAAACCAGCGACCAGACCGAACCAGTCAACGGCGACCACGGTTCCGATCGATTCGGCCCTGCGGATCCGATGATCGATTTCGCCTGGTTCTGTTTTCGCCAGCAGTACGTGCGGCTGGAGCAGTCCCGGCCGCCAGCAGGGGAGGCGCCAACGCCTGAAGGGGTTCACCAGACGCGCATTGCGGTCAGACGCATACGCGCGGCATTGCGCCTGTTCGCGGACCTTCTGCCGCCTGTCACGTCCCGTCGCCTGAACGAGGAGTTTCAATGGCTGGCTCGTCGGCTCGGCGAGGTGCGGGACCTCGACGTTCAGAGCGACAGGATCGCGAAGGAAGCGAAACCAATCTCCAGGGCGGACCGCGCAAGGCTCGCTCCATACGAACGTTTCCTGCGCAGCGAGCGCGATCAGGCGCGCGCCTCTCTTGAGCCGCTGTTCACGAGTGAACGCTATGTTGCCCTGATCCGCCGGTTCAACAGGTTCGTCAGCGCGGGCCCTTCCCAGGCTCAGCGTCGTCGCCATGGCGGGCTGCTGATCGGAGAGGCGGCGCCGCGACGCCTGACTGAAGAGAGCGCGAAAGTGATCGCGCGCGGTGCGAAGATCTCCGATGATTCGCGGCCGGCGAAACTGCACAGGCTTCGCATACACTGCAAGCGTCTGCGCTATCAGTTCGAGTTCTTCACGGTGATCTATCCGCACGCACTGGCGGATGCGGCGAGATCGGCCAAACGTATCCAGGATTTTCTTGGAGAGTACCAGGACGTCTGCACGGCGAAGAAGCGATTGAAGCTGTATGCGAAGTCGCCTGCCGCCAGACGAGCCGGCCCCGACCAGTTGATCGCCCTGGGGCGTCTCAGGCAACGCCAGGAAGAAAACGCCAAAACCCTGCGCCGTCAGTTTCCGCGCCAGTGGGCGCGCTTTTGCAGAAAGGTCGACAGGAACTGGGTGCAGATTCTTTCTCAGACCTGATGCGTGTGCTCCGTGCCTTGCGGGCGCGTTGAGATTTACACGCGGTGCGTGAACGAAAGCCCTTTGACGATGACTGCCGCGCTTCCGCGCTCAGGACGCAATGTCCTTCCACACGAACAGGCGAACCGCCAGCAGCAGACCGATGACCAGCCAGGCGGTGATGCCTAGAAGGTCCGGAGCGAGTTCCATCAGTGTGGCACCGTCTGTCATGACGCCACGCATCGCATTCGTCACGAAAGTCAGTGGCAGGACACCGGCCAGCGACTGCAGAAAACCCGGCAGGCTCGAGACCGGATAGAAAATGCCGGAGAGAAAAATCTGCGGAAAGATGACAAGGTTGCCCAGTGCGCCGACCGCCTGCTGTGACTTTGCCAGACTGGCGACCGAGAATCCGAGACTGAGAAACACCGCGGCACCAAGGATGATGACTAACAGCAGCGTGAGCGGATTGCCCTGAATCCCGACCTGCAGGTAGAACCACGCGATGGCCAGCAGCAGGGCCAGTTCCGCGATGCAGATCAGGCCGCGTGAAGCCACCATGCCGAGAATGAAATCCCGGGGTTGCAGCGGCGTCACGAACAGGCGTTTCAGGATCCCCTTGCGTCGATACTCAACGATATTGAACGCGCTGCCTGCCAGGCTCAGGGTCAGCAGGCTCATGGCCAGCAGCCCGGGCACAAGGAAATCGATATAGCGCTGTGAGCGTGACTCGACACCCCGCACCTGCAGGTTGAACATTGGAGAAAGGTTGCGCAGATCCCGTTCCACCTGCACGAGTCCCTGTTCGAGCGCGGCCAGCACCAGATCCTGCTGTCTCACCTGGGACATGTCCGCCAGCACGGTCAGATCCGCTGGCGTGCCGTCATCCGCGTGCCGGGGCAGTATCAGCACGACAGACAGGTCGCCGTCCATCAGCCGTTGCCGCAGCGTCTGCTCATCGTCGATGCTGACGCGGAACGCCGGATTGTTCTGTAGACCGGTGATGAATGCATCCATGTCCACCAGGGTTACGGCCGCCCCGGTGTCGCCATCGGGAGGGCTGGCAACGGTGGCAGGGGCGGGTTGGGCGATACCGATTCTGACCGGATCCGGTTCCCTGTCGCTGACGAATCCGAAAATCACCATGAACAGGATGGGAAAGAACAGGGAGAAGAACAGCGCCTGGCCGTCGCGCACAAAGAGCTTGAGGAACGTGACGGTGAGCACCCGGCGCAGCACGGTCAATCCCTCAGCGCGTGGCCGGTCAGTTTCAGGAACACGTCCTCGAGGTTGCCATGCAGAGGCGCGCTGGGCGGTTCGGGAGCGTGCCGCATGATCAGATCTCCGGGAGTACCCTCGGCGATTACGCGCCCGTGATCCATGATGGCAAGCCGTGAACACAGCGTTTCGGCTTCTTCCATATTGTGGGTCGTCAGTACCACGGTCATGCCGGCGCCATTCAGTTCCCTCACCAGCGCCCACAGATTGCGTTTTGCCTGCGGGTCCAGACCCGTGGTGGGTTCATCCAGAAACAGCACCTTCGGATCATTCACCAGTGCGCAGGCAATGGAGAAACGTTGCTTCTGTCCGCCGGACAGCCGTGACGGCCGGTCCCTGGCCTTGTCCTGCAGGTGAACCCGCGCCAGCAGGGCCATCGGATCCTCGCTTCGTCCATACAGGGCGCTGAAAAGCCTCAGCAGCTCGCTCAGTGAAAGGCGGTCGAAGTAGTCGTTGGCCTGCAGCTGCACGCCGATCAGCTGCTTGATGCGGTACGGATGCTGTTGCACATCGATGCCGTCTATCCTCGCCGTGCCACCATCGATATCGGTAAGACCCTCTATCATCTCAAGCGTCGTGGTCTTGCCGGCACCGTTGGGACCGAGGATCCCGAACACCTGACCTGCGTTAATGCTCAGGGATACCCCGTCGACCGCATTGAAGAAGGTGTCTTTCCTGCCAGGCAGCGGATAGCGCTTCGTGAGGTTCTCGACTTCGACAATCGCCATGGTTTGGCCGGCACTCCCCGCAGGTGCGCACAGGCTATGCGAAAAAGGGAGAACGAACCAGCGCAGAACGCCATGTAGCGGCAGCAATGTGACCGCAGCACCAATGCATGCGCCGCGCAGCGAACGCGTGCTCAGACCAGACCGACTGTTCCGGAGGACATTCCCGCGTGCGGACCTGTGCGGATAGTTGTTAGAGTCGGTCCTTCCGGGACTGAGCCATGTTGAAAGATGGCTTCAGGATTCGGTGCAGGACATTCGCTGACGGTGGACCCATGAATCCGGAAACTCAGGCATACAACGAACAGCAGTCACCGGACGACAGGGCCGTCTGCGATCTGCTGGCAACGACGATAGCCCGGCATCTGCCCGAGGCCGAGAACCGGATATGGCACGCCCATCCGGTGTGGTTTCTGGATGGCAACCCTGTTGTCGGTTACAAGAAGCTCAAGCACTGTGTTCGTCTGCTGTTCTGGAGCGGGCAGTCGTTCGACGAGAAAGGTCTGACAGACGAAGGCAGTTTCAAGGCTGCCGAAGCGCGTTACACGGCTGTCGAGCAGGTGGACGTGAAAGCGCTTGCGCGATGGCTTGGGAAGGCGCGCGACATCCAGTGGGATTATCGGAATATCGTCCGCAGAAAGGGGCGGCTGGAGCGACTGAAGTAATCTCGACTCAGTCCTCGAGACTGTCCCCCATGCGTTCCGGCGGCACAGCCGACACGGCGCTCACCTCGCGCTCTATGCGCCGCCGCACCACCGGTCTGTCCGGTCCCGCATGCAGCGCGCGTATACGCTCGGCGGTGGCGGCATCGTCGCGGGTCCGGCGATGACTGTGCTGCTGATAGTCCAGCCAGGTGGGAAAGTGGAATCGCTCGATCCAGATCTCGGGGTCTGAAAGATCGCGCAGCAGTGACCAGCGCCGCGCGCCGTCGCGCAGGCGGGTGCGGCGCCTTTCCACCATGGCGCGCAGAAACGCCAGCACGTCCGGTTCGCGGATGCGGTACTCGATGGTGATCACCACGGGTCCGCTGCGTGCCTCGATGTCCAGCGCAATCTCCGGTGCCTGCCACTGCGAAGCAGGACTGAGGTCCATCTGGCTGGTGTCGCGCATCGCGAAACGTCTGCCGAGAAGCACCCCTGCGCCCAGCACCAGAGCTGCGAGCGACAGCGCGACCGCGAGGCCGAACCGGCCGGTGGCGATCCCCCACAACCAGCTGCCCAGCGCGATGCCGCCGAATGCAGCGACCTGATACTGCGACAGTGCACGGCCGACCACCCACCGTGGCGTGGACGTCTGCACGGTGGCATTGAACGTTGCAAGTGCGAGCAGCCATGCAGCGCCACACACCGTCATCGTCAGCATGGTCGGCAGCAGCCAGCGGCTCTGCCCTGCCAGAACTGCGGCGACCGCGAATGACAGCAGTGCGATTCGTACGATGGTCTCGTTCGTATAACCTGCCCGCAGCCGGTGCGAAGCCAGCGCTCCTCCGACCGCACCCACACCAAAGCTGCCGAGCAGCAGGCCGAAAGTCACAGGTCCGCCGCCGACCAGGTCGCGCGCGATCAGCGGCATCAGCGCAGTGACCGCGCTCGCGCCCATGCCGAACACGAACGCGCGCAGCAGCGTGGATGCCAGATGCGGCGACATCGCCACGTAGCGGATGCCGGCCTGTATGGCGGTGCGCATGCGTTCGCGGGGCAGGGGCCTGTCTTCGGGCGGAGGACGCCAGCGCGCAAGCACGCCGATGATGCCCAGATAACTGATCGCGTTGACCAGAAACGCGACCGTCGCGCCCAGCGCCGCGACGATCATGCCGCCCAGTGCCGGGCCTGCACTTCGCGCGATGTTGAAACCCATGCTGTTCAGCGCCACGGCGCCGGGCAGGTCTTCGCGCGGCACCATGCGCCCGACCGACGACTGCCAGGCGGGGCCGTTGAAGGCATGGCCGCATCCGATCAGAAAAGTCAGTGCCAGCAGCAGCCAGGGTGTGGTCATTCCCAGCGCTGTGATGGCGGTCAGCGTCACGGCGACGATGAGCATGAAGATCTGCGCGATCAGCATCATCACGCGGCGGTCGAAGTTATCGGCGAGAGCGCCTGCCAGCAGCGCGAACAGCACGATGGGCAGCGTCATCGATGCCTGCACCAGAGTGACCATTTCCGCCGATTCGGCAATGAGCAGCATCAGCCAGGCAGCACCGACGGTCTGAATCGTGCCGCCGAACTGGGAGATGACATTCGCGATCCAGACGGAGCGGAAGATCGGGTGCCGGAACGGCGAGAGCGCCGACGCCGAAGCCGACGCTGCGGGTGCGGTGTCGGAAGGTCCGTTGCTCTTTGAATCCGCGCTGGTGTTCATGGCTCTGGGCGCTACTGGGGCACTGGGCTGCAGCCGGCAATGGATTCGCCCGGCAAGGCGGCTGCGGCGCCCGGCAGTGTGCCGGATTCCGGCGTTGGCGTCAGCAGCGATGGCTTTGGAACTCAGGTCGCGCCCGAACCTGCGACTGCTGCATGGCGTCACCAGTGTCTGTGATCTGCGTCACGTTCTTCACCCACGGGAAATGACAGAATTCGCAACATAACTCGAGTCCTTGCCGCGATCCCTTTCACGTGTTCCGGAGTGTCACCGTGCCCCGATTCCTGAGTCGCTATCTCCTCCTGTTCACCATTTCCCTGCTGCTGGCGGCCTGTTCAGGTGGCAGTGGCGGAGGCGGCGATGTCGGTGGTGGCGGCGGCGGCGGCGGCGGGGGAGGCGGCGGAAATGGCGGCGGCGGTGGCAACGGAGAGGATCCGCCGCCGGTCGCAGAGGTCGTGGAACTTCGCCTGGACCCGATCGAGACGATTGTCCCTGCCGGCAGCGCGGTTCAGTTTTCCGCCACGGCCATCTACTCCGACAACACATCCGCGGATGTGACGGCGGATGTCGAGTGGTCGACGTCGGCGCCTGAGATCGGCGAACTCGAAGACGACAGTGACGGACGGGTGCGCGCCCTGCAGGTGGGTGAAACCGCCGTGACCGCGACGTTCGAAGGCTCCGGCGCGAACGCAAGGCTGACCGTGATTGCCGGCGATATCGAGGATCTCGAGGTAGAGCCGCAGCAGCTTGCGCTTGCTGTCGGCGAGACGGCATTTGTCACAGCGACCGCGACCTATGCGGGCGATGTGACCTACGACGTGACGCTCGATGCCCAGTGGACTTCCGACGACGAAGCCGTCGCGGTCATCGAATCGGATGGCGAGGCTGTGCGGGTGCGCGGCGTCATGGCCGGATCCACGTCCGTGCGCGCCATGCTTGACGGTGAGGAGCGCGTCATAGCCGTGGATGTCGGCGAGGCGGTGCTGGTCAGCATCGCGGTGACGGCAGACAGCACTTCGGTGAATCAGGGTGCACTGCTGCAGCTGACGGCGACGGCAACGTTCAGTGACAGCGAAACCCGGGATGTCACCGCGCAGGTCGCCTGGTCCAGCAGTGATACGGATCGCCTGCGTATCATCGGCAGCGTCGCCCCGGGCTGGGTGGCGGGCCTTGAGTCCGGTGCAGTTCAGGTCACCGCCACGATGGGTGTCGTATCGGGCCAGCTCTCTGTCGACGTGATTGCCGCGCCCGGCGAACCCAGGCATCTGGTCCTTTTCGCAAATCCCAACGTGATTCTCAGTGACGGTCAGGACAGCACGACGCTGACGGCCGTGGTGACGTCGAACTCACCGGAACAAGTCGTTGCAGACGGCCGTGTCGTCGATTTTGCGACGCTGCCCGGCGGCGTGACGCTGAGCGCATCGGAGCAGGCCACAGTGTCCGGGCAGGCCGAGATCACGGCGACGGCCCAGCAGCCCGGGCTTGAGCTTGCGCTGGCCAGGGTGCCTGGCACGCTGGCATCCGGTGCCGTGTGGCTGCTGAAAGTGAATGACTTCTCCGAAGTGATTTTCAGGCAGGGACGACTGTTCCTGCCCCCAGAAGTGCCTGAGAGAACTCTCGCCTACATGGTCGTGAATCTCTCCAACCGGAACTTCGATCTCGTCAGCGTCGAATTGTACGAGGGGGACGTGCTGATCGGCGAGATTCCGGACGTCACACAGCTGAACGATGGCCGGCTTGGCGGTGGCGAGCAGGTGGTTGTGTTGCTGGCGGAGAGTGTCGAGTTTGATTTTGACGCGCTCGACCTTGAGAGCGTCCATGCGTTGTTGACATTGAGCGACGCGGCCACACAGCTGACCTTCGAGGTCCGCGTCGATCCGGTCATCGATTGAGCCGCCGGGCGGCTCAATCGCATACGAAGTTTTCCGCGCGTTCCGGATCGCCGCTGCCTGTGTAGCGGGCGACTGACGGATAGGGACACAACGGTCGCGTTCGATCGTGCGCCCAGTCATCCGGCACGTTGGCGTTGGGCTGGCCGCCGGATCCCGGGCCACGCGCCGATGCAATAATACGATCCGGTGCCTCGCCGCCTTCCACCCAGGCGACCAGCGCACCCAGCGCATCGAAGCTGTCGGTAGCCGGTCCGCCCGAGCAGTGGTTCATGCCCGGCACCGGGAAAAACCTCACGAAGTCGGCGGCGCGACCGTCGTTGATGGCATCCACGGCTTCGTACCAGTCGCGCGTGTCGTCGACAGAGAAAATCCTGTCAGAAGCGCCGTGATAGACAATCATTCTTCCGCCCCGTTCGCGCAGCGTCGACAGGTTCGCTGCGTCCGGCGGTGTCATGAATTCCATGGCCGCCTCGGTATAGACGGCATCGGTCGTGTACAGGCGTTCCAGCGTCTCATCGAGGTTCGCGGACAAAGCAAACTGTGGACCATTGAATCCTTCCGGGTCTTCCGGTGGCACCTGAAACACCATGCCCACCGCACCTGAATCCATCATCAGCGGCGCCATGAACTCCCAGAACGCGACGTCGTTGCCGGCAATGCCCGGGTCATAAGGAAAGCTGTTGTAGATGCGTGTGCCGCGTGCCGTCGTGGGACCGGCGAAAACCTGGGACAGCACGTCTTTCTGTGCCACGGTCAGGCAGGTTCCGTCGCGCTCGCCATCGCAGGTGGGCACGTGAACTTCAATATCGAACTGCGCCTGACAGGTCCAGGTATCGTGAACGATGCCGTCGGTGAGTCCGTCCAGCGCGTCGCACTGCGCGAGTACCGCGTCAGCGAGCAGGGCCCGCTCATCGTTCGTGAACGCGGACGCCAGGTTCTGCGGCGCATCGGCAAGCGGCGAATACAACTGTGCGCCGGCGATATTCGCCAGTGCGGAAAGCGGCAGGCGGAATCCCGGCGCACCGGCCAGAACGCCGTCGTAGATATCGCCATAGCGGGCTGCTGTGATCATCGCGTGCCGGCCGCCATTGGAGCAGCCACCGAAGTAGTTGCGATCCGGCGCGCGGCCGTAGGCGGCTTCGATGATGTCGTGCGCAACAGGCGTGAGTTTTTCAACCGCCTGATAACCGTAATCCAGCCGTGCCTGCGGATCGATGCCGAAGGCCGGTCCGCGGCTGCCATCGTGGCCGGCATCCGAACTGAGAACCGCAAACCCTCTTGCGAGCGCGGATGGCACCGGGCCGGCGCCGACGGATCCGAGCGCCGGCACGACATTGCCGTCCATGCCGCCGTTACCCTGATGGTAGAAGCGGCCGTTCCAGTCCAGCGGCAGGCGAATCTCGAAGCCGATCGCATATTCATGGCCGTCGATGGCGCCGACGCGCTCGAACATGCGGCCCGTCACAACACAATGCGCCGGCAATCCGGCAATCGCCTGACCGGCAGGCTGTCCGCTGTCGGAAGGCTGAAGAGTCACGCTGGTGATCGTCGTGTCGGCCGGTGTCTCGAGTCTTGCGGCAAGGTCGGTGCAGCTGCCGATCAGGATGCCAGGTTCCGCCGCTGCCATTGTCACGGCAGTGCGGGCTTGATCGTCGGTACCGCTGCAGGCGGGCAACAGCAGGGCAGCGGCCACAGCCGCGGCGGCCTTGTGATAACGGTATGCGTGCATCGGGTCGTATCCGTTTGCTGGGTTCCGTGACCTTTCTACTGTGCACGCGCGCCGCTGTCCACCGGGGCGTGATCGCGGCCCGATGGACGCTCGCTCAAAAGCCGCGCAGGCAACGATCTGCTCGGAAGCGCAAGCCCTCAAATGGGGGTAGTGCGAGCGCCCGCACGGCCGCATACTGCTGTCCGTACGTCCTGTGTAACCATTTCTCAAAACGAGGCATGCACATGCGCCAGCTCATCGCATCCAGTGGTCCGGCAACGGCAGTTCAGGCGACACGCTACCCGGCCGAGGCGAGGAGTGCCCGGCGCCACTATGGCGGAAGAACCGCCGGCATCCTGGCGTGCCTGACAGGGCTTGCGCTGGCCGCCTGCTCTTCCGGTCCGCAGCCCATGGACAGAACCTTCGACGGCACATTCACCGACGCCACGCCGCGGCTTCAGCTCGACAACTCGCCCTATATGGATTACTCCTTCGAAGCGGATGCCGGCTGGCTGGTCACCATCGATATGATGAGTGACGACCTGGACGCATACCTGTATCTGCTGAACGACAACGGAGAGACCCTCGCATCCGATGACGATGGCGGTGCGGGTCTTAACTCACGGATACGCTACACCGTGCCCGTACGCGGATCCTATGTAGCGCGCGCGAATACCTACGATTCGTCAGGTCGCGGCCGGTACAGTGTGAGAATCCAGACAGGGCCACAGTAGGCCGGACCAGTCGGGCGCGCCAGTCAGGTGCGGCTGCCGGCTGGCAAGAGCTGGTGTCAGTCGTCCGCTTCCAGTACGTACGTAAACAGGTTGCGGACGCCGGCTACGCGAACCGGCTCGCCATCGACGACGCGCGGCTGATAACGGAAGCGCGTTGCGGCTGCCATTGCGGACTCATGAAAAATCGGGTCTGAGGAATCGACGACCACGATATCTTCCACCAGCCCGTTCTCGGTCACCGTGAACTCGACCAGAACGCGACCTTCCAGCCGCTGTTCGACAGCCTGTTGCGGATAGACCGGTGCGACGCGCACGACGGGGAGGAACTCGCGGTCGCTGTCCGCTTCTGCGTCATTCTGAGCGAAGGCGGTGCCGGCGTTGCTGCCCGGTATCCCTGCCATCATCGACAGTGCGAGCACGATAAAGGCCAATGCCATCAAGAGTAGTTTCGCGGTGTTGCCAAGCTTGATCATGGTATGGCTCCTCATGATGCCTTCGATACGGCGATTGAGCTGACCTCCACTGATGCCGGAGGTTTCGGGCATCAGACGCATCAGGCCCAGTTCGCAGACGTTCAGAATGCTGCCCGCGTATGTGGCTGCGTCGTGACCCTCGGCAACCACAGCTTCGTCGCAGGCCCGTTCGCGCTCTTCCATGAGTCGCGCGCCTATCCACCAGATCAGCGGATGGAACCAGAACAGCGTTTCGACGACGCGGTGCAGGGTTGCGGTCAGATTGTCGTGACGGCGCAGATGAACAAGCTCGTGTGCAATGACCGTGTCGAGTTCGCCTGGCGACAGTCTTTCACGGACTTGCGCAGGCAGCAGCAGCGCGGGTCGGAATACGCCGACCAGCGATGGCTCGATGGCGTCTGTTGTCGTGAGCACCGGAATTCGCCGGCCTTTGCCGTCCGTCACTTCGCTGGCTGGCGATGATCGGCGCAGCAGCGTTCCTGTCTGGTAGATCTGCGCGCACCAGCGCAGGATGAGCACGGCGCTGCCCAGCCCCCAGAACGCGACGATGACCAGCATCAGCGGCGAAGCCGCAGTGGTCTCCGGTATCGGGCGAACGACGGTCTCGAATGCAGACGTCAAACCGGAAAGCGCATCGACGCGTGGTGCGGCCGGTGCAAGCCAGGCGCCCAGGGCTGCAAACAGGGAGAACGGAATGAGAAACTTGACCGAGGCGATCAGCCACAGCGCATGGCGGATCGCAGCATGATGGTGGCGCAGGCAGATCGTCAGCAACCAGATCAGCACCGCGAACAGTGTGGATTCCCACAGGTGATTCAGAATCTGCGCAGTCATGCCGGGTCACTCCTCCTGCTGCATCAGTCCTTATGGCGCTGCTTCGGGGTTTTCATTGCCTTCAGGGTGCGTCGGGCTTCCTCTATATCTTCCAGCGTGAGGTGGCCGGACTCGATCAGCTGCGAGATCAGTGGTTGCGGTTTGCCACCGAACAGGCCCAGCACTTCGTCCAGCAATCGTCCGCGCGCCTCATGACGGGACAGCACCGCCGCGAACACATGCGCATTGCCGATTTTGCGTGTGCGTTGCACGGCGCCTTTCTCTTCCAGTCGATAGACGATGGTCTGCACCGTGGTGTAGGCGAGGGGCTTGCGCCCCGACAGGCATTCCTGAACCTCGCGTATCGATGAAGGCCCCTGTTCCCACAGGGCTTCCATGACTTTCAGTTCCAGGCGACTGAGTTTTGGCTGAGCCATGTCAGGCACTGATCTACTACAATTGTAGTTTAAATTACTACAGGGACATCAGGCATGCAAGTGGTTGCAGTGCGTTACTCGCGGGGCGCCCGGAACTGCTGCCCTGCCTGATGCAGGATCAGTGCCGTGACGTTGCCGTCGGCATCACGGTCGAACACCAGCTGCGCATCGGCAAGCCGGTAGAAGAAGCGATCCGGCGCCTCGGCGTAGATCGGCGCCGCGGGCTGGCCCGCCAGCTGTGCCATCAGCTGTTCGCCTTCAAGCCTGATGTTCAGCACGGCGTCGCCGGGGAGTCGGTAGTCCCCTTCGTACTCGACGAGTGTCGCGGCGGGAAGTTCAATCGCCTCGCGCGTCACGCGTTCGGGCCTGGGAGGCGGCATGGGCAACTCCGGGTTGAGCAGGTGCATGCCGATCGCATCGGCTGTGCCCGTGACGTCGAACGCGTTCGACCAGACCAGAACCGCGCGGTCACGCGACCGGTCGAAGCCGGCAAAACTCAGGAAACCGAAAGTGCCACCGTTGTGCCACAGGCCCGCGCCGGCGGGCATCGTCAGCCAGCCGAGTCCAATGCGCAGATTGGCGTTGTTCATGGATTCACGAGGTTCGTGAGTCGCGGTCATGGCCTGCTGCAAGGCATCGGAACCGGTGTGGCCGAGGTTTGCGCGCAGGAACTGCACCATGTCGTGCCCGGTGCTGATAATGGCCCCTGCGCCTGCCAGCGCATCCATTCCCCACGCGGGTGTGGGCGTGCCTGTGGCGTTGTGGCCGGTGGCCATGCGTGCGCGCACATCGTCCGTGAGCAGGGCGGTGCTGCTGTGCATGCCCAGCGGTTCCAGCAGTCGTTCGTGCAGCAACGTCGGGTACGACATGCCGGCCGCGCGAGCGATCAGTTCCCCCAGCAGTCCGTAGCCGAAGTTCGAGTAGTCGAACTGCTGTCCGGCCGGCGCGGTCGGCGTCACCTGATCGATGGCCTCCCACAATGCGGCATGATCGAAATCAGCGTAGGGGTCGAGGGGGTCGCCGGGGTCGAAGCGCGGCGGCAGTCGCGGCAGCCCCGAATAATGGGTTGCAAGATCGCTTAGCGTGACGGCCCGATCGCCGGCCTGAGCCAGCGTAATGCCATCCGGCAGGTACTGCTGCACCGGATCGTCGAGTCGCAGCGTGCCGTCCTGAGCCAGAAGCGCAAGCAACGTCGCCGTGAACGGTTTGGTGATAGAACCGATCTGGAACAGGGTGTGTTCGTCAGGCGGGGCGTCGTCGTCTGTTGAGACCCGGCCGAATCCGCGCATCGTTGTCGTCTCACCATCCACCACGGCAACAAAAACGCCGACGAAGTTGCCACGGCCGACTTCCCCTTCGATGTATTGCTCTACCGCGGGATCCAGCTGCGCAACAGCGTTTGAACTCATGCCCAGCATCGCGATCGTGCCGACCAATGTGCGCAGCCACACCGGTATGCCGGCGATGGTGAGGATCATGGCGCTTGTATGTCTCTGTCGGTCCCGGTCCCGGGTTCCGGGCCGGCCTGCGGCGGGCTGTGCCTGTGCCAGAGGGCGAATTCGCGAAACGCGAGTACGGCGAAGGCAGCGGTCAGCGCGGCTCCAGCACCGAAGAGGACGCGTCCCAGCCCCTGATTCCAGGCATCGGGGATGAATGGCACGCCGCCGTCGATACGTTCCGCGCCGAACGCGATGAAGAAGCCCAGGACGGACAGCGAAGCACAGATCAGTCCGCCCAGCAGAGGTTCAAATCGATGCCGGCTGCGTCTGGATCCGAGGCTGATGCGTATGGACAAGCGACACCTCCTGCGTCTGCAGGAATTGTACGCTTTGCGGGATCACTGAAAAAACGGTGGGTGCCGACGCAGAAGGCCCACCGCAGAAGGCCCACCGCAGCAGGCTCACCGCATCAGGCCAGCGCCCTGGCCAGCGTTGCGAGCAGGCTCCTCACTGTGCCCGACAGCAGCACGAACTGCGCATCGAAGCGCGCCAGCGGATCTTCTTCCTCGCCGGCTTCGCTGGCATCGACGCCGAGCAGCCGGATCTTGCCCAGCCCGCCGTTCTCGTCAATCACACAGCTCATGACGTTGTTGAACTCGATGCCCAGGTGCGTGAGTCGCATGCCGTCGCGCACATGCTTGCGTACATTGGCATCGGCCAGGTCCATGTCCGCGAAGCGGACGGTGGCTTTGGCATCGGCCGGATCCTGCATGCGGCACTCGCGGCCGACCGCGATACCGGGGACCGGTTCGCCAAGGAAGAGGTGCCGAATCAGTTCTCCGACCGGCCGGCGATATTCCAGCGTGCTCACATCCAGCCTGCCCAGCGAGGCGCGCAGAAACTCCACGACGCGCTCGGTCTTCGCGGGCGATGAAGCGTCTATGACCAGCACATTCTCGGATCGGAGAAAAAATGCGCGGGTGCGGTCCGAGCGCAGCAGCGCCTTGGGCATCAGGTTGTCGCGGGTTTCGAGTTTCAGTCGCCTGCGTTCTCGCGGGCCGGGCAGTTCCCCCATGCGCTCGCGAAACTCGGCGATGCGCTGTTCCACGGCTTCATTGATCGCCGCGGTCGGCAGCAGGCGGCTCTGGGTGCGCATCTGCACGATATCCGCGCCGCCGACACTGCGGCACAACCGACCTTCCGCTGTCTCGACAGGCGCCTCCCACCCGTATGACTTCTCCGTCAGCGGTCCGCAGGGCGTAAAGACGACCTTGGCCAGTGCCTCGTCGAGTTTTTCCTCGGAATCCGGCCAGCCGCCGGAGAGGTTGAAGAAACGCGCGTTTCTGAACATTGATTCGGCCAAAAGCGCGGCAGTCTAGCAAAACTGGCGCGATTCAGAAGTGCCGACTCATGCCACGCCGGGGTGACCGCGGAATGGGACTGAACAGAGGGCCCGCAGCAGCCCCCGACGCGAACTTCCAAAGCAGGCGGCGAAAGGGCGTTAAAATATCCGGTTTCGGGGCGTTGCCCCCTCAGCCTCACGAGTCATCATGTCCGACGCACCTCCCGCTGCCCCGAGTTTTGCCGATTTCGAACTGCCCGATGCATTGCTGCAGGCGCTGGACAGGGTCGGTTACGAGACGCCGTCTCCGATTCAGGCCGAAGCCATACCGCCGCTGCTGGCAGGGCGCGACCTGCTCGGTCATGCGCCTACCGGCACCGGCAAGACGGCCGCCTTCGCGCTGCCACTGCTCGCGCGTCTGGATCTGCGCCGCAAGGATCCGCAGGTGCTGACTCTGACGCCCACACGGGAGCTTGCGATTCAGGTGGCCGAAGCTTTCAGTCGCTACGCCTCGTCCATGCCCGGGTTTCACGTGCTGCCCATCTATGGCGGGCAGAGCTACACGGGGCAGATTCGCCAGCTGCAGCGTGGCGTGCATGTGGTGGTGGGCACGCCCGGGCGCGTGACGGACCACATGCGCAAGGGAAGGCTGCGCCTGGACGGACTGCAGGCGCTGGTGCTGGATGAAGCCGACGAGATGCTGCGCATGGGCTTCATCGAGGAAGTCGAGTGGATTCTCGAACAGACACCCGACCGGCGCCAGATGGCGCTGTTCTCGGCGACCATGCCAAAGGAGATCGAACGGATTGCGCGGCGACATCTGAAGGAGCCGCATCAGATATCCATCAAGGCGAAGACGGCCACCGCCGAGACTGTCCGCCAGCGTTACTGGATCGTCAGCGGCATGCACAAGCTCGATGCACTGACGCGCATTCTGGAGGTCGAGTCGTTCGAGGCGATGATCGTGTTCGTGCGCACGAAGACCGCGACATCGGAGCTTGCCGAAAGGCTGGAAGCACGCGGCCATGCCGCCGCGCCACTGAACGGCGACATGGACCAGAAGCAGCGCGAACAGACCGTGGAGCGCCTGAAAAGCGGCGCGCTGGACATTATCGTCGCCACTGACGTTGCGGCCCGCGGGCTGGATGTGGAGCGCATCAGTCACGTTGTGAATTTCGACATTCCCTACGACGCCGAAGCCTACATCCATCGCATAGGCCGTACTGGACGTGCCGGCCGCAAGGGCGAGGCCATACTGTTCGTTGCGCCGCGTGAACGACGCATGCTGGGCGCGATCGAGCGCGCGACGCGGCAGAAGATGGATCTGCTGGAGCTGCCGTCTGCCGAGATGGTCAACAACCGGCGCATTGCCCTGTTCAAGCAGAAGATCACCGACACGCTCGCAGCTGGCGAACTGGATTTCATGCAGGGGCTGATCAATCAGTACCAGCGTGAACATGAAGTGTCCGCGATCGAGATCGCTGCGGCACTGGCGAAGCTGTCGCTGGGGGACAGTCCGCTGCTGCTGGAGAAAGATGAACGTCGGCCGCAGGCCGATGCCGAACATCATGTCGGGCGCAAGGCCGGTGGTCGCAGCGAGAGGCGCGGCCCGCGCACACGCGGTGCGCCGGAGCAGGGCATGGAACGCTATCGCATCGAAGTGGGACACGAGCACGGCGTGCAGCCGGGCAACATTGTCGGGGCGATAGCCAACGAGGCCGGAATAGAAGGCCGCTACATCGGGCAGATAGCGATCGAGCAGAACTACAGTCTGATCGATCTGCCGGTCGGCATGCCGAAGGAGATTTTCCGCGACCTCAAGAAGGTGTGGGTCTGCGGCCAGCAGCTGCGCATCTCGCGTATTGGTGAGGACCGGCCGGCGGACTCTCGCAAGGGTGCTGTCACGGCCAGGGCTGAGGCTGACGCTCCGGCTGCAGCGGGCGGGCACGGCGAGGCGGCACACATGGATGATGCCGGCACCGGACCCGTGCCGAGGGCCAGGCTCAAGCTGAAAGGTAAGCCTGTTGCCAGAAGTCCGGCCGGCCCCAAGGGAAAGCCGGGCGGCGGCAAACTCGCGGGCCGGAACAAGCCTGCCGGCAGGCGCAAGCCCGATGGCAGGGGGAAAGCCGGGCCCGGTAGCAGATCTGCGGCGCAGCCGAGATCGCGCGTCAGGCCGAAGCCGAAGTCCTGAAACTGGCCTTTGAGAGGTCACAGTCAGGGGATCAGGGGACCTGCGGACCAGGAGGCTGTTGGCGAATGAATGACTCAGGCATGACCGAAGGTCCGCTGCGCCGCTGGATGCCGGATGAACTGGTGGCTGCCGGCCGCGAGAACCTGGATGCGGCACACGCCTCGGCGTATGACAGCAAGGAAGATGCCAAAGCCGAAGACGAGCGGCGTCTGCTTCAGACGCTGGGGATGTCGCCATCATCGGTGGTGGTGGATCTTGGCGCCGGTACCGGTCAGTTCACACTGGCTGCGGCGCCGCACTGCGAGCGCATGGTCGCTGTGGATGTCTCTCCGGTCATGATCGACGTGTTGCGCGAGAAAGCTGTTGAAGCCGGGACGGCGAACATCGAGGTCGTTCGGTCCGGGTTCCTGACCTATCAGCATCAGGGTCATAAGGCGGATTTCGTCTATTCGCGCTTTGCGCTGCATCACCTGACCGATTTCTGGAAGGTGCTGGCGCTGCGTAACCTGCGACGCACACTGCACACCGGCGGTGTGCTGCGACTGTGGGATGTTGTCTACCACTTTGCGCCGGAAGACGCTGAGCAGCGTCTGCAGGCCTGGTGCGAGACCCTGCCCGAAAAGGCAGTGTCCGGCTGGATTCGCGCGGACATCGAGGAGCACGTGCGGGACGAGCATTCCACGTTCACGTGGCTGCTGGAGGCGATGATGAGCCGCACCGGCTTTCGCATCGAGCAAGCCGAGTATTCGGAAGACGGAATCTTCGCCCGCTACGTCGCGCGAGCGGTCTGATTCGTTCGCGCGGTCTGCTTCGTTCCCGACTCGGGAACGCGCAGATAGCGTTCACCCTTGAGCAGAATTCTCTGGTTATAGCTGGCGATACCCAGTTCCAGACTCTGCGCGATGCGTCTGGCGCGGACGACAAAGTGCTCGGCCGCTTTCGGCGGGCAGACCTCGGCGGCCGTCTCCTCGAACAATGCCAGCCAGCGATCGAAATGCCGCGCGTCCACCGGCAATGGCGCGTGTTTCTGCATCGGACTGCCGTGATAGGCGCCGGTCATCAAAGCGACGGACGACCAGAAAAGGCACATCCTTGCCAGATGCGCGTCCCAGTCAGTGATGCGCGCTTCGAACACCGGGCCGAGCAGCTCGTCCTCACGCACCTTTGCATAGAACGCGTGCACGAGGTGCTCGATCATGTCGCCATCGATGCCGGTGTGTTTCATCATGTCCGCGACCAGCGCGGTGCGGTTGTCCGGGATCGTCATGGGTAATGGCCGGGGCCGCCCCTTAAAGAAGCATATGGAATGCTACTTTAACCTGTTGCGGCCGGAATGTGGAGTGTCGGGTGGCAGGAGACAGTGCGTCTGATCAGTCCAGGTTCACTGATCCGAGCACCAGCAGGTAGTAGCTGACAATGCCGATGATCCTGTCATTCTCCATGACCGGGGCGTGGGAAATCCCGCAGCGCTCGAACAGACGCGCGCAGTAGCGGATGTTCATGCCCGGATTCACCGTGATCACCGGTTTTGCCATGATCTCGTAGACGTTCACCCGTTCCGGCGCTCTGTCCTTGGCGATCACTTCCTTGGCGATGTCCGAGAACAGCACCATGCCGTATTCGTCGTTGTCGCTTTTCTTCTCGACGATCAGGCTGGTGGCACCCACCCGCTTCATGACCCGCATCGCTTCCATGACATCCATGCGCCCGTCCACGAATGTGACGTTGTCGCGCATGACATCCCTTACCGTTACATCGGTTCTCACAGCTTCTCCTCCACCACTTCCACGAGTTCCTCGGCCTGTCTGATGATGCCGACCGCGTCTTCCACATCGATCTGTACTGCGATGCCCATGCCCTGTTTGTCGTCGAACTCACCCACATCGCGAATATGTTCGAGGATGCTGCGGCTGAGATGTTCCTCGACCAGCATCAGCAGCACGTCCCGCTGTGACGACAGCGACATGCCGAGAAAGCTCTTGTGTTTCTTCAGGCCTTCCCCGCGTGCATGGTGAATCACGGTGCAGCCGGTTGCGCCGCTGTCCCGTGCCGCCTTCATGACGGTTTCCGTCTTGCGTTCGTCCACGAACGCTACCAGCAGTTTGAAATGCATCTCACTTCTCCTTGTCGCGCGGGCGTCTCTTGGCCGCGGCGGCCTGTCGTTGAGTCTGAATGCTTTCGATCAGCCAAGAAATCTGTGCATAGGCGAGTACGGTGACCGCGGGCATCAGGCAGGCCAGCGCGATCAGGCCGAATCCGTCGACCAGCGGCGTGCGTCCGGGCAGCTGTTCGGCAAGCCCCAGACCCAGCGCGATGACCACGGGGACCGTCACGGCGGTCGTACTGACGCCACCGGCATCATATGCCAGCGGTACGATGGTGCGCGGTGCAAACAGTGTCTGGAGCAGAATGATGATCGCGATGACGGTGATACACCAGTGCAGCGGAATGCCGGCGACGATGCGTATGCAGCCCAGCGTCACTCCGCAGGCAACCCCGAACGCCGCCACCACGCGCAGCCCGCCGGCGCGCACGGCGCCGCCCGTGATTTCATTGACGCGGCGACTGATGGCGAGCAGGGCGGGTTCGGCCAGTGCGGCACCGAAAGCGATCGCGAATGCGAAACCGTACACAGGGTAGTACTGCATCCAGTGCTGCGGCTCGCTGGCGTCATCGACGGCGTTCGCGGCCGTCAGTTGTTCCACCATCATCCTGCCGACAGGAAACAGCGCCTTGTCCAGCCCCAGCAGCAGCAGTGTCAGGCCGAGAACGACCATGATGAACCCGACGGCCAGTGCGCCGGGATGGAGGGGCTTCTGCCCCAGCACCACGCGCTGAAACACCAGCAGAAAGCCGACAATCAGCAGCACGTCGAATATCGTGGCCGCGGCCGTGCCCGCCAGTTCGCCGAGCAGATCTGTCATCACCGCCATGCCAGCACCAGGTCGAAGCCCATGACGAAGATCATCGGCAGCAGGATCACGATCACGACCATTCCGAACCCGTCCGTCAGCGGGTTACGTCCTTCCAGTGATGAGGCCAGGCCAATGCCCAGCGCGGTGACCAGTGGCACGGTGATCACCGATGTCGTCACTCCACCAGAGTCGAATGCGATGCCGATGGTTTCCTCCGGAGCCAGAAACGACAGGAGCGCAATCAGCGCGTAGCAGACCATCACGATCAGGGGCAGCGGCCAGCCGAGCACGATGCGGGTCACACCGACAACGAGCGCAACGCCGACCGCGAAGGCCACAGTCAGGCGCAATCCCAGCGCGTAGCGGGCCTGGCCGGAGTCGCTTTCGGCGATGATGCCCGCGGCGGCGGCTGCGCCGGCCGCTTCGGCGGCCACCGCGTTCAGCGCGGGCTCCGCAACCGTAGTCCCGAACCCGAGTGCGAACGCAAACACGACCAGCCAGAGGAAACTGCCCTTGCGTGCCAGTGCGTGCGCCACCGACTCCCCGATCGGAAACAGGGCCAGTTGCAGGCCATACACGAACAGCGTAAGCCCGGCGACGACCAGCAGTGCGCCTTCGAACAACACCAGAAGTTCGGACGCAGGCTGACCCAAGACTACAACCTGGAAGAATACGATCACCAGCACGACCGGCGTCAGGTCGCGCAGGCTTGCAAGCAGCATGCGCCCCAGTTCTGCCATGTTGTACCTCAGCTGCCTGAGGTTACTTTACCAATAGAAAGCCGTGTGTTTCTCCGTCTTGCGTAGATCAGGCCTACGACTGCGCGTGTGCCTATGATGGCGGTGAACATCGATGTCATGATGCCGAGGCTTAGCGTGATCGCGAATCCCTTCACCGGGCCGGTGCCGAAAGCCAGCAGCACCAGCGCCGCCATCAGCGTCGTCACGTTGGCGTCGGCGATGCTGGAGAAAGCCTTGTCATAGCCGGCCTTGATACTGCTCAGCGCAGATGCACCGGCACGCAGTTCCTCGCGTATGCGCTCGAAGATCAGCACATTGGCGTCCACGGCCATGCCCATGGTCAGGACGATGCCGGCAATACCGGGCAACGTCAGCGAGACAGGCAGCAGGGCCAGCAGTGCGACCAGCAGGATCACATTGGTCAGCAGCGCCAGATTCGCGATCATGCCGAACAGCCTGTAGTAACCGGCCATGAACAGCACAACGGCGATGAATCCGGCAATGATTGCCGTGCGTCCTTTCTGAATGTTGTCCTGCCCCAGGCTTGGGCCGATCGTGCTCTGGCGAATCAGGGCGATCGGTGCGGCCAGGCTTCCGGAGCGCAGCAGTAGCGCCAGGTCCCGCGCTTCGTAGGGACGCAATCCTGTGACCTGAAAGTTGCTGCCGAACACACCCTGTATCACCGGCGCACTGATGATGGTCTGCTCGGTTTCGGTCACGAATACCGACTCGCCGTCCACGATATGAAGTTCGGGTTTCTGCGTGATGAACAGCACCGCCATTTGTCTGCCGACGTTGCGTTGTGTCGTGTCCAGCATGCGTCGCGCACCCTGGGAATCCAGCCGGACGAACACCGCCGGCTGCCCCTCGACGTATCCGGGCGTGGCATCGACCAGCTGATCGCCCGACACAATGACTTCGTTACGCAGTGCCATCGCGTTGCCATCGCGATCCTGATAGACGGTGGAGCGCACGCCCGAGCGTAGCTGTCCGTCCCGGCCTGTCGCCGGGTCCGTGTCGACCAGACGAAACTGCAGCGTTGCAGCCACACCCAGCAGTCGCGCGGCCTGGGCGGGATCCTGCACGCCGGGAAGTTCGACGACGATGCGGCTCTGGCCCTGCTGCTGTACCACAGGCTCGGCAATGCCCAGTTCGTTCACGCGATTGCGAAGCGTCAGCACGTTCTGTTGTACAGCTGCTGTCTGGCGCGCCAGCGCGGCCGCTTCGGTCAGCGTAATGCGCCATGCCGCACCGTCCGTGTGCTCGTCTGAGGACATCACCAGCGTGTCGGCCGCAGCACCCGCCGTTCCCGATGCGCCTCGTGCGTCACGCTGCAACTCGCGCAGTAAGCGTTCCACCGCCATAGTGGAGTCGGCGTTGACCGGGCCGATTACGATCGCGTCATCGGTCAGCTCCGCGACCACCCTGAGTTCGGCCTGTCGCAGCCGATCACGAAGCTCGTTGAACTGACTCTCCAGCAGCGGTCTGGCTGCTGCGGCGACATCGACTTCGTACAGAAACTGCACACCGCCACGCAGGTCCAGGCCCAGCGCTACGGGTTTCAGCCCCAACGCGGCGAGCCACTGCGGCGTGCGCGGTGCAAAGCTCAGCGCCAGAGTGTGATCGGGCAGGTACGGTGCCAGCATCTCGCGGGCCTGCAGCTGCTGTTCCACATCGGCAAAGCGCGCGACAGCTGATCCGCCGTCTGTTGTCGTGGTGAGGAAATCGATGTCCGCTGCAATCAGCAGGGATTCGATGCGGCGCAGGTCGTCCGCAGCCATCGCAACGCGATCATCGCGGGCGATGGTTAGGGAAGGGTCGTCTCCAAACAGGGTCGGCAGGCAGATCACCGTGCTGACGATCACGATGGCCGCCAGGGCTGCCAGCTTCCAGGGGCTTGGTCTGTTCATCACTTTTCACCGGGTCCGGTTTCCAGCCCGTGCACACGCACGGACGGACAGTGCCCTTCGCGATCCGAGAGATCTGAGATCAGAGATCAGCGAGCGGTCACGCGGATATACGCGCTCACGGCGCGCGTGAAAGCGACGCTCAGAGTCTGAGTCTTGCGGTGGTGAGGTACAGTCGCTGTCCGTCGGATGTGAACAGCTGGAAGGAATTCTGCGGTGCCTGCACAGGATGCGGCAGGCGTGAGCGTGCGTGCAGCCGCTGCGGGGCTTCGTCAGGCGTGTCTGAGAAACGCTCCGGTGGCGTGTCTTGCGACGGGACGGCGCCCGGGTTGCCACGCAGACCGCGATGGCGGACCTGCAGTTCCGATTCCGCCTGCCGGCTGTGCGACTCGCGAACCGGATCCTGCATCGCCACATCGGGCGCAGCCATGACGGCGGCTGCCGGCGGCAGCAGCAGGCTGCCGAGCAGGAACAGAACCGACAGGCGGCGTGACGTGATCATGCTGCTGCGCAGTATAGGCGCTTGCAGCAAGGCGGGATAGCGGGGGAGGAAACGGTGTCGGCCGACGCAGCTCAGTGCGTCGGCCGACACGCGGTTTCCAATCGTTCAGCTGGCGGTGTGCTCACTACGGAATTCGCCAGCCGCCGGGCGTGTCAGCGTCCGGATGCCGAGGCCTCGGTAACCAATAGCAGCCTGGTGCCGCTGCCAAGTCTTACGTTACCGCTTTCCGAACGGATCACGGAGGCCTGGGCGCTGCCCGACGCCTGGCCGGCAATCTCGATTCCGTCCATCCCGAATGCGCCGCGTGTTCCGGACGCGAATCGTCCGTCGGCACCCAGACCACCGGTGGCGCCGGCCGAAGCACCGGCGCGTGCAACGGCCGAACCGGCCGCCGACGCCGATGAGCGCGATGCCTCCGCACCGGCACGGGTGCCCGCGCGAGCCGCCCCTTCGACAGTGCTGCCTGCGCGGTCGGTGGCCGCGCCAGCCGTGCCTGTGGCGCCTCCGGCGATACCACCGGCCACGCCGCCTGCCGTTGCACCAATGCCGCCAATACCGCTGCCGGCCGGCGCCGCACCGCCGCGTGCGCTTCCCTGGCCGGACGTGCGTGATCGCGCGTCGGCGCGACCTCGTTCGTCGCCGCCAAGGCGTGCATCGGTGGCGGATTGTGCTGCCGCAAGCGCCTGTATGGTTGCGTTCATTGGCAGTTCGCGTCCGTCACTGAGGATGGCCTTCTCAAACACGATGGCCAGCGTCGATGCGACACCTTCGCGGGCGCGTGTCGCGCGTCGGTGTTCTGTGGCGGCGGTGACCCGGCCGACGATGGTCGAGCCCTGCTCGATCACGACGCCGTCGTCTGAACGCACGGTTTCGTTCAGGGTGGCGCGCACCTCGTCGCCCTCTCTGGCGCGGCGTGCGTCTACCGGCCGTTCCAGGGTCGCATCGAACTCGGTGCCCTGGGCAAATCGTCCGGATGCCTGCTGCGCGGCGCCTTCAGCCGCGACCTGGCCCGTCGTTTCGCTCTGGCCGGCAATCCGTGCACCGTCGCGGCCTGCGCCGGCGCTCGCGTCGGATCGCGTTGTGGCCGATCCCTCGGCAGTCGCGGAGGGCTGTGCCAGTGCGCCTCCGGTGAGACACAGCGCTGTTGCGGTCAGAAGCAGTATTTCCTTTTTCATCGCGGTTCATCCTTTCTCTGTTCAGGCGCACTGCCTGCGCCCGGCTTACGCCACGTGGCGTGTACCTGTAATAACGAGTGAGAACCGTTTTTTGTTCCATCCGTGTTGGTAAAAAGCCGGGGAGCTCGTTATTTCACCTGCCGAGGGAATAAATCGCGTTTCATGATCGTCATCACAGTGTCCACTAGACATGGAGGATTCAATACGATGAAAACGCACAAACTGACTGCTCTGGCCCTTGCGATGGGTGGATTGACCGGTGGCATGCTGGGCGGCTCGCCAGGCGGCGTGGCTGCTGCCGAAACGGTGGCCGTTGCCGGTGAGGCTTCAGCGGACGCACAGGCCGATGTGAACACCGCGGCCCGCGAGGCTCTGATGTTGTCGGCAGGGCGAGACTCTGCTGCGACGGTCGCGCTGGACGCCGCGTCGGAGCTGCGCACCGACGCGTCTGCCGACGTAGCTGTCGGCATTGGCGAGGAGATTCGCGAGGAAGTGGGCGTGACCGTTGCCGCCGAAGTCGGAGCGGAACTGGCAGCCGGGATGGCGACTGAAATGGCAACCGAAATGGCAACTGAGCTGGCGACTGAGCTGGCCACCGAGGTTCAGGCCGAAGTCGGCGCCGTGGTTGAGGCGGCGATTCATGGAGAGCTCATGGGTGACCTCCAGGGTGAAGTTCAGAGTCAGGTGCACAGTGAAGTTCAGGGCCTGATCAGCAGTGAGGTCCAGAGCGAAGTGCAGAGTGAGGTGCACACTGCGCTGCAGACCGAGCTCCAGGCTGAGCTCCAGACCGAACTCCAGGGCGAGCTGCAGTCGGAGCTGCAATCAGAGCTGCAATCAGAGCTGCAGGCTGATCTTGCCAGTGAGATCCACGGTGAGGTGCACAGTGAACTGCAGAACGAGATCACCGGCCTGGTGAATCTGGGTCTGTAGGTTCAACACTTTGCCGGGCACAGGCCGGCGGGACCTCATGCCCGCTGGCCTTTTCCTCGCCAGCCACGGCAGCTGTCGCAGCTGCAGAAATTGAGACAGGAACAGGAACGATAACCATGGAGAAGCAAAACCGTACGCTTGGTTCCGTTGATCGTGGCCTCGCTGCCGCGAAGTGCCGCGGGAAGCTGGCACGTCGGAGCGCAGCAGGCAAAGCCGCGGCGACCCTGGCAGCTCTCGCACTTGCCGGGACTGCGCAGGCTCAGGATTCGTCGCCGGAGGGCGGCCAGCAACGGCCGGTGCAGATCGATCTGCGGGCCGGCCTGCAGTACGACAGCAACGTCGCCATTCTCGATCTGGACGCATCTTCAGGGCAGAGCGATGTCGCAACGCAGCTGGAGTTCGGAGTCAACTACAACGGCAGGCCGACGTCAGGGCTTACGCTGAACGCCGGCTATCACCTGTCACAGAGTCTTCATCAGGATTTCGATGCGTTCGACCTGCGCATACACCGTGGGTCAGCCGGATTTGCTTACGATCTGAGCGGCTTTAACACGGGAATCGCCGCCCATCACGTTATTGCCGAGCTCGACGGCACCGAATTCCTGACCATGCGTCAATATTCTCCGCACCTTTCCCGGCTGTTTGGCACGCGGCTGTTCATGCGGTTCGCGCATACCTGGTCAGACAAGACCTTTCGTACCAACCCGGATCGTGACGCGACGGCCCATGCGCTGTCGGCTGACGCCTATGTGTTCCTGAACGGACTGCGCACCTACCTTGTTACGGGCGTGCGTTTCGACGATGAGGATGCCAGGGCAGGTCACTTCGACTACAGGGGCGAGCGCCTGCGTCTGCAGCTTGTACATCGCATGGATACGGGGGCGCGGCAACTGACGCTGCGCACGCAGGTGCGTACGGAGCGCAGAAACTACCGTGAACCGACGCCGGCCATAGAGGAAGTTCGCCGTGACCGCCGTCATCGGCTCGAGGTACTGCTGGATATTCCTTTCGGCGAGCGTCTGGTAACCCGTCTGGGCATGACCCACTCGGACAACCGGTCCAACCTGCCGACCGTGGATTTCACGGAGAACGTTGTGTCTGTGCAGCTGCGGGCGCAGTTCTGAGAGGCGTGATCAGGCCGTATCCCCACGCACTGTTGAAGTCGCTTTCGCCCAGCCCTTGCGCTGCGGCCTTGTGCTGCTGGAGGACCAGATCCGGCGAAGCTTCCAACGCATGCAGCGAAGCGGCAATGATGGCCGCCGCATAAGGTGCCGCCATCGAAGTGCCGCTGTCCGTGGTATAGCCGCCGCCGGCACGGGCAACGCGGATGCGCACGCCGGGCGCCGCGAACATCACGTGCGGACCGCGCCCTGCCTGGCGATAGACGCGATGGCGGGCGTCAACGGCGGTGATGCCGACAACACGCTCGTAGGCGGCCGGATACAGCGGTGCGCCATGCGGTCCGTTGTTGCCCACCGCGGCCACGATCACCAGGCCGCGATCGGCAGCGCGTTCGATGGCGGCCTCCAGGGCCCTGTTGGGCGGCCCGGACAGGCTCATATTAACCACCTGCACGCGCTGTTCGGCCATCCAGGCGACTGCTTCCACGAGCGCGGTGGTCAGCGCCGCCGGCATCCCTTCGGCGTCTTCAAGAAACACGGATGCGGCGTGCAGCGTCCCGCCCTGCAGATAGCCGCTGACCTGTTCCGAGCGGCCGACCAGCAGCGATGCGACGGCGGTGCCGTGCGCCAGCGGCCTGGGGGCGTCCAAATGCACGAAGTCCTTCTGAATGATGGTGCTGTTGCGCAGCGACTCGTGCGCAATGCTGACGGCGGTATCGATCATGCCGATTGCGATGCCGGTGCTGTTATCGTCAGGTGATGCAGTCGTAACCGCCATGGCGACAGTTTGCGCAGTCGCTGCTTCGGCATCGGTGCGGTAAACGTGGTTCAGGTCCACGACGGTGCCCGGTGCGTCCAGCGCAAGTTCCAGCGCCGCCTCGGCCAGGGTGCGGTCTTCCGGCGCAACGATGGTAACGAGTTCGGCCTCCAGCGCATCCAGAGTCTGGCGGCTGCGAACACTGAAGCCCCAGTCGTCCAGTCGCTCGACCTGATCGGCAGGTATGAGCAGCACCCAGATCTCCCGTTCCACCGCATTGCCGTCATCGTCGAGATCGATCAGCAAGGTATTGCTGCTGTCCGCTGATGTCTGACTGTCGTCGCCGGTTTCGGATCCGGTTAGCTGACCGAGTGCATTAGTCACCGGTTCCAGCGGCAGGATCGGCGATTCTCCCGGCAGGCGCTGCTCCAGCTCCGATACCAGGCCGAGTTCCAGCGCCTCGCCGATCTGCGACTCCAGGTCAGTTTCGAGAACGCTCTCCAGCTGCTGTTCCAGGGTGCCGGCAACGCCCGACTCGATCTGCTGCTCAAGGGTTTCGACGACACCCGATTCGATCTGCTGTTCCAGAGTTTCGAGCACGCCGGCTTCGAGCTGCTGTTCTATGGCTTCCGTGACACCGGATTCCACCTGCTGCTCGAGGGTGTCGGTGACGCTGCTCTCCACCGACTGTTCGATCGCATCGGTCACACTGCTTTCGAGCTGTTGCTCGATCGCGTTGGTGACCGAGTCCTGCACCTGCTGTTCGACCTGATCGCCGACCTGGTCCTCGACCGCCTGCTCAACCGCATCGACAATGGCCGATTCCACGTCACTGGTGATCTGGTCTTCGATAATGCTGTCCAGCGACTGTGCGAGGGCCAGGAAAGGGCCCATTGTCAGAAAGACGGTCAAAACGAGGGACAGACAGAAGGGCAAACAGAGGGCCAACCGGAAGGCGATGGATCGGTCGCGTCCGTGTTTTCGTTCCAGATTGCGGCTGTGGTGAATTGTCAGCCTTGCCATGGTCGCGTCTCCGATGTCGCTGCCCGATCGCACCCGGCGTGCGCGAGGCTCCCGAATTGTCGGGTATATCAAGGATAACGGACCACCAAACATATATATTCCTCTGCCGGGAATAAAGCAGGCAGTTCGCACGTTGAACAGACAGGACACAGTGAATCAGGCACTTCGGGAGGCCATGCTGGAGGCATTGCCGCGGGTGCGCCGGTTCGCGGTCAGCCTGACCGGCAACCGGCACGATGGTGATGACCTGCTGCAGAACACTGTGGAGAAGGTGCTTCAGGGCAAGGTGCCGGACGGCGCCGAGGTGCTGAAATGGATGTTTCGCGTATGCAGGAATCTGTGGATAGACGAGTTGCGGTCCCGCGAGGTCCGCAGCCGTGCTGCTATGACGCTGGCCGAAGAGAGCGACGACGCCTGCGAGCCCGCGAGCGCCGGCATATCAGCGGTCGATGCCGTGTATCTGGAGCAGGTTCAGGACGCGGCGGCCTCGCTGTCCGAGGAACAGCGCGTGGTGCTGTCTCTGGTGGCGGTAGAGGGATTCTCCTACCGCGAAGCTGCGGAAACACTGGATATTCCGGTCGGCACCGTGATGAGTCGGCTGGCACGCGCGCGAGCGGCCCTGGCAGACCTGGTTCCGGCCGATGCGCCGCCGGCTTCGGGCAGCGCCGGGGCGACGGAGAGCGACAATGAGCACTGATGACTTCACCGATGACGACGTACTGCTGTCGGCGTGGCTGGACGGCGAGTTGCCGGCAGAGCAGGCCGATGCGCTGACCGCACGTCTGGCCCGGGAGCCGGCGCTGGCGGCACGGCTCGAGACATTGCGCTCGGCCGACGAAATTTTCAGCACTGCGTACTCGCCGGTCGCCGATGAGCCAGTGCCTGAGCATATTGTCGCGCTGCTCACAGGTCCCGCCGGCGCAGCGCAGAGCAACGACAATCGCGAGTCAGCCGGTGCGAATGTCGTTCCCTTTCCCAGGCCGTTCGTGGCGCAGTTGTTTACGATGCCCTCGGCGATGGCTGCGGGCATTGCGCTGATGTTCGGGTTTCTGCTGGCCTATGTGATGGCGCCACAGTTACGTGACCAAGGTGATGCAGGTCTGGCGCAGTTGTCAGCATTCATCGGACCGGACGATCCGTTGTACGGAATTCTCGAACGCTCACCGGGCGGCGCGGCGACGGAAGTGGCTCCGGGTCGTCGCGCTCTCGCACGCATGAGTTTTCGCTCGCTCGATGGCGACTATTGCCGACAGCTGGATGTCGGTGACGCGCGCGGTACCACCTACGCGCTTGCGTGTCGCCGCGAGGAAGGCTGGCAGGTTGCGCTGGCGGGTTTTCACGACGGGCCGCTGATCGTTGACGACGAAGCCGTGTACCGGCCGGCATCAGGGCCAGCCGCCACGCTGTTCGATCTGGCCGTCGATGAGCTGATCGACGGCGATGTACTCAGCGCTGAAGAGGAACAGGTGCTGATCGAGCAACGTTGGCAGGTGTCTGATCGCTGATCCGTGGGGCGTCCGCGGTCGGGCGCCAGCGCCTGTGCGTGACTCAGCCGCCGTCCGGAAACAGGCTGGCGACGTAGGCGCTGTCCATGTATTCGCGAATCTTCCAGACCTTGCCGTCTTTCAGCTCGAACGCCCAGGCATAGAGGTTGTCGTATTTGCGGCCATCGGACAGCGTTCCGGTGGAGCTGGACTCGACCATGATGCGGTCTCCATCGGATACGATCGAATCGATATGCACCTTCGGATCGCCGGGCTTGAACAGGCCGCGAACCGGTGCCAGGAAGCCGTCAATTATCGTGTCGCGCGGGTGATGCACGCCGGCGCCCGGAATGCCGGGCTTCAGCATCGGGGTCCAGCTGGCATCCGTATGCAGAAATTCGCGCAACGCTTCCAGATCGCCACTGGATAGGATCCGGAAAAAATCCACGACCGTCTGTTCCTGCGCGTTCTTTGGCTTCGCCATTGCATCTCCCCGATGTAGTGGTACAGCCTTGTCGGCTGTTGCTGTTGTCTTCTTGTTCGCCAGGCCTTTAACCCGCCTCGTTCCTTAACGGGGCCGGCACTGCGCGTCCCGATCATTTCAGAACCGATGGGCCGCGTCCAGCCGACCGCCACCACCGCAATCACGAGCGGGATCAAAGGGGGAGCATGCCGTTCGCGGTTTCACACCGGCGGTCCGGTCGCATAGACTGAGCGGAAAGCAGGCACGCAGCCGGCGTGCCTTAGCAGATACCAATGGGGAGTAAAGATCGGCATGAACCAGTCGGACATCGTCGCCGTCGGCGCCGGACATAACGGACTTGTGACCGCAGCCTATCTCGCGGCGGCAGGCAAGAAGGTGGTGGTGCTGGAGCGCAACGAGTGGTTTGGCGGCGGTGTCGTCACGCGCGAGCTGACGCAACCGGGCTTTCGCCACGACCAGCACTCGATGAGCCATATCTTCATCCAGGCCAATCCGCTGCTGAAGAACGATGACCTGAAGCTGAAATCGAAGTATGGCCTGCACTACATCGTCCCCGACTCACCGATGATGGCCGCGTATGAGGACGGGCGCACGCTGAAGCTGTATCGCGACCCGGAGCGCACCTGCGACGAGATCGCGCGCTTTTCAAAGAAAGACGCCGAAGCGTATCGGGCCATGTCGAAGCAGGCCGCGGCCTGGCTGCCCATGGTCACGTCGGTGCTGTATTCGCCGCCGGCGCCGGAGGGTGCCACCCACGCAATGCTGGACCAGACCCGCGAGGGCCGCGAGCTGTGGCGCATCATGCAGATGAGCAGCCACGATTTCCTGTGTGACACGTTTGAATCCGATGCGGTGCGCGCGATGCTGGCGCGTGTGGCCGGCGAGAACCTCGTGTCGCCCGATGAGAAGAACACGGCGTTCGGCGCATTCGTGTTTCTCGGTTTTCTGGAAGGCTACGGTTTCGGTGTTGCACGCGGCGGGGCCGGCGCGCTGACCGACTCGCTGGTGGCCTGCATTCGTGACCATGGCGGCGAAGTGATCGGCAATGCCGAGGTGGCGCGCGTGATCGTTGCCAACGGTCGTGCGACAGGCGTGGAAACCGTCGACGGGCGGCGCTTTGACGCGAAAGACGCCGTGATCGGCGCGATTCATCCCCACCTGCTTGCGCAGTACATCGACGGCCTGGATCCGGTCGTCAGGCGCGATGCCGAGGCTACGCACATTTCCGGCGCGGCCTGCATCACGGTGCACGCGGCACTGAACGAGCCACTGCGGCTGAACGGCGGCAAGGCGCCGGATTCGGTCATGATCGAGCTGCTGCCGAACGCGTACGAGGATCTGCGCCGCGCCTTCGATGCATTGCGTTACGGCGATCTGATGCCGACGCCGCTGCTCGGATTCGGTTCGCTGTCGCAGTTTGATCCTTCGCGCGTGCCGGAGGGCAAGGCAATCCTGCACCTGTGGGACTACGTGCCGTATGAGCGCGCTGACGGCCGTGCCTGGGATGACGCCAAGCAGGAATATGCGCAGCACATGCTGTCGCACATGGCGCGCTTCGTAGAGAACATCAACGGCAATGTGATCGAGGCACACATCGACAGCCCGGTGGACATGGAGCGCACTTCACCGAGCTTCCGCCGCGGCGACCTGCACGGCATTGCGACCGCAACCTATCAGTCGGGTGCGCACAGGCCTACGCCGGACCTGGGCCACTACAAGGTGCCGGGCCTGGATGGCTTCTACCTGGTCGGTCCGTTCCAGCATCCGGGCGGCGGTGTGTTCGGCGCCGGTCGCGCAACGGCCATGAAGATGTTCGAGGATCTGGGCATGGACTTCGAGAAGCAGGGACGCGTTGCATGAAGCTGAAGGGTGCCGACGGCAGCGAGCTGATGGTGGTCAGTGCGATCGAGCGCGACGGCAACGATCTGGTCGTCAGGGGCAAGGTGTTTGGTGCGATGCCGATGAGCGCGCGCCTCACACCCGAGGAGGCGCGCGCCGCTTTCAGGCTGCTGTCGTTCCGGTTGATCGTGTTTCTGCTGACATTGCCGTTTCGAAAGTCGCACACGTAGCGCACGTGCTTTACGCCAGTGGCGATTATTCCGACCGGCGCACGACGGCGGCACCTGCACGGGCCAGGGTCTCTTCCCTGACCGTGCCGGCGTACTCAAGCTGACCGGCACCGGTGATGCTGCCGGTCAGCGCTCCACCGCCCATCGTGAGCCGGGTGTCGGTCGCGCCGGTGAGCGTCACGTTCGCATTGACGGCCGTGAGACCACTGAGATCGGCTGCGCCGGCACCGGTGAGCGACAGTTCCAGGGTCGTAAACCGGCTGTCTTCGGCCGTGAAGGCGTATGCACCCGCGCCGAACAATTCCAGCCGTTCGCCTTCGAATCCGGCCAGGTTGAGGGAGCCGGCGCCCTCCATGTGCACACGTTCAACTGTTGGCATCGTGATCACCGCAGTGCCCCGGCCTGGTCCACCCATTCCCAGGAACCGGAAGCCGCGTGGCGCGCGATAGTTCAGTTCCAGCACGTCGCCGCGCACCTCGATATCGAACCGATCCGCCATGCCGTCGGGATAGACGACGGACACCTGCCAGGATGCACCCTGCGTGACAGTCAGGTCCCAGCCGTTACGTGTGCGAATTCTTGTGAAGCCGGTGAGATCGGCGAGGTTAACCGTCTCGCCGGCCGCCGCCGCGGGCTGGGCGGCACGGCCATCGGCAATCGCGCCGCGCACGATGACGTTCAGCGTGACAAGCCACATTAATGTAATGAGAAGTACCGCGCCGATGGCGCTGAGCAATGCCTTCTGACTCGTTCTCAGTCTCATGTTCAGTCTCCCTTCGCTTCCTGTTCGAAGCGCTCGAATTCCCCGGCAATGGCTTGAATGTCCAGCCCCAGAAGTCGCATGGTGCGAAACACGCGCGGCAGTTCCTCGTTAATGAGTGCCTGGCGAAGCTCGGCGAGAATGTGTTGCCTTGCGTCGTCCGCGACGAAATAACCAAGGCCGCGCTGGTTCATGATGATTCCCCGGTCCAGCAGTGACTGATAGCTCTTGGTCACCGTGTTCGGATTGACACCTGTGCTCACTGCAAACTCCCGTATCGAAGGAATGCGCTCGCCTTCGGCAAACTCGCCCTGCAGGATGCGATCACGCAACTGATCGGCGATCTGCTGATAGATCGCTCTGGGTTGTTCAAACTCCATGGCTGACCTGCGTTTCCCTGACCCGTATCCACGCAACGCTCCAGCAGAACAGCGGCAGCAGCACATAAAGCCCGATGGCCGCCACGTAACCGGCGGAATCGAACAGCAGTCTGTAGGTCTGATAGAGGGCCAGCGTGTCGCTGTTTGCCAGCTGTATGACCACGTCGGCCTGCGCTTCCCCAAAGAACATGAAACGGCCGACCAGAATCACGAAAGCAACGTAGCCCGCGATCAGCGCCAGGACAGCGAGTATGGTCTTGAAGATCTTGTACTTTCGGAACCAGGCGGCGCCGAGAAAGAAGACCGACTGAACCAGTACGAAGTAGCCGGCCAGTTGCCAGACAGTACCGGACAGTGGTTGGAACAGCGGATTCGTGCGACCGTTGATCAGCCAGTTCACGGCTTCGCCGAGTACGGATACCACGAACACACAGACGACCAGATAGACCACGAAGCCCGCCGACAGCCAGATCAGTCGTGCCAGCGTTTTCTCGAGCGATGAGGCCGGCAGCAGCAGGAATGCGGTATTGCGGTTCCTGTCATACAACTCGTTGAAGCCCCGGCTGGTGGCGGCCAGTCCCAGCAGGAACAGCAGAATGACGTACCAGGCGAAGTAAAACGTATCGGTTGCCGGTGTGCCGCTTCTGAATAACAGCCCGCTCACGATCACGACCGCGGCCATCGCGGCCGTGATGATGCCCAGCATGCGCCAACCGGCGTATAGGTCGGCGCGCATCACCAGCGCGAGGCGTCGAAGGTTCAGTATCTCGTTCATGCGGCGACTCCGTGGTCGGCGGGTGAATTTTTGTTTGAGCTGACAGGGAAGATTTCCCGGCAGCGTTGCGGCTGCGACACGACAAAGTTGAACAGCAGTTCCAGATCGACGTGTCCGTCACCGGCCTGCTCGTCCAGCCACAGCGAGCGAAAGCCCTCCACCGCCTGTTCGCTGTGCAGCAGATGTGCTGCGTCAGCGGCCGGTCGCGTCGTGCCGTGAGACATTCTGATCCGTGCCGCGACATCGGCCAGCGGCTGATGAAACAGCACCTGGCCGCCATGCAGGATGACAATGGGGTCGATCAGCGACGCGACGTCCTGCACCTGGTGTGTGGAAATGATCACGGTGCGGTCGTCGCTCAACGCGCCGGCCACGAGGCGCCGGAACAGCCCTTTGGACGGGATATCCAGGCCGTTGGTCGGCTCGTCCAGCACCAGCAGCTCTGCGCCGCTGGCCAGGCCGAAAGCGAGTGCGAATTTCTTCTGCTGGCCGTGCGACAGCGTGGTCAGTTTGCGTCCACGCGGCACCGCGAGCTCCTCCATCTGCCGTTCGAACAGCGGGCGATCGAAGCGCGGGTAGAAAGGGGCATGCACCGACACATATTCGCGCTCGGTCACACCCGGCAGATTCAGGTCTTCCGGCAGCAGGAAAACGCGGGACAGCATGCCAGGATCGCGTTTGCCGGCGTCGTGCCCCAGCGTGCTGACGTGGCCTGCGTCCGCGTACAGCAGTCCCGTGATCAGCCTCAGCAGCGTGGACTTGCCGGCGCCGTTGATGCCCAGAAGGCCATACACGTTGCCTGGCTCAAGCTGCAGATTGAGCTGATGAAACAGCGGGTTGCGGCGGTAGCCAAAGTCGAGGTCGGTGATACGGATCACGGCGGTCATCCCGTTCGCTTGTTTGAGTGTCCTAGAAGACTAGGACACTATATCCAAGTTGTCAACTGTCATCGCGAAAGGAACGGTGCCGGAATGCACCGGGGCCGCTCAATGGCGGCCCCGGGCGGTCGGTTCTGCGGAAAGGGCAGGAACGAGGTCAGTCGAAACTGAAGATGTCGACCTCTTCGGGCCGTTCCATGTCCTGCTCGAAGTAGCGTTCCCACATGTGCGCCCACGGGCGTCCATACATGTCGGGCACTTCGTACTCGATCACGGCACCGGGCGTGACCGGTGTTCCCAGGCCGTTTATCGGAAAAATGGTCTGCACGCACTCGATGAACGTGTGCGGGTTGCCTTCGTGGATTTCGGCGGCCTTGAGGATATTGCGCACGATGCGAACCGGCTCGACCAGTGCTTCAGGGTCATACAGGATGGATTCGTGATTCAGACCCAGGAACTCGCCGTCCTCACTGCGAATCGGCGTATAGATCTCGATGCTCTGCATCTGGTCGGAATGCTCGAACGCGCCATGTGCGACCCAGCCCTGTACGTTTGATGTCCAGGTGATCAGGGTGTCTTCGTCCCAGAAGCCTATGGTTTCGCCGTACCAGCGCGGCACCGCTTCTCCCAGCCGCGGCACGCCGCCATCGATCACGAAATCCCGCCCTATGTAGATGTTGGTGACGAAGTTACGCGCGACACCGGCCATGATCTGCACGATGTTCGGTGTCGCGATGATGTGATGCTCCCATGTTGCCGGTGGCGCCCAGCGACGCATGAAGCCCTCCGGCCAGCAATACTGTGATGGCCAGTGCGGCGCGTTGCTGTTGCCGGTGTGATAGAGCTCCTGCACCACACGGGTCTGATACTCATCCGTGAGCAGCGACAGCAGTGTGGGTACCTGATTGCGCCGCATCCAGTACCAGTTTTCGTTCTCCGGCGTGATGCCCGGCTGCCGGTAAACGCCGGTCCATTCCGCCGGCACCGTCGCATAGGTATGTTCGGTCGGGCCACCGCGTTCGCGCGTTTCCTCCAGCAGCGCCTCGTAGTGCTCCTGCGCGCTCTGGAAAGGATACGGACTGACGATGGCTTCGCGAGGATAGTCCTGGTCGCAATGTCCCCAGGCCACCGTCTGCGGCGGATTGTCACCGATCAGTGGCGGGCCGAAACCGCTGGCCCACAGTTCCTCGATGCTGGTCGAGCTGTTGCAGCGGTAATAGCGCGGGTCATGCCACAGGTCACGGTCGCGATAGAAGTCGTCCGACGAGAAAAGATCCACCGGCAAAGGTTCCACGCCTTCGGGCACTGCGCCGTCGCGGGTGGCGCCGACGTAGCGCCGTCTGTCTTCACCGGGATAGGGAGGGCCGAACAGCGACTGTACGGCGCCAACCAGGTCGGTGTCATAGATGTCCGCGGCCAGGGGCGCAGCGCGGCCCACGCTTTCGAAGCCGAT
>JBJHBW010000020.1:0-50090 GCA_050485685.1 Gammaproteobacteria bacterium
GACTAATCAATCAGAACCTCAACGCTACTTCTTTCTCTCAACTCATCAAGAAATCTCGCTACGCGTTGTCGGTCCACGGCAGCGCGTAGTTCGTTGCGCACTGCGTCCATCTCGGGTGGGTCAAGCTCTCGCGAGTCCTCGAGCAGAATGACATGCCAGCCGAATTGGGTTTGTACAGGAGCGTAAGAATGCTCGCCAACCTGCAGCATCCGTATTCCTGCAGCGAACGTGGGGTCTGCGGCCTCCAGGGTAAACCAGCCAAGGTCTGACTCATCCAGGGAATGCTCGTCCGCAAGTTCAGTAAAGTTGGCGCCGGCATCGAGCTCGCTGATCAACGCCTCAGCGAGTTGTTCTGTTGATACGAGAATGTGTCTGACCCAATACTCTGTGCTGATGAGATTTGGAAGGTTCTCGTTGTACATGGCTAGCATCTCGTCTTCCGTCGCCGGGTTACGATCGACGTAACGTTGCGCCATAAGATTGGCAAGTAGCTGTATCCGTTGCAGTTCAAGGTTGGCGGCAACCGTGCGCTCATTGAGCAAGCCTTGTTCTTCGGCCTCCTGTGCCACCAGAACGTAGTCGACCAGGTCATCCAGCAGTGTCATCCTGTCTTCTTCACTGAGGTCTTCTGCGCTCTGCTGGGTGACGTTGAGCACATGCAGCCTGAAAACCGACTCTGGTACTACCCGGTCATTGACGATGGCAGCCTGCCCGGGACCAAGATTGCTTGATACGGATGATGATGCTGGTGGCTGCGGAACGTCTTGTGGATCGCTTGAGCACGCGGCAGCAGCCAAGGACAGCATGACGGCTGGCAGGAAGGGATGCTTGATCAGTTTCGGTATGGTCATGATTATTCCGTTAGTCAGACCTGGTCAGTGGAGCGGGCATTGATCGCAAGTGCATGAATGTCTGTCTTCATCATCTCACTGAGAGCGTCATAGATGAGTCGGTGCCGCTGGATGGTGCGAAGGCCGGCGAATCGGGATGAAACCAGGTTTATCCGAAAGTGGCCCATTCCGGTTGCCGCCCCGGGGTGACCGGCATGAAGGTGACTCTCATCGACAACCTCCACCAGCTCCGGCTCAAAGGTTTCGGTGAGTATCTGCCTTATACGGGAAACACGGTCCACGGTGAAATCTGTCTCTGCAGTGAGCTGGCAGCTTCGCTGATTTACGTTTGAAGGCAACGAAGCCACTCTGAAAGCGGTGCGGGTATTCTGCCATACGACCGGCAGCTTCACGATGCGAAAGCGCTAGGGGTACTCTGTTTCGGCCCGGCTCAGGCAAACCTCACGCCGCCGCTGGCACCTGAAAAACCGCCTTTACTTACGTTATAGTGGCGGCACTTTTCCACCTCAGGGAGAGCGGGGATGCCTCAAGCCCCAACAGGTCTGAAGAAATACCTCGACTACCATTTCTATAAATCCGCGGTCAACAACTACCTTTTTCGACATGTCGGGGGGAATGAGCGACCGGTGTTCCACGACATCGACAAGGTATGCCCGGAACTTCATTCGCTCACAGCTCGATACACGGAGATTCAGGCCGAGTTCGACGCCGTAGCCGCTGAAGACCTCCATCCTTACCACGAGGTCGATCCTGGTGAGGCGGAGATTTCGGCTGGCGGTGATCCTGACACCAAATGGAATGTGTTCATGCTCTATGTGCTGGGGCACAGGATCGAGAAAAACCTTGCGCGCTGTCCGGTAACCGACGACCTGATCAGCGGCATCCCGAATATCGTGCAGGCTTTCTTTTCGATTCTCGATCCACACAAGAGTGTACCGTTGCACGAGGGGCCCTATTACGGCTATCTGCGCTATCACCTCGGACTGCGTGTTCCGGCCGAAAACCCGCCAAGCCTGATAGTCGCGGGACAGCCTTACGTCTGGCGTGAAGGGGAGGCCACTCTATTCGACGACTCATGGCCCCATGAGGTGGTCAACCATGCAGACGAGGAGCGCGCAGTGCTCATCGTCGACATCATGCGGCCCATGCGACGAATGCCGCATGCGGTTAATGGTTTCGTAACGGGTGTGGTTGCGCGTAACACCTATGGCCGGTCCATCGCCCGCCGCGTGCGCAGGGCGGCGAGCGAGGCCCGGGACGCGCTCGGCTGAGCGGCGCGAATTACCGTATATCGATCAGTTCAACCTCGAAAATAAGCGTTGCACCCGGTGGCACGATTCCGCCGCCTGCACCGCGGTCGCCATAAGCGAGGTCGGGCGGTATGACGAGTCGACGCTGCTCGCCGACCAGCATGCCCTCAAGGCCCATTTCCCAACCCTGGATCACGCGACCTTCGCCCAGCACGAAATCGATGGCTCTGCTGCCGCGTGAGCTGTCGAACTGCCTGCCCCTGTTCTCAGGGGCGCTCTCATCGAACAGCCAGCCGGTGTAATGCACCACAGCGGTATCGCCGGCCATGATCATCTGGCCATCGCCTTCGTACAGAGTCTGGATGAGCAATGCAGCTCCTGCGTCCGCCTGCTCAGCGGTCGACTGCGCCTGTTCTGCGGAGGGCGCGTCGGGACTCTCGCTGGCACCGCAACCGGCGATCAGTAGTCCCGTGGCAGCCAATGCCGCCAGCTTCACTTGTGCTGTCATCAGGAATCTCCAGTGGTTTTTGCGTATTGTACGAGACGCCGTCACACCTCCGAAACCGGCATGACGGGCTGGAGCCGGTGTTTGCCCGCGCGAAGGTATCGAAGCGACGCCGGTGCGCTTAGAATCCGCGCATGACGCACTTCCTGCAGGTACATCCGGTCAATCCTCAGCGCCGTCTGCTGGAGCAGGCCGCCGACATCATCCGCGAGGGTGGTGTAGTGGTTTATCCCACCGACTCCAGCTATGCCCTTGGTTGTCACCTCGGTGACAAAGCCGCCGCGGAACGCATGCGTCAGATTCGCGGGCGGGCGGCGGATCATGAAATGACGCTTGTCTGCAGGGATCTGTCCGAGATCGCCACCTACGCCAAAGTGGAGAACTGGGCCTACCGCCTGTTACGTGCCCTCACGCCGGGGCCGTACACGTTCATTCTGCGCGCCACCAACGAAGTGCCCAAGCGCTTTCAGCATCCGAAACGCAGAACGATTGGCATACGTGTGCCCGATCACACGATTGCACGCGATCTGCTCGAGGTGCTGCATGAGCCCCTGATGAGCACAACCCTGCAGCTTCCCGAGGATGATCTGCCGATGACGGAGCCCGACATCATCCTGGACAAACTCTCGCGGCGGGTGGATGCCGTGATCGACGGTGGTGCCTGCGGCGTTGAGCCGACCACGGTGCTGGATCTCAGCGGGGGTGCGGTGACATTGGTGCGCAAGGGGAAGGGAGACATCCGGCAACTGGGGCTCTGAAACCGTGCCGCTGCCTTTCCGGCCGGCCTGCGGCGGCTTCGGCGATGAAGGCACGGTCACGCCGCCGACCACGTATAATGCCGCGATGCCGGGTATGAATATTGAAGCCGTCCTGTACGTTCTGTCGTACGCACTGATTCCGCTGCTTTTCGCAATCACGTTGCATGAAGTCGCGCATGGTTGGGTAGCGAAGCGCTTCGGCGACCCGACGGCGATGTTTGCCGGTCGGCTTACGCTCAATCCCGTCAAACATATCGACCCGATTGGCACGCTGGCCGTCCCGATCGCACTGCTTTATTTCTCCGGCGGCCAGATGACTTTCGGGTGGGCGAAACCGGTTCCGGTGGCGTTCAACAATCTCAACAACCCGCGCCGCGACATGATTCTCGTGGCAGCTGGGGGCCCAGCCGCCAATTTTGTGATGGCGCTGGGTTGGGCGATTCTGCTCGGCATCGTGCTGCTGATGGGTGTCAGCGGCAATGCTGGAGAGTGGCTGTTTCGAATGTGCGGCTTCGGCGTGACCATCAACGTGCTGCTTGCGCTGTTCAATCTGCTTCCCATTCCGCCGCTGGACGGCGGTCGGGTACTCGCAGGCCTGTTGCCACCGAAGGCGTCGGACGTGGTGGACCGCATCGAGCCTTTCGGTTTCGTGATCGTGATCGGGCTGCTCGTCACGGGTGTGTTGTGGTCGATCCTCGCGCCGTTTCTTAACTACTTCCAAAGCATCTTTCTCACCATAGCTGCTGCCATTGCAGGGCTGTGAGCGTGGAGTCATGAACGAATCGGGCGATCTGAAACCGGACGGCAAGCCGAATCTGACGCTGGTGACAGCCGCAGCCGGCCCGCCGTTGATAAATGGACCTACGCAGGAAGAGATGCCGTGGGCAATCGTCGAAGGTGAACCCCTTACACAGCTGCCTCGCGATCTTTACATCCCGCCTTATGCGCTGAAAGTATTTCTGGAGGCTTTCGAAGGGCCTCTGGATCTTCTGCTTTATCTCATTCGACGCCAGAACCTGGATATCCTCGACATTCCGATTGCCGAGATTTCGAGGCAGTACGTGGAATACATCGAGCTGATGAAAGACATGCAGTTCGAACTGGCGGGTGAGTATCTGGTCATGGCTGCGACGCTTGCTGAAATCAAGTCGCGCATGCTGCTGCCTCGCTCCACTGAGGATGCCGAGGATGAGGAAGATCCGCGCGCGGAACTCATAAGGCGCCTGCAGGAATACGAACGCTACAAGAAGGCGGCCGAAGACATCGATGATCTCGAGCGTCTTGAGCGCGATGTGCAGGTCGCGGAAGCGGAAGGGCCGGAACGTCAGGTGGTCACCAAGTTGCCTGATGTCACGCTCAAGGAGTTGCTGATCGTCCTCAAGGACGTGCTCGTGCGCTCCGAGATGTTTGCCCATCATCATGTACAGATGGAGCCGTTGTCCGTTAGAGAACGGATGTCGGCAGTACTGGTTTCACTGGAGAAGACTCGCTATCTGGACTTTGTGAAGCTGTTTGACCCGGCCGAGGGTCGCATGGGAGTCACCGTCACTTTCCTTGCAATCCTGGAGCTGCTCAAGGAAGGCCTCATCGATGTCGTGCAGACTGAGGCCTACGGTCCGATACACGTGCGCGCTTCACAGCAGACGGTGCCTGAACACGAGACTTCCGAGAGCGGTTGACCCAATGGATACAACAGAAATAAAACATGTCATCGAGGCTGCCCTGCTGGCAGCACGCCGCCCGCTGACACTGGACAAGCTCGGGGAACTGTTCACGAGCCGTGGTACCAGGCTGGAGAAGCAGGAACTTCGCGCTGCGCTTGATGCACTGGTGCAGGACTACGCCGGCCGGGGTGTTGAGCTCAAGGAAGTGGCCAGCGGCTTCCGTATTCAGGTGCGGCGCACCATGAGCGAATGGCTGATGCCTTTGTGGGAGGAGCGGGCACCCCGGTACACCCGTGCGCTGCTGGAGACGCTCGCGCTGATTGCTTATCGCCAACCGATTACGCGGGGCGAAATCGAGGAAGTTCGCGGAGTGGCAGTGAGCACGAACATCGTGCGAACGCTGATGGAGCGAGGCTGGGTGCGGGTGGTTGGCCACCGAGACGTGCCGGGCAAGCCCGCAATGTTCGGTACGACGCGGGAGTTTCTGGACTACTTCGGTCTCAAGCGCCTGGACGAGCTGCCGCCACTGTCCGAAATCAAGGACTGGACGCCTGAGGAAAGTCCGCAGGCGGATCTGGTGGAATCGTTGCGCGAGGCAGCGGGCCTGATAGCGCCGACCGAAACTGCTGAGGAAGAGGCGACGGATCATCAATCAACGGAAGCTGAGTCTGATGCAGGACCGACAGAAACCCAGGAAATCGACTCGCAGGCCGACTCGGAACCCGAAGCGGAATCCGGCGACGGCGCGGACGAAGCAACGGTCACCCGTACCGGATCAGCCTGAGTCGCCGGAACGAATCCAGAAGATTCTAGCCAACGCGGGCCTGGGTTCTCGTCGTGAAATAGAAGGCTGGATCGCGGATGGACGAATCTCCGTGGATGGACGTGTGGCGACTCTGGGTGACCGGATCACCGGTAAAGAGAAGATCCTGATCAACGGTCGTCCGGCAAGACTGCCGGGCGCGGTGCTGTCCCGGCGTGTCGACCGGGTCCTGCTGTACTACAAACCCGCCGGGGAGGTGACCACCCGAAACGACCCCGAAGGACGGCCCACGGTATTCGACAAATTGCCGTCGCCGCGCGGGGGGCGCTGGATCAGCGTCGGCCGGCTGGATGTGAGCACCATGGGTCTGTTGCTGTTCACTACGGACGGTGACCTCGCGCACCGCCTGATGCATCCATCCTACGAGATCGATCGGGAATACGCGGTGCGGCTGACGGCTGCGCCGGATGCCGTTCAACTGCGGCGTGTATCTGAAGGTGTCTCGCTGGAAGATGGTACGGCCCGCTTTGAAACAATAGTTCCTGAAGGCGGCACAGGTCGTAACGTCTGGTACCGGGTCACTCTGCGCGAAGGCCGCAACCGGGAAGTCCGACGCCTATTCGAAGCCGTCGGTCTGACGGTCGGCCGATTGATACGGGTTCGTTACGGGCCGGTTCTGCTTGGGCGCCTGCGTCGAGGCGAAACCCGTTTCCTGACGCCGGATGAGATGAAGGCGCTTTACAGGGCCGTGAAACTGGATGTTCCCGACAGTCGGTGATGAGCCGGCCATGATCAGGTCAGATGTCATCGGATCGGGAGTCATCAAATCGAACCATGCCGCTGCCAGCGCAATCCGGCGGGTGTTTCTTGATCTGAAAGGCCATTACGGTCCGCAGCACTGGTGGCCGGCAGATTCGCGATTCGAGATCATGATCGGTGCTGTACTGGTACAGCGCACGACATGGACAAGTGCCGCGGCGGCCGTCGAGCGGTTGCGTGGAGCAGGCGCGCTCGCGTGGAACTCCCTGGCCCTTATGAACGCCAGGAGACTAGAGCCGCTTCTGCGCGGAGCCGGTTTCTTTCGACGCAAGGCTGTGCGACTCATTGCGCTGGCACAGCTGGTGCAGGCTCACGGTGGTTTACGGGGGCTGGACAGGCTGGACACGCCATCGCTGCGATCCCTGCTCCTGACCATGGACGGTATCGGGCCTGAAACTGCCGACACGATCCTGCTCTATGCGTTTGACAGACCTGTATTTGTCATCGACGCCTACGCATTGCGCCTGATCAGGCGCCTGGGCATTTCGCTACCTGAGGGCACGTCGCATCTTCAGGGAACGGTCGTGGCTGAGCTGGGTGACGCGGCGCAGCTCAATGAGTTCCACGCGCTGATCGTTGAACACAGCAAGCGTCATTGCCGCGCGAAGCCGCAATGTAACCGTTGTTGTCTGCGCAATCGCTGCGCCCGTTATCGCGATGACGAAACGTCTCAGCAGTGCGTCCCGCCAAAACAGGTCAGGGCTGACATCTGAAGCGCTGACCGGTCACGCCGCGGCTGAGGGGGCCGAGCAGATACAGGTACGTGCCGGTGATTTCCTCCGGCGTCTTCAGTGCTTCCGGATCTTCGGCCGGGTAGGCCTTGCGGCGCATGTTGGTGCGGGTAGCGCCGGGATTCACGCAATTGACGCGAATGTTGGTGTTGTCCAGTTCCTGAGCAAGAATCTCCGTCATTGCTTCCGTGCCGAATTTCGACACTGAATAAGCCCCCCAGAACGCCCGGCCTTCACTGCCGACGCCGCTGGTCGTGAACAGTAGTGAAGCATCGGTCGCCTCGCGTAGTAACGGCAGCAGGCATCGGGTCAGTATGAATGCCGTATTGAGATTTACGTGGATGACCCGCTGCCAAAGGCCGATGTCGTAGTGCTCGATAGGGCTGCGGTCGCCGAGAATGCCGGCATTGTGAAGCAGGCCGTCCAGTCGACCGTAGCGATCTTCGATCGCATCAACCAGCGCCTGGTATTGGTCTCCCTGGGCACGTTCCAGGTCCAGCTGTGCGACCGTAGGCAGTGGGCCAAGCTCACAGAGTTCCTCGTACAGTGCCTGCAGCTTCTTGGCGTTGCGCCCGTGCAGGATGACTGTGGCGCCATGACGCGTCAGGTCGGTAGCGACAGCACGGCCAATGCCGGCCGTGGCGCCGGTCACCATGATCACGCGATCGGCGAGCAGATCTTTCGCGGGTGAGAAGTCGGCTGGGATCTGGGCATTCTTCAACACGGTTGCTCCGGGATTGAAAAGGGAAACGGGTACGGCTGCAGGGTTGATTGCGGTCTGCAGGCCGGTCTACGAGGCACGGCGGGCCATGATCGCAGGCCAGCCGTCGAGGAGGGCGGCAATACCGCCGGGACGTCGAATCACCAGGTCCGCCTGCCAGGCGGCTGGATCTTCACTGGGCCGTATGTAGCCCCAGGCGGCCGCCGCCGTGATCATGCCTGCGGCGTGGCCGGCTTCTATGTCGCGCCTTGCATCGCCTACGTACAGGCAACGCTGTGGCGCGCATTCAAGCATCTCGGCGGCAAGCTGCAGCGGTGCAGGATGAGGCTTGCGATGTGGCAGGCTGTCACCGCTGACGACGCAGCCACGGTCGGGCCTCAGTTCCAGCGCCTCAACCAGCGGTTCCGTCAGGACCGCGGGTTTGTTGGTGACAATGCCCCAGCGGATACCTGTATCAGAAATTAATTTAAGAACATCATGAAAACCACTGAAAATACATGAGTGAATGCAGAGATCCTGCTGATAGATCTCGAGAAAACGGCCTCGCAGGCGTTCCAGCTCAGGCTCTTGCAGGTCGTTACCGAACGCGAGGCGAAGCAGGCCCAGCGCCCCGTTGGAGACCTCATTGCGCGCTACGGCATATGGCATGCGAACCAGGCCTTCCTCGCGAAGCAGTGCGTTCAGCACGGCAACCAGATCGGGCGCTGTGTCGACCAGCGTTCCGTCCAGATCAAACAGCACGGCGTCCGGCGTCATGTGTCGCCGGTCCGTTGCGTCCACACCAGGTAGTTGACATGCACATTGCCACCCAGGCTGTAGGTCCGGGTCAGCGGATTAAGGTGAAGTCCGCTGAGATTGCGGACCGTCAGGCCATGAAGACGGCACCAGCGGTCCAGTTCATGGGGGCGGATGAGTTTCAGGTATTCGTGCGTGCCGCGGGGAATCATGCGCAGCATATGTTCGGCAGCGACGATGGCGAGCAGAAAGCTCTTGAGATTACGGTTGATCGTAGAGAAGAAAACCATGCCGCCGGGCCGAACGGCTTTCGCGCAGGCGGCTACGACCTGCTCGGGATCAGGCACGTGCTCCAGCAGTTCCATGCAGGTGACCACATCAAACGCCGCTGGCTCACTGGCCGCCAAGTCCTCGACGCTTTGCAGACGGTAGTCGACCTCCAGTCCCTGCCGCATGGCGTGTTCTTCGGCAACGGCAATGTTCGCGTCGGCCAGGTCGATGCCGGTCACGCGTGCGCCACGCTTTGCGAGTGCCTCGGCAAGGAGACCGCCGCCGCAGCCGACATCCAGTATCCGTGCTCCTTCGATGCCGGCGTGGCGGCAGATGTAATCGACGCGCAGCGGATTGATGTCGTGCAGCGTACGGAATGAACCACCCGGATCCCACCATTGCGAGGCCAGGGCCGCGAACTTGTCGAGTTCGCCCTGATCGGCATTGGGTTTCCGTGCGCCATCAGTGGGGGAGATGTCCGGTTCGATGTTCACTGGTTTATAAGCTTTGACTTCCAACTATCCGATAAAGCGATAATTTCATCCAGGTCCACGCGGAGTAATTCGCCAGCCTGGAGGAGATGTTCGCCGGCAATCCATGAGTCACTCACCTGCTCACGGGATGAAGAATAGACAAGGGCTGAGAGCGGGTCGAACAGGGGGGCATCCAGCAACGGATCCAGGCGGATACAGATCATATCGGCGGATTTGCCGACTGCCAGGGATCCGGTTTCTTCCACGATACCCAGGGCTTTTGCGCCGTTGATGGTGGCCATCTGCAGGGCGCGGGCAGCGGGAACGGCGCGCGCATCGCCGGACACCAGTTTACCCAGCAGGGCCGCCTGCTGCAGGTCGGAAAGGATGTCCAGACGATTGTTGCTGGCAGCGCCATCGGTGCCCAATCCCACGTTGACGCCGGCGATCTGCAGTGCGTGTACCGGACAGGCGCCGCTGGCCAGCTTCAGGTTCGATCGCGGACAATGAATCACACTTGCGCCGGCCTCCGCCAGCAGGGTGATTTCATCCGGTTCCAGCTGCGTGGCATGCACGGCCATGAGGTTCGGCGTCACCATGCCCAGGCTGGCGAGGCGAGCCAGGGGCCGCATGCCGTGCTCGCTGACCGAAGTACTGACCTCATCTGCCGTTTCGTGGACGTGCATGTGCACCGGCACGTCCAGTTCGTCGGCCAGCCGGCGTATGCGCAGCAGCGTCTCGTCAGCGCACGTATAGGGTGCGTGGGGGGCGAACGTTGTCGAGACGAGAGGATAGGACTTCACCCTGTCGTGCACCGCCAGGCCCTTGGAGATGTATTCCTCCGGGCCGCTTGCCCACGGCGTCGCGACTTCCAGGGCAATTATTCCAACGGATACACGCATGCCGGCTTCCATGGCGACGTCGGCGACCACGTCCGGAAAGTAATACATGTCCGCGAAACAGGTGATACCGCCGCGCAGCATCTCCGCGATCGCGAGCCGGGTTCCGTCCGCCGTGAACCGTGGCGAGACCAGGCGGTTCTCCGCCGGCCAGATACGCTGTTGCAGCCAGTCCTGCAGGGCCATGTCATCCGCGAACCCGCGCAGCAGATTCATGCCGGCGTGGCAATGCGCATTGATCAGGCCTGGCATCAGGAGGTGATCCGGGCGCTCATGGAAGACATCGGGCTCGAATCGCTGGCGGGCCTCGTCGGAGGGGAGTACCGCCACGATGCGGCCCTTGTCCACAGCGACAGCGACATTCTCCCGTACGGTGACCGCGGGATCCACGTCCAGCGTCCAGCGCGGCAGGATCAACGCATCGATGCGTTGTTTCATCAGGATAGGCCCGGTAATGGCGTGCGACCGCGGAAGTATATCGTCATGTTCCGGGCGTCCGGCAGCTGATGGACGGGTGAGTGTCGCGGTCGGGCAGCAGGCGACAGGGGCAAGCCTGCACCCCGGGGTGGCCGCTGCCAGCAGCGCTTTGTGGTAGAATTTGCGGCTGTTTTTTCGAGCACTTGGACCTGTTCACCACGTCAGTTGCGGCTGCTTTCGGCACCCCGATCGGCCTGGTGGACTCATACCTCATCGCCCCGGTAAAGCCTGGCAGGGATGTTCTCGCCGGAACATTGCCTGCGTGCTTCGCGCAAACCTGTTGGCTGGTTGCCGGGGGGGAATTTGAGCAGATCACATGGCCGGAGCCGCTAAAGAGATCTTCCCTGTCAATCTCGAAGACGAGATGCGGCAGTCCTATCTCGATTACGCCATGAGCGTGATCGTGGGGCGTGCGCTGCCCGATGTGCGCGACGGGCTGAAGCCTGTGCATCGTCGCGTGCTCTACGCAATGCGCGAGCTCGGAAACGATTTCAACAAGCCCTACAAGAAATCCGCGCGCGTCGTCGGCGATGTGATCGGTAAATACCATCCGCATGGTGACGCAGCCGTCTACGACACCATGGTGCGCATGGCGCAGACGTTTTCCATGCGTTACGTGCTGATAGACGGGCAGGGCAACTTCGGGTCCGTCGACGGCGATGCCCCTGCCGCCATGCGCTACACCGAGGTGCGCATGGCGCGCATCACGCAGGAACTGCTCGCCGACATCGACAAGGAAACCGTCAACTTCGTACCCAATTACGACGAGACGGAGGCCGAACCGTCGGTACTGCCAACGCGTATTCCGAACCTGCTGGTGAATGGATCCTCAGGTATTGCGGTGGGCATGGCCACGAATATCCCGCCGCACAATCTGGGCGAGGTGATCGATGCCTGCCTCGCTGTGCAACGTGAACCTGACATCGGCCTGCCCGAACTGCTCAAGATCATTCCAGGCCCGGATTTTCCGACCGCGGCCCAGATTCACGGGGTTCAGGGCATCGTCAGCGCCTACTCCACCGGCCGCGGGCGCATCTATGTGCGTGCCCGTACCCACGTGGAAAAGATCGATGAGCGGGGCCGGGAAGCCATCGTCATTACGGAGCTGCCCTATCAGGTCAACAAGGCTCGCCTGATCGAGAAAATTGCCGAGCTGGTTCGCGAGAAGCGTCTGGAGGGCATCAGCGAGCTGCGTGACGAGTCTGACAAGGACGGCATGCGCGTGGTCATTGAGCTGCGTCGCGGCGAGCTCTCCGATGTCGTGCTGAACAATCTCTACAAGCAGACGCCACTGCAGAGCGTGTTCGGCATCAACATGGTGGGTCTGGTCGATGGCCAGCCGCGCCTCCTCACGCTGAAGGATCTCCTCGAGGCCTTCCTGCGCCATCGCCGTGAAGTGGTGACGCGGCGCACCCTGTTCGATCTGCGCAAGGCCCGCGAGCGCGCTCATGTCCTCGAGGGACAGATGGTCGCGCTCACGAACATCGACGAAGTGATTGCGCTGATCAAGGCGTCCGCTTCGCCAACCGATGCCAGGGCCGCACTGTGTGCCCGCGCGTGGCGGCCGGGCGCGGTCGTGGATCTGCTCGAGCGGGCCGGGGAAGCGGCAACGCGTCCCGAGGATCTGACCGAGGAGTGCGGTCTGACGGCAGACGGGTATCGGCTTTCCGTCGTCCAGGCTCAGGCCATTCTGGATCTTCGCCTGCACCGACTGACCAGCCTGGAGCAGGACAAGATATCCAGTGAATACAATGATGTAGTAAATAATATTCAGGAATTTCTTGAGATATTGGCCGATCCCGGCAGACTGCAGGAAGTCATCCGGGACGAGCTCATCGACGTGCGTGATCGCTATGCGGATCCGCGTCGTACCGAGATCGTCGAGGACTACAGTGACCTGACGATGGAAGACCTGATCCCGGAAGAGGATCTGGTGGTGACCCTGTCGCACTCCGGCTACGCCAAGGCTCAGCCCATAGGCGATTACCAGGCCCAGCGCCGCGGCGGCCGCGGACGTGCTGCCGCCCGCGTCAAGGATGACGACTTCATCGACCGACTGTTCGTCGCCAATTCGCACGACACGCTGCTGTGTTTCTCAAGTCGCGGCAAGGTGTACTGGTTGAAGGTCTATCAGCTGCCGCAGGCAGGTCCCGGCGCGCGCGGTAGGCCCATCGTCAATCTCCTTCCGCTGGAACAGGACGAACGCATCAATGCGGTGGTGCCGATCAGGAATTTCGACGACGGCAAGTACGTGTTTTTCGCCACCAGCAAGGGCACGGTCAAGAAAACGCCACTCAGCGCCTTCTCAAGGCCCCGCAGCAACGGAATCATCGCTCTGGATCTTCGCGACGACGACAGGCTGATAGCTGCAGGCATCACCGACGGCGGTCAGGACATCATGCTGTTTTCCAGCGCCGGCAAGGCCATACGTTTCCCGGAGAGCGAAGTGCGCCCGATGGGAAGAACGGCCGCCGGCGTGCGTGGCATACGTCTGGGCATGAAGGGCGATGACGTGATTGCCCTGCTGATCCTCGAGGGCGACACCACCGTCATCACCGCGACCGAGAACGGCTACGGGAAGCGCACTCCGGTGGGCGAGTTCCCGTCGCACCGTCGCGGCGGACAGGGCGTTATCTCGATACGCACATCCGAGCGAAACGGTCAGGTGATTGGAGCACTGCAGGTTGCCGATGAGCACGAGGTCATGCTGATCACTTCGGTGGGTACGCTGGTGCGCACCTCGGTCGCCGGGATTTCAATCATGGGCAGGAGCGCGCAGGGCGTACGTCTGATTCGGCCGGATGCCGAGGACCGTCTGGTGGGCATTGCCCGTATCGAGGCGCTGCAGGAAGAGGACGCCGACAGTGATGTCGGTGCCATGGATGAGAACTGAAGGTCAGGATGACTCATGAAACGAGTGCATAACTTCAGCGCCGGACCGGCTGCACTGCCGGAGCCGGTGCTGAAACAGATACAGGAAGAACTGCTGGACTGGCAGGGCACAGGGATGTCGGTGATGGAGGTCAGTCACCGCGGCGCCGATTTCGTGGCCTGCGCGGCCAAAGCCGAGGCGGATCTGCGCGAACTGCTGGCAATACCTGAGCAGTACAAGGTGCTTTTTCTTGGTGGCGGGGCGACCCTGCAATTCGCGGGTGTTCCGCTCAATCTTGCGGGTCCGGATGCGACGGCCGACTACGTACTTACCGGCACCTGGGGCAAGAAGGCCGCGGGCGAGGCAAAGAAATACCTGAACGTGAATATCGCGGCAGATACGGCGCAACAGGGCTATACGTCCATCCCCGACCCGGCGGGCTGGAAACTGTCTGATGACGCCGCCTATCTTCACATCACACCGAACGAGACCATCGTCGGGGTCGAGTTTCACGAAGTCCCGCAGGTCTCTGATGCTCCGCTGGTAGCAGACATGTCATCGACGCTGCTGTCACGTCCCATCGATGTGGGCAGCTACGGACTGATCTATGCTGGCGCACAGAAGAATCTGGGTCCCGCAGGCCTGGGCATCGTGATCGTGCGTGATGATCTGATCGATCGTGCGCGGCCGGAAACTCCGGGAGTTACGCACTACCGCACCATGGCCGATTCCGATTCGATGTGGAACACGCCGCCCACGTTCTCCTGGTACGTCGCCGGACTGGTGTTCCAGTGGGTAAAGAACGAAGGCGGCCTAAGTGCAATGGCTGAGCGAAATCGCCGTAAGGCAGAGAAACTTTACGCGGCGATCGATGGCTCCGACTTCTATCACAATGCCGTCGATGCAGGCTGCAGATCGTGGATGAACATTCCGTTCACACTTGCGGATGCCGCACTCGACAAGACATTCCTGACCGAGTCATTACAGGCGGGCCTCGCCAATCTGAAGGGGCACAGACTGGTCGGCGGCATGCGGGCGAGTCTGTACAACGCAGTGCCTGAGAAGGCAGTCGACGACCTGATCGCGTTCATGGCTGATTTCGAGGCGCGACATGGCTGATCTGGAAAACAACGGAAACGCGGGCATGCGATTCAAGGTACGAACGCTCAACAATATTTCGCTGGAAGGGCTGCGGCGTCTGCCGCGCGGCACCTACGAGGTGTCCTCCGACATGTCGGCTCCCGATGCGATCATGGTGCGTTCGGCCAACATGCACGACATGGATATTCCGGCCAGCGTACTCGCGGTCGGACGAGCCGGTGCCGGCACCAACAACATTCCCGTCGACCTGCTCAGCGGTCGCGGCGTGCCGGTATTCAATGCGCCGGGCGCCAACGCCAACGCCGTCAAGGAACTCGTTCTGGCCGGATTGCTCGTCTGCGCGCGCAACATCACCGCCGCCTGGGACTACACGCGTGGCCTGCAAGGCACCGACGCGGAGCTGTCCAAGGCAGTCGAAGCCGCCAAGAAACAGTTTGTAGGCTTCGAGCTGCCGCGTCGCACCCTTGGCGTAATCGGACTCGGATCCATCGGTGTACAGGTGGCCAATGCCGCGCTGTCGCTGGGTATGCGGGTGATCGGATTCGACCCCCAGATCACCGTCAGCAAAGCCTGGCAGTTGTCGTCATCGGTGGAGAAGGCCGCCAATCTGGATGATCTTTTCAGCCGCGCTGATGTGGTGACGCTTCATGTGCCGTTGACGGACGAAACTCGCGGACTGGTCGACCGCGATCGTCTGCGCCTGCTGGGCAGGAACTCCGTGCTGCTGAACTTCGCGCGCGCCGGCATCGTTGACGACGACGCTGCCCTGCAGGCCATGGCGGAAGGCCACCTGCGCGGGTACGTGACCGACTTCCCGTCACGAAAGCTGATCGATCATCCGAATGTGATCTGTCTGCCGCATCTGGGGGCATCGACTGCCGAGGCGGAGGAGAACTGTGCAGTGATGGTCGCCGATACCCTCAAGGACTTCCTGGAACACGGCAACGTCCGCAATTCGGTGAACTTCCCGGAAGCTGCTCTGCCACGCACGCGTGCGCACCGGGTAGCAATTCCGCATGCCAACAAACCAAACATGGTCGCGCAGATCCTGACCAGCCTGGCTGATGAAGGCATCAATATCGCCGACATGATCAATCACTCACGCGGCGCGATTTCCTATACGGTTGTCGACCTGGATGCTCCGATCAGCGAACCGTGCCTGCAACGCATCAGATCAGTGGATGGCATACTCAGCGCGAGGGTGTTGCCGATCGAAGCGTACTCGGGATCAGCCGCATCAGAATGACCAACGAATCGGAAAAGCCGCCATCGAACGATGTGACGCTGGAATCGCTGCGTCGCAAGATCGATGACATCGACAGAAAGCTTCAGGAGCTGATTTCCGAGCGCGCTCGCTGTGCGCAGCAGGTCGGTGTCGTCAAGGGGCTTACGTCAACGGCCGATTTCTACAGGCCGGAGCGCGAGGCTCAGGTTCTGCGCGGGGTCGTCGAACGCAACAATGGTCCGTTGCGCGACGAGGAAATGGTACGGCTGTTCCGCGAGCTGATGTCTGCCTGTCTCGCTCAGGAAGAACCCCTGAAAGTGGCCTACCTGGGTCCGGAAGGGACTTTCACCCAGTCCGCGGTGATGAAGCACTTCGGTCACTCGGTGCGCGCTCTGTCGCTGCCGACCATCGACGAGGTGTTTCAGGAAGTGGAGGGAGGCATTGCCGACTTCGGCGTTGCGCCCGTAGAGAACTCCACCGAGGGCACGGTCAACCACACTCTGGACATGTTCCTGACTTCGCCACTGCAGATCTGCGGCGAGGTGGAACTGCGTATTCAGCAGCACCTGATGGGGCGCATGAAAGATATAGGCCAGATCCGCCGTATCTGCTCGCACTCACAGTCATTTGCGCAGTGCCGGGGCTGGCTCGCCCAGTATCTGCCGGATGTGGAAAGAATCACCGTGTCCAGCAATGCCGAAGCAGCCCGCAGGGCCAGGGATGAGGAAGGCACCGCGGCATTGGCAGGCGAGGCCGCCTCCGAGGTTTACGATCTGCGAATCCTGTTTCGCAACGTTGAAGATCAGGCCGACAACACGACCCGGTTTCTGGTCATTGGCCGCAAACCGTTTCCGCCCAGCGGGGTTGATAAGACCACGCTGCTGCTGTCGGCGTCTGATGCGGAAGGTCCCGGAGTCCTGATGAAGCTGTTGGGTCCGCTCGCGCGCCACAGCGTGAACATGACTCGTATCGAATCCAGGCCCTCTCGCCGGCGCAAATGGGACTACGTATTTTTTGTCGACATAGACGGTCACGCGGAAGACGTTCCGGTCGCACGTGCACTCGAGGAAGTGAAAGCGAACGCTGATCTGTTTCGCGTGCTCGGCTCTTACCCGAAAGCAGTCTTGTAATCATGTCCGCTCGATTCATTGTTGAGCCGGTGCAGCACGTCGGCGGAGAACTGCGCGTGCCCGGCGATAAATCCATATCCCACCGCGCGTTGATGCTGGGTGCGATCGCTGAAGGAACGACCGAAGTTTCTGGTTTCCTCGCAAGCGAGGATTGTCTGGCGACGCGCGCAGCCATGGAGGCCATGGGCGTGCGGATCGAGGACACCGGCCCCGGCAGTCTTGCTGTCCACGGAGCGGGTCTGCATGGCCTGAAGCGACCGTCGGCGCCCCTCGATCTCGGCAATTCCGGTACCGCCATGCGTCTGATGTCGGGCCTGCTGGCCGGACAGGATTTTGACGCCGAACTCACCGGTGATGACTCGCTGCGCTCGAGACCAATGGAACGGGTGGCCGGGCCGTTGCGTACCATGGGTGCCGTCATTGAAACCCAGGACGGACGAGCACCGATTCGAGTACGCGGCGGTGCCAGTCTGCACGGCATCGACTACACGATGCCGGTGGCGAGTGCGCAGGTGAAGTCCGCATTGTTGCTGGCGGGGTTGTATGCGCAAGGTGAGACTACCGTGCGTGCGCCCGCACCCTCCCGCGATCACACCGAACGCATGCTCTCGGCAATGGGCGTCGCATTGCAGCAGGATCCGGATCGACACGTCGTCACTGTCGGTGGAGGGTCGACGCTGAGTGCCCTGTCGCTGGAAGTCCCTGGCGATTTTTCCTCGGCTGCATTTTTTATCGTTGCCGGCTGCCTGGCCGCTGACGAGGGGTTGCTGATACGCGGTGTGGGTGTGAATCCGACCCGCGTGGGTCTGATGACGGTGCTCAATGCCATGGGCGCAAGGATCGAGCTGCGAAACACCCGTCGACAGGGAGCCGAACCGGTGGCCGATGTTTTCGTGCAGCGCAGCGAGCTGCGCGGTATCGATATTCCGCCGGAGCTCGTGCCACTGGCGATCGACGAGTTTCCTGTCCTGTTTATTGCTGCCGCTGCCGCTTCGGGTGAGACCCGGGTGCGCGGCGCGGAAGAGCTCAGGCACAAGGAGAGCGATCGTATCGCGGTCATGGCCGCAGGACTGCAGGCCCTGGGCGCAAGCGTGCGCGAACAGGAAGATGGCATGATCATTCGCGGCGGGCGATTGTCGGGTGGTGCCGTCGACAGTCATGGTGACCACCGCATAGCGATGTCGTTCTCCGTAGCGAGCCTGATTGCCCGGGGCCGGATCGAGATAGCAAATACCGCTCAGGTCGCGACTTCCTTCCCGGAGTTTGCCGCCACTGCGCGTCAGGCCGGACTGCGTGTCGAGGCCGGCGACGGCAAGGAATGATCCGGGATTGCCGGTGGAGCAGTACAGTACAGGTCCTGTAGCCGAAGCACCGGTTATCGCCCTCGATGGCCCCAGCGGGTCCGGCAAAGGCACTGTCGCCCGTATGCTGGCCGCGAGGCTGGGCTGGCATCTGCTCGACAGCGGCGCGCTGTACCGACTGGTGGGATTGGCCGCCTTGCGCCGGGGGCTGATCGAATCCGGGGCAGTGGGGCAGGGCCTGCCCGACGGTTCCGGCCGTTCCGGGAAGTCCGGCGCGGATCCGGACGCGGTTGCAGCCTTGGCTTCGGATCTCGACTGCCGGTTTTGCGGTGACGCCGGCCGTGAAGTTATTTATCTGAATAATGAAGATGTTACTGACGAACTCCGCACCGAAACGACCGGCAACCTGGCGTCCCAGGTAGCCGCGATGCCGGCAGTGCGTGGCGCGCTGCTGCAGCGTCAGCGCGAATTCGCGCGTCCCCCCGGCCTGGTTGCGGACGGGCGCGATATGGGCAGTGTCGTGTTCCCGGCCGCACCGCTGAAGGTGTTCCTGACCGCGAGTGCCGAGGAGCGCGCACGCAGGCGGCATAAGCAGTTGAAAGAAAAGGGGATTGATGTTAGCCTGCGCGACCTTTCCCGGGATATAGCCCGGCGGGACCTACGTGACGAGAGTCGGACCATTGCGCCGCTTCGACCCGCGCAGGATGCGCGGGTGGTCGACTCAACCGGAATCACGCCCGAGGAAGTGGTGGCCCAAGTTCTGGAATGGTTGAACGACGCCGGTATCGGGCGAGACCTTTCCGATCCGGAAAAGGCCTGACGGCACGGGCAGCGTAGACAGGGTGACAGATGGGATCTCTTGCGGGATCGCATGTGAGATCGCAAAGTGAATTGGATGGTGTACCAAGTGCAGGATGCCGGTACGTTTTAAAACTGACCGCTGGTTCAGGATGAATCGGCGCCCGAGGTAACAGAAGAACCTTATGAGCGAGTCGTTTGCGCAATTATTGGAAGAGAGTCTGGCGAACCAGCAGATCAAGCCCGGTGCCATCATTACCGGCGTGGTCGTGGAAGCAAATTCAGACGTAGTGATCGTTAACGCCGGCCTCAAGTCCGAGGCTGTCATTCCCGCCGAACAGTTTCTTAACGAAAAAGGCGAACTGGAAGTCCAGGTCGGCGACGAAGTCGAGGTGGCGCTGGATACCGTCGAAGACGGATTCGGTGAAACAAGGCTGTCACGCGACAAAGCCAAGCGTACTCGTACGTGGGCTCGACTGGAGGGCGCTTTCCAGGACGACAAGATCGTCACAGGCATCATCAGCGGTCGCGTGCGTGGCGGTTTCACCGTCGACATCGATCTAGTGCGGGCATTTCTGCCTGGATCACTGGTGGACGTTCGTCCGGTGCGTGATCCCACGGCACTGGAAGGTACGCCGCTGGAATTCAAGGTCATCAAACTCGACGCAAAGCGAAACAACGTTGTTGTATCGCGACGCGCGGTGGTGGAAGAAGAATACAGTGCCGAGAGGGAACAGCTGCTGGAGAACCTGCAGGAAGGTTCGGTCCTCAGCGGTATCGTCAAGAATCTCACCGACTACGGTGCATTCGTCGACCTCGGCGGCATCGATGGCCTGCTGCATATCACCGACATGGCCTGGAAACGCGTCAAGCATCCTTCCGAAGTCGTCAGCGTCGGACAGGAGATGCAGGTCAAGGTGCTGAAGTTCGACCGTGAGCGCAATCGCGTCTCACTGGGCCTGAAGCAGCTCGGAGCGGATCCCTGGGAGGATCTGGCGCGCCGCTACCCGCCGAATACCCGTCTGTTCGGCAAAGTCACGAACATCGCCGACTATGGCTGTTTCGTGGAAATCGAGGAGGGCGTGGAAGGCCTGGTTCACGTGTCCGAAATGGACTGGACCAACAAGAACGTCAATCCGCACAAGGTTGTACAGATCGGCGACGAAGTCGAGGTCATGGTGCTGGATATCGACGAGGAACGTCGTCGCATCTCGCTGGGCCTGAAGCAGTGCAAGCCCAATCCCTGGAACGAGTTTGCCGAGAACTTCAAGAAGGGCGACAAGGTATCGGGGCAGATCAAGTCAATCACGGACTTCGGTATTTTCATCGGCCTGGCCGGTGGTATCGACGGCCTGGTCCATCTCTCCGATCTTTCCTGGGATCTTGCGGGCGAGGATGCTGTACGCAACTACAAGAAGGGCGAAGAGCTGGAAGCCATGGTTCTGGTCATCGACCCGGAACGCGAGCGTATCTCGCTGGGCGTGAAGCAGCTCGACAAGGATCCGTTATCGCAGTTTCTGGCGGAGCATCCCAAAGGCAGCATCGTCAAGGGTGCGGTACAGGAGATCGACGCGAAGCTGGCTACGATCGAGCTCGAGGATGGCACGATCGGCCATTTGCGCGCTTCAGAGATCTCCCGTGATCGCGTAGAGGATGCGCGTACGGTGCTGAAGGTCGGCGATGAGGTTGAGGCCAAGGTCACTGGAATAGACCGCAAGAGCCGCATCATCTCGCTGTCCATCAAGGCCAAGGAGGCTCACGACGAAGCTCAGGCGATCCAAAGCTACAAGTCCGATGCCGGCAAGCCGGCAGCCGGAACAACGCTGGGTGACCTGCTCAAGGAGCAGATGACACCGGATAACTGAGGTTCAGGCGAGACTCGTTTGGCTGCAGAGCTGCCGTGGCCTGAGAGGAAGGTCCGTACTCATGACTAAGTCCGAGTTGATCGAATCCATCGCTCGTAATCAGAAGCACCTGGCTGCCAAGGACGTGGAACTGGCGGTCAAGCACATACTGGAGCTGATGAGCGAAGCGCTGGCCAGTGGAGAACGGATTGAAATCCGCGGCTTCGGCAGTTTCTCTCTGCATTTCCGGCCACCCCGGATGGGACGTAATCCGAAAACCGGCGAACCTGTTGCGCTCGCCGGTAAATACGTTCCGCACTTCAAGCCGGGCAAGGAATTGCGTGAGCGGGTGAACGAGTCGCGTCATATGCCGGTACGCGACTGAATCCCGATTCTCGGGGGCATTCTTGATTGTGCTCCGCAAGATACTGTTTATTGCACTGCTGCTCGTCCTTGTGGCGTTCGCGGCCGTGATCTCGTATACCAATCCCGATCCCATCACCGTGGACATTGGCGTGATGCGCCTTGAGGGGGTGTCACTGGCGCTTCTGCTTGCGGTGACATTCGCGTTGGGATGGCTGTTCGGGATGGGCGCCGCGGGCTTTGGCGCACTCAGGAACCTTTTGCACCGGCGACGTTTGAAAAGGGACCTCCGCGTCGCAAGGTCCCGAATCAGGGAAATCGACAGCCTGCCGCTGAAAGATGCCGACTGAATCCACATTCCTGCTGGCCGGACTGTTCATCATCGCTGCCGCGACCGGCTGGGCATTCAAGATCTATCTCGACTACGACCGCGAGAACCCTCCGAAATCGCGTATCAGCGCGGACTACATGCGCGGCCTGAATCTGGTGCTCAACCGCAAGACGGACGAAGCGCTGGAGCTGTTCGTGCAGATGGCCAAGGTCGATGACGACACGCTTGAGACACATTTCGCCCTTGGGCATCTGTTTCGCCGCCGCGGCGAGATTGACAGGGCGATACGCGTACACCAGAACCTGCTTGCCAGGCCGAACCTGGGCGAGGCGCAGCGCCACCAGGCATTGTTTTCGCTGGCTGAGGATTATCAGAGTGCCGGCCTGTACGACAGGGCGGAGAAACTGTTCGCCGAGCTTACCGCGAGTCCGACGCTCGCCAAGGCAGCACTTGAAAGCCTGATCTACATCTATGAACGCGAGCAGGAGTGGCAGAAGGCCATCGATGCACATCGCCAGCTTGAGCTGCTGAACGGTGAAGAGTCCGGCCGCATCGCACATTACTTCTGCGAGCTCGCTCAGAAAGCCCATGAGAAGGGAGACCTGCAGGCTGCGCGGCATTACCTGAAACAGACCAACGGCAATGAGGATGGTGCGCTTAGAGGTATGGTGATCCGTGCCGCGATTGCCGAAGAGGAGCAGGATTTTCCACGAGCTGCGCGACTGTATCGTGACATCATCAGGAAAGACCGTCGCCTCATAGCCGAGACGCTGCCATCGTTGCTCAGTTGCTATGAACAGCTGAATGAACGCGATGAGTTCGAGCAATATATAGAAGACCTGCTTCAGCACGACAATAGTCTCAGTAAGGACCTCGCGTACGCGACCATTATCGGGAATCTCACACACTCCCCGGTGCTAGCGGAATGTGTGGAGATATTCGTGCTGGAGAACGAACTGCTCGCGCATCTTGTCAATGCCGATGAACTCAAGCGCGCCGGGGCAGAGCAGCGCCAGAGTACGATTTCACGGGTTGCTGATGGGCTGCGACAGCTCGCTTTTACGAGTGCCCGTTATCGCTGCACCAATTGCGGTTACAGCACACAGAGATTCATCTGGCATTGTCCGAGCTGCAAACAGTGGGAAACGGTTCGGCCCATTCAGACCTTCGAATTCGAGGCGCTGGTGCACTGAGTAACCGGTTGCCCGGAATCTGCGCAAACATCCGAGATTCGTCAGCAGTCACTTCATCAGCGCTGGCCTAGCATTCCTTCGATCTCAACCACAAGGAGTGCGAATCATGAAACGGATCATCCAGGGAATTCTTTTCGCGGCATTTCTGGCCGGCTTCTCAACGAGTCTGCTTGCAGGTCCGGTGGACATCAATACGGCCGATGCCGCGACACTGGCCGCTGAACTGAACGGCGTCGGCCCTGCGCTGGCAGAAGCCATCGTCCGCGATCGGGAACAGAACGGGCGGTTCACGTCCCCCGAATCGCTGATGCGAGTGCGTGGCATAGGGGAACGCATCGTTGAAGCCAATCGGGAGAACATCCTCGTCTCCGAGGAAGAAACAGCGCAGGCGTCTCGCTGATGGCAGGACTCAGCCCGCGTGAGCTGACGCGAGTCTGAGGAGCCCCCACTGCACTGCTGAGAGTCCTCGTGGCACAGATGGCATGATGATCGGCCGGCATCTGCTGCCACGAGGACTCCGTTTTGGCGCAGCGGTGTGCCCCCGCTCGTCAGCTGGGTTCCTTGCGGGCGGACTCCTGTCACGACTATTGCGCGATCACTTCGGTATCATGCTCCGCTGGATATATGCGGAGGTGGATGGTGACAGCGATTCGAACTGCGGTGTTTCCTGTAGCGGGTAGAGGGACCCGTTTCCTGCCGGCAACCAAGGCCTCGCCGAAGGAGATGCTGCCGATTGTCGACAAACCGCTGATCCAGTATGCGGTAGAAGAAGCGCTCGCGGCCGGTGCGACCAAGCTGGTCTTTGTGACGGGCGCATCCAAGCGTGCCATCGAAGATCATTTCGATGCTGACCCGGAGCTGGAGCGTGCGCTGAGCGAATCCGGCAAGGAAGACCTGCTGGAGATGATTCAGGATATCGTGCCTCCCGGTGCGAGTTGCCTGTTTCTGCGCCAGGGCGTTCCGCTGGGTCTGGGTCATGCCGTGCTCTGTGCATACCCGGCAGTCGGTGATGAACCGTTTTTCGTGCACCTTGCAGACGATCTGATTCACAGTGACGTACCGTGTCTGGCACAGATGCGTGCGCACTATGATCAGCATGGTTCCAGCGTGCTGGGCGTGGAAACGGTGCCTGCCGATCAGACCGGTAGCTACGGCATCGTTGCCGTTGAAGAACAGGCAATGGGCGTGCAGCGCGTCACGCGCATAGTGGAAAAACCAAAGCCCGAGCATGCGCCGTCAAATCTGGCTGTGGTGGGCCGCTATATCCTGACGCCGGCCATTTTTCGCAAACTCGAGCACACTGGCCGCGGTGCCGGTGGTGAGATCCAGTTAACGGATGCCATTGCCGATCTGTTGCAGGAAGAACATGTGCACGCATTTGCTTTCAACGGACTGCGTTATGACTGCGGCAGCAAACTGGGTTATCTTCGCGCCACTGTCGAATACGCACTGCGGCACCCCGAGCTGGGTGACGGATTCCGGGCTTATCTTGAGGGCGTCTGGGAGCGCTGAGACCTGGTGTGCTGCATGGGACCGCCGGTCACGGTGCAGATAGCCAGTTACACTCCAGCTCAGCAGTCCAGTCGCCCAACCACCGCTGCAGCGGCTGATCGAGAAATCGCGCGTAGGCGCTACAGCATTCGCCCAGCCGTGCCGTATCGGCCGCGAGTCGTTCCACCTCGACCCAGTCGTTCCATGCCGGGGCCAGAGACCAATCTTCAAGGTGTATGTCACAGTTGGGCATTCGGTAGTGGAATGCCGGTCGCGTCTTCACCAGCGGATCATCCACCCTGGCACGCACTCTTGCTTCGTCCAATTCGGCAAACAGTGGCAGCATATCCAGGGCGCGATTACGGGTCGGATTGTCAGCAAGGTAGTCGTCTATCAACTGCGATATCGAAGGTTGATAATCGGGCGCGATGAGCCTGCGCACATACGGCAGCGGAAACGGAGCCACATAGGTGGAGATTCTGCGGCTGAAATCGACCCTTGCGCGCTGATGCAGCCAGTCGTACAGACAGACGAAAGCTTTCATGACAGCGACAATGACAGCACTGTCGCGCGATGGAATGTCGGGGTTGAAATGCATGCCGAATGCATAGCGCATGCTGTCCGAAGTCCCTCTCGCGCCGGCACGGCGTAATCGCAGGATCAGCCCTTCAAGTTCCTGCAGGCGATGAAGGGCCAGCGGCGGGCTCACGACTTCGCGTGGCACCAGTGGGTCTGACAGGAAGTTGAGTAGTGTTTCCGCGGAGGTCTTCAGATCCCCCAGCAGGTCCTGCTCCGCATTGTCTTCACGTCCGAGTCTGCGCAGCAGGCGAAAGTCCAGTTCCACGCACCATTCGCCGTCGGCGTCGCCGTACAGCAAGCGCCGGTAACGCCCATCGTGAGTGACTGAAGCACCCAGCCACTCGGCAACAACTCTTGCGATCTCGTCCAGATTGAGACCGATCATCTCCAGTTCCACACCTGCGCGTCGCGGTTCGCCGCGATCGTTGGTGGTCCATGGCGGCATCTGCAGGCTGCCGCTCATTGGTGTGCGAAGCCATTCATGAGCGGTTGCACTCCGGTGCACATTTCCGTTTCAGTCACCGGCGGCGATGCCGTCAAGGCGCGGGTCGGCTGCACCATGCCAGCGGTTGTCGATCCGCTCCATGCCGTGCAGTCCACTCGTAAGTGTGCTGATCCGGACATCATGTCCCATGTCCAGCAGGGCGCGCCGATGTTGTGTCAGGGCCGTGTTCTGCTCGATCTCCAGTGCAATCCCGCGATGCAGGAAGTTGGGCAGGGCAACAGCCTCGTCAAGGGTCATGTTCCAGTCGAGTACGCCAATGAGTACCTTCAGGACATAGCCTATGATGCGTGCACCGCCCCGTGAACCGATCACAAGGCGGACTTCACCATTGGTATCGAACACGATGGTCGGCGCCATCGAACTCCTGGGACGCTTGCCCGCCGCCGGAGCATTCGGATGCAGGCTGCCGTCCGGCAGGCGTGGATTGAACGTAAAGTCGGTCAGCTGGTTGTTCAGGATGATCCCATTGACCATCATCCGCGTGCCGAAGGGTGACTCATTGGAGCTGGTCAGGGCCGCCACATTACCGTCAGCATCAACCACGCTGAAGTGCGTCGTGCCGATGGTCTCATCCGCCGGCGGCACGGTCGCAATCGTATCGGAACCGATGCCGGGGGGCAGGCCGGCGTCCACCTCGCTCATGGCCCGTGTCTGATCGATGAGTGCGGCGCGAGATCCCAGATAGTCCGGGTCCAGAAGGCCGTTCACGGGAATTTCGCTGAATGCCGGATCACCGATGTAACGGTTGCGGTCGGCAAAGGCGAGTCTGCTGGCTTCGGCGATCAGGTGGATTGCTGTGGTGCTTTCCGCACCCAGTTCCGCAATCGAAAGGTGTTCCAGAATACCGAGGATCTGCAGCAGTGTGATCCCGGCCGAGGAGGGCGGTGGTGCCCCGCACAGGGTCCAGCCTCGATACTGGCCGCACAGCGGCTCGCGCTCCACAGGCTCATAGCCGCGCAGGTCATCGGTACTCAGGTCACCTCCCAGCGGCCATCTGGCACGGGCCCGCGCCACGAATGCATCGCCGATCTCGCCGCCATACAGTGCCGAGGGCCCGCGAGAAGCGATCGTTGTCAGGGTATCGCCGAGTTCAGCATTGACCAGACGCGGCGCAAGCCCACGACTCTGACGCACGAAGTGGCGCCGCGTGTCGGTGAACATTCGCAGTGACCAGTCCTCGGCTATCTGTGCAGCGAGTCGTGTCGGCATGTCTATGCCGTCATGCGCGTGGCGTATGGCGTGCTCGAACAGTCTGGCCCATGGCAGGCGACCATGGCGCTGATGCGCCAGCTCAAGCATGGCCAGCAGTCCCGGTACACCGACCGCACGACCGCTGACCATCGCCGGGAACATCGGCATGGGACGCCCGAAGATTTTCATGTGGTCAGGCCCGGTTCCTGCCGGAGCCACCTCGCGGCCGTCGTAGAAGTGCAGGCCGGACTGGCTGTCCCGATACAGCAGAAACCCGCCCCCGCCGATTCCGGACTCAGGCGGTTCAACCACGCCAAGCACCATCTGCACTGCGATGGCGGCATCGATGGCACTGCCGCCTTCGCGCAGAATCTCGACTCCGGCCTGGACGGCAAGGGGATGTGCCGCGCTCACCATGAACCGGCTAGAGACCCCGGCGTTCTCGGCTGAATCGGCGTTGTCCGGGGCGCCGGTTCGGGCCACAGGCGGTGTGTCGATGCCGCACGCGCTGACGAGGACCGGAAGCGTCAGCAGCAGAGTGACCGGGATGCCTTTCATGACCCTGCGTGCCCGGCCTGCAGCGGGACAGGCCCATTGATGTGCTGAATACTGGCGATGCCACGCAGCAGCCGGCCCAGCACGTCGGCGCCGGTCATCAGGCGACGTGTCGCACCCCATAGCAGGATCACATCGTTCTCGATCACGTCATCTCCGACATGCTGCGGTGTCACTTGCAGACGTGGCAGCAGGTCGCCGAGCTTGACCGATTCGTTCGTGGTGATCACAGGCCTGTGACAATGCCGCTGTGGCCGGAAGGGCCCTGTATTGAGAAGCGCGTCCCGGAGCAGGTCATCGGCATTCACGATCAGCCTGGGGTTGTCCTGCATGTCAGTGATCACTACCCACTTGCGCCCCGATTTGTTGACAGCCTGCAGAAACGGGTCGCAGCCTGTTCTCTCGATATTCGGGAACACCGGTCTGTCGTCTGCAAATTCAATCCTGATGACGCTGTCCGGATCGATGGCTTCGCCCTCATCCACAAACGGGACGTCGTCAAGCGCCAGAAAATTCAGTGCCCCCTGACCTTCGACTTTCGCGATGTCCGATTCGGCCGCGTCCATATGGAGCTTGATGACGTCGCGCAGATCCTGCTCGCGGTAGTAGCGTATCGCCTCTTTCCCCAGCCATCGGTCCAGCACAAGTGCGGTGGGTCTGGCGACCGGATACAAGAGCACCTGCCAGGTGCGCAGTACCGGAGCAAACAGGGACGCAACCCGCAATGCGTTACGCGAGAAGTAAGCCTGAGGAGCAATCTCGGCAAACAGGGTGATGACCACAGTCGAGAACAGGAACGCGGCGACGCCGGCGAGTACCGAGCCTGCCAGCAGGGCCAGCAGGACATTGACAGCCACATTGCCCCAGAGAATCGTGACTAGAACGAAGTTGGCGTCTTCGCGCAGTTTGAGTACGGCCTGTGCGCGAGGATCGTTCTTCTTTGCCCGCACCTGCAGATCCAGCTTGTTCAGCGAGAAATAGGCGAGGTTCAGGCCAGATAACATGGCCGACTGCGAAAGGCACAGTGCGATCCCGATCCAGGTCAGAAGGTGCGGTGTTTCCATGGTTCCCGGCAGTCTCTGTGGTGCGCGGGTGAGCAGTTGCGTATCAGGTTGGCCAACCGCATACTGTGGCCCCGGCGCGTGGCGGTACGTTTTTATTATAAGCGGCATTGCCGAGCGCGTTTCCGGCGCCGTCAGGCCATGCGCTACTCGCGCGCCGCGTTCATGCAGGCGCGGATGCTGGGCGGATCTTACAGATCACGATGCACCGTACTGCGAAGTCCTGAACGGACTCCGGATCAGATTGTTTGCAGGTGTGCCCGTGTCAGCAAAACTCAGTGAATTCGCACGCTCCCTCACCGTGGAAACCGCCTTTACCGTGCTGGCGGCAGCCAAGGCGCTGAAAGCGAAGGGCAAGGATGTAGTGGAGCTTGAGATCGGCGACAGCCCGTTCGACAGTACCAGCGCCGCAAGGGCCGGCGGCATTTCCGCGATCGAGGCAAATCAGTCCCACTACTGTCCTTCGCCGGGTATCCCCGAGTTTCGTGAGGCAGCGGCAGAGTTCGTGCGCACGGAATTCGACATTCCGGCCGAAGCTGCGAACATCGTTGCCGGACCCGGTGCAAAGGTTTTCGAGCAGTTTTTCTGCGAAGCGTTTCTGAATCCCGGCGATGGCGTGCTGGTTTTCAGTCCGTATTTCCCCACCTACCTGCCCAACATACTGCGCCGCGGCGCGCGACCCGTGATGGCCGCACTGCGTCACGAGCGCGAGTTTCGTCCCGACGTTGCCGACATCGAGCGCTTCCTTGCCGAGGACCCATCGCCGCGAGCCATCCTTCTGAATTCGCCGCACAATCCCACCGGTGGTGTGACTACGCCTGAGGACCTTAAAGCGATAGCAGACCTGGTACGCGGGCGTGACCTCGCGGTATTCAGCGATGAGCCTTACTGCCACATGGTGTGGGAGGGCAGCCACCATTCCATTCTCAGCCAGCCGGATATGATGGAGCAGTGCGTAGGCGCCTATACATTCAGCAAGTCATACAGCATGAGCGGATGGCGTCTGGGATTCGCAGTGACTTCGGCAGAGATCGCCGATGCTATAGGCAAGATGATCAACACGACGCTGTCCTGCACGCCACCACTGGTTCAGCTGGCCGGCACGGCCGCGCTGAAGCAGGACAGACTCGAACGCGATCAGGTGATGCGCAAGTTTCGCGACAAGGTCGTGCTGCTGACCGAAGGCCTGAACGGAATTGAAGGTTTCGAAACACTGGATCCCAAGGCCACGTTCTACGTGTTTCCGAAGGTGGCAGACGTGTGCAACCGGCTTGGCATCACCAGTCACGGGCTTGCGCTCTATCTGCTGGAAGGAGCCGATGATCGCTTCGGCATTGCGTGTCTGGGCGGTGAATGTTTCGGAGAAGCGGGTGGCGGGTTCCTGAGATTCAGCTGTGCCGAACCTGACGACAGGCTGCAGCAGGCACTGGAATTCATCCCCGTGGCGCTGTCACGCGAAGACAGGGTACGCGCCTGGCTGGACGGGCATCCACGGCATCGTCTTGCCAGGCCATACGGCCACGGCTGATCTGTAACCCCACAAAAAAGGCATCAGGAGTAATCGTGAGAAACGTAGCTGTACGTAATATTGATCGGGCTGATTCTGCCGTCGTTGACGCACTCGCTGAGCTGGGTGTCGCCACAGTGCACGAGGCGCAAGGTAGAACGGGTCTTCTGCACTCCTACATGCGTCCCATCTACAGCGGAGCCCGGATCAGCGGCAGTGCGATCACCGTGCTCGCACACCCCGGCGACAACTGGATGCTGCATGTTGCCGCGGAGCTGTGCCAGCCGGGAGACGTGATCGTGGTTGCGCTCAGCAGTCCGAATACCGACGGCATGTTTGGCGAGTTGCTTGCAACGTCATATCAGGCCAGAGGCGCACGTGCGCTGATCATTGATGCAGGCTGCCGTGACGTCACGGAGCTCAAGGAGATGAATTTTCCCGTGTGGAGCCGGGCGATCAATGCCAAGGGCACCATCAAGGCAACTGTGGGCGCAGCCAACGTACCTGTGGTCTGCGCGGGGGCGCTGGTCAATCCCGGTGATGTGATCGTCGCCGACGATGACGGAGTGGTCGTGGTTCCGCGCAGGAATGCGCCTGAAGTGCTGGCGGCGGCGCAGAAGCGCCTGGCGGCAGAGCAGGACAAGCGCAAACGGTTCGAGGCCGGTGAGCTTGGTCTGGATATGTACGGGATGCGCGAACCCCTGGCCAGGGCCGGTCTTCGCTACGTGGACAGGCTCAGCGATCTGGATTCGTAGACTGTTCGGTGACGGCGGCGCCGCGCCGCCGTCAGACCTCGTCGATGCTGAACTGACAGGCAGCCAGACGGTTACGCCGTTTCGGCAGCAACGACCTGCCGATGCGCCTCGCCAGTTCGGCGGGATCGCCGTTCACCGGCTCTGTCCGCGTTCCGTGCAGTGGATGACTGACGGTAACCAGGCGTGGAGTGGCTTCGACGACCCACCATATGAACTTTACGCCTTCAATGATCAGTTCGCCGCGCAGCAGCAGTGTGCTGGTAAACATGCTTGTCCCGTTAGAAGCTGGAATCCGCCCCGGACCGTGTCCGAAGCGGCAGGACGATCAGTTTATTGGGTGTGTAATACAAATCTGTTACCGCGGTCACGGTGTTGCAAATATCTGATCCGATTGTGGTTTCGTATCGATTTTCTGTCGACATTCCGGCCTTGCGCGTCCCCTTGATCGCTATACTGGCTCCATGTGTGGCCGTTTCGTAAGCAGAGTCGACGCCGCAAGCGAACAGTACTGGTCCGTCATCCAGTCCTGGCCTGCATCATTCGAATCCTGGAATGTGGCCCCGTCGCAGGACGTTCCCGTTCTGCTGCTGAGGGACGGGCAGCGAGCGGGGGTGTACTACCGCTGGGGACTCGTACCGTTCTGGGCCAAAGGTGAAACACCTCGATACAGCACGATCAATGCACGGGCGGAAACGGTTCATTCGGCCGCGAGTTATCGCGGCCCGTGGGCCCGATCGCAGCGCTGCATCCTGCCGGTGCTGGGCTTCTACGAATGGAAGGCCGAATCCGGTGGCAAACAGCCGTATTTCATTCGCATGGCCGGCGGCGAGCCTTTCGGGCTTGCCGGATTGTGGGACGAGTCAGTCAAGCCCACCGGCGAAACGGTGCACTCCTGTACCATCATCACCACCGAGGCGAATCCTCTGGTGGCCGAGATTCACGCCAAGGGACGCATGCCGGTCATCGTCACGACCGATACGGCCGGTGTCTGGCTGGAGGGGTCGCGCGATGAAGCTCACGCCATGCTTGCGCCGTTTCCGGCCGATCTCATGGATGCCTACCGGGTCAGCAGACGCGTGAATTCCCCGAGAAACAACGCTCCCGAACTACTGGAGCCCGTTTAGCGCTTCGCGAGGATGGATGGCAACGGCGGAATTGGCTCCCCGGGCCGGACTCGAAAGTATCCCGTAACACCGCGCTACTACAGGTCTTGTGACCTGCACGGCACCCGAAATACCCCAAGCCATACCCCCGCCTTCTAGCGGTTGCCAACGGCGGACGCCCGAGCTGCGCGAACAGCCCGGGCGCCCTGACCACAACCGCCTGCAAAGGAGGCAGTCATGGCTACCGGAGATTCTACCGACCTCGAATGGCTGGCCGCGCTCGCGCGGCTCGGTCCCGTCGACCTCAAGCGCGTGTCGCGCCTGGTCGATGCCCTGATCCTCGCGACGCCCGCCGCGGCGACACGCGCCCGCGAGCTGCTCGACGAACCGCTACCGGACTTCACGCACGAAGCGGCACGCCAGCGCATCGAGGACGTGCTCGCGTACCTGGCCGGGTGCCCCGGTGCAACCGGCCAGCGTCGGCCCGGGGGTGCAGCGTGAGCCGCGCCGACGACATCGCCGACGTGCGCGACACGCTCGCCGGCATCGCGGCCGTCGCCGCCCTGCTGACCGGAGCGCAACCGGCCGACGTCGATCGCACGGCGGCGCTTCGCCTGATCGAGCTCAAGGCAACCTGCGCCGTGCTGAAGCTCGAGCAGCTGGCAGCCAAGGGCGGTGCGTCATGAGCGGCGATCGACGCTTCACCGCCGGCCTCATGGTCGACGTGTTTGCTGCGCTCGAGCGCCACGGCTACCAGCGCGGCAAGGATCCGAAGATCTACGCCGACTGCCTGGTCGAGCTGCTGCACCTGGTCGAGGCCTTCGAGGGCAAGCGTCGCGATCCCGCGGACACGACCGCCACCGATGACACGCCGAACGCATGCGTGCCCCACGACAACACCGGAGGACAGTGAGCATGGAACCCAACACGCAAGCCAGCACCAACTGCGGCCGCGTCTGGCGGCAGGTGCGCGAGGATCGCGTGCCGGCGATCGGCGTGCTCGTCGAGATCGAGCCCGAGCTGCTGCTGCTCGACGACGACGGCCAGGCGATCGGCACCGCACGCTGCGACAGCCCGGTGCGCGCCCGCGTCGTGCGCATCGGCGCGCACTGGAGCGATCAGCCGAACGGGCGCAGCGGCTACCACGTGCTGCTGGAACTCACGCAGCCGGCCAGGGCAGACGGGCGCGAACTCACCGCCCGAGAGGTGTGCTGATGGACACGCAAGGCGACCAGGGGAGGGCCGACGACTTCGATGCCGGCGTGACCGGCTCGCGATGCGATCGGTGCGGGGAGTTCGTATCGGATATCGACGCCGGCTTCTCGCCCGGCCTGCACGGCATGGCGCACGACTGCGGCGGCACGTGGCAGCGCTGCAGCTGCGAGCCCGAGTGCGTGGATGCGCGGTGCAGCCACGGTCAGCGCCGCCAGGTGCCAGGCCATCGATGGAAGCACGCGCCGAGCTGCCCGGCGGCACGGCGGGCCGGGGTGAACGCAGCGCGAATCGCGACCGACGAACGCCGGCCCCGTGCCGGCGTTTCCTGTCACGCTCGCAGCGACCGGGGCGATGCCTGCAGGCCGCCGGAGCGCTCGACCGGGCCACGCTCTCGGCCGACTGCACCGCTGGCGTGCGGCTGCCCGCGCCGGCCGGGCCGACAACTTGGTTCGCGGCGACTGTGTAGCGCGCCGGCGAATCGCGGCATCGGCGGATCCGCCAGGACGGCGCCCGCCAGGCGAGCACCGGCACGCCCGCAGTCTCGGTGGCGGGCCGCCGCGGCTGCTACGCTGAGCACCCATGTGCGGCCGCTACGTATCCCGAGCAGACGCAGCGACCGAGCGCTACTGGTCACTGATCGAACCGTGGCCGCGCGACTTCGAGTCGTACAACGTCGCCCCATCGCAGCAGGTGCCGGTCGTGACCATGCGCGAGCCAGGGCGCGCCGGCGTGTTCATGCGCTGGGGACTGATCCCGTTCTGGGCGAAGGGCGAGCCACCGAAGCACTCGACGATCAACGCGCGCGCCGAGACGGTCGACACCGCGGCCAGCTACCGCGGCCCCTGGGCACGCGCACAGCGATGCATCCTGCCGGCGGTCGGCTTCTACGAATGGCAGGCCAGGGCGGACGGCAAGCAACCGCACTTCATCCGCCTGGCCGGCGGCGAACCGTTCGGGCTCGCCGGGCTGTGGGATCGGTCGGTGACGCCGGACGGCGAAGCGATCGAGTCGTGCACGATCATCACCGTGCCGGCGAACGCGCAGGTCGCCGAGATCCACAAGCGCATGCCGGCGATCGTCACGGCCGACACGGCGGCGGCCTGGCTGGAAGGCGACGCCGGCGACGCCCGTGCCGTGCTCGCGCCGTTCGCGGCCGCACCGCTCGAAGCCTGGCCGGTCAGCACGCGCGTGAACTCCCCGCGCAACGACGGCGCCGAGCTGATCGACGCGCAGCGGTAGCGCGCCGCCGGCCGGGCGATCGGCAACCGGGGCGACCGCGGCGGGGGTGGCAACTTGGTTGCCGGTTTCCACCCTAGACCATGATCGGGGTCCGAATCACCCGGTTGCCAAGCCCCAGGAAGGACCCGCGCCCCCCCCGGGCGGCGGCTGATCGTCAGGCAGCAGGCGACTGACCGGATCCATTGCACGCACGACGGTGCCACCGCTCGAGGCGCAGCCAGAGCAGCGCCCTTCCCCTGGCAAGCCAGCGCAGCCGTCAACACCGGAAGGCCCGGCACGACCGACACCGGCGCACGATGTCGCGCGCGCTTGCCGGCCAGGGATACAGACGCACGATGTCGCGCCCGGTAACCCTGCCGGATCCGCCGACCGGTGGCGGCGACGGCGCTCAGCCCGGGTGCCGCGCCGCGCTCGGGCGGTGGCCAGGTGGGCGGCTGGAAGCGCTGAAGTATGACGCCGGGCACGTGACCGCCTACATAGTATGCTATCGTTTCAACGTGCCTGACCGGTCACCAGGAGCACCCATGGCCCGAAGCATCATCGTCGTCAAAGCCGCGCGCGACGCGGACGCCGGCGTGTGGTTCGTCGAGTCCAGCGACGTCGCCGGCCTGAACCTCGAGGCCGACACGCTCGAGGAACTGGCCGAGAAGGTGCCCGGCGCCATCCTCGACCTGCTCGAGGCCAGCGGCGAGCCCCACGACGGCGCCGACGTGCCCGTCGAGCTGATCGCGCACGCGAGCACGCGCGTTCGCATGACGGCGTGAACGACTACGGCAAGGCCGTTCGGGACACCCTCACGCATAACGGCTGCCGCTTTCTCCGGCAGGGCCGCGGTGATCACGAAGTGTGGACCAGCCCCCATGCCCCGAAACCCTTCACGGTTCCGGTGAAGATCAAGTCCCGCCACACGGCCAATGGCATCCTGAAGGACGCAGGACTGCCGAAGCAGTTCTGACGCGCAGGCAACGCGGGTCCGCAAACCGCGTGCGCGAACGTTCGAGCCAGCCACGGGCACGGTGGTCCGGTGATGACGTCGAGCAGCGCAGGCTCGCGCCAGCGGTTCGATCATCGAAGCGTTGCGTCGCGACACGTGGCGGGTCGCACACGACCGATGGCAGCCAGGCGAACGTGCACACCACGCAGTCGGGCAAGCGGCCCGTGCGGGCCTGGCTGCTACTCGCAACGTATGCGACCTGCACCGCCTCGAGGCGAAGTGAACTCTCGCGCGATGCAACTCGACGCTGACGCGAACACCGCAATCGCAACCTCGATCAACGGCGCGTCACGCCCGGCGCGATCGACATAGAATCGAACCGAACGCGGCGCTGCTCGGGCTCATGGGATCGGCGCCTCGTTCTCGGTGCACGCCGGCCTCGCCGGCAGCGCATCGAGTCGTCAGACCGGGCGGCGTTGCCGCTCGCGGCGTGAACTGTGCGAGTCACGCTGATCGAAAATAACCGCACAGGGCTTGTGGGCCGACGTCCTCCAGACAGGTCGCGACAAGTACGCCGCCGGCCGGCTTCGACGGGAGCCGGTCGGCAGCGTTGCCCTCCGCATCGCCAGGCGAGTTCGTTACCTGGAATCGCACGCCACGCCGCACAGCGTCACCAGCCGACGAAACAGCCTACAGCGTAGGCGATTCGCGGCTGTTTCGGCCGCGGTCAGCGAAAGCACGTCAAGAGTCTGCACCGGAATCGCACCGCTCGCCACGCGTCGCAGCCGCTGTCGCGCGATCGCCTCGTGCGAAATACGGGTACAGCACCCACCGCATACGTAATCGCTTAGATCGGCGCTGAGCGCGCCGTGTAGGCGATCGGCGTCAGGAACGCATCGCATACAGCGTAGGTGGTGGCAACGCGGCGGCCAGGCGACGGACGTGTCACCGGCCACGCCGACACGAATCTGTGTCGTGCCGTTGGCTAGAATTCGTCGCACGACTGGCGTCAATGCGAGGGGGCAATCATGAACCGATGGAGTACACCGTTCGGACGATGGGTGCAGGGGTTCACGGTCGAGCGCGTCGTTGTTGAACTTCGCGATCGCGGCCACCGCGTCAGCGCGCCCGCGGTCTACTCCTGGGTGCGCGGCGCCCACCAACCGAAGCCGACGATCGGCCTGGAGATCGTGCGCCTGGCGGGCGGGCGGTTGGCGTTCCCCGACGTGTACCAGCACCAGGCTCTGGTCGGCCAGGGCGACAGCGCCGGCACCGCAACGCCCGCGTCTCCCTCGCGCGTCGAGCGCGATCCGCAACCGATCGAGCGCAGCACGACGGGTCAGCTTCTGCGGCAGTGGCCGACGAAGCGGTGATTGCAATCGCCTACGGGACCTGCAGCCAGCGGTGCGGATCGAACACCGGCCGATCGGCACGCCGCAGCCGATGTGCACTGACCAGCGGCGCATCGGAGTAACGCGTCGCATCGACGTCATCGCCCGCGATCACCAAGCCGTCATCCGCGGCGAGCAGGTGACCGTACCGGCTGTCGATCACCGCCACCTGCAGCAGCCACACGCCGCGATGCTCGGCCAGCCAGGCACCGAGCCGCGGATACGTATCGAACTGCGCCCGCCAGTCATCCCACAGCGTCGGTTGTGCATCGGCCGACGCCGACTCGATCAGCTCGCGCACGTCGTCCGGACGGTAAGGCGACTCGCGCAGCTCGCCCGCCCCCAGGTGATCCTCCCACAGCCGCCCGAACAGTTCCCTCAGCACGAACGCACAGCGAGTCGTGCGCCGGCCACGGCACGGATCCCAGGCCTCGGCGAGCCAGCCACGCCAGGCGAGCGCCAGCAGCGCATCCGGCACCGTCGTCGTCGGCGACGTCATGCGCCCGCGCAGCCATTGAACGCGGAGCAGGGCGCACGCGGCCTCGAGCGGGGCAATGCCGGCGATCGCCGCGACGGCGCGCGGCCCACAGAAGCGCGAGTAGTCCCGGCGCGCAGGGGGCGGCCAGGCGTCACCGCGCCCGAGCCGAACACCGCTCGATGACACGACAGCGCCCGAACCCGTCATGCGGACTTCGCGGCCCGACCGTTGAGCCACGCGGACGGAATGTCAGACTGCCGAATGGCGCCGAGTCGCAGCGCGAGGTTCACGTAAGCGCCCCATCGCGTATGCGAAAGCGCGTCGACCGGCGGCGCGAAGGCTCCATCGCCGACCATGCGCGAGATCGGCGGCAAGCCGCAGGCGTCCGGACCGCCTCCAGGCAGATCACGCTCGAACGCACGATGGCGCTCGAGCTGCCGGCCGAGCTCGATCGCGGCGAGTGCCAGGGCGCGCACGCTGTCGCGATACGCGTCCGCGCGCCCCTTCCCGAGTTCGCGCAGCGCCGTGCGCCGGGTCGCGCTGACCTGCGCCTTCGCCCGCTCGACCAGGGGCTCGATGCGCCGCATGTCCTCACGCACCGCCGTCAGGCGTGCACGCAGCGCAACCGGATCCTCGGCCGCCAGCGCGGACGCCAGGTCGGCGGTCGGCCCGGTGTCGATGCGCAAGCGCTGCTGCAGATCCTCGGCGAGTGCGGCCAGGTCTCGGTAACGCTGGCTGACCTCGGCGAGCTGGTCGCAGGCGGCGCAGTGCTCACGCGATGCGTCCCGTAACGCCTGCTCGATGTTCCCGTTTTTCATTCTCGGTCTCCCGTGTTGTGGATGGTCGCCGCCAGCGCCTGGCCGCAGCGCTGTGTTGATCAAAACGGCAGGGGGTCGTCGAACTCGACGCCGCTATCTTGCGTCTCGCCGCTTGCCGCACTCGGCTCGGCTGCGGGCATCGCCGCCTCACCGTCCATGATCCGACCCTGCAGCCAGTCAGGCAGGCGCTCGAAGTCGCCCGGCTCGTCGCGCGAGTATCGCAGCAGCGGTGAGCGCGCCACCGGCTTCGGCGTGCCCGGTGCCAAGCCCATGATGGTGCCAACGTTCGTGTACGTGTTTCCATCGGCGCCGGTCTCGTGGACGATGCCGAGCTGGCACGGCGCGCCCAGGATGTTGAACAGATCGAAACCCTTCAGCTCCTGGTCGGTGAACAGCCGCCCCCGCCACGATTCGAGATCGCCGCGCAGCCGCGCCTTCTTCGACAGGCTCAAGGTGTAGAACTTGCCGATCACGCGCGGCAGCTCGACACGCTCGCCGTCACGCTGCATCGCGATCGTCTGCCCGATCAGCTCCCACTGAACGAACACCTTGTGCTGCGGCTTATAGCGACCGCCGCGGCTCATGCCGACGTCGGCGACGGTGATGCAGACGGCCGTGTAGGCGCCCGCTCGGATGGGCGGGAAGTCCTCGCCCTTCTGCTTTGCAATCAATGGCACGGTGGATCCTCCAAGGTTGAGTGAAGCCGGTAGCGCTCGCGAAGCTGCTCGAGCAGCTCGACGACCGCGGCCAGGTGGGCGTGCAACGCCCGGGATGAAGCGTTCCGCTCGCGCCGCGCGGCGGCGATCGCGGCATCGATGATCGTGGTATCGATGGCGGTCGGTGCGAGCGGCGTCACGAAGGCGCCCCCGCCGACCTTCGGCGCGTCAGATAGTGCGGGCCGGGGTCGCCGTGGACCTCGAACGTCCCGTGCCCCTCGACCTCGACGAGCGCGATCTCATGCCCCGCCGCCACAGGGAACTCCACGGTCTCGCTTTCGTGCTGCGCGACCAGTGTGCGAGCAGCGATCTCGGCATCAATTGCGTGCAACTCTCGCCAGTCGCGATCGCCGATGTCGAGTCGCCGCAGTCGGAAGATGTGGGCCGGGGGGCTCACGATTGACCACCGCGCGGGGCTCGCCCGATCAGGAACGGGGAAGCAGGACGGGAAACCTGCTCGCCGGTGACGTACGGAAGTTCGTCCCAGTCGGGAAGTCCGCATTCCTCGCACGACTTAAGCAGCTTCACGGCTTCGCGGTCGATGCGCTCCCAGCGCTCCCAAGTAATGATCCCGGCGCGCGCGGCTCGCAGCGCAGCGCCGTAGACCGGCAGCAGCGAATTGCCGTCAAGGAAAGACTCAGTCACGAGCCACCGAACAATCACGTCGTCGCTTTCCTGCAGCAGCTCGTCAATCGTCATCGCGTTCTCCCCTGTTCAGTTTCCCCATTCGCACCCGGGTCGCCGGCGGCGATCAGCTCGAGCAACCGGAAGGGTTCGTAGCGCTCGCGCTCGATGGTGAGCTCGCAGCTGCCGACGTCGCGAATCGCGAGCGCGACGATCACGTCGCTGCTCGTGCCGTCGTCGAGCTCGGACTCGGGCTCCACCAGCCACGCATAGCGCAAGGCCGGATTGCCGGCGAGCATGTCGAGCACAGCCTGGCGCCGGCGTTCCCGGTCAGAAGTCGGCTCGCCAGGGGAGTGCTCGGCCGGCTTGCGCACTGGTGCGGTGGTGCCGCGCGATGCTGGACGCTCCGCTTCGAGCGCGGCGAGTAGCTCGTCACGATGGGTGACGATGCTGGCCTTCAACCGGGGGTCGAGTTCACGGCCGCCCGTTTTCACGCGCAGCGTTCCGCGTGCCGTGGCCACCAGCTCGACGCCGGCGTCGCGAAGCTCGGCCAGCAGACGGCTCACCGATCGCCCCCGGGCACGCTCGAACCGCGGCCCTGGTGCGCCAGGTGATTCTGGATCCAGCGCTGAATCGCGGCCGCCGCGTCGACGTAGGCGGACGACGGTTGCAGGTCGACCTCCTGGCCGGGCCGGTACGCATTCCAGAGCCGCCGGCGGAGCTGGCGCGGCACGCGCGCCCAGTGCGCCCGACAGCCCCACATCGCCGGCGGCACCTGGACCGAGCAGCCCGGCCAGTGACACGCGTGCGCCCGCGTCTGCGGTTGCCGGCGCACGTAGTCCGCCTTCCCGGTCACGACTGCGCCCCCGCCTGATCACGCGCCCGCGCCTTCGCTCGCGCGATCTGGCGCGACAGCACCCAGCGCCGCGTTGCGAGCGTCGGCTGCGCCGGCGGCTGACTGTTCCAGGTTCGCGGCGGCCAGGCGCCGAAGCGCTCGCGAAACTTGTGCGCCGCCGCCCCCGGCTTCCATCCACGCTCGGCGCACAGGCCGCGTAGCTCGAGGAAGAACGCAAGCCGCTCCTGCTCGTCGGGCTCGAGCGCGTGACCGACCGCGACGAGCTCGCCGTCGAGCGTGGTGACCTCGACGCCGCGCGGCGGGATGAAGTAACCGCATTCCGGGCACTCGCGCGAGCGGGTGAACACCGCGTCGCACTCCGGGCATTCGATCAGCCGTACCTCGGTGCTCTTCGTCGGCGAGCGCTTGCGGTCGCTCGAGCGCTCGACCAGGGCGCGGTTGCCCTCGAGCGTCCAGTGCCGCTCGTCGTCCGCGAAGCCATGCCGGTGCACGGCACCGCTATGGTCGAGCACAAGGCAATCGGACTTGTCCGGTGCGATCCGCAGACCACGACCGACCATCTGCAGGTACAACATCAGCGAGCGCGTCGGCCGCGCCAGGACAACGCAGCTCAGCGCCGGCAGATCGAAACCGTAGGTGGCGAGCTGGCAATTGGTCAGCACCTGGGTTTCGCCGGCGACGAAGCGCCCGAAGGTTTCCTCGCGCAGGCGCGGCGGCGTCAACGCATCGATGTGCTCGGCCGCAACGCCCGCACGCTGAAAGGCATCGGCCATGGCAGCGCTGTGGCTGATCGAACAGCAGAACACCACCGTGCGTCGATCGGATGCATGCGCCAGCCAGTGCGCGACGATGTCGCCGACCAGCTCGGCGCGATTGACGACCGCGTCGAGCTCACCGACCGCGTAGTCGCCGGCCGCCACCTTCAACCGCTCGAGATCCGGCTCGCTGACCGAGAAGTACCGGGCCGGCGCGAGATAGCCCTGCGCGGTCAGCTCGGCCGTCGTTACCGGCTCGATCAACGTGTCGTACATGGCGCCGAGCGCCCGGCCGTCCTTGCGTGTGGGTGTCGCAGTCAAACCGACGACATGCGCCCGCGGCCACAGCTCGAGCAGCTTTGCCCGCGCGGTCGTGATGCTCAGGTGCGCCTCGTCGATGATGACCAGGTCCGGCTCCACCAGCTCGAGCGTGCGCCGGCGGACCATGCGCGAGATCAGCGTGTCGAACGACGCCACCTGAGCCAGCGCGTACAGGTTCCGCAGGTACTCAGCGCCGGCCAACAACGTGCCGTGCTGGATCCCGAGCGCGTCGAGCTTCTCGTGCGCCTGGTGGATCAGCTCGCGTCGCGGCGCCAGAAACAGCGCGCGCTTGCCAGAGCCGAGCTCGCGGCGCATCAGCTCGGCGGCGACGACAGTCTTGCCCGCACCGCAGGGCAGCACCAGCAGCGGTGCACGCCGGCCAGCGGCGAAGGCCTCGGCCAGCTGCGCGAGCGCGTCGTGCTGATACGGCCGCAACGCGATTGCGCCCGACTCGTCGCGCGGGGGCGGATCGAACAGCGAGCGCTGCCAGGTCATCGCGACCGCTCCGCAAGCACGTCGGCCCAGTCGTTCGCCGGCGCCGGCGGCGTGCGCGTCTCCACCGACGCCCGGCCGTCCAGCTGCTCGGCCAGGGCGATCGCCGCCTCGAGGCCCGCGACGTCGCGATCCGCATAGATCACCACGCGCCACACGCCCGTCGGGGGCTCGAACTCCCGCATCTGCCCGGCAGACAGTGCCGCCCACACCGGCAAACCGTTATGCATGCGTGCGGCGGCCAGCGCGGTCTCGATCCCCTCAGCGATGCCCAGCGTCTCGCCCGACGCCGGCGTGATGCGCACGGCGCACCCGCGGCGACCGGTCCGTGGACCGAGCAGCTTGCGCGCCGGGTGGCCCCCGAGGTTGAGCTTGCGGCCGGCGGCCAGATACGTCACGTGGGCGGTGACGAGCTCGCCGTTGACGTCGTGCACCGGCGCTACCAGGGCGGCATAGCGGCCGATGCATATGGGACGGCCGTCGTCACCGGCACCGCCGTAGTACTCGACGCCGGCATGCGCGCGCAGTGTCGTGCCAGCGGGGAGCGGCCAGAGGGATCGGCTCGCGAGATAGTCGACCGCGTCGGGCACGGCATCGACCGGCGCACTTGTCTGCAGCAGTCTCGCGACCCGGCCGGTCGGTCGGGCGGTCGCGGTGTCCGGCCGCCCGGGCCGCCCGGCAAGCACGGGGGTGTCCGGGGAGCGGGTGCCCTGGAGTCCGGCAGCGTCGATCACGCGCCGGCGCGACTCGGCAAACGACCAGCCGTGCAGGCCCGCCAGCAGCGCGAACCCGTCGCCGTGCCCACATTGGTTGCAGATCCAGCGACCCCGGCCCCGCCCGGTGAACCGGTATCGATCGCGGCCACCGCACAACGGGCACGGCCCGTGTCGGGCACGCAAGTGCTCCGGCGCGATCCCCAACCGCTCCAGTACCTCCACCCAACCGGCGTCGCCGAGTGCGGCATGGATGTCGGATGCCCTCACGGTTCGCGCCCTCGTCTCGCGTGCTTCAGGTAGCCGGAGGACGGCGCCGACCCGGGGTCCACGCACTCAGTCTTCGTCGGGTCGTTCATCGTTTCGCTCCGGTGGTCGGCCGTCCAGGGGAGGCGGCTGGATCAAGGGTGTGGCCGTGCTGCATGCCGCCATCCCGGGCCGCGCTCCAGAGCAGATCGCCCTGACTCGTATTTCGGGAATGGGTGGCGCCATGAACGTGCTCGCGGCCATGGATCCAGCCGACTCGACCGCACGCGGTGCAACGCCGGTACTCGGCGACGACGCGACCGGCTCGCTGCACCGCGTGATCTTTCGTCGAGCCGCCGCACGGGCACTGCATCAGACGCCCTCCGGCACGAACTCAAGCCGCAGGCCGCGTGCCATGCCGAGCGCGGCGACGGCGGCGTCCGGCCAAGAGATGACACACGGGTGATACGCACGATCGTCGACAGGCGGTTGGTCACCGATCATCTGCCGCCCCGCGATCGCTTGCCGCGCGCGCGTGTAGTGCCTACGTTCGGCGCCGCGCCCGGAAGAGACCCGCCCCCCCTGACGAGCCTCTTCCCTAGTCGTTCTAGTCTTAGTCGTTACGTGCAACAGCTGCTTTCCCCTCATGTTTCCCCTGAAGCACGCCATGAGGGGAAACGGGGTTTCCCCTGAAGAACCGCCCATGAGGGGAAACGGGGTTTCCCCTGAAGACCATGTATGAGGGGAAACCCGGTTTCCCCTGAAGAATCGCCGCTTTCGTCTCAGCATGGAGATCCGCCTTCCACGACGCGTAGCTTCGGACCACTGCGACGCTCTGCGATCCACGTGGCCGCGGGCGTGACGTCGTAGAGGTTCGCCGCGTTGTGTTTGCCGGCGCGCCGCTTCGTGACAATCAGCCACCCCGAATGCTCGAAGTAGCTGCAGCAACGTCTGATCGTTGGCTTCGATATCCGCGCAACGCTTGCCAACGTCGCGAGTGATGGATGCGCTTGGAACTTCGCCCCGCCGCTTCCCGTGGTGTTGATGAAGCGCAGCAGTGCGGAGATGAAGGCGACGCCATGCACATCAAGTTCCGGAAATCGCGTCGGATCCGTAAAGAACGCGAGCAGGTCGCAGGTTCCGACCGAGCGGCGCTTCGTCATCGTGACGAGCTGCTCGGCGTGCACGGACGGCGGGCGGGCGCGCGTCGGTCGCTCGAGGGCGCACCGGTGGCGTCGCTGAGCTGCGCGCGGCGCGGCGCGGTGGTACGATCATTGACGTCCGGTCCCGGACGTTTCTCGTACCGATCACCGCCGCCGCCCGCGCCTGGGCGGCGGTGGTTCATGCTGATTCTGCTTCGATCTCACCTTCGGCGACGGGACGGGATTGCATCCACTCCGCCACTTCATGTTCGAGCCAGGCGCTCGCACGCGGCGTCAGTTTGCGTCGACGCGGAAAGTCGCCAGCGCGCTCGAGCTTGTAGATGGTGTCGTGGCCGAGCCCGGTCATTCGCTTGACGTCGGGCAGGCGCAGGAAACGCGGTGCGGGTGTCGTCGTCATCGTACCCCTCATGCAGCAGGTGCGCGCCCCGCGGAAAACGGGGAGCGGGCGCAGACGCCGACAGAGATACTATGCTCGAAGGGCCGAACCTGTGCGGACATTACCCGGGGGGCGTAATGTCCGCTCGTAGCTTTTGCTGCGCGAGACCAGCGAATCGAGGGTCACGTTCCCAGCGCCCCCAGCTCTTGATGATCGAGGCCAGTTCACGTCCCTCGACGACGCTTCGCAAGTGCGGCTGTTCGTGGAGCACCGCGCGCAAGGCAGCCTCCTGGGAATTTGGGCTGCCACGGCGGCGGGCGATGGCAACGGCGACGCAGGTGCGCATGTACAGCTCGTAGTGATACGGATCGAGCCAGCCAGTAGGTTTGCTTCCCCCACGCCCGACTGCTTCCGGGTCCGCATCGAACTCGGCCGCGAGCCGGCGCTGCACGATAGGGTGATTCAACGCAGCGCGATAGTAGCGACGCACGTCCTTCCACGTGCCACCTGCGTCGAGCAGATCGAGTGCCATCGAAGCGCGATCCTCGAGCACCCCAGCTGCAATGGCGCGCAGCGCCACCAACGCCGCCCCATCGGTGAGTTCCCGGCCGGCAAACAGGCTTTCCCAATCGGTCGGTTTGAACGTCAGTTCGCCGACATCGTCAGCAACACGCAGGTGAATGCCGTGTCGGTCCATGCGGAGACCCTCGGCCTGCAGGGGGGTGTCGACTGGATGACCGAGTACCTCAGCGAGCAGGGCGGCATGCACAGGTCCGGAGGCACCGAAATCGATAACGCATACGACGCCGGCAACCCGGAGCTCGATCTGCAGATCGGTATCGCCGTCGTCGGCAGAGAGCATCACGACCGCGCCCGCGTGCCTTTGCGTCCACGGAGTGCGACGACGTTCTTGCCGGCCTTGAGCTGGTCGAGGTAGTCGGCCCAGGCCTGCATCATCAGCCGACGCTGCGGCAGCAGGTGACTGCGGTTGTAGATGCCGGCGACGCCGGGACGCGAGTGCGCGAGCTGCGTCTCGATGACCTCCGGCGGGAAGCCAAGCTCGTGCAGCAGCGTCGACGCACTCGAGCGGAAGCCGTGCGAGACGTGCGTGGCGCCGTCGTAGCCCAGGTTGCGCAGTGCGAGGTTGAACGTGTTCTCGGACAGCGGGCGCCGCGGCCGCAAGCTCGGAAACACCAGCTCGCCGGCGCCGGTGAGCTCACGCAGCGATCGCAGCAGCTCAACCGCCTGGCTGGCCAGGGGCACGACGTGCTCGGCGCGCAGCTTCATGCGTGCGGCCGGAATCACCCACTGCGGTCCGCTCGAGCCGTCGCGGGCCGGTTTCCGATCGAGATCGAACTCGGACCACTGCGCCTGGCGCAGCTCCCCTGGTCGCGTGAACACGAGCGGCAGCAGCCTGAGCGCCGCGAGGGTCGCCGGCTGGCCAACGTAGTGATCGATCGCCCGCAGCAGTCGCCCGAAGTCTTCGGGATCGGTCACCGCGGCGTGGCTCTTGACCGTCACCGGCGCCAGCGCTTTCCCCAGGCCGCTCGAGGCGTCACGCGTCGCCCGGCCAACTGCGATGGCGAACTCGTAGATCCGCTGCACGTAGCCGAGCGCGCGGTGTGCGGTTTCGTGCTTGCCCTCGGCCTCGATCGAACGCAGCGCGGCCAGGATCTCGGGGGTATCGAGCTGAGCGATCGGCCGATGCCCCAACCGGGTGACAAGCCGGTCGAGGATCCGCCGGTCACGAACCCGGGTCGACTCGGCCAGGCGCTGTGATCGCAGGGCGAAGTACTCCTCGAGCACATCGCCGAAGGTGTCAGCGTTGGCGGCGGTCTCGGTACGCACGCGCTCGGCCCGCTTGGCCTCGGCCGGATCGATCCCGTCGTCCAGCTGATCGCGGGCCGCGTCCCGGCGCTTGCGGGCCTTCTTGAGCGAGACGCGGGGGTACGCGCCCAGGGCGAGCGTCTTCTCCCGGGACCGCCGCGCGTCAGGCCCGGGGGCATCGGTCGCCGTGGCCGCTGCAGCCCTGGCCGCGGCGACCGCCCGCGGCGTCACGCCGGCGATGCGGTACTTGAATCGCCAGAGCTTCGAGCCGGCCGGGGTGACGAGCAGGTACAGCCCGCCCGAATCGTAGAGCTTGTAAGCCTTTTCGCGGGGTTTGGCCCCGCGGATGACGGTGTCTGTGAGCATCGGCCGCGTCCCTTGGGGTTCGCGGATACCCCAAGGGAGGGGGCATCCTGTGAACGATGCCCTGTCGTATACCCCCAGATCGGATACACTGTCAACGGAAGCCGCCGGAAGGCAGCAGGGGAGAAAGCTAGGAAATTCGGGGGTTTGAGCGGATTTGACGAAGGCTGCGGAAGGCGTCAGACATAGAAATGGCTCCCCGGGCCGGACTCGAACCAGCGACCAATCGATTAACAGTCGACCGCTCTACCAACTGAGCTACCGGGGAACTGTGCCGAAAAGAGGGCGCATTCTGGTAGATGCCTACCGGCAAGTCAAGGCGCGTTCAGGGGAATCTTATTGCCTTCAGCGAGTTAGAGGGCCTTCACGAATGCGCATCAGGCATTGATGAAGCGTCGAATTCGATGCAGCGCTTCGCGCAGGGTGTCTTCACCGACTGCAAACGAAATACGCAGATGCCCCGGTGCACCGAAAGCCGATCCCGGGACCAGCGCAACGCCGGTCTCTTCCAGCAGCTGTGAGCAGAACGCAACGTCATCGTCCAGGCCGCGCGCACGTGTTGCCTCGCTGATGTCGGGAAAGACATAGAACGTGCCACTGGTGGCATCGCAAGAGAATCCGGGCATCGCATTGATGGCTTCCAGCACCAGATCGTGACGACGTCGAAACGATGCAGCCATCCCGGGCAGCCAGCTCTGATCGCCGCTGAGCGCAGCCACCGCGGCAGCCTGAGAGACCGTGCAGGCACTGGTGGTGCTCTGGCTCTGCAGCGTCGTCATCGCCGCGATAACATGCCGCGGGCCTGCCGCATAGCCGATACGCCATCCGCTCATCGCGTAGCATTTGGAAACGCCGTTCACGGTGATCGTACGGCCTATCAGTTCCGGGCAGGCACCGGCAAACGTCGCGAAAGGCCGCTCATCCCAGTAAATGTGCTCATAAATGTCATCGGCCACGATCATGACGCGCGGATAGTCTGCCAGCACGTTACCGAGCGCGCGCCAGTCCTCCGCCGTGTGCACGGCGCCGGTCGGGTTGGAAGGACTGTTCAGTATGAGCAGGCGGGTATGCTGGCTCAGCGCCTCGGCCAGCTGATCCGCGCTCAGGCGGAAACCCGCTTCGCGCGCGGTTTCGATGATCACCGGCTTCGCGCCCGCCAGACGCACAATATCCGGATAGGAGACCCAGTAAGGTGCAACAACAATGGCTTCATCACCCGGGTCCAGCAACGCCTGACAGGCGTTGTAGCAGGCCTGCTTCGCGCCGCTGGTGACCAGTATCTGATCAGGATCGAAGGAAAGATGATTATCACGACGAAACTTCCCGACGACCGCTTCACGCAGTGCTGTACTGCCAGCTACCGGCGTGTAACGCGTGTCTCCCGCCTCGATGGCCGCGATTGCCGCAGCCTGAACATGCGGCGGCGGGGTGAAATCGGGTTCGCCTACACTCAGCGTGATCACGTCACGCCCCTGTTCGCGCAATCTTGATGCCAGCGCTGTAATGCTTACGGTCGGTGAAGCGGAGATGCGCGCCAACCTGCGCGATAATCGGTTGCTCAACAGGGATCTGCCTTTTCTGAGGTACGGGGCTGGATTATCTTAAGCCTCGCCCGCAGATCCCACCAGATGAAACCGGAAAGAACCATGTCCGATCGCGCTCTGGAGCTCGTGTCCGATTACCAGCCGGCCGGCGATCAGCCTGCGGCCATAGCAGGGCTGCTGTCGGGCCTTGACGCAGGTCTTGCGCGCCAGACGCTGCTGGGCGTCACCGGATCCGGAAAGACATTCACGATGGCGCACGTCATCAATCGCCTGCAGAGGCCCACGCTGATCCTTGCGCACAACAAGACGCTGGCGGCCCAGCTCTATGGCGAAATGCGCGATTTCTTCCCGAACAATGCAGTTGAATACTTCGTCTCGTACTACGACTACTACCAGCCTGAAGCCTATGTGCCATCCACCGATACCTATATCGAGAAGGATTCATCCATCAACAGCCACATAGAGCAGATGCGCCTTTCCGCAACCAAGGCGCTGCTTGAACGGCGGGATGTGGTGATCGTTGCAACCGTGTCCGCGATTTACGGCCTTGGAGATCCCAAGTCCTACCACGGGATGGTGCTTCATCTGGCGCGCGGCAATGTGATCAATCAGCGCGATCTGCTGCGCCGGCTGGCGGAACTGCAGTACACGAGAAATCCGCTGGACCTGTCCCGTGGCACCTACCGCGTACGCGGAGACGTCATCGATATCTTCCCGGCAGAGTCCGAACGTGACGCTGTGCGCATCGCGCTGTTCGATGAGGAGATCGAACAGATCAGCCTGTTCGATCCGCTTACCGGCGAAGTCGTGCGCAATCTGCCCCGCGTAACCATTTACCCCAAGACCCATTACGTCACGCCGCGCGAAACGCTGCTGGAAGCGGTGGATCAGATCAGGGTGGATCTTGGAGAGCAGCTTCGGCATCTGCGTGCGGCCAACAAGCTGGTGGAAGCGCAGCGACTGGAGCAGCGCACCCGTTTCGACATGGAGATGATCCTCGAAGTCGGTTACTGCACCGGCATCGAGAACTATTCGCGATATCTGTCCGGTCGCGGTCCCGGCGAGCCTCCGCCCTGTCTGTTCGATTATCTGCCCGATGAAGGGCTGCTGTTCATTGACGAGAGCCACGTGACGATTCCGCAGCTGGGCGCCATGTACCGCGGTGATCGTTCCCGCAAGGAAACGCTGGTGGAGTATGGATTCCGGCTGCCATCGGCGCTGGACAACCGGCCGCTGAAATTCGAGGAGTTCGAGGCGCTCTCTCCACAGACCATTTTCGTCTCGGCAACGCCGGGTCGCTATGAGCAGCAGCATTCAGACCAGGTGATCGAACAGGTGGTTCGCCCCACCGGATTGGTGGATCCCGACGTCGAGGTGCGACCGGCCGGCAGTCAGGTGGACGACGTGTTGTCGGAAATAGGCGCACGAGTGGCGGCCGGTGAACGTGTGCTGATCACGACGCTGACAAAACGCATGGCCGAGGATCTGACGGATTATCTTCAGGAACACGGCGTCAGAGTGCGCTATCTGCATTCGGATATCGATACCGTGGAACGCACCGAGATCATCCGTGATCTCAGGCTGGGCGAGTTCGACGTGCTGGTCGGCATCAATCTGTTGCGCGAGGGCCTTGATATGCCGGAGGTCTCCCTGGTTGCGATTTTCGACGCCGACAAGGAAGGCTTCCTGCGTTCTGAAGGATCGCTGATCCAGACCATCGGTCGCGCGGCACGCAATGTTCATGGCAAAGCCATCCTGTACGCTGACAAGGTCACCGGATCCATGCAGCGTGCCATGGACGAAACCAGTCGCCGGCGAGAGAAACAGCTTGAGTTCAATCGCGAGCACGGCATCACGCCACGCTCCATCGTCAAAGGCGTCGCGGACGTGATGGAAATGGCACCGGGCTCTGGACGCGGCCGGGCTGCGCGCGAGCGCGGGCGTGAGCACGGCGGTCAGCGGCGACCGGCGGAACACCTGACTCCGGAGCAGATCATCGCGCGCGTGCAGAAGCTGGAGAAGAAAATGTATCAGCACGCGCGTGACCTGGAATTCGAGCAGGCCGCGAAGATACGTGACGAGATCGACGCATTGCGCCAACAGGCGCCCGGTTCGCCAGTTTCGGAGCTGGACGCTGTGTAAGAGGAAATCTGGTAGGCGCGAGTGGGATCGAACCACCGACCCCCACCATGTCAAGG
>JBJHBW010000021.1:0-28048 GCA_050485685.1 Gammaproteobacteria bacterium
TCACCGACGAGCATCGTCGAGTTGCCGGAGGTGGCATTACGCAGTGTGTAGATGTTGTCGGCCACGTCGAATCGTGTCAGCTGCGGAGGGCCGAAACCGCCCTGGGCATTGGCTGTGGATACGGTCGTGAAGGTCAGCGCAAGCGCGCTGATCGCCAGTACTGGATTGCGTCTCATTCGAAAACCCCGCCTTTGTGTCGGGTCATTGCCCGACGATGAATTCATATTCCACCGATTCTGAACCTAACGCGTGCCCAAGGCAATCCGCCCCATGCCGCATAGGCGGGCATCGTCGCGGCCTCGACTTCGCTGGGAACCTGCCCGCCGAATGAAGCCCCGTTACAATGGTGACGGCACTTTCCGGAGATCGCTGATGCAAAAACCAATCCGCCGGACTTTGAGCGCGGCCATCGCAATTGGCCTTCTTGCGCTGGCCGGGCGCGTGCCAGTCCTTGCCCAGGACATCAGCTCGCCACCTTTGGTTGATCTGCCACAGGTGTTTCAGACCGAGCATCACCCGATCAGGGTCAGCGCTCTCGCGACCGGGCTTGCGAACCCCTGGAGCATCGCGTTCCTGCCCGACGGCAACATTCTGGTCACTGAGCGGCCGGGTCGGCTGAGAATCCTGCGCAATGGCCGGTTGGACCCGGAGCCTGTGTCCGGTGTGCCCGATGTGCATGTGACGATTCTGGGCGGTCTGCTGGATGTGGCCCTGCACCCGCGTTTCGAGGACAACCGCTGGGTCTATCTGACGTTCGCCACTGTGCGCGATAGCGGTGAATCTACGACGGCAGTGGCGCGCGGTCGTTTCGACGGCGACGCACTGATCGACGTAGAAACGATCTTCGTCGCCAACAACTGGAGCTCGTCGCCGTTCAATTTTGGCGGTCGAATCGCATTCGACAACGACGGGTATCTTTATCTGACGGTGGGTGACCGTCTCGACGAGGAGGATACTGCCCAGGATGTCGCCAGTCACGGCGGCAAGGTGCTGCGCCTGAACGATGACGGCAGCGTGCCATCCGATAATCCGTTTGCCGGCGCCGAAGGCCATGCGCCGGAGATCTATACTCTGGGCCATAGAAATGCTCAGGGTCTGGCGCTTCACCCGCAGACCGGGCGCATCTGGCAGAACGAACACGGCCCATTGGGTGGAGATGAGATCAACATCATACTGCCGGGCCGCAACTACGGCTGGCCGTTGGTCTCATACGGCGTGTCGTACGAGGGAGAAGTCATCACCGAGCATACGTCGTTGCCGGAGATGGAGGATCCGTTCATGTACTGGACGCCATCGATAGGGATCTCCGGGCTCAGTTTCTACACCGGCGAGCGATTTCCGCAATGGCGCGGCAATGCGTTCGTCGGTGCGATGATGTACGGCAGGACGCGTGCGACCGGGCACGTGCAGCGTCTGACATTCAATGATGCGGGCAATCCGATACAGCGCGAGCCCATACTGATTGAGCTGCGTCAGCGTATCCGCGACGTGCGCCCGGGCCCGGATGGCCTCCTGTATGTGCTGACCGATGAAAACCCCGGTGCGGTGCTGGTGGTGGAACCGGTTGCGCAGTAAGCAGTGCGTCAGCCGGGGCGCCAGCTTTTGCCGCGCATGATCGACTGAGTGAGGGCGTTACTCGGGAACGCTCTCGCCCGAACCGCCCATTTCCTTCGGTACGTCCTTCAGTTTGGGCAGGCCATCCCTTATGGGCAGCACTGCTTCCTGATAATTGACATGCACGCCAGGTTGAAACGGGAACTCCGGGATGGTTGCTGCGTACACATCGATCAATCCCATTCCCGGATGTTCTGAGAGGATGTGTCCGCCACAGCTCTTGCACCATTTACGATAGCTGTTTGACGTCTTGTTGAACGTGTCCATGTTGTCAGCGCCCTGCAAGACCTGTACTGATTCCGGGTTCCACAGGGTGAAGGCATTCACCGGCCCCGCAGACCAATGCCGGCATGATTCGCAGTGGCAATAGCCCATGGCCGCCGGCTCGCCGCTGACTGCCAATTGAACGGCACCACAAAAGCAACTTCCTCGATATGTCTTGCTGCTCATCGTTGTCCTCCTCGGGAGTGTGCTGGACGAACCCGGTTCAGGTAATGCTGTCGGCCATCCAGGGGCCGGCCAGTCCGGGCTCACCAGGCCTGAATGTTGATTTGCACCGAAAGTTGACCCGGGATTTGCACTGAAAATTGACCCACCCGGATGTTCGGATTATGGCTCAGGCTTTGCTGCGTTTTGTCATTTTTTCCTCCCTTGTGCTGGTTGAGTTCTTGAGCCGGTAGCTGTCATTGCCGGTTTCGAGGATGTGGCAGTGATGCGTGAGCCGGTCGAGCAGGGCCGTGGTCAGCTTGGCGTCGCCGAAGACGGCGGGCCATTCGGCGAAGCTCAGGTTCGTGGTGATGATCAGGCTGGTCTTCTCGTAGAGTTTGCTCATGAAGTGGAACAGCAGTGCCCCGCCGGCCTGGCTGAACGGCAGATAGCCAAGCTCATCGAGGATCACCAGATCGACGTGCATCATTCTGTTGGCGAGCTTGCCGGCTTTGCCGCAGGCCTTTTCCTGCTCGAGGGCATTGACGAGTTCGACCGTTGACAGGAACCGCACGCGCCGTTGATGGTGGATCACCGCCTGGATGCCGATGGCAGTTGCCAGATGTGTCTTGCCGGTGCCGGGGCCGCCGACGAGGACGATATTCTCGGTGTCGTCGAGGAACTGGCAGCGATGCAGCGCCCTGATCTGGCCTTCCGATACCGAGCTTTGGTCGAAGTTGAAGCCGGCGATGTCCTTGTGGGCCGGGAACCTTGCGATGTGCATCTGGTAGTTGATGGACCGGACTTCGCGCTCAGCGACTTCGGCCTTGATGAGCTTCTCGAGCAGTTCGCCGGATTGCCTGAACGCGGGCGCGCCCTGCTCGGCGAGTTCGGCGATGGCGCCGGCCATACCGTGAAGCTTCATCGACTTCAGCGTCGTCACGAGGCCGTCAGCTGACATGTCTGGCACCTCTCAAGGCGTCGTAGCGTTCGGTATTGGCGATCGGTTCCTCGCGCAGGGTCAGGGCCGCAGGGGGTGAGAACGCCGCCGGGCGCGGGGTGTCGAGCAGGCGGCTCAGTCGGTTCAGGATATGCGTCTTGCAGATCACGCCCGACGCGATCGCTTCACTGACGGCCTGCTCGACGAGACGTTCGTCGTGGTGCAGGACAAGGGCCAGGATATCGGCCATCTCCCGGTCACCGCCCTCACGCTGCATGAGCACCGTCTGCAGCCGCCGGAAGCTGGCCGGCAGCTCGCCAAACGGCGCGCCGTTGCGAAGTGCGCCGGGCTTGCGCTGTACGACGGCCAGATAGTGGCGCCAGTCGTAGACTGTCAGGCCCTTGCTGCCGTGATCACGGCTGAACACCCGCTGATGCTCGGCGACGACGTTTGCTTCTGCGACCAGCACGATGCGATCGGCATAGGCTCTGAGGCTGACGATCCGGTTGGCAAACGCCGCGGGCACGCTGTAGCGGTTGCGCTCGAACACCACCAGGCAGGTCGGAGAGACACGCTTGGTGACCTCGACGAAGCCATCGAACGGCGGCGGCATCGCCATCAGCACCGCCCGTTCGTCGGCATGGACTTCGGCGATCGTGCGATGCGGCTGCTCGGGATGGGCAATCTGCTGCCACAGGTCCGGGCAGCGAGCCTCCAGCCAGACGTTGGCCTCAGCCAGATTGGCGAACGCCGGGGCATCCTGCAGCAGCCGATGACGGATATCGCGCACGTTCTTCTCGACCTGACCCTTCTCCCAGCCGGCGGCCGGGTTGCAGAACTCGGCTTCGAACAGAAAGTGGCTGACCATGGCCGTAAAGCGGGCATTGACCTGCCGCGCCTTGCCGCGACCGACCTTGTCGACCGCGGTCTTCATGTTGTCGTAAATGCCGCGCTCGGGGACCCCGCCCAGCACGCGAAACGCGTGGTTGTGGGCGTCAAACAGCATCTCGTGCGTCTGCGTCAGATAGGCGCGCAGATGAAATGCCCGGCTGTGGCACAGCTTGGTGTGCGCCATCTGCAGCTTCGTCTTCTTCCGACCGATCTCGAGCCAGTCCTCGCTCCAGTCGAACTGGAACGCCTCGCCCGGCGCAAAGGCCAAAGGTACGTAGGCGCCCCGGCTCGCCTGCCCGGTGCGTTCCCGTTCCCGCTGGCGCCAGTCCCGTGCAAAGGCGGCCACCCGGTCGTAAGACCCTTCAAACCCCAGTGACACCAGATCCCGGTGCAGCTGCTTCAAGTTACGCCTGCGCTTGCGGTTGCGCCTGGACTCCCGGGTCAGCCAGCTCGCAAGCACCTCGGCAAACCGGTCCAGCTTGCTCGGGCTCTTCCTCTCAGGATACTTCGGCTCAACCACGTCGCCCGCCAGATACTTGCGAATCGTGTTCCGGGATAGCCCGGTCCGTCGCTTGATCTCTCGGATCGCCAGCCCCTCACGGTGGTGCCAGCGTCGAATCACACTCAATAAGTCCACGTCTATCACTCCAGAAAATCTCCCGCCGTCCTGCGGCGGGAAGAAGCGTTACACGTGGGTCAGTTTTGGATGCAAATACCCGGGCTTAGTGGGTCACTTTTGGGTGCAAATCAACATCTGAACGTTTCGAACACGCCCGGCTCTGCGTCGGCCAGCAGTGCTTCCTCGCGATGCGGCCCGTCCCGCCGAAGGATGACCTGTCCACTCGCGTCCAATGACAAGAACGTTGTGCGCGCCGGCCACCCGCCATAGAGGGCAATATCGATAGCATCGAGGTTCGGCGGATGTGCAGGCGGGGCTTCGCACTCTTGACTAATCGCAGACTGCGGCACCAGCAACAGGCAGACTATCAGCCAAGGAGCAAGCGGGCTGTGATTGGCGGTATCCATTATAGATCGGAACGTTAGCACGCAGATTGTCGCTGCCACCACCGCATAGTCTTCTCTTGCCTAGCGGCTGAGCGGCCGCTGGTTTCTGGACGCCGAACGCTCCGCTCAGCCGCGTGCCTTACTGGCGAGCATTTTGCTCTTCCTCTTAGCAAAATGCTTGCCAGTAAGGCACGTCGGTTGCAGCGGTTTGACACTTATTGAGGCCTCCTCCTCCGACTTCAGGCTTGGCAGCCGAGGCTACCATCCAAGTTGCATCATTCTCGGACTCAACGCGCGAAGAAGGAGACCTCACATGCGATTCTACACCCACACCCATAAGAATTACTGCGGCATCGACCTGCACGCCCGGTCCATCCGGCCGACAGGGCTTGAGCACCTGCAAGACCGTCGCACTATCCTGCGTCACGAACGCCAGTGCGGTCATGTGCACTACAAGCCTGCCGGGCTGATGGGTTTGAGTGGATCGCTGTCCCGCTCCTTCTACATCGAAATCGGTTGATTCGTTGTCTGCCCCTCGCCGCAACCCGCAACGAACTGGCTTCGATCCAGACGGAATGAATAGGAACGGATGAGGGCACGGAATTGTTTCTGGAACGACCGCCGAAGTCCGGCGGTCACCGCCGCTCAGCGGCGGCTGAGTCCCGATAGGTGTTTGGTGCAGGCACCGCCTGACACTGCAGCTTGAAACCAAGCCAGGGAGCGATGACCGATGCCTGCTATCACGTGATCGAAAGATCGCAACGGATGGTCAGTGCCTGTTGACAGGCGGAGGCCTCATAAGTGTTGGGCCGGGCCTTTCCGTCACCGAGTTTCTTGGCGAACAGAACTTCAATGCATATCACCACTCAGTGTCAGGTCCTTCTATCACCTGTCCACCACCGACGCGGATCTTCTGGCGATTGACCAAACGCCGAGCCATAACCATCTAGATCGGGACGAAATGCTTTTGCGCGAAGCATCAAAACTGCCGGGACAAAGATGGCTAACCCAAGAAGCAGAAGAATAGGACGATCTCCGCCATCTGAACTGAGGGCACTGAGCAATAGGGCCACTCCTCCGAGGAGGGCCGCAATGGACACCAACCGGACCATTACACTAAAAGTCCGCCAGTACATTCGACTCAGACGTTTGCGTAATTCCACTTTGACGTCGCCTCACGCGGTTCCGGCCACGCGATAGCCCCCGCATACATTGTCAGCTCTACCTGGCGATCCGGCGCCAGTCAAAGCAATCGGTAGTTGCCTCCTGCGAATCACCGCAAGCGACAACGATCGCTATCGTCAGGCGTCTTACGGAAGCACTGCGGGTCCTATCGACGGCTCGAACGCAGCCTACGAGGACGCCAATGGTTGTGAGCTTGCTCATGCGGCTGAGCGGGGCGGTTGGGCCTAGCGTGTCTACATGCTATGTACGCTCTCACGTATGAACCTCGCGCTCCAGTGCTTCCTGCACCCACTGGTTGATACTGACGCCCGCTGCACTGGCTGCCTCGAATACTCGAGCGTGCAGGCTCGAAGGCACTCGAACCACAAATTTGCCTGAGAAACTCCGGTAGGGTTCGATATTTCTTTCCTCGCATACGGAGAGAAAAGTCTTCAATGAACGACTTCCTTCCTTACGCAGAGCCTCTACGCTTTTCGCGTAAAAATCTGCACCACCATTGAGACCTACGAACTCCCCACGAAACTGATTCAGCTCAGGATCGAAGCTGATAATGGCCCTGTGACCAGCAATTTCCATTATGTTGTTCACGGCTTAACTCCATGTGACTCCAGCCACTTGCGAACGCTTACCACCGCTCCCTTGTCAGTGGTGGGTTCCGGATGTGGCCTATGAAATACATGCACCTCTCCGAACAAGACGACAGCAATCCGAGAACCTGCCCGTTCCTCAATTTCAGCGCCAAGAGAGCTGAACAAGGACTCAATATCGTGCCACTGAATATTCGCAGACGTCGGATGCGCGAAGATCGCGGCTAGGGTTCTGGAGTGCTTGCGCTTCACGCCGATACAGTATCACTATGCGATACTATCGACAATGCGTTCCGAGGGTTGGTTCCCTGCCATTGACCAGATAGGGTGCGTTGCGCGCGGGCCTTGCGCCAGGGACGCCGCGCCGAACCGCAACCCTGCTAGATGACGGCGACGAACCGGTCTTCGGTCGAGCCGTTGATTGGCCCAACGAATGACATGGACCTCCCCACTCAGTCGGCATCTGAGTGCCAGAATGGAGGTGCTTAATCCGTCCAAACCATGAGGAGGGAGATCCATGTCCAAGATTATCCGCTTCGGGGTTGATCTCGCAAAGAATTCCTTCGCAATCTGTGGAGTCGACGAGTTCGGCAAGGTGGTACTGCAGAAGACATTGACGCGATCTAAGCTACTGAGCTTCTTCGCGAACACCCCGCCGGCACTGGTGGCCATGGAATCGGGCTCCGGTGCCCAACACTGGGCCAGAGAACTGATCGCGCTCGGCCACGATGCCCGAATCATCGATCCACGTCTGGTCGCACCTTATCGGCAGCAGGGCTCTGTCGGAAAGAATGACTTCAACGATGCCGATGCCATCTGCGAAGCAGCCGGTCGACCACGGATGCGATTCGTCCCGGTCAAGACGAAGGAACAGCAGGCTGTGCTGCTGGTGCATCGGCTACGGGCAGCCTGCGTGACCGAACACACACGGCTGGTTAACCGGCTCCGTGGTGCGCTGGCGGAGTTCGGAATCGTGGTACCCAAGGGCGCCAATCACTTCAAGGCACGCTGGCCGGTGATCCGCCAGCGCCATGACGCGGATGTGCCCGCGCTGGCGTGGAACGTGCTGGAAGAACTGTTTGCTCGCTTGATGGATCTGCATCATCGGACTCTTGCCTACGACCGGCAGATCAATGCGTTCGTTCGCGACGATGATCGCGCCCGACGGCTGGCACAGGTGAACGGCATCGGTCCGATCACGGCTTCTGCGATCGTAGCGACGATCGGAAACGGCAGAGATTTTCACAACGGGCGGCAATTCGCCGCCTGGCTGGGTCTGGTGCCCAGGCAACACACCACCGGTGTGTGTACCCAGGCTCGGGCGAATTACCAAGCATGGTGACATCTACCTCAGGACGCTGCTCGTTCACGGTGCACGCAGTGAGCTGATGCATACCGCCCGTCGGCTCGATGACAAGAGCGTGTGGGCAGAGAGATTGAAGCAGACGAAGTCCTGGAACAAGTCCGCTGTGGCGCTGGCGAACAAGCACGCCCGCATTGCCTGGGCACTGCTCGCGAACGACCAGAGTTATCGACCTGCCTGACGGCTGCTCCTGGAGATGTAGACGGTTGGACCGCCGCCTGGTGAACCTGATGAGCTTTGGGGCCACAAAAGGCCGGCTAACGAATGAGGGCCGGGCGCGCGACTGTCATCTGGGCTCGTGGTCACGTGAAAACGATCACATCAGAAGCCGAATGTAGATACGCAGTCCACCTCTACATCACCGAGCATGACATCGGGAGAGACGTTATGAGCTGACAAAGATTCCCTTGGACAAACGGGGAGGTCCATGTAGTTGAGCTCAGTGGCGCGCGGCGATGGCGCGCATTTTGCGCCTCGCAAAATGCGTGACATTGCCGTGCGTCCACTGCAGCGCCGTGTTATGCGGCGCTTCTTTGCACACCGAACTTCCAAGTTCGTCCAATCATCAATCCTATTGCAACTGCTCGACGCAGTCTTCAAGAACCTGCCGGCGTATTCCTTCTGCCCGCTGGTTCGCAGCAACGACATCAGGATGGTTTTCCGAAAACGTCTGCTGTATACGAACCAGAAGATCTTCGAGCGAATTAAGTTCATAAGCGGTAGCCTCGTCCATTTCGCACACTTCCACTCGGCTGAATACGTCGGCGTGCTCCGTGGCGTCGACACTGACATCGGAAGCCAAACGAGAATCTGCCCAGTCTAGGAGACTGACAGTGATGGTATCGCCCGCAATAGCGACGCTCGGAATGGATTGGGTAAGGACTTGATCGTTTCCTGTAGCAGCGTCGATGTCTACCCGCTGTGCACTCATCCCCTTACGCCCCCCATTTCATCTCGCACCGTCACGGCCAGCGCTACGTTCCTGCCGACTTCATCCGGGACGTTGCCCCTATCGCGAAGCCGGATAACAAGCATCTGTTCCGAACTGTCAAGATCGTGGGCAATATCTGCCGACACAATCGTTACGCCTCGCACGGCGCCGGGGTCAACGGTGACTTCCAAAGCCTTGCCAGACAGAGGGGCAAGAGCAAGGAGAATTGCGATCTCTTTGGCCATCTTCATGAGCTAGACCCTCCTGCAGTAGGTCTGTCAATCTGAATCACGGGCGAGTCGCAAGCGAAGGTCGGCTTCGCTGCGATAGCGTGTACGTTGCGCCGCATAACGCCCCGCTCAGTGGCACACGGCGATGGCGCGCATTTTGCGCCTCGCAAAATGCGTGACATTGCCGTGTGTCCACTGCAGCGAATTGTTGGGCGAGACTGAGTTGAGAATTGCTGTGCACATGATCGGCATCGGCGAGATCAACTGCTGCATACTTCGACTGCTCGTGTCAGTAAGCAGACTCTGGACCGAAAATGACGGATAAAGTCACTGAGTCGCTACTGGACGCATCTCAAATATTCGCGCGCTCGCAGCTGCAGAATGAACGTCTCCGCGTTTCAATGCGGCGCGAACGTCATCCAGCCTACAGGCATCCTCAGGCGTCAGATAAGGAGACCATCCGGTCTCGTCTTCGATCAGTTCGACATCGACTTCCGCTACGTAGCGCCCTTCATGAATGAACTTGGTTCGCTTGCGCTTCTTCATCGCACTCTCCGTAGCCAGTCCGGACTCCACTTGGCCGGATCCGGCCTATACGCAGTCACCAGGACCGCGGGTCCTTCATGCCCCATGGGGATACCCCATACGACATCAATCGGGCGGCTTTCCCCGTCGGATTGTAGCACCAGTACAGCTCGGCCTTTCGGGAACGCAGGATAGTCCTCGACCAAGACAGCCGATTGAATCCCGGCAAGAACTGCGCGCACCCCGATGTCGTCCTCTGCCATCTCGTCGTAACCATGAGCGGAAATTCGAACGTCGCCTGATACGGCAAGCTTCTTTATCTGACTAAGAGTTTCGCTCACGTTGAGATCTGCTGATTCGCTGTTGATCCTGTCGCCCAACAGTTTCTTGTGAGTGTGGGGGGCTGGTCGGTTGTGCCTGTTCGATTCTGAGGTTCTGACGACAGTGCGAATCCCGGTCGAGGTGAAAAATGAGCCGGGCACAATGCCAGCTGTCAATCAGCGAGGTCTGATCGAAACTCCCGGCCGGCAAACGCCATCGTGGTCTGGATGCCGTCAGGCGGTGCTACGGTAGGTGAGGCTTTCGATTCTCCACTCTTCGTGGAGCTTCCGATAATGCCCTAGCAGCACCCCTTGTTCGCGATGTCGCAAAAGGTCGGTGCCCTGGATGCGCATCATGTCAGCCAGTGTGCCTTCCGATTGAACTACCCTGGCGATTCTGGCGATACAGAAGAATGTCGCAGTTGCGCGAACGCCGTCGTCTGAGACATCGATAGTGCAGGGTCGTCCGGACTCGTAATCATCGGCAAGTCGCGTCAGGGTGTGTCCGTCAATTCCTTCGATGCGGCCGCGCTGCGGATCCGCGTACAGTGCCCGCAATGCCTCTGTGCGCCCGCTGTTCAGCTGCCTGAGAAAGGTCTCATGCAGATTACGGATCGCGTCACGATCCTCGAGCTGACGAATCTGCGTTCTGAGCGCGTCGGCGTCCGCATTCGCGGCGCCATCCGTGCCTGCTGAGGCCGTGCCGGCGCCAATGGCCAGTGGCACGGCAACCGCCGCACCGGCCTTGCGAAAAAACGAACGCCGCGTCGTGCTGGTGTGATCTTTCATCGTGCTCACCTCAGACGTCCCTGCGGGCGAAGTACTTCATGATGTCGAACTTGCCGGCGTTGCGTGAATGCGCGCCGATCGCGCTCAGGCTGAGGCCGTTGCGGCTGCAGCTGTAGCCGATGCCGCAATCGTGCATGGTGCGCTTGTTGATCAGAATTGTGCCCAGCACGCCGTTGACAGCTTCTTCCAGCCAGTAGGCCAGGTACATGTCGTCACGAATCTTCACATACTCAGCCGGTCCGCTGGACTGCATGCCGCCGGCACCGTTCTCCAGGAAGATAATCCACGACAGTGAGTGCGGCGTCGTGTACAGGTGCATGGAACTGAGGCCCGGTGAATAGTTCCATGTGAGCGCGCTGCCGACCAGGTCGGTGGTGAATTCGTGGCGATGGTATTTCGGCGCGTTGATGCCGGACGCTTCGATGACGCCGAAATACGTGTGGGGCACCGACTCATTGGCGATATAGGCCGAACCCATCTTGCCGTTGATGCAGCTGGCCAGCCCCCGGTCGAAGTCGACAACGACCTTCAGGCAGTCGTGTTCCGGTGCGCCGGTCAGAAAGTGTCCGAACATGACGACGCCCGGCGCCGACTCCCACGCCTGATAGCGCTCTTCCTGCCAGCGACGCTCACCCTCGCGGCGCCAGCGCAGCGAATCGGCAGCGGTGAATTCGTATTCGATCACCGGGCCGCGATCGAGCCGCAGGGTCATCTCCTGGCCGGAAAGGAAGTCGGTGGTCGGCATTGCATTGCCCGCCATGCCGCCTCCGCCGCCGCCGGTGAAGGCATTGCGGTTGCTTGCTGCGACCGCTTCGACTTCTTCCCTGGTCATGACCCAGTTGCCGCGCATGGGGCGATAGACGGGACGTCCGCCGCGTTGCTCGGGAATCTGGCGTGTGCCCAGAGGAATGGTCTCGCCCTTGTCGTCCAAGGGTGAGAACACGGCGAGCTGGCCGACCGATTCGCCAGTGCCGTTGAACACGTAGTATTCGAGCTCATCGTCTTCGTTGAAGCCCAGGCGCACACCGACCTGTCGTTGCCGATTCAAATCCAGCACGTACATGGTCATGATGCCCGAGAACTCTGCCTCGACGCGGGCATATGCATACAGTGTGTCGGTGATCTTCACGTAGTCGCTGGGCGCACAGAAACCTAGCTCGCCGCCGAAGCGCGTGAGATCAACAAAGTTGGAGAACATCACGGAAGGGAAGAACTCCAGCGTTTCTATACCGTTGTCCTGCTTCCAGTAAAAGCCGTTGCCTTCGATGCGGTTCGTGATGCCGTGGCGCGCGGTCGGTGCGTTCTGGCCGGGCTGGTCGACGTAACCGTAGAAGATCTCCCTCTGCACTTCACGGTTGTCTTCGAAGCCGCTGAACCAGGTGTCGAATACGGTGACCAGGTTGTTCTGCTGGTCGACGACCACGTGATAGCCGCGCTGGGTGCCGGGCACCATGTGCGAAAAGAAAACGACGCGATCCAGTGTCAGTGCGCCGTATCCGGTCTGTATCGGCGCGCCGCCGTTTTCCGACAGCGAGAGCTGGTTGCCGGAGGTGAAACGGTATTCAAGCGTCGGCCCGTTATCGGTCACGATGCGCAGCGTACGACCGGACAGTTCGCCGGAAAGCGGTGATGCACTGGTCGGACCGTTCTGCGCGATTGCCAGCTTGTCGAGGATCTGCTGCTCGGTCAGCTGGGTGTAGCGGATGCGATGCATATGCTCGCGCGGATACCTGATCTTTTGCACGGCGTGGCTCCCCGACTGTTCTGGTTTTCCCGCATGTTAACTCTAACCGCGGGCGGGCGCATCAGCGCGCTGCGGTCGGTTCAGAAGCCCGAGAAATCGAAATCCAGATCGTCCGGAATCGTGAAGTCGTAGCCTTTGGTGAAGCCGATGATGCGGCCGAGGAAGATCACCGAGACCCAGATCAGAATGGACAGTGCACCGGCGATGCGCGCCGCTGACGGCGGGCGGCCGGCATGGTCCCAGCTCGCCACCGAGCGTACGGTCCTGAGCTGGAACACTGCCATGTTGATGCCGGCCAGCGCCAGCATGACCAGTTTCCAGCGGAACGCCGTGTTGTTGTAGTAAGTGGTGGCGTTGGCCGCGAACATCGTCAGGCCGGTGATGACGGCCACGACGAATGCGAACCAGGTATAGCGCAGCAGCTCGTCGGAAACCCGGGTGAATGCCCGACGTGTGTTGGCGAATCCGAGCAGGCGCAGGTCGACGATGAGAATGCTTCCGAACAGCAGCGCGATCGCCATGACATGCACGGCTTCGACGACGGGCATGGCCTTGAGAGAAGACCGCATCCATTCGCCAAGGGCCGTTTCCTCTATGCTCGCTATCAAGCCTTCCATCGTATTGTCTGGTTGCCTGTTGTTATGGTTGTCGGGGTTGCGATCATCCGCTGTGTGCCAGCGACCATGCACCCCAGACTTCGACGTCATAGGCGATGGCCCGGCCCAGGAAAATGATCGCCAGCCACAGTACGATGGTTGCAATACCCGCCGCCCGCGTAGATGCCGGAATAGGCGCGCCGGCGTGATCGGGCTGTATGGCCGGCAGCAGGCTACGGCTGAAGAGTACGGCGGCCGTGATGCCAATCGCTATCAGCAGCATCTTCAGCCAGAAGGAGAGGCTGGCGAATTCCCGCACCGGTTCGCCAACCACGAGCAGGCCTCCCGTCACAGCCATCACGACAAGTCCGTACCACAGCCACGGCGCATAGCGGTTCCAGACCGTGACCAGCGGCTCCTCAGCATGCACGCGACCATGTAAGCGCAGCACCGTCATCAGGATCGCGATGAACACGACGCCTATCGTGACGATGTGCACGGACTGCAGCAGCGGTATCACCCAGCCGGCGGCCTGTATCCAGGCGCTGGCCGCGGTGGCCTCAAGCCACTCGGCGAATCCCAGGAACACTGGCGCCTATTCCGTCGGCGTCGGCAGTCCCTGATTACCGAAGGCCGTATGGCCCTCGACCGTGTCGCAGTGTTTGCCCGGCGCAGGCGGCGTTCGGTCCGGGCACCGGAACAGTCCTGACTGTTCGCGGCTGCCGGCGCGTTCGCCGCTGCGCAGCGGATGCAGGCCTACGCTGAATACCGTGCCGGGCGCAAACGTGCTCACGGAAATACCCTGACGCGCCATCGCTGCGGAGCCGCCCATCTCAACAGCCCAGACGATGGGCTGATTGTCCTCGTCGCGGATCACGTTGGTGCGCTCTTCGTTCATCGGTGCGAAGAAGATCTGCAGATGGTTGGCATCCGGATTCACACGTGTGACCACGCCGGTAAACACCAGTGTGCGCGATCCGTCGAAGATCGAGAAGGAGTGATGGGCATTGACCGGTACGGCCAGCAGCAGTGTGGCCGTGATCGCTCCGGCAAATGCGCCGGCGATCGTGCGAGTTGCTTTGCGGTTCAAGGTTGCCTCCAGTGACTGAATTTCAATCGAAACCGTTCAATCGAAACTGAATATGTCATCGGCCTGCGGCCGTTCCATATGCTGTTCATGATACCTCTCCCAGATCTGCGCCCACGGTCTGCCATACATGTCGGGCACTTCGTAAGGGAAGACCGCGCCGGGCGTTACCGGTGTCGACCAGCCCTCGATCGGGAATATTGTCTGTACGCATTCTACAAATATATACGGATCGCCTTCTTCAAACCCGCTTTCCTTGATGTAGTTGCGCACGATCCGTACCGGCTCCACCAGAGCCTGGGGATCATAGAAGATCGCTTCGTGGTTCAGGCCGATGAAATTGCCGGCCTCGTCATGGTTCGGTGCATAGATCTCTATGGTCTGCAGGTCGTCGGAGTGCTCAAAGGCACCGTGGGTCATCCAGCCCTGGATATTGGACGTCCAGGTGATCAGCGTGTCTTCGTCCCAGAATCCTATGGTTTCGCCGTACCAGCGTGGCACGTCGGCGCCCAGGCGGGGCACGCGGCCGCTGGTATCGAATTCGCGGCCCACGTGTATGTTGGTGATGAAGTTGCGCGCGACGCCGGTCAGGATCTGCACCAGCGAGGGCGTGACCATGATGTGCCATTCCCACGACGCGAATTCATGCCAGCGGCGCATGAAGCCTTCCGGCCAGCAGTACTGCGAAGGCCATTGCGGCGCGTTTGTATACGCATGGTGATAGGCCTCCTGCACCATGCGGGTCTGATAGTCCTCGGTAAGCAGCGACAGTATGGTCGGAATCTGGTTGTGCCGCATGCGGTACCAGTAAGCGTTGCCCGGTGTGCGGCCAGGATGCATATAGCGGCCGGTCCACTCGCCCGGTACGGTCGCATAGGTGTGTTCTGTCGGCCCGCCGCGCGCTTTGGTTTCCGCGAGCAGCGCTTCGTAATGTGCCTGTGCGGTGTCGAACGGATAGGGACTGACGATGGCTTCGCGCGGATAGTCGCGATCGCAGTGCCCCCAGGCGCCGGTTGCGGCATCGTCGTTGCGGATCAGTACAACACCGTTCGCACCCCATTGTTCTTCCAGCGCGACCGGACTGTTGCAGCGGAAATAGCGCGGATCGCTCCACAGGTGGCGGTCCTGGTAGAAATCGGAGCTCGTGAAGATATCGACATCCAGCGGCTCAACGCCATCCGGGACGTCGCCGCCCATCGCTGCGCCGACGAACGGACCGGTATCGCGCGGCGCGGTCTGTCCGAACTCGAAAATCCTGCTCGGACCGGTGATTTCGTACTCACGCAGATCGGCCGCCATCGGGGCGCCACGCCCGACGCTGTTGAAGCCGGGGTCGGCCACATGCTGCGCTGAGGCGACTGCCCCGTATGCGCCGGCAATGGCGATCGCGCTCGCGCGCAGGATGGCCCTGGCCATTCGTCATCCCCCTCCTTATAACCCGTTGTCATTTGGATGTCGTAAACGGGCTTAGGTTCCGGTCTTGTGCCGGTTCATGCCCGTGCAGTACCGGGCCAGCGGTACTGTCAGCACCATACCGTAACCTGTTTGTGGTGCCTGTGACCATCCCGATGCGGGAACTGCGAACGCTCTGTGGCAACATTGCTTAAGGCACACCCACAACAAAAACAGCGGAGATCGGCCATGCAACGAATTTCCCTGGCGGTCGCAATGGTCTGTTGCGGCATGCTGCACAGTGCGACGGTATCGGCCCAGTTCGACATCCCGTTCGCCGAGCTCCCCGGCGGCAGGATGGGTGCTGACGGTCATCTGGACCCGATGTCCTCCCCGGCCGATGCACATGCCGGCGCGTTCGTCGCCGCCGAGCGGCTGGGTCTTTTCCACAATTTCGAGTGGCTGCACTGGCTGCCCAGCGCACCGTCCACGCGCGATCCGGAAACCGGGGCATGGCGTGGCGGCGACCTGGACGGCTTTCCCACCGGCTGGGGTTCCACCGGTATGGGCATAGGCGGCGACTGCCTTTATTTCGGGCGCAGCAACTCCACCAACACGACCGGTCCCGGTGTCACGCGCGATGTGATCATCTATCGCATCCAGGCCGATCCGGTGCGCAATCCGCCGGTGGAAGTCGGTCGTATGCCGCAGCTCACGGTGAATGACGGTCAGACGGCGGTACGTGACCGGGAGCTGCGGCCCTATAACTACACCTCCACGGACGGCGTCGAGCGCATGATCATGGTGCGAAGCGCGGCCACCGGCACCGGGGGCGATGTGATCACCTACACGCTGGATCCGCGCACCTGTCTTCCTGTGGACGACGGTGCGGTCGCGGCCGACGTGCTCGCGCACGAGTTCTTTCTCTGGCACGACCCGCAGAATCCGAATCGCTTCGTCGTGATTTCGCAGACCTACGGGGCACAGGATGCGGACCTGATATTCACGGCTGTGACTGACGAGCTTACCGGCGAAGTGCTGGATGAGCCGGTGTTTCTGGCAGCATTCACGCTCGAGAATGTCGGTGGTCCGGTGCGTAATGAAAGACCGGACGAGAACGGTCTCTTTGCCGCGGGCCGTTTTGCCGACTACAGTCACCTCAGCGATGCTTGGGACCGGCCCGGAGCGTCGCAGACGTCACTGGGTCACGTGCTGCACTCCGGTTCGCTCTCCGATGATGGAGAACGTTTCTACGCGGCCGGTGGCACGGCCGGCTTCTACATCCTGAATACCGGCTTCATTGCCCGCCACACGAATGCCGAGATCGCGTCCGGCACCGTCTGCAACCAGCACTCGACGAATGTATGGTTCGGCGAAGAGGTAGGCAGCCTGGTGGATGTACTCAGGCTCATCGATGTGGCGAACGACTGCGTGCACCCGGTGATGAATTCCGATCCCGGCGTGCTGGCGATGCTGCGGTCGGAGTCTCTGACGGAAGTCGAGAAGCTGGTGCGCTATACGCGACTGGAAGAGCGCTCCCGGTTCAGTTTCACCCCACCCATGGTGTCCATGGTCGGCGTGCACAGCGCCGTGCCGGTGCCGAACCGCCCGTCGCTGACTCGCGGCAATACGGCAGGCCGACCGGCCTGGGTCGTGATTACCGAGGAATGGCCTTTCGGTCCGTGCCCGGAGCGGGGCATGCGTGTGATCAATGTCGAAGTGGAAATGACGCCGATGATGATCGGTGCGCATGCGATGTCGGACAGTGTGGTCGAGAACTGTCTGGAACAGCCGGTGCCGCCTGGCGCGACGATCAGGCCCATGATGCATGCGCACAATCTCACGGTGTTCGAGAATCTGGTGTTCGTGAACTGGCTGGGCCACGGCGTGCGCGCGATTGATATCTCCAATCCGTTCAATCCTCGCGAAGTGGGTCATGCGCGGCCGGTGCCTTGGGGCGATGTCATGACCTATCCGGATTTTCACAACGGGCTGATCTACATCGGTGATAACCACACCGGTCTGCACGTGCTGCGTTATACCGGCCCCCGCGCCGAGGAGATTCCGCAGGACGTGACGTATTCGTCAAACCGGACCAGTCCGCACTGAGCGCTACGGTATGACGGCGTTGCGGTTTTTCGGCGTCCTCCTGTGCGCATGGGTCGGCGCTTTCGGCGCGTCGGCGGTTGCTGCGCAGGAAACGCATCATGACCACGGCCATCACGCCGGCGAATCCGTCGACGATCAGGCCGATGACGCTGCCGCGCAACGCGCGCCACTGTATACGCACGACGATCTGATGTTCCTGCAGCACATGATCCTTCATCATCAGCAGGCACTCGATCTGTCGGCACTGGTCCCGGACCGCACCGACCGCAGGGATTTCGTGCGCTTTGCCCGTTACGTCGCCGCGGCACAGGCAGCGGAGATCGCGGAGATGCAGGAGCTTCTGCAACTTGCCGCGGAACGCGGCATCGCGCTGCCGGCACACGAGCACCTGCATGGCGATCCCCCGATGGCCGGCATGCTGTCAGCCGCCAGCATGCGGGCGATCGCCGATGCCACCGGCGCTGACTTCGAACGTCTGTGGCTGGAGGGCATGATCTACCACCACGAGGGCGCCATCGACATGGCCACGGCACAGCAGTTGCGGCAGCTTGCGGAGGGCCGTCGTCCTTACGCTCTCGACGTGCTGGTCGAGGAGATGCTGCTGGAACAGCGTGCCGAGATCCATCGCATGCAGCGATGGCTCGCAGAGTGGGGTCTGACGGAAGGCGCCGGCCGCGACTGAAGCCGAACGCGTCGCCGGTCAGTTGCCGGGCGACAGGCGCAACAGCACACCATCCGTTTCATCCGTGATCACATAGAGCAATCCGTCGGGGCCCTGGCGTACGTCGCGTATGCGCTGATGAAGCTGGTTGAGCAGCGATTCGCGCCGCAGTTCCTCCAGATTTTCGTTCAGCACGATACGTTCCAGTCCGCCGGTGCGCGGAATCTGGCCCCGGCGCGCGCTGCCGACGAAAAGATTTCCCTGCCATGATGAAATACGGTCGCCGCTGTAGAACGTCATGCCGGTGGGCGCGATGGAGGGCATCCACAGGATAAGCGGCGGTTCAGTGTTCTCGCCCAGTGGGCGCGCCGTCGTCATCGGTCCGTCGTACTCCCGGCCGAAACTGTATTCCGGCCAGCCATAGTTGCGGCCCGCCAGGATCAGGTTCACCTTGTCGCCGCCCTGCGGACCGTGTTCCACTGCGAGCACTGCGCCAGTGTCCGGGTGCACGGTCAGCCCCAGCTGATCGCGATGACCCAGCGAATACACCTCCGGCCGCGCGTTGGCGACATCAGCGAACGGGTTGTCATGCGGCGCACGACCGTCGTCGTGCAGGCGCAGCACTTTTCCATAGACGTTGTCGACATGCTGCGCCTCGTCGCCGAAAGGCGCGCCCGTGCTTACCCAGAGGAAGCCGTCCGGCGCGAACGCGATTCGAGAACCGCTGGCGCCGGCGCGCTCTCCGCCGTCGAAGATGACTTCCACATCGACCAGAGCGCGGTCCACGAGGCGGCCGCGGGCGATCATCAGCGTGATGGGTCGTTGCCCCGGGCCGGGTGCGTCGGCAGCTTCGCCGGCGCGGTTGTAGGTGAAATAGACGAGCCGGTTGTTTTCGAAGTCAGGATGCAGCGCGATATCGTGCAATCCGCCCAGCATCACACCCTGAGAGGCGGGAGTACCGTGCACCGGATCGTTTTCCAGTACGGCGGTACCGTCGGTGGCCGTGGCGTTGCGCACATAACGCAGCGATGCACTGCGTTCGGCGATCAGGGCGTCACCATCCGGGAGCAGCGCGATGCTGTAGGGGCGGGTGAGTCCACGTACAACGACATCCACACGCAGCGGATGCAGTTCCGCCGTGTCGAATACGTAGGTGTCCTGGTCCAGCGTGACGGGTGCGACGCCGATGTCCTGGGCCTGAGCGAGCGCTGCCACGCAGGTCAGCGCCAGACCCCATGCGCAGGCTGCGGGCCGTGGCGCGCGGCGACTGCCGTGGCTACCAGAAGAGCTGCGCAACGGGCGCAGAACGGTCATGATGCCGGTACGCCATGCCGGTGGCGCAGGCATGCGGAGGTCTGAATGCTTCATTGCGGTGCAGCCCTGAATAGTCCCATTCTGTGCCGGTCATAATTGTCGGCGGCGGCACTGCGCGTCAATCGCGGCACGCTGCATTCGTTTTCGGCGTGGGTTCCCTCGGCCGCCAGAGTCGTGTATATAATCCGGAACACAACCAGGGGGGAGAATACGTGTGAGCAATGTCTACACGTTCAAGAAGCTGCTGTGCGCAGTATTCGGCGCAATCGTTCTTGTGTCATTCGCACAGGCCCAGGAAGGGCATCCGCTCAAGGGATCATGGATAGGCCAGTGGGCCGGTAACGACGCGCACGGCAACAGCGTACTGCTCGTGCTGGACTGGGATGGCCGTGAGATCACCGGCATCATCAATCCCGGTACCCATAACATCCGCATCAGTAATGCAACGCTGAATCCGGACGACTGGACGGTGCGTATCGAGGCTTCCGGCGAAGTGGCCGGCGGCAGCAGCGTCACCTACCGAATAGAAGGTCGCATAGAAAACCTTGCGCTGCCGCACCGCAGAATCGTCGGTACCTGGCGCAACGAGCGCGGCAACGGCGCGTTCGAAATCGAAAGGCAGTGATCATGCAAGTCAGCGTTTCCTGGAAGGTGCGTGGTCTTGCTGGTCTTGCCGCGGCCTCACTGGGCGCGGCGGCGTTTGCTCACCATGCCATACACGGCAAGTTCGACCCCGATGCGCCGATGACGCTGAGTGGCATCGTTACCTACGTTGACTGGCGCAATCCGCACGCTCATGTCTTCGTCAATATCGAGAATGGCAGCGAGGTGGATAACTGGGCCGTGGAGCTTTACAGCCCGGTTGAACTCGAGCAGTCGGGTTGGCGTTACGATACGTTGATGCCGGGTGACGTCATTACCGTCGACGGCATCGCTGCACGCGACGGATCGCGACAGATCTGGGGCGAGACGGTTGTGCTGTCGGGCTTGAACCGACAGGTTTATTCGTTGAACGTCAGGCCGCCGGAAAAGCCTCTGGATCCGCGTCCTGTGCCGCGATGGCCGGACGGCCAGGTAGCCCTGGGTGCTTCGCCGGGCAATCTGACGGAGGGGTACTGGGGCTTTCCGAGTGCGAAGGCGCTGGTTGAAGACGGTGTGAACGTCGCGGTGGCCGACGACGGACAATTGCAGAACCTGGCCGATGCCGAGCGCGTCGCGCCGTTCCAGCCCTGGGCGCTGGCACTTTACCGCCATCGTCAGAGCCGGTCACTGCGCGACGATCCGAACTTCCTGCACTGCAAGCCGCCTGGCGGCCCCCGTCAGTTCCAGTCCGATCTCGGCATTCAGCTGATCGAGGACCGCGACACGCATCGGGTTTTTGTGCTGGTTGGAAGCGGAAATCGCAATTACCGCATCATCCATCTGGACGATCGCGACCATGTCGGGCAGGTCGGCGGCGATGACGACAATCCGCTCTATTACGGCCGCTCTGTGGGCGAGTGGCAGGGTGACACGCTCGTCGTCGACACCCGAGGTTTCAACGAAGACTTCTGGTTCAGTCACGGTGGTCTGCCGCATACCGAGCAGCTGCAGATGATCGAGCGGTTCACGCGTACCGACATGGATACGCTGCACTATGAGCTGGAAATCAACGATCCCGGTGCCTATACGCGTCCCTGGACCGCCAGCTGGACCCTGCAGTGGGTAGGCGGCGAAGCGATGCCAGTACATTTTTGTCAACACAACAGGTCGTGACGGAACGGCCCAGGTCAGGAGGCGTGACATGAAGAAATACATGCTGGGTATGGTGGTGTTCGCCGCAGTCGTTCTGCTGCGACCGGTTGATGCACATCATTCATTTGCTGCGGAGTTCGATTCCGACAGGCCGATCGAGCTGACGGGTATCGTCACCAATGTCGAGTGGACCAATCCGCACGTCTGGTTCTACATCAACGTCATGGATGCAGAAACCGGCGAGGTGGTGAACTGGGGTGCGGAAATGGGTCCGCCACACGGCCTGCAGCGTCGTGGCTGGCGTCGTGACTCGCTGAAGATCGGCGAGGAAGTCACGGTGCGCGGCTACCTTGCGCGTAACGGCAGCAACCGCCTCAATGCGCGCAACGTAACGCTGACTGCGACCGGCGGGCAGCCGGGTGAGACACTCGACGCCGTGTCCAGCCGCGAGACCACTCCATGAGATCCGTCGTTCTCGTAGCTCTTGCGGCGGCGCTGTGTGTGATTGCGCCGCTGGATGCCGATGCTCAGCGACGCGCACGGAATCCGAATCTGCCGCCGCCGGATCCTGCTCCGCGTAACGAGGACGGGCGCGTGGTACTGGGCGGCGAGACATACACCGACGTGGGTGTATGGACGCCGATGTTCGGTATCACAGACCCCATTGCGGACTATGAGGACATTCCGTTCCAGCCATGGGCCAAGGCGCTGTATGACAGTCGCCAGGCCCATGAACTGGAGCCCCATGCCCGCTGCAAGGCATCGGGCACGGCGCGCCAGTTTCTGACGCCGTACGGTGTGGAGTTCGTTGAAATACCGGCGCTGCAGCGGTTGTATATCTTCGATGTGGGCGGGCCGCATACTTTCCGCGTGGTCTATATGGATGGGCGTGCTCATCCGAAGAACCCCGTTCCGACCAACTATGGTCATTCCATAGGCTGGTGGGAGCACGACACGCTGGTGATCGATTCGGTCGGCTTCAATGAGGATTTCTGGCTAGACCGCAGAGGCCTGCCTCATACCGAGCAGATGCACACGATCGAACGCTTTACGCGACTGGACAGGGATACCATTCACTACGAGATCACGATCAACGATCCGGGTGCCTATACCGCACCGTTCACTGGCTGGTTCCAGCTGAACTGGGAGGCCGGCACGGAGTTGTTCGAATTCATCTGCCAGCAGGCTAATTACGCCGATGAACTGATGGTCGGCAGCGAAGCGACCGAGATCGATCGCACCAGTCCCATCGTTCCGTAGCGTCTCAAAGCCGGGCCTGAAAAGGGGCGACCTGAAAAAAAGCCGGCTTCCCGGGTGAATGCCCGGGAAGCCGGTTCCGTGTTCTGCCGGTTTGCGCGGCAGTGATGCCGGCCGCAGTGGGCGATTACTCGCCGCTGTCGAGGTCCGGAATCGCCGGACGTGCCGCCGGTGCTCGCAGGCTGGTCGGGAGCGAGGCCACGCGGGGTGCGGTTACGACGATCTCCTCGATGACGTAACCTGGCGTCTGCCACGCGAGCGTGACTTCCTCGGCCTTGGCGGCGATTGCAGCCAACGAGACCAGACCCACAGTCAAAACAGTCTTTATGGCGTTCATGGCTTCTGCTCCTTGAGATTCCGATAACTTCCAGTTCACGCCTGCAAGATAAGGCAGAAAGCGTTCCCGGTCTCGGTAGAAGCCTGAAGAAAACTCAGCTTGGCCAGAATAATCCTGAAGAGAATATTAAGCGCCGGTTCAGGAACTTAGGGCCGAAGTGGCGGTCGCCGCGCCCCTTGCTCCTTGCCCCTTGACACATAGTCCGCGGCCCGCAGGCAGCCGGCGAGCCGTGAGTCGGGCCGGTGTGGTGCTACAGCGGCGCGTCGGGGTTGGCGATGGTGCGCCACATGTGGGCGACGGGGCTGCCGTCACTTCCCAGCCCCTCAGGCGGCTGACGGAAATGGCGGCCTATGATGTCAATGAACGGAGTGATCGAGACAGTCGCGTCCGGGTCAAAGGAATACAGGTCGCTGACCGTCACGGCGCGCGGCGCGTCATACCAGCGGTGCCTGCGGACCATCCGATAATCGGCTTCGATGTGTGGCGCCGGTACGTAATCGTGGCCGTAGATCTCGTAATACAGCTCCGGATAGCCATAGCCGGCGTCCTGATCGGGAAAGAATCGCAGCGCCTGATGGTAGCGGATCGCGAACGTGGTGCGTTCGGATACATAAGGTTCGAACAGCTGCGCACCCCAGTAACCGTGATCGGTACGAATGATCTCCTGCACCAGGTCGTGCAGCAGGCAGGCGAGCACGACCTCCTCGTCGGCACCACGGTTCATCGCGTGCTGTGCGCTCTGGAAGCAGTGATTGCGTGTGCCTGCGAAACGCAGGTCGAAAAAATCGAACAGCGTAGGTTGTGCGGGCATTGCCGGGAGCGGGGCCACCGTGCCGCCGTGCTCCAGATCGACGAACATCTTGCCCACACCACGCCGCCAGCGCCGCTTCCCAATCTGCGCCTCGACTTCAGCAACCGACGGATACCGCGCGGCGGGATCGGAACTTCCAGCAGCGTCGTTGCCATGCGCGGCGGGGTCGGGGACTCCAGCTGCGGGGTGGGTTACGGTTTTTTCGTTCAGCGCGTGTTCCAGCGCATCGGCAAGCGCTTCGTGGGACATGCCGCGCACGGCATCTTCGCCGCCAAGCTGTCCTATCAGGGACTCCCTGTCAGGTTTGCCAACCATCTCGTGGCTCCTTCACGACTCAAACATCCGCCAGTCAGGCATATAGGATAGCCCCAGATTGACAATGCGCTGAACCAGTTTCGGGTAACTGATGCCGGCGGCACTGGCGGACTCGGCAAAGTCCTCGCCATAGGTCAGATCCGGATTGGCATTGGCCTCCAGCACGAACACCTTGCCGTCGTCGCGCATACGAAGGTCCAGTCGTGCATAGCCTGACATGTGCAGCGCGCGCATGGTGCGCCTTGCAATTCGGTTAAGGCCTGCCTGCTGCTCTTCGCTCAGTTGTCTTGCGGGACCTGTGGAGATGTCGTGACGGGCCTGATACTTGCGGTCCCACTTCGCCTTGCGTGTCGCTATGCGTGCCCGCGGATCCGACAGCTTGCCGAAATCCAGTTCCCAGATCGGCAGGGTGGTCAGGCGGGTGTTGCCCAGTACACCGATGTACAGCTCACGGCCGTCGATATATTCCTCCACCAGGGCATCGGTCTGCACATGCTCGTGAATGAACTCCACGCGCTCACGCAGAGTTTCCATGTTGTCCACCACCGATGCCTGGGCGATTCCCAGGGAGGCGTCCTCGGTAGCCGATTTCACGAACAGCGGGAATGCCAGCCGTGCAGGTGCGCGAAATCGGCGGCCGAACGGGAAAACCTGGAACTGCGGTGTTGCGATGCGGTGCCACGCCAGCAACTGCTTGGTGAGAACCTTGTCCCTGGACAACATGAGACCGCGCGGATTACAGCCCGTGTAGGGCTGACGCAGCAGCTCCAGGTAAGCGACCACGTGATGATCGTAGGACACGATGTGCGAGAACTGGTCCAGCACGTTGAATACGACATGCGGCCGCCATTCGCGCGCCGCTTCGCGAAGTTCCGTCAGTCGGTCCCCAATGCCCAGTACACGCACTTCATGGCCGAGTCCTTCCAGTGTCGACAGCACGTTATATTCCATGCGGAACGGGTCGATCTCGGACTCGGACAGGCCACTGATGTCCGCGGGCGGCACCACTGTTTCGTGGACCATGAGCAGTATGCGGCGTTTCCTCATGACATGCGTTTCATAGCACGAAATGTTCCCGGTCGCGATGCAGCATGTCGTAAATCACCCGCTCATGCAGCGTCACGACACGCTGCCGGGTGTCGCGCGCCGGGCCTGCAGCGACCAGATCCAGTGCTCGTGCGCGTCGTGACAGACGGCGCAGGACATGATCGATGAGATATTCGCTGACCCGTGTGCGGCGCTGCAGCAGGCGCTTGAGCTGGGGTGCCAGTGCACCCATGAATCGCGCTGCATCGGTAGCCTGAGGACGGGAATGACGAGGCGTAAATGTCTCGCGGATCCACTCGTCATAGCGGCGGTCCACGCTGTCGTACAGTGAGCGCTTGCGCGTGTAGTACTCGCCCAGGGTTCGCTGATTGTCGGCCAGCGGGGCAACGACGGATCGGTCACGATTCGGCGGAACGACACCTGCCAGTGAGCACATCAGTTCGTCCACGTATTCCAGTTTCTCAAGTGCTGGCCAGTCGGCGTAATCACGACGCCAGCGCGCCTTTGGCTGCATCCAGACGGCAAACGTCTCGGCAAAATCCTCCGTCGGGTGACTTTGCGCATACCAGTAGCCCAGGTGCAGCACGTGGTCGTGGCTGGCCGGGCGGGCACGATAGCGGGCCGGGTAGGGTCTGGAGGCCGGGCCGAACATGCGTCGCCACGATGCACGCCGGCGCAGGCGGAAGGCGGTGTCCAGCGCGTGGCCGGCCTCGTGCCGCAGGATACGCATCCGCCAACTGCGGCTGGCTCCTTCCACTTCGCCTATCATCCGCTGTTCCAGTCTCCTGAGCCGCGGGTGAGCTGCATAGAATGGAATGGCGATGCCGGGTATGCCGTCCGGCGAGAACCATTCGGTTGACAGCCATGCATGGGGCCGGAACCGCAGACCGCGGCGCTGTAATGCGGCGTGCAGACTGTCGAGCTCCGGTTCGACCAGGCTGCCCTTGAGCCTGAGTCTGAGATCCGAGAAACGCAGGCGCAGCAGTTCGTCGTCGTTCAGTGAAGCCCAGCGATAGCGGCTGGCATTGGCGCTGCGCTGTGGCACTCAGGCGGTGAAGATGATCCACTGCAGTGACAGCAGCAGCGTGCCGGTCATCAGCAGTGCAAGTCCGCAGGATGCGCTCCAGCGTGCGATGACGGCGCTGTGGCCGGCGCAGTATGCCAGCGGCATCGCCGGCAGGGCGACGAGCCCTTCGAGGGCCTGGGCTGTCCGAGGCCACCTGCCTGACCACCCTTTCAGTTCAGTGCGGGCCAGCACCGCTTCGGCAAGCACGGTCTCGCTGCCGAGGCTGCGTAAGGCTTCGTCACGCGCCTGTGCGGCCGTCATGCCGGCGGCCATGGCATCGCGTTCCAGATCCTCGCAATGCTCGCTGAGTTCGGTCAACAGTCTTTGCACATGCCGTGGTGCGACACCCCCGGCGACCAGCATGCCGCGCAATCTGCCGAATGCCTGCTCATGCATGTTCGGGCTCTCCCAGTGCTGAGGCTATGCCGCCGCTGATACGCCCCCACTCACCGGCGAGGCGCGCCAGGCGCTTGCGACCCTTGGCTGTAAGACCGTAGTAGACCCTTGTGCGTCCGTTCACGCTCCTGCGATTCGCCTTCAGTGCTCCGTTGCGTTCGAGCCCGTGCAGCACGGGATAGACCACACCCTCGCCGAGGGCGATGGCCTCGCGTGTGACGACCCGCACCGCCTTGACCAACTCGTAGCCATACATCTCCTGGCGCGCCAGCAGTCGCAGTATCAGCAGTTCCGGCACGCCGCTCATGAAGGGTGGGTTGGTCTGTGGCATCTGCAGTGGATTCCGAATTTCTCCCGTCACAATCACGCTACTTTGTGATTCAAGGCATGTCAATCTGACCCGGTAGTTCCCTGTCGCTGCCAACTGCAATAAAGTCGGGGCATGACAGGGGGAATCGATTGCATCAGATGAAGTGGTCCAGCCGGTTGCGAGCGAGGTATCGGGGTGATCTGGCAGCTGTCTGCCTGACGGCCTTCCTGGCCGGTTGTGCCGAAGAGCCGCAGGCACCCTCCGGCATGACGGCGCGAGCATTGCCGGTACAGGCTTATGCCGTGGAGCCGCGCGACCTGTCGCGCAGCGTTCAGGTCTCCGCGCCGGTGCAGTCGCTGCGCGCTGTGCGGCTGGCAGCTCAGACCTCGGGCGTCGTGACCGCGGTGCACGTTGAAGCCGGCGACGTGGTGACGCTCAACCAGCTGGTCGCGGAGCTCGATGTCAGGGAAGCGCGTGCCGAGCTGGCCAGGGCAGTGGCGGATCTTGCGGAGCAACAGGCCAACTTCGAGCGTCTTGCAGCATTGCTGGCCGACGGATTCACAGACCGGGCGAGCTACAGCGTTGCCGAAGCCCGTGTGGAGAGTGCGCGCGCCAATGTGGATCTGTGGCAGACACGTGTGGACTTCGGGCGAGTCGCGTCCACGTTGAATGGTGTGGTCACCGAACGCCTGGTCGAGCCCGGCGAGGCTGTCGGCCAGTACGCACCGTTGCTGGTCCTGGCCGACACGGACAATCTTGTGGTCCGTTTCGGCCTGTCTGAGCTGGATGTGTCAGGTGTGCAGCCCGGCATGCCCGTGGCAATCGACTTCGACGCCCTGCGCAATGCGGTGCCGGTGCAGGGCACGGTACGCCGTGTCATGCCGACCACTGAGGGCCCCAGCCGTCTGGTGACCGTCGAGGTGGCACTGCCCCCTACCGCTGCCGACACCGTGCGCATCGGATATCTGGCACGTGCCGCCATCGCTGTGGATCGTCAGCAGGATGTGCTGGCCGTACCGCTGGCTGCGGTCGCCATGGATGGTGATGGCAGCTATGTGATGGTGAT
>JBJHBW010000021.1:28148-42467 GCA_050485685.1 Gammaproteobacteria bacterium
CTCGACCAGCAGCGCATGGCGGCCTACGGGCTGACGCTGGACGACATCTCGCGACGGCTGGCGCAGGAGAATCTCAATATCGCAGCCGGTCACATCACATCACCGGCGCTGGACATGCTGGCCCGCACTGACGGCCGTTTCGCATCGGCGACCGATCTGCGTCAGGTGCTGATACCCGTACCCGGAAGTGACCGGCGCATCCGGCTGGAGGATGTGGCCGAGGTCAGGGACGGGTATCGTGAACAGCGCGTATTCGTGCGCCTCGATGGCGTCCCGGCCACGCAGATGTCCGTATTCAAGCAACCGGATGCGAATACGGTAGAGGTCGTCGATGCTGTCAATGCACGACTGGCGTCCCTGACCGAATCCGGCTTCATACCCGAAGATCTGCAGTGGCAGGTGACCAGTGACACGTCGTTCTTCGTGCGCGGCTCGGTCGTCGCGGTGGCTTCCGCGGCGCTGATCGGCGGCACGCTGGCCATGCTCGTCGTGCTCGCGTTTCTGGGCAGCCTGCGCAAGGGACTGGTGATCGGCATTGCCATTCCGATCGCGGTGCTCGCAACTTTCGCGATGATGGCTTTCGGCGGGCTCACGCTCAATGTCATGAGTCTTGGCGGGCTGGCGCTGGGCGTGGGACTGCTGCTGGACAACTCCATCGTCATGCTGGAGAACATCGCGCGGCACAAGGACAAACTGCGCAAGGACGGCGACACCGCTGCCCACGAAGGTGCCGATGAAGTGGCGTCGGCGATTGTTGCCGGCACGCTGACCAACCTCGCGGCCGTCACTCCGTTCCTGCTCGTCATCGGCTTTGCCGCGCTGCTGTTCCGTGAGCTGATCCTGACCATCTCGTTCGCCGTGATCGCCTCACTGGCAGTGGCGCTGACCGTGGTGCCCATGGCGGCGGCGAAGCTCAGTCGCCTGAAATTCCGCTCCCGATTGAATGAAACCCGACTGTATCGATGGTTCGACGGGCGTATCGAGGCGCTGGGTGACTTCTACGAGCGCTTGCTGCGCCTTGTGCTGCGCTGGCGGTGGGGAGTGATTGCAGCGTCAGTGGCATTGCTTGCTGCGACCTGGCCTGTTTACCAGCAGCTGGGGACCGAGTTCCTGCCGCAGCTCGATGACGGTGAGCTGCGCGTGATACTGCAGCTGCCACCGGGATCAACGCCGGAACAGACCGACGAATTCGCACGTCAGGCAGAGGCGCTGTTGCGTGACATGCCGCATGTGCGCAGCGTATTTGCACTGGTTGGCGGCGGGCTGTGGGGTGGCGTGCTCACGGAACGCTCCGGACGCTCGATGATCGACGTGCGTCTGGCGCCTGCCAGTGAACGGCCCGAATGGCCGGCAGGCCGCTGGGTGGTTCATGCACGGCAGCAGCTTGAACAACTCGACATGCCCGGTGCGCGCATCAACGTGCGACCGCCGCAGGTGCGTGGATTGAATTTCAGCGTGGCCGGTGAGGACTTCGATCTGAAAATCGTAGGCGAGGACCTCGCGATACTGCAGGCTGTCGCGCGCCGCGCCGTGCGGCTGATCGATGACGTGCCGGGGCTTGAGAATGTTTCCGTGGACGGTGCCGAACGTGTGCCGCAGCTCGGAATCAGCGTGGACCGCGAGCGTGCCGCTGCGCTGGGTGTGGATGTCAACGCGGTGGGTGCCGCATTGCGCAGTGCCGTCACCGGCGCCGTTCCGACGCGTTTCTCCAGCGGGCAGTTCGAGTATGACGTACGCGTTCGCCTGCCGCGCGATGCCGTGGCCTCCGTCGATGCGCTGGGCAGTCTGGTGGTCGGCAACGGGCAGTATGGCGTCGTCAGGCTCGGTGACGTGGCGTCGCTGACCATAGAGGAAGGGCCCACCGAGATTCAGCGCGAGAATCAGCTGCGGGTACAGCGGGTCACCGGTTCGTTCAATACGGCCGTAGCCGATGTCGGATCCATCATGGCCGAAGTTCGACTGCGACTTGCGGATCTCGACACCGCTGACGTCAGCCTGATCTATGGCGGTCAGTACGAGTCCATCATCGAGACGCGTCGCGAGACGATCACCGTGATCGCCCTCGCCGTGTTCCTGGTGTTTGCCGTCCTCGTCGTGCAGTACGAGCGCCTGAGCAACCCTGTCGTGATCATGCTGACCGCGCCGTTTGCACTGGTCGGTGTGGTTGGACTGCTCTGGCTGACCGGCACGGCCGTGAGTACACCGGCGTTGCTGGGCCTGATATTGCTGATCGGTATTGTCGTGAACAATGCGATTCTGCTGGTCGAGTACATCGAGCGCGGCCTGCGTCGGGGCCTGGACATGCAGAGCGCGATCGTGCAGGCGGGCAGGGTACGCCTGCGGCCCATACTCATGACCATGCTGACGACTGTCAGCGGCATGTTGCCGCTGGCCGTGGGTATGGGTTCCGGAGCGGAGCTGATGCGTCCGCTGGCGATCGCGGTGATCGGCGGTCTCAGCGTGTCTACGTTCCTGACGCTGTTGCTGGCGCCGTGCCTGTATGTGATCGTGCGCGGTGCAGGGGAGCGGCTGCTTGTGTTCCTGACCGGGAAGCCGGCAGCGGCACACTGACCGGGCGCACAGAGCCCCTGCCGGATTGTTCGCGACTTGAAAACTCGTCTCGGGCAGGGTTTGATAGCGCCTGCCGACGCCCCACGAACCTTCGTCGCAACGTCCCGGGGCGTTTCCCCTCAGCGCTGGTAAATCTGAATTGTCCGCTTCACCCAGGATCATAGAGCTCGAGCATTGGGCGGATACGCCGTTGCGTTACCGCACGCTGCGGGATCTCCCGGAAGCGGTGTTTCTCGACAGCGGTGGCGCGCGCCATCCTGATGCCCGCTACGACATCATCGCGGCCGATCCCATGGCGGTGCTGCGAACCCGCGGCAGCGTCACCGAAGTCCGTTTCCGCGACGGTCGCGTCGTGCAGCATCACGGCTCTCCCCTGGCGGTGCTTCAGGAGACGCTGGGAAATCGCGTGCCACGGCCTGCCGGACTGCCGTTTGCCGGTGGCGCGATCGGTTACTTCAGTTACGACCTTGGCAGACATTTCGAAGTCCTGCCCGCGATGGCTGCGGTGGACATTGCCATGCCCGACATGGCGATGGCCGTATATGACTGGGCAGTCGTGGCCGATCATCAGCAGTGCCGAAGCTGGCTGGTCGGTCAGGGTCGCGATCCCTGCACGGCGAAAAGGTGGGACGAACTGCTGGAGCGCCTGCACACCCCGATAACCGACGACAGTGCGTCATTCGAGGTGACATCACCGGTGACGTCGAATCTCGATCGCATCGCCTATGAACAGGCATTCGAACAGGTCAAAGCGCATATCCGGGCCGGCGACTGTTATCAGGTGAATCTCACGCAGCGATTCAGTGCCGGGGTCCGTGGTGATGCCTGGGCCGCCTACCGGAAGCTGCGGCAGATCAATCCGGCGCCATTCTCCGCCTACCTGGCGCTGGCAGAGGGCGAAGTCCTGAGTTCGTCACCGGAGCGGTTTCTCAGCGTGCGCGGCGATCACATCCAGACCCGGCCGATCAAGGGCACAAGGCGGCGACTGCACGATCCTGCTCGCGATAGGGCGGTCATCGAGGAGTTGCGCGCCAGCGCCAAGGATCGTGCCGAGAACGTGATGATCGTCGATCTGTTGCGTAATGATCTCGGCCGCTGCGCGCAAGCAGGGTCTGTCCGCGTTACACGCCTGTTCGACGTGGAAAGCTTCGCCAGTGTCCATCACCTTGTCAGCACCGTGGAGGCACGCCTTGCGAAGGGGCTGCATGCCCTGGACGTGGTCGCAGCATCGTTTCCCGGTGGCTCGATTACCGGCGCACCCAAGGTCAGGGCTATGCAGATCATCGAATCTCTGGAGCCGCACCGTCGCAGCGTCTACTGCGGTGCGATTGGATACGTGGACTTCAGTGGAGACACGGACCTCAACATCGCGATTCGCACGTTGGTGCGATGCGAGGACCGCATACATGCCTGGGCCGGTGGCGGCGTGGTCGCGGACTCGAATGTCGAAGCGGAATATCAGGAGAGCCTGGACAAGGCGGCAGCGATGCTCGAGGTTCTGAAAGCGGGAAACACCGGCGCCGTGTCAGGCGCAAAGTCGCACCCGGATCGGCAGTCGCGTTAAGATCACGCGTAAAGATCAGAACGATCCTTGGTTGGGGGAAACGTCAATGTCGTTGAATCGAGTGTGGGCGGTCGCCACTGTGGCGTTCGCAGCTGTTTTGTTTGTTCCGTCGGGTGATGCCCAGGCCGACGCTGCCTGTGAGCGCATCGCCACCATGATGTTCCCGGATACCGTCATTACAGCGGCTGAGATGGTGACCTCCGGTCGCTTCGAGGGTGCCGGCGGCCCGGGTGGCGGCATCGAAGTCCCGACCATGTGTCGTGTTGCAGGCACCGTCGCGCCGCAGGTGCGCTTTGAGGTCTGGATGCCGGAGCCGGGCAGCTGGAACGGACGTTTCCAGGCGGTGGGCGGCGGCGGCCTGGCCGGCAATATCAGCTATCCGGCCATGGGGCAGGCCATTCGCACGGGTTTTGCGACCGCGTCGACGGACACCGGACATCGCGCCAATGACACGGCCTGGATGCAGAATCGCCAGCAGATGATCGACTACGGCTATCGCGCGATTCGTGAAATGACGCTGAAGTCCAAAGCCGTGATGGAGGCCTACTACGGCAACGGACCGCGATATTCCTACTTCAACGGCTGTTCCACCGGTGGACGGCAGGGGCTGATGCAGGCTCAACGTTTCCCCGATGACTACGACGGCATCGTTTCCGGTGCGCCAGTCAATCATTTCACGAGCCTGCACATCGGCCAGCTCTGGGCAGCTTATGTCACATTGACGCAGCCTGGCGCCCGTCTGACCGCCGATGACCTTGACCTGCTGCACCGTGCGTCGCTGGATCAGTGTGACGCTGCTGACGGCGTGCGCGACGGCATCATCGCCGACCCGCGCGGCTGTGATTTCGATCCGGGCGTGCTGCTGTGTGGCGACGGTCAGTCGGAAGGCTGTCTCACCGCCAGTCAGGTCGAGGCGGCCCGTCTTCTGTATCAGGGAGCGCGCAATCCGCGTACCGGTGAGCACATCTACTCGGGCCTGGCGCCGGGGGGCGAAGGGCCGCAGCCCGGCAATCCGGGGTGGTCCATGCTGCTCGGCGAACAGCCGTTCTTCATCTCTACGGCGGTCATCAACGGCATGAGCTTCGGCCAGGATGATTTCGACTGGCGCAGCTTCGACTTCGATCGCGATGTCGAGCTGGTGCGCGGCAGCCTCGCTTATCTGCTCGATGCAGTCGATGCCGACCTGCGTGATTTTCGTGATCAGGGCGGCAGGCTGATCCTGTATCACGGCTGGAACGATCCGGGCGTCATGCCGGGGGAGGTGATCCGCTACTACGATCGGCTGGTCTCCTTCGCCGAGCGTACCGGTGCTGACGATGGACTTGCGGCCACGCGCGAATACGCGCGGCTGTTCATGATGCCCGGTGTGGGCCACTGCAGCGGTGGCGCAGGACCGGATCAGGCGGATTTCATGTCCGCGCTGATGGCCTGGGTGGAGGAAGGCCGGGCACCGGATCGCATCATTGCCAGCCGCGTGCGTGACGGCGCGGTCGACATGACGCGACCGCTGTGTCCGCATCCGGAAGTCGCAGCTTACCGCGGCAGCGGAGACACCAGCGACGCTTCCAGCTTCGAGTGCAGGGTGCCCTGACGCGGCAGGGTGCCTGACGCTGAAACCTTCAGTCTGTGTGCTGGCGCCGGTGCCCGATCAGGGCACCGTATTTCCGGCGATGCGCACTTCGCGAATCGAGCGGGCGGCACGAATGTCGGCAAGCGGATCTTCGTCCAGCACGATGAAATCCGCCCAGCTGCCGGGTGTCAGGTCGCCCACGCCGGTGAGGCCCATGCACCGCGCCGCGACGGAAGTGGCGGACAGCAGCACTTCCTGGGGTGACATCCCGGCATCCTGCATCATGGCCATCTCCAGATGCTCGAAATAGCCCTGAAAGCGGGCTACCGGTCCACTGTCGGTTCCCATCGCGATGCCCACGCCGGCTTCGTGCAGCGCCATCATGTTGCGTTCGGCCACGGGCAGGGCTTCCCGGAAATACCGGGCTGAAGCGTTGTTGCGAACGGCCGCCTGACGATCCGGGTCCTGCAGTTCTTCCAGCACGCCGCGGTCGGCTTCGGCGAGAAAGAAAGGGTCGTCGAAAAAATCCGGACGATCGGCATAGACGAACGTCGACAGTTCACGTGTGAAAGTCGGCGTCAGGCAAACGCCTCGTTCCCGCATCAGGGCTATCAGTTCTTCGCTCACTGACGCATCGCGCACCGAGTGGCCGATCAGGTCCACGCCGCTTCGCAGCAGCCCGATGGCATCCTCGAGGTCCACGATATGCGCGGCGACCGGCAGTCCATGTTCGTGCGCAGCGTCTATCACTGCCGTATAAACGTCCGGCGGCATTTTCTGAACCCGGCCCAGTACATCGTCGACACGGATCTTGATCCAGTCCACGCCCATGTCAGCGTGGGCCTGGACAGCACTGCGTGCTTCCGCCGGGCTGTCCGGTGACAGTACCGGGCCTGAGGTGTAAAGCCTTGCGTGGTTGAGCTGCGGGTCGTAGCGCGTACCCTTGTGCGGGAGCGTATGGGTGCCCGGGTCGCCGAGGCTGATGACCGTGGTGATGCCATAGCGTGCGTACAGGCCAAGCTGTGACGTGACGTTGGCCGCGGTATGAACGGCGGGACCGCCGTGCAGCCCGTCGGCAGTGCCAACATGACCGTGCGCATTGATCAGTCCGGGAATAATCCAGGCGCCGCTGTAATCCAGTTGAGGTACGTCGGACGGAATGTCCACCGTGCCTGCCGGCCCGGCATCGTAGACGCGCCCTTCATGGATCAGCAGTACCGCGTCCGCAATCGGGTCGCGTCCGGTGCCGTCAATCAGTGTCGCGCCCGTGACGGCGAGCCAGGTTGTATCCGATTGGCCGATCAGTGTGTCGCTGCCGATCGGTGGCGTGCTGTCGGTGCATCCGCCTGCAGTCACGACCGCACCCATCGTCGCCAACAGCGTGAGACGATGTGTGGAGCGCTTCATCGTTCACCTGCTCTTTGCTCAGGATGTCGTTCGCTGACTGTGCTTCGCAGACGCTGAAATTGCAAACCACGGCCCCTCAGGGCGCCAGGTGCGCCCAGCCGCGCAACGCTGCCGCGTGCAGCGGCACGTTGTGTACGCGCAGGATGTCGCTGCGTGCTTCGCACAAGCGCAGCGATGCGCCCAGAGTGATCAGATCCCGTTCTCCGATGTCGCTGCCCGCAAATGTATTCATGAACGACTTGCGCGAGTGGCCGATCAGTACTCGCACGCCATGTTGCCGAAAGCGTGCCGCATTGCGCAGCAGCTTTAGCGACTGCAGCGGATTCTTGCCGAAACCTATGCCGGGATCGAAGATTACGCGTCGCAGGTCCAGGCCCGTCCGGTGCCAGCGGTCCAGCTGTTCATGCAGCCACCGCTCCACCTCCTCGCAGGGATCGCAGTCAGCGGGCAGCGTGCGGTTGCGGTCGGCCGGAATTGTAATGTGATGCATGGCCACCCAGTCGGCTGAGGAGTCGGCGGCAAGTTCCAGCATGCGGTTGTCCGTGAGTCCGCTGACGTCGTTGATGATGTCCACGCCTGCGTCCAGCGCGCGTCTCGCCACTTCGGGGTGATAGGTGTCTATGCTCAGTTGCGGGCGCAGCACATCGCCGTGGTAGCGGTCGATCAGCCAGGCAAGTGCCGGTTCCAGTCGCGCCCATTCCTCGTCGGCGGTCAGCGGTGTCGCGCCCGGCCGCGTGGACTCGGCGCCAAGGTCCAGCATGTGGGCGCCGGCGCTCACGGCCTGGCTGACGTGCTCGGCCAGCCGATCCCTGTCGGTGTAAAGGCCGCCGTCGGAGAATGAGTCCGGCGTGATGTTGACGATGGCCATCCACAGCGGCAGGTGATCGGACAGCTCCTGTGACCATTCCAGCACGGTTCCTGAGCCCATGCCTGGAATGGTCAGCAAGGGATCCAGCGCCAGCAGCGGCGTCAGCACGAAGCTGCGCCTTGTTATCTGCGGATGCGGGATCGTCAGGTCCGGTGTGTGCAGGGTCTCCTCGCCCCACAGCAGAATGTCGATATCGATGGGACGCGGTGCCCAGCGGGCTTCGCGACGACGTCCCATGCGGTTCTCCAGTGATTGTGCGATCGCGAGCACGTCCTGTGGTTTGTGTTCGGTTTTGAACTCGGCGACCAGGTTCAGGAAGGGCCGGTTCCAGTCCGGCGTCGCGTTGTCGGGCAGCAGGGCCGGAGACTCGACGACGGGTGACACGCGTTTCAGAGTCAGCCCCTGATCGGTCAGCGCGTTCAGTGCGGCGGTCAATGCCGCGCGGCGGTCGCCGAGATTTGAGCCAAGGCCGAGAATCGTATGCATGACAGTTCCGCTGCTTCGGGCGCGCACAGTCTAAACGCGGCTGCCATCAGAATCACGACAGCGGCAACAGGATCGCGACAGCGGCATCACGGGCGGCGACATCCAGCCCCGCGTTGCCTACAATGGACTCTGGATTCACGCGCTATTGCAGGGGGCAACAATAATGAAAGCGAGAGCAGCAGTGGCCTGGGAGGCCGGTAAGCCTTTGTCCATAGAAGAAGTCCATGTGGAAGAACCGAAAGAGGGCGAGGTACTGCTTAGAGTGGTGGCAACCGGCGTCTGCCATACGGATGCCTACACGCTGTCGGGCGACGATCCGGAAGGTGCTTTCCCGGCCATTCTCGGTCACGAGGGCGGCGCCATCGTCGAGGATGTGGGCCCTGGAGTCACCAGCGTCAAGCCGGGCGATAAGGTCATTCCCCTGTATACGCCGGAATGCGGCAAGTGCAAATTCTGCCTGTCGGGAAAGACCAATCTGTGTCAGGCCATCCGCGTCACTCAGGGCAAGGGGCTGATGCCCGACGGCACAAGCCGCTTCTCTGTCAACGGCAAGCAGATTCTGCATTTCATGGGTACGTCCACGTTCTCCGAGTACACGGTGCTGCCGGAGATCGCTGTGGCGAAAGTCAGCGATGATGCGCCGCTGGAAACCGTCTGTCTGCTCGGATGCGGCATCACCACCGGCATTGGCGCAGTGCTCAATACCGCGAAGGTAGAACCGGGATCGTCGGTGGCGGTGTTCGGTCTCGGTGGTGTGGGGCTGAGCGTGATTCAGGGGGCCATGATGGCCAGGGCAGAGCGCATCATTGCGATCGACATCAACCCCGACAAGGAAGCGATGGCCCGCTCCCTGGGTGCCACCGATTTCGTGAACCCGCGTGATTACGATCGGCCCATCCAGGAGGTCATCGTCGACCTCACGGACGGAGGCGTGGATTATTCGTTCGAGGCGATAGGCAACGTCAACCTGATGCGTGCGGCACTGGAGTGCTGTCACAAGGGCTGGGGTGAATCAACGATCATAGGCGTAGCCGGCTCTGGCCAGGAGATCTGCACCCGTCCGTTCCAGCTCGTGACCGGCCGCGTCTGGCGCGGCAGCGCTTTCGGCGGGGTCAAGGGACGCACCCAGTTGCCGGGTTACGTGGATCGTTATCTCTCCGGTGAGATTAAAGTCGACGAGATGATTACCCACACGATGGCACTGGAAGAAATCAACGATGCCTTCGACCTCATGCATGAAGGCAAGAGTATTCGTTCCGTCATCCACTTCTGATCGACATGACGCAAAAGGCCTCCCGGCAGTGAAGCCGGGAGGCCTTTGAGCGCAGGTCGCAGCGCTGGCGCCGCGGGCGGTGCTTTCAGCGATTGCTAGCGGCCGAGGTGATACCGCAGCAGGACGCCGGCGTATGCATTGCGTCCGGGTGCCGGCTCATAGAAGCGGCCGCCGAAGGCATTGATACGCACATTCGAGCTGTAGGACTCATTGAGAAGATTGTTGATGCCGACGAACGGCGAAATCATCATGTTCCCGCCGATATCCCTGTCCAGGCCGAAGCGCAGATTGGTCAGCGTGTAGCTGTCATTGGTCGCCGAGTTGGCGTTGTTGGTGTACTGCTCGCCGACATACAGCATGTCCAGCGCGCCGAACCAGCCGCGCGGATGCCGATAGTTCAATTCGGCGAACAGCAGATCCTTCGGCGTACCGGGCAACAGGTTGCCGGAGAAATCATTGCCGGCCGCATCCAGGTACTCGCGGAACGTGAAGTCCGAATAGGTATAGCTGAACGTGGCCCGCAGACGCTCGGTCGGCCGGGCGACAAATGACATCTCCAGCCCCTTGCGCTCGGAGCGGCCGGCATTCTCGAAGTAGTTGCGGCCCGGGCTGCCCGGCACCTCGTAAGGGATCAGCTCGTCCTTGACCCGGACCTGGAACAGCGCCAGATCGTAGCTGTGACGGCCGTCGATCTGACCGCGCATGCCGATTTCGTGATTGCGCGCCACCTGCGGATTCAGATCCGGATTGAAACCGCCGGCACCCGTGGGGCTGGCGAATTCGGTGGTGGTCGGCGTCTCGAACGCGGTGGAGTAGGTCGCGTACAGATGCAGGTCCGGGCTTACGCTGTAGACGAGACCGGCCATCGGGCTGATGTCGTCCAGCTTGCGACGTCCGGAGTCGTCCCCGTCGGTCAGGAATCGGTCACTGACATTGAACTCGACCTCATCCATGCGAACGCCCAGCGTGAGCTCGACATTCTGTGCAACGCGCAGTTCGTTCTGCAGGAAAAGGCCGCGGCTGGAGACCTTCTCTTCCTGATCGAAGGTCAGGGCACCGCGCACACCCATTTCGTTGTTGTAGCGCTGGCGGTCATCGACCTGGCGGTCGAAATCGACCCCGAGGATCAGGCGGTTAGGCCGGTCCAGAAAAATGCCGTCGTAGCTGTAGCTGAAACCGCCGCCGCTGAAGAAGCGGTCAAACTCGACCCTGCCGCCGGCCACGAACGGCAGTCGGTTCTCGAAATCTCGCCACAGATAGTAGTTGCGTACCGAGATTTCATGACCCTCGCCCAGCGGCATCGTGTAATTGAATCCGATGCGTGACTGCTTGAAGCCATCCATGGAATCGAACGCGATATTGGCCGGCCAGGCCGCACGGCGATTCTCTTCCGCCATCTGTGCCGAAATGCCGCCCGGGTCCTGTGACTCCGGTTGTCTGGTGTAGTTGAAGGCGGTGGTCAGACGGCGGTCCTGACCCAGATCGAAATGAAGACGTCCGCTGACCTGCTGAAACTCGGTTTCGCTGTGCTCGCGGAATCCATCGAGGCGGGTGTCCGACAGACTCACGGTGTAATCCACGCGATCGGTGCCGCCTCCGGCCTTGAGCTGGATCCGGCTCATGTCGTACTCGCCGCCGGAAATGCGGGCTTCAAGGTAAGGCTCCACGGGTCCGCTCTCGCTGGTCACGTGAATCACGCCGCCGGACGCGTTGCCGTACAGCGTGGCGCTGGGGCCGCGGATGACCTCCACCTGACTGGTGGTGCCGATATCTATGCTGCTGACCTGGCCCTGACCGTCTGGCAGCGTTTCGGGAATGCCGTCGACCAGAATCTTGATGCCGCGTATGCCGAAGTTGGCACGGGCACCGAAGCCGCGAATCGAGATGCGCGGCCGCTGGGCAAAGTTGTGCTGGTTCTGCATGAACATGCCCGGTACGCGGCTGAGTCCTTCGTTCAGGGACAGCTGCTGACGGGCGAACTGTATGTCGTCCTGTGTGACCACGCTGATGGCCGCGGGCACCCTGTCCAGCGTCTTGTTGATGCGGGTGGACGTGACAATGATTTCTTCCAGCGGCAAGGCTGTATTGCCGGGGCCGCTCTGGCCATATGCGGACAGCGAACACAGTGGAAGCAATGCAAGGCCCACGGCAAGTCGCAACGGCTTTACTTTGAAGCGCTCAGCAGTTCTGTCATTCATGGTTCCAGTGATTCCCTGGTCGGTCGCCACAAAAAGGCCGGTAATGATGACCGATGGGCACGGCTATGCGCAAATATTGCGCAGGCCGTGGCGTCAACCGCGGCCGGCCGCCTCCAGAGCCCGTTCTATCGTGAACAGCACATTTGCGGTATGCGCAACGGTCTCGATATTGCCACGGCGCTTTGCGCGCATCATGCGCTCGATCTCCCGCAGCTGATACAGGGCCATGGACTGCGTGGGGTAATCGAAACGCGACCGGTTTGAGCCCGATACGATGTCCGCCAGGCGGTTTACGTATTCCATCTGCAGATTCTGGCGGAAGGTGTCGACGTCACCGCGCAGGTCAGCATCGAAAACGGCACCAGTCAGGCTCTGCATGAACTCGGCAAGCTCGTACTCGTTGCCATAAAGCCGCGAGTCCGTGAGCCGGCGCAGGACAACCGGATGCAACAGATGGTTGAGTACGCCACGTTGAATACTGAGGAAATTCTCGTGAATCTTCGGATCCTGGGTTGTGCCTGAGAAGTCGAACAGACGTCGTTGCCGCTGCAGGCTGGAGAAAAGCTCCTCGCCGGCAGCCAGTGCGCCGGGCGCGAACAGGTGTTCCGCGAGCGCACTCATGGCACGTCGCTGCTGGTCCGCGGCTACCGGTACGAAAGGCGGCGCGGCGCCATCCTGGCCGGCCATTGCATGATTCGTTTCCACTCCACCTATGAAACGCGAAATTGTCGCGACCGAACGATTGAGCTGCGACAGGATCACGATATAGGCGTCGGCCAGCTCATGATAGGACTGGCCGTCACGTACATGACGTGCAGAGGCATGTCTGAGCAGTTCGTTGACCAGTTCGATGCGGTGCAATGCGTAGCCGATCGGATCGCTGCTGAGGTCGTAGACGTTCACGCGGGGGTCGGTGGCACGGCCCGGCGATCGCATATCGTCGGCGTCGTTGCCGAAGGCCAGTTGCGGCTCGGTAGAACGCGCTGCAATCGCCGCCAGCCGTTCGCGTTCGGCCTGCGGGTCGGGCAATGCGTCCGAGTACGCATACTCCACCACCCAGTCATCGTATGGACCGGGTTCATCCTGAAAGAAGCGTGTGTGCGGCATTCCGGGAGGCGGTACGTGTATGTCGGCATAGTCCATGACCGACCCTTTCAGCGGCAGTCTGGCCGCTACTTCCGGGTCATACACCTCGCTCAGGTCCAGCATGCTGGAGGCGGCAAAGTTGTGCATGAAGCCCAGCGTGTGACCTATCTCGTGCAGGGTGAGCATGGCCAGGAACTCGTGCACCACCTGCCGCTCGGCGTCCGGCCCGAGATTCAGTGCATTGACTGCAAAGCGACCGAAGAGCTGACTGGCATGCAGGTCCACCGCCAGCGAGCACCAGTAATGATCGTGATCATGTTCGTGATCGTGAAAGGGGTCGACGATCAGTGCGCCGGTCGGATCCACAATGCGCTGATGCTGCAGGCGGCGGACGACGCTGGAGTACTCCAGCATGATATCGGCGCTGATGATCTGACCGGTGCGTGGATTCGTGAACGACGGCCCGTAGCCGGAAAACGGCGGATTCGGCGATGAGGTCCAGCGCACCGTGTTGTAACGCAGATCGCCCGCATCCCAGTCTGCGTCGTCCGGTTGTACGCGAACCACGATCGCGTTGCGATAGCCGATCTTTTCGAAGGCGCTGTTCCAGGCAAGAATTGCGTCGCGGATGGTGTCGCGGAATTCCAGCGGCGTCGTGTTCTCGATCCACCACACGATGGGCTCTACCGGTTCGGACATGGCCGCACCCGGATCGCGTTTCTGCAGATGCCAGCGCTGGATCAGATCGCGATAAGGCGTCACGCTGTCCGCGGTCAGGTCGGTGACGCGTTCGGAAAAATGGCCAAGTCGGTGATCGGCCAGCCGTGGCTGGTAGTCGTTCTCCGGCACTTCGAGAAAACTGTGCTGTACGAAAGCGCTGACGTAGCGCGGGTCAGTGACGTCCGCTCCGCCGCGAACCAGCGGCGCCGGATTGCGATAGACATACTCGACGACGAAGTCCAGGTTCCGGGGGTAATTGCGCAGCTCGAGCAGGCGCGAGCGTTCCTCATTGAGGTCGCCCAGCCGAAACCCGTCGCGCGGCCCCTGGTCCGGATTCGGCGTGGGCCGCACCTGATGCAGGCTTTCGTTGAGCAGGAAGCCGTCCGCCCGAATCAGGATTTCGCCGGTTCCGGGATCTTCGGTCACTATGCGCGCGACAGCCAGCACGGCAGGACTGATGTTTGCCGTTGCGGCCCGACTCAGCGGGCTGCCCGGGTCGAAATGGAAGGCCGTGTTCTCGGCACGTATCTCGATGCGATCGAAATGACGTGCCAGCCTGATGATGCGGTTGTCGCG
>JBJHBW010000021.1:42567-47367 GCA_050485685.1 Gammaproteobacteria bacterium
AGACAGAGCATCGATGTCGCCAGAAACAAAGGAGCCTTACGCGTCGTCGCCACTCGCATGAATCCGCACCACTTTCCTGTACCGCCCGGAAATCGAGAATAGTCAATTGGCCGCTGACGGGCCAGTTCCGCGATATCGCCCGTGATCGGCGCGCATATGGCCGGCGGCCGCACTGCCTCACGCGCCGCTGCGACTTGCGCGCTAGAATCGACGCGCGCACGTGGTGCGCGGCACTTCCTTCGGAAGGGGCAGTACGGCGAAACAGGGAGTCCTTGAATATGACCGATGCACGCAGTGAACCCGATCCGGAACGGTATCTGACTATCGCCGAAATCATCGCCGAGGCCCGGCGACGCCTGCGCCCCGAGGCTCTGGACTATGTTGCCGGCGGCGCGGAAAGCGAAACCACGCTGTTGAGGAATCGTCTGGCACTCGACTCGATCGCGTTTCGCCCGCGGGTGCTGCGGTCGGTGGAAGACACCGTTCTGGAGCAGTCTTTCCTTGGCCGTCGCTGGCGTCTTCCTGTGCTGCTGGCACCGGTGGGCGGTCTGACCGAAGTGGTGCCGGATGGTGCGCTGCCCGCAGCGCGCGCAGCCAGCCGGTATGGAATTCCGCATTTCGTCAGCTCGGTGACCGGACCCGACCTGGCCGATACGGCAGCGGCAGCCGGTGAATCGTTCATTTACCAGCTGTATGTGCAGGGCGATCAGGCGTGGGTGGACGAGCGTGTCCGTCGCGCAGTGGACCTTGGCGCCGGTGCGATCTGTATCACCGTGGATGCCGCGTTTTACGGACGACGCGAACGCAGCCTGGTACGCCGGCACTCATCGGGTACGCGGCCACTGGTGGGCGAAGCCCCCGGTGATCGCTTCATGATGCGCTGTGACTGGTCCGTGGTGGATAAGGTCAGGCAGGTGTCGACGTTGCCGGTCATCGTTAAGGGCATCGCGACCGCGGAGGATGCGCGTCTGGCCGTGGAACGCGGCGTGGACGTCGTCTATGTGTCCAATCACGGCGGCCGACAGCTCGATCATGGTCGTGGCGCCATCGACATACTGCCCGAAGTGGCTTCCACCGTACGCGGCAAGGCGCAGCTGGCCGTTGACGGCGGCTTTCTGCGTGGCAGCGATGTCGTCAAGGCGCTGGCCATGGGGGCGCACATGGTGGGGCTGGGCAAGCTGCAGGCCTTTGCGCTGGCTGCGGACGGACAGGCCGGCGTGGAACGCATGCTGGGTCTGATCGAGGAGGAAATTGCCGCGACCATGAAGCTGCTGGGTGTCAACGGATTCGATGAGCTCGACGGAAGTTTCCTGCATCCGTGCACGCCGGTTACGCATGGCGGACTGGCCGCTGCGTTTCCGGTGCTGGATACACTGCTGCGACCGTGCGAAGACTGATGGTGCGGAGTCCGGACTGATGTCGCTGGCAGCCCGTTCGGCAGGCAGGCCGCGCGTCGTGATCTACCGCCCGGCCGACGAGACCGGCGCATCCCACGAGACGCTTCGCGATGCCGGTTGCGAACTCGTGCTTGGCGCTGCCGACCTGGCGCCGGAACTGCTTCCGGCACTGGCGGCCGGTGCCGATGCATTGATGGGTGCCAGTTTCCGTCAGGTCGTGCTCACGCGTGACTTGATGGCGTCCCTGCCGGCACTGCGCATAGTCTCCAAGTACACGATCGGTGTGGACGACATAGATGTCGATGCGGCGACCGAGCTGGGCGTGCTGATTGCCCATTGTCCCACCGAAGCGAACTGGGGCGGCGTTGCCGAGGGCACCATTGCATTCATGCTGGCGCTGCTGAAAAAGCTTCGTGAGCGTGATCGACAGGTAAAGTCCGGGCATTGGCGGGATCCGTCATTGCGTGGTGTGTACCTGGGCGCTCGCAGTGACGGTTATGCCGGCATCACAGCAGGCCTGATCGGCCTCGGCCGCATAGGGACACGGGTCGCGAAGCTGCTGGCGCCGTGGAATGTTCGTGTCGTGGCGGTCGATCCTTATGTGTCCGATGAGCACTTCGCCCGGCATGGCGTTATGCGTACAGATCTTGACTCCCTGCTGCGTGAGTCCGACGTTGTCAGCCTGCACTGCAGCCTGACGCATGAGACCCGGGGCATCATAAACGCAGGGGCGCTGCGCCGGATGGCCCCGCATGCGGTGCTGATCAATACGGCGCGGGGACCGCTGGTGGATGTGGAAGCGCTGGCTGATGCGCTGGAACGTGGTGCCTTGCGTGCCGCCGCGCTGGATGTGCTGCCGGAGGAGCCGCCGCCGGCCGATGCGCGCCTGCTGGCCCTGGGCGACCGTGTGCTGCTGTCGCCGCATATGATTGCAGCCAACGAGGGTGGCACGCTGGCTGCGGCGGTGCCATGGGCGACAACCGCCACGCTGCGCGCACTGAAGGGCGAGTTGCCGGAACACATCTGCAACACCGATGTGGTGCCGATGTGGCTGAGCCGCTTCGGCGGCCGTTCGCTGTTCTGAGCGCGCAGAACCAGGGCGCTCCGGGCCGGCTCGCGCAGTGGCTTTTCTGCTAGTATCGGTGAGCACCCGGGGCGGTCCGGGAGTTGTCGGGTAGCATCGCGGGCAGGCTCGGCTTCCACTAACCCGGTTTCGCCGCTTTGCGGCGACAATCCACTGGATCCATTCTTTATGAGTGCAATACGATGATGTCGGTACGATTCACACGGCGAGCAGCGGTTTTTGCGACCGCGACTCTGGCGGTTCTGCTGGCCACGCTCGGCCAGGCTCATCATTCCTTCCCTGTGCATTTTCATAGCGAGGCATCGCTGCAAGTGTCCGGGGTGGTGACGGAGTTCCGTTTCACCAATCCGCACGGGCTGGTGTTCTTCACCGTCACCGACGCGCAGGGGAATGAGGCGGAGTGGCGTGCCGAAACGAATTCGCCGAATGTTCTGAGGCGACGCGGCTGGTCGGCAGACGCCATTCAGCCGGGCGATGAAATCACGATTCATGGTTATCCGTCGCGTGACGGCTCCAACTTCATGCGCATCTACCGCGTCATCCATGCTGATGGTCGTGAACTGATTGGCCAGCGGCCATCGGCTGGCGATGATGACTGACAGGAGTCGTTCAGCTATGACCCGATTATTCGTCCGGCCCGATCGCAGCTGCGATGTCGGGCGACCTGCGGTGGCCCGATTCGCCATAGGCCTGGGCCTTGTAGCCATGGCAGCGCTGACAGTGTCATCGGCGATGGCCGAAACGCGTACCCCGGACCTCGAAGGCTTCTGGACGGTGCGATTCGAACGCCCGGACCCGGCCATCGATCTCATTGCGGAGCTGCCGGAAGGGGCCGTGATGATCGATGACGCCGGCGGCGGTGAACTGGCCACCGGAGATTTTGCGGGACTGCGGCTCAGCGAGCGCGCCAGGGAAGAGCTTCGGCAGTGGGACCCGGCGGACGAGCTGCTGCGGGAGAATACCTGCGTCTCACCGTCCGTCGTGTACAACATGCAGGCGCCGTTCCCCATCGAAATCCATCAGGGCCGCGACATCATCGTGATCCGCATGGAGTATTTCGATCAGGTCCGCGTGCTGTTCCTCGATGATCGTCCGCGTCCGGACGCCAGTGCGCCCCACACCCGGTCCGGTTTTTCGCTGGGACGCTGGGAAGGCGACACGCTGGTGGTCGAAACCACGCACATCGCGCCCGGCACGCTGATGAACAACGGGTTCAATCACAGCGAAAACCTTCGCATGACGGAGAGATTCCGCCTGTCCCCGGATGGCAGGACGCTGCGCCTTACGCAGGTGTACGAGGATCCGGATACCTTCGAAGGTCTTGCGGCCCGCTACATGGCGTGGACGCGTGTGCCGGGTGAATACATCTATCCCTACGACTGCGATCCCAGCTACGGCATCTGAGGCCGCCGTCGCGGATCAGGCCGCCAGTTCTTCGGCGAGGGCCGGCAGGCAGATTCGGCCGGAATCGATGTTCAGTCCGTTTGCGAATCCGGGGTCGCGTTCAAACGCCTGTCGCACACCGAGTCCGGCCAGTGCCCGGGCGTAGGGCAGGGTCGCATTGACCAGCGCCTGGGTGGCGGTACGCGGGACCGCGCCAGGCACGTTGGTCACGCAGTAGTGCAGTACGCCACGCTCCGTGAAAACCGGTTCGGCGTGCGTGGTGGGATGGCTGGTTGCGATGCAGCCGCCCTGGTCTATGGACAGGTCCACGATGACGCTGCCGCGCTTCATTTCGCCGACGAGGTCCGCCGAGACGAGTTTCGGCGCGGCACGGCCCGGCGACAGCACGGCGCCGATGACCAGATCCGCCTCGCTGACGCGCCTGGCCAGTGCTTCCGCTGTCGAGAACTCGGTTCGTATGCGACTGCCGAAACGTTCGGCCAGTGCTTCCAGGCGTTGTACGTCCTGATCGAGTACCGTGACATCGGCCTGCAGTCCGGCTGCCATCTTGACTGCATTGCCGCCGGCAACGCCGGCACCGAGCACGGCGACCCGGGCCGCCGGCACTCCCGGTACGCCGCCAAGCAACACGCCCCGGCCGCCGGCCGGCGCTTCCAGAAAATGTGCACCGGCCTGTACGGACATACGCCCCGCGATGCGGCTCATCGGCGCCAGCAGGGGAAGGCTGCCCTGAATTGAAGTGACCGTTTCGTAGGCGATGGCGGTGACGCCGGACGCCAGTAACCGGCGTGTCAGTTCACGGTCGGCGGCAAGGTGCAGGTACGCGAACAGGATCTGGCCGCGGCGCAGCAACGGCACCTCTTCCGGCTGCGGCTCCTTGACCTTGATCACCATGCCGGCGTCCGCATACACCGC
>JBJHBW010000022.1:0-2383 GCA_050485685.1 Gammaproteobacteria bacterium
GGTCTCCGCTTTCGAACAGCAGAAGGTCCTCGATGACCGCATCCCGGGTCTTGAAATTGATGCGGTTGGCAAAGCGATACAGCGCCCGGTCCTCCTCCGGATCGTCGGTGTCGAAAATATTCCCGACTTCAATGCTGACGTTGTCGATACGCGCGCCATTGGATTCCAGCGCGGTGTGATCGATGTCTTGTGCAGCTTCTTCCGCAGTCGCCTTTTCCGCCACCAGTGCGTGCACGGGCAGGAGCAGTAACAGGGTGAGATGGAACAGGGAAAAGGACCGATATGCCGGCGGATCGGCCGACCCCGACGGTGATAGGCTCCGGGCAGCGACGCGATATCCCGGTATTGCGCAGCAGTTGATCATACGACACCGGCCCGAAGCGGGGCGGTTGCTTTCCCACGACCAGAATTAGGCCGCTGTCTGGCCGACGTTGTCAAAGGCTGGATATTGGTCAAAGGGCGGGGTGCTGCGTGCCTGCGTTTCGCCGGCGCGCAACCAGGCGTGCCAGCGCGGCCGTGCGCTGATCCGGGTCGCGTATCAGGCCTTCGTGGTAGTGAACGACCTGCAGTCCGTCGGCGCTGTGCAGCAGTTCCTGCGAGGGCAGGCGGAAACGGGCGCCGGACGGGCCCGCGATCTCGCCGGCACGCGCAATGCCTTCGGTGCTCAGATGCTGTTCCACGAGCAGCACGCCGTCTTCGGCAAGCAGGGGTTTGAGTTGCGGCATCAAGTGCGGGTTCACGTAGCGAACCCAGACGATCACCTGGTAGGGCGGTCTGCCTTCGAGGCTGTCCAGCCAGTGCGGGGACTCAAGATCCGCCTCCATCCATTGAATGTCGGTCAGGTTGCGCGCCTCGGCAACTGCCCGGCCGCGGGACAGGCCGACAGGTGAGATGTCGACGGCGTCGACCTGATAACCGGCTGCTGCCAGAGCCACCGCATTGCGGCCGGCTCCGCAGGCTACGTCCAGCGCACGCCCGCGCGGCAATACATCCAGCCAGTCCGCCAGCAGTGCCGACGCATGCGGCCGGTCGACGTACGCGCCTTCCCGATACCGCTGGTCCCATTTCTCGCGGTCGGCGTTACTCACGGTCAGGGGCGTCGAAAGGGTCAGGGCCGTGGATGGGCGCAGGAAGATCTGACGATGCGGTCACGTCGATCAGAGCCTGGCCCAGTGCCAGGGCTCGTAACAGAAGCCATAGGCGTTGTCGCGCGGGTAGGACATGCGAAATCCGAAGCGCGCGGCATTGCCGGCCAGCCAGGCAAAGGCATCCGACTGCTCAAAATCTTCCGTCAGGGGCCTGAACCCGGGGGTGGCAATGTCTATGGCATGCCCGGTGTGATGTTCGCTGAAGCCGGGTGCGGCATTCACCTTGAGGATCGCCTCAATGGCCTGGCCGGCGGCAAGCTTGTTGCGGATCAGATCGACCTGGTAGCTGATGCTTCGGAATCCGGACACCATCAGCAGTTCCACGGCGTCTTCCAGAGCGGCCCGCTTCATTTCCGACCACGCGCGGGCAGTTTCGGGCGCGAGTCGCTGCACGCGGCCGACAATGTTGGATTCGGTTTCGACCAGTTCGGCAGCCTCACGAAACCTGGGCAGCTGCGGCGATGTGCCGTAGTCGTCAGCTATGCCAAGTGCCTTCCAGAGGCCGGGCAGGGGTTCTGTTGAAGTCTGCATTGTGCACCGTGCCGGTTTCAGCGGAAACGCCAGATGAAAGCCGTACGCGCGGTCCAGTCCGGTCCGCGATCCACGCCCTTTCCGACACCGGCATTGACTGTAAAGTTCGGTGACAGCCGACCGTAATAGCCGAGCAGCGCCTCGGTCGTGCCGTCGCTCTGCAGCGAACCCAGCACTTCGACGCCGGCGGCGTGACGGCGCGCAATGTTGATGCGGGTCGCTGCTGCGTAGCTCCACTCGCGGCTCTGTCCCGCTTCCCTGTCGTAGATCAGATTAGCGACGGCAAGCAGGCGACGGGTCTCGTGTCCGACCGAGGCGGTTCCGGTGAAGCGGTCACGCTCCCCCTGCTGATGCGCGATCGCATAGCGTGTCGAAAGCCCCGCGTACAGGCGCTGGCGCGGGCTGGTCAGGCGAAAGTGCATGGCCGGCGCAGTGGATGCGTAACGGGCGGAACGGCCCTGCGGCTTTTCCATGCGTGCCGGCACGCTCACCGCCACTCGACGCGACAATCCGAACAAAATCCCCGGTTCCACCTGATAGAGGTTGCGATCCATGGACAGGTAGTCTTGACGCACATACAGATAACCGCCGCCAGGCTGCGGTAGCCGGGGCGACTCGGTCAGCAGAAAATCCATGCCGTGCTGTGCGAGAACCGGCTGCGTGAGCAGCAGCAGGGTCGCGCTGACAGCCAGCCCGCGGATCGG
>JBJHBW010000022.1:2483-45792 GCA_050485685.1 Gammaproteobacteria bacterium
ACAGATAACCGCCGCCAGGCTGCGGTAGCCGGGGCGACTCGGTCAGCAGAAAATCCATGCCGTGCTGTGCGAGAACCGGCTGCGTGAGCAGCAGCAGGGTCGCGCTGACAGCCAGCCCGCGGATCGGGATTACGCCCGTGCGGGTACGACTGCTGCGCGAATCAGACGGCACTCTTTTCCCGGCAGGTACGCTGAAGAATGTCATGCAGGCAATTCCGTGTGTCCTGGGTGCAGGATGATGCAGCTGTGTGTGTGCTGCATGAAAATCCGATTGCGCGGGATCATAGCAGCGGCTGCCTTGCTGCGAAACGAAGGTGGCGACGCCATTGATTCGTGCCATCATTCTTCTCATGCCGGAATCCGCACATGTCCACCCGCCACCGCGCACCGAATCTGCCAAGGTCAAGCAGACGCAAGCCCCGGGTGACGCGAATCTGACAATTCTTGGCGCAGGCTATGTCGGGCAGGCATTGCTGAAGCGCTTCCCGGCCGCGATCGCGACGCGACGCCAGCCCGACGAAGGCAGTCCAATGCTGCGCTTCGATCTCGCGGACCGCGGCACCTGGGCACCGGTGCCGGTGCGCGACCGCCATGTGGTGTGGACCTTCCCGGCGCAGCCGCTCAGCGCAGTGCAGGCTTTTCACGAAGAGCATCTGGCAGGCGCGGCAAGTCTTGTCGTGCTGGGCAGTACCTCGGCGTACCGGTTGCCGGATGCAGGCGACGTGGTGGACGTGGACGAACAGTCGCCGCTGGACATGAGCCGCGACAGGGTCTGTGGTGAGGAATGGCTGCGTCAGCAGGGTGCGAGCGTGCTGCAGCTGGCCGGCATATTCGGCCCGGGCCGCGATCCGGCGAGCTGGCTCATCCGCGGTCGCATCCGCGATGGTGCAAAGCTCGTGAACCTGATTCATGTCGACGACATCGTCGCGGTCATCGTCGAACTGCTGACCCGTCCACGGCCGGGCGTGCGTATCAACCTGGCCAACGGTGAACCGATCGCGTGGCGTGACCTGAAGGGGCGCCTTGTGCGCGGGGGACTGGTGCCTGCGGATCTGGTGCTTGAAGAGAGCATGACCGGCGTCCACGGCAAACGCGTGATGAATCGCATGTTGCGCGAGATGTTGCCCGAACATGCCTTTCGCCTGCCCTGACAGTGCTCTGCTATGCTCGCAGGCCTGCCGGGAGCGGGCGAGGGCTGCCACGGCCGACATCAGCGATATCACCGGCCCGGATCATGAAGACTCCCTGAGAAATCGAAAACCAATGAGACATCGAAAACAACAAGGTGGATAACGATGGATACGGATCAGCTGATTGAACTCGTGCAGGAGACGGGCGCCCACTTCGGCCTGAATCTTCTGGCGGCTATTGCGATTTTCATTGTCGGCCGCTGGATCGCGAAACTGATTCACAAGGGGCTGGTGAAGACGCTGGAGCGTGCGAAGCTGGAACCCATCCTGGTTCGCTTTCTCGGCAATCTGATCTACACGCTGCTGCTGATCTTCGTGATTCTCGGGGCGATCAACCAGCTCGGTGTGCAGACAGCATCGCTGATCGCGCTGCTCGGTGCGGCCGGCCTCGCAGTCGGTCTGGCCATGCAGGGCTCGCTCGCGAACCTGGCGGCCGGTGTGCTGCTGATCATCTTCCGCCCTTATCGCATCGGCGATTTCATCGAGGGTGGGGGCACGTCGGGGACTGTCGAGGAAGTGCAGATCTTCACCACCGTGCTGAAGACGCCGGACAGCCGCCGGGTCATCGTGCCCAACAGTCAGATGATGAGCGGCACGATCACGAATTTTTCCGCGCACCCGCAGCGCCGCGTCGATCTCACCATAGGCGTGAGCTACGATGCCGATTCCGAACATGTGCGCAAGGTGCTCAAAGAAGTGCTGGCCGCCGATGCACGCGTTCTGCCAGAACCTGAACCGGTGATCGCGATGATGGCGCACGGCGACAGCAGTGTGGACTGGATCGTGCGTCCGTGGGTGCAGACGGCCGACTACTGGACGTTCTACTGGGACACGATGGAAGCGATCAAGCGCGCTTTCGACCGGGAAGGTATTTCGATTCCCTACCCACAGCGTGACGTGCACATATACAACCATCAGACCGCGGAAACGCAATCCGGTAGCGCATGACACGAGACGGGGCCGGCCGGGCGCACGATCTGTCGCACGGTTTCGGCCCCGTGTCCGACGTCCGGGCGCGGGTGCTGATACTCGGCAGTCTGCCGGGTCGACGCTCCCTTGCAGACGCGGAATATTACGCGCAGCCGCGCAACGCGTTCTGGCACATCCTCGGGGAACTCGCCGGTGCGGGACCCGACCTCGAATATCCTCACCGCCTGGAACGGATGAAAGCCGCCGGAATCGCCCTCTGGGATGTACTGGCCGCCGGGGAACGACCGGGCAGTCTGGACAGCGCGATCGTGCGCAACAGTGTCGTCATCAATGACATCGGCGGCTTTCTCGCGACCCATCGCGACATCACGCTGATCTGCTGCAACGGTCGTACAGCTGCCCAGTTGTATGACCGTCATGTTCACCCGGCGCTGGAACCCGATCTTCAGCAGATCGTGCGCGCGGTTCTGCCGTCCACCAGTCCGGCCAATGCATCCGTGCCGTACGCCGTGAAGCTGCAACGCTGGGCGGAGGTGTTGCAGCCTGCGCTGCGCGCTACCAGGTGAAGCGCTCGTCGCGCACTTCTTCGCGAGTCAGCCGATAGATACGGCTGATCGGATACTGCAGGCCGCGCACGGTCACTGAATCGGAACGGGCGCTGATTCGGTTGCCATACGATGTCAGCCCGATGGTATGCGCGCCGCGCAGATCGTGGCTTGGCCATTGCAGTTCCACCAGGTAGGGCTGCAGCGGCGTGACCCAGACGATCAGGGTCTGGTCATCCAGCGCTTCCCAACTGTGCAGTCGGGTCATGGTCGGTATGCTGGCCACCATCGTTCGCGCTTCAAGCCCGTTGTCGACCCGCTCAGCGCCGTGTGTCGCGGCAGCGATGCCGACGCTGGCAATCAATCCGAGCAGCAGACGGTTCATCGTATCTCTCCTCGTCCTACCGGGGGCATTGTTACCTCTTGTGCAGGAAAGATTAGGGGCGCCAGGCTGAACGGCGCATGAACAGCCGCCTGACTTGAGGCTCGCGTGCGGAACGGGGAATAATGGCTGCCGCTTCAGGCCGGCCGCCGCAACAGGGTGCGGGCCGGTGCCGCCCGTGTCCGACCAGGAATCCGACAGAATAATGAACAGGATCGTCAAGGACCCGCTGCTTCACTTCCTGCTGATCGGCGCACTCATTTTCGTGGTGTTCGCGTGGCTGGAAGATGATGATGAGGAGGACGTCGCCCAGCGCATTGTGATCTCCTCCACCGATGTAGAGCAGGCGGTGCAGCTGGCCACCATGCTGCGCGGCCGGGAGCCCGATAGGGATGAGATCGCGCAGCTGCTGGAGCCACTGATACGCGAGCAGGTGCTGTACCGTGAAGCACGCGCGCTGGGACTTGATCGTGATGACGAGACGGTGCGTCTGCGTCTGGTCGAGAAGATGACTTTCCTCACCGAAGACCTGGTCGAACCTGACCTGCCGGACGAACCGACGCTGCGCGATTTCTACGACGCGGACCCGGCACGATTCGTGATACCGGCCCGGGTCACTTTCGAGCAGCTGTACTTCGATCCCCGTCAGCGAGGCGATGCCCTGATTGCCGACATCGATGCGGCGCTGGCCCGCCTGGCTGCGGGCGAAAGCGTGGCGGCAGACAGCTCGCCGCTGCAGGCCCGCTACACGGACGCGCCTTATGAGCAGGTCGAGATCCTGTTCGGCGAAACATTTGCGGATGCCATGTTCGGCGAGCCGCCCGGAACATGGTACGGGCCTTTCGAATCAGGTTTCGGCATGCATCTGGCGCGGCTGGTGGAGCGCACGCCGGAACGCCAGCCCTCGTTCGACGAAGCCCGGGCGACAGTGCTCGATCGTTATATTGACGAACGCAGGCGCGAAGCCAATGAAGCCGAGTACCGGCGTATGCGGGATCGCTATGAGGTCGTGATCGACTGGCCGGCCGACGTGTCCTGATGTCGCGATCCGGTTCCGTCACCTGCCTGTTGCTGCTCGTGCTCGCTGCCGTGGCCGTTTCACCGGCAGCGGATGCGCACCGCCTCACTCCGGCTTACCTGGGTTTCACTGAAACCGCACCGGATACGTTCGCGGTGCAGTGGAAGGTTTCGAGTACCGGCGGGCTGACCGCCGTGCTGGTGCCGGCGATCCCTCCAGAGTGCGCACTCACCGGGCCGGTGCGTACCCAGGAAAGCGCGGAAGCGCGAATGCAGAGCGGCGAGGTGTCCTGCAGCGAAGGGTTGCGCGGGCTCACGCTGGGCGTGCAGGGCCTGCCGTCCACGCACACGGATGTGCTGTTGAGGGTGCAGTTCGCCGACGGATCGACATTCGTTCATCGCCTCACCCCGGATGCACCGGAGGCGGACGTGCCGACACAGGCCGGCCGGGTCGGTGTCATGGTCACTTACCTGGTGCTGGGCGTGGAGCACATCCTGATCGGAGTCGACCACCTGCTGTTCGTTCTCGCGTTATTGCTGCTGGTTCGCGGCGTATGGCAGCTGGTGGCGACGGTAACGGCTTTCACGATTGCACACAGCATCACGCTCGGCGCCGCAGCGCTGGGATGGGTGCATGTGCCTGAAGACCCGGTGGAAGCGGTGATTGCACTCAGCATCCTGTTTCTGGCCCTGGAACTGGCTCGTCATGGTGTCCGGCCGGAAGCGTCGCGCAGCCTTGCGGCACGATTCCCCTGGTTTGTCGCATTTGCTTTCGGTCTGCTGCACGGTTTCGGATTTGCCGGGGCGCTGTTCGAGGTGGGACTCCCCGAGCACGAGATTCCGCTTGCATTGCTGTTCTTCAATATCGGTGTGGAGATCGGTCAGCTGATGTTCATTGCCGCGGTCCTTGCCGTCATCTGGCTGGTGAGAGCGCTGCGGATTCCGGTGCCGGCGTGGTCTTCGCGGGCCGTCGTATACGGGATCGGTTCCATGGCCGCCTTCTGGATGCTGGACCGCACCATTGCCGTGATCTGACGCCGCAGGGCGACATGCGCGCCCGCAGCGTTTACCCTTCCGGGCGTGAACGAGCATGCCAAGCCTTCAGAGGCGGAAACGTCAGCCGCGGATACTTCGGGGCTTTTCCGCAGGAGTCAGGGACTGACGCGCGATCTGGCGCTGCTGCTGCGCGGTGCGTCGCGTCCGCTGCTGGCGGTCGGCCTGATCGTGGCAATCATCCTGCTGTTCCGTCCCGGCGAATGGGTGCACCGGCTCGATGTGATGCGCGACTGGGTTCAGGCGCAGGGCATGCTGGGGCTGCTGGCGGTTATCGGCGTTTACGTTGCGGCCGCTGTCGCGCTGGTGCCGCAGACCGTGCTGAAAGTGGCCGCTGGTGGTCTGTTCGGTTCGACCATGGGGGTGGCCGTCGCAAGTCTCGGTTCGACGCTGGGCGCGCTCGCCTGCTTCCTCATTGCCCGCTATGTCGCGCGCGGTGCATGGATGCAGCGATTGAAAAGCGGTCCGCGCATGGCGCATCTGGATGAGATGTCGCGTGAAAAGGGCACGATGCTGGTCGTGATCAGTCGCCTGGTGCCGATATTTCCCGGCAATGTTCTTAACTATGCGCTGGGTCTCACCCAGCTGCGCACGTTCACGTTCACGTTCTGGAGCTGGTTGACCATGGTGCCCGGCATCGTGGTGCTGGTCGTCGGCACCGATGCCATCCTGCGCGGACTGGCGGAAGGCCGCGTGCCGTGGGGACTGGCAGGCATCGTCATTGCGATGCTGGTACTTCTGGTTGCCGTCACCTTTGTGCTTCGCCACCGTTTCCCCTGGCGAAACTGAACTCCCGTCGCCTCACACATCCGCAGCCGGTCTCCGTGCGCATGAACTGATCGGGTCCGCCATGACCGGACTTGCCGACCGGCTTGCGCATCACCCGGTCCGGCGCCGGCCCCCCGGCCCTGCCAGCAATGCCCAGCAGAAACGAACGTTTGCAAAATCGTATGGTATGTGCAACATTAGCTGCGGCCGAAAGGAAGTATGCCAAGGGTTCATAGGGCTTTGTGGCATGAATCGTTCGCTCCAGTAGCGTGGTTTTTTTGCATCATACGATTTTTCCGCGAGCGCCTGCCCTGACTTCCCGATGGCACCCAATCCTGCAAACCGGTGCGCCCTTGAGGGCACGCCGGTTTGCGCTGTCGCTTGAGTAGCCTCGGAGGGGATGCGATGAAGCAGCGAATGAATCGCGGTTCTGTAACCGGCGCGCTGGGCGCGCTGGGCGTACTGGCCGCAGGGGCCGGCGTGCCGGCAGCGGCGCAGCCGCAGTCACAGGCGGGTCCGTTGGAGGAAATTGTGGTGACGGCGCGCTTTCGCGAAGAGCGCCTTCAGGATACCCCGATTGCCATCACGGCACTGACTTCCGTTGAACTGGAGGAACGTGAGTTCACGAACGCGGCACAGATCGGTTACACGGTGCCGAATACTTATTTCCAGAAAGCACAGGCCGCTTTCGGCAATACGCTGGTGGCCTTTATTCGTGGCGTCGGACAGAACGATTTCAATTTTGCGTTCGAGCCTGGCGTGGCGATGTACATAGACGATGTCTATCACGCGACCCTGATGGGATCGTTCTTCGACCTGCTGGATCTTGAGCGGGTGGAAGTGCTGCGCGGGCCGCAGGGCACGCTGTTCGGTCGCAATTCCATCGGTGGCGCGATGCGACTGGTGACGACACCGCCGCGTGGCGATGGTACGGGCTCGGTGCAGGCCACTGTTGGTGATTTCAATCGTACCGATGTTCGGGCCAGCTACGATTTCGCATTTGCGGACAACGTGTTCGCGCGCGTATCGGCAGCCGCCAAACGCCGTGAAGGCCACGTGGAACTGATCGACTTTGTCTGTGAACGACCCGATGAAGCGGGCACGCTTCCTGCAATTACTGCCAACCGCGGTTCGGGTTGCCGCATCGGCACGCTGGGTGGCGAGGACTCCATAGGTGCAAGATTTGCGTTGCGCTATGTGCCCAGTGACCGCCTGAGCGTGTCATTCACCGCGGATTATCAGGATGACCAGGGCGAGTCGCAGGCGGACATTATCACCGCAATTGGCGCGGCGCCGGCTTTCGCGGGCTGGAATCAGATGATTCAGGATACCTACGGCGTCACCTACGACGAACGTTTCCTGACCGGCTCGCTTTACCGGAACTACGCAACATTCCGTGACCCGATCACCGGATACATCAATCGTCCGATTTCCACGCTGACCAGCACCGGTCTGTCGGCGACGGTGGACTGGGATCTGAGCGACAACATGTCGGCGAAACTGGTCTACTCCAACCGTGGCTACGATTCGGAGTTTGCGACCGACCATGACGGATCGCCGCTGGGAGGTCAGGAGGTCAATGGCTGGATAGACTTCGAGCAGGATACCTGGGAGTTGCAGCTCAGCGGTTACGCGCTCAACGATCGCCTCGACTGGACCGTAGGGCTTTTCTACTACACCAGCGATGTTGTCGCGGCGCAGACAGTGCTGCTGCCTGCCTTTGCAGGTCCGAGCGGAATTCTGGTCAACGGTTTCAACGTGCAGGACAACCGCAACCGCTCGATTTACTCGCAGTTTGTCTATGGCCTAAACGACCTCACCAACCTGACCTTCGGCGTACGTCACTCCGAGGATGACAAGAACGTCAACTTCGACAACACCATCGTTGTGACGCAACTGTCGAGCAGCGACAGCTCCACCGACTACCGGGTCGGTGTGGACCGACGGTTCGGAGCCAGCACCATGCTGTATGCGTCCTATGCGACCGGCTATCGGCCCAATGCGTACAACCCGCGCCCGTTCCAGCCGTCGCAGCTGGTGCCGGTATCCGGTGAGGAACTCGCGGCCTGGGAGCTGGGTGTGAAGGGTGATTTCGCTGATGGCCGGCTGCGCTTCAATACAGCGCTGTTCTACTCCGACTACAAGCGCCGCATCGTACCGCGTGGCGGTGCAGAGTGTCTGAAGGAGCCGGACGGCACGATCATTCCGGGCGATGTGCCCAATCCCCAGCCGGGCGAGCCGGCAACCTGTGCGGGCGTCACTTCACTGACATCGTATGTGAACGTGCCAGGCACGATCTCCGGTGTTGAGTTTGAGCTCAACTATCGACCCACGGGCGCTCTGCTGATTACTGCCGGTGCGGGATACACCGACTGGTCATCGCCGGACCTGGCCTCCAATGCCCGTCCTGCGTTCGTGCCGGAGTGGAACGCCAACGTGTCGCTGCAGTACGACTTCTACCTCGCCGGCGGCGGACGCCTGTCCCCTCGAGTCGATACCTACTTTCAGACCGAGGTCTGCAGTGGGCTGACCGATGTGTCCGGCGGTGCCCAGACCCTGTTCGGCCTCAACCCGAACAGCTGTACCAAGGCCTACGAACTTCTGAACCTGCGTCTGGGGTACCGACCGGCGTCGGATGACTGGGGACTGGCCGTGGGTGTTACGAACGCCACTGACAAGGGCTATCTGCTGAACATCTTCGATCTCACGGCGTTCGGCCAGCCTTTCCGGCAGGCTCAGCCGGGACGTCCGCGCGAGTGGTACCTGTCCTTTAACAAGTCCTTCTGAGCGATGAGGCGACGGCGTGGCCGTCGCCAGCGCAAATCGGGCGCGTTCCCATCAGGGAACGCGCCTTTTTTGCGTATAATCGCCGCAGGATCGTGCATGGTGCGTGTTCCTTTAACCGTTAACGGAACGCTGCCGCAACCCGCGCGCCTGCCGAACTGACCATATCTTCCGGCGGTCAAACCCCTGACTGACCGCTCTCTCGCGAACACTGGACTCCCGGATGCAGGACCTGGACGAAATCAGACGACAGACAGACGAAATCGTCGCCAGCGGCGTGCTGGGACGATCGCGTTCCTACAGTCGGTTTCTGCAGTTTCTGGTCCAGTGCACCGCTGAGGGACGCATACCCAAGGAAATGGAGATCGCGACCGAGGTGTTCGGTCGCGGGCCGGAGTTCGATCCGGGACAGGATTCCATGGTCCGGGTGTATGCCCATAACCTGCGCCAGAAGCTGGATAACTTCTACGCTGACGCCGATCGCGAAGGCGGCCCGCGCATCATCATCCCGCGTGGCGAGTATCGCGTCATGCTGCAGGCGGGAGACGCGGCAGGGGAGCCTGTGGAGACCGACCTGTCGCCACAATCCGCACGGCGGCGGCCGGTGGTCATGGCGATGGCGGTGTCGCTGGTGCTGGCGGGCATCCTGATCGGCCTGCTGCTGGCGCCGTCGGGGCAACATTCTGTTTCCGTTTTTGAGCAGGTGGCCCGTTCTCCGTTGTGGGGCGGGATACTGGACGATGACGTCCCGGTGCTTATCGTCGTCGGCGACTACTACATTTTCGCTGAGCTGGATGAGAGGGGAAATGTCGCCCGTCTGGTGCGTGAGTTCGACATCAACTCCCCTCGGGAACTTGACGACTACATGATGTACGAGGCGGATCTCGATACCCGATACATGGATCTCGATCTGACCTATCTGCCCCGAGCCACCGCATCGGCGCTGCTCGATGTCTTGCGCGTTCTGTACACGACGGACAAGTCCGTGCAGGTCGTGTCCATGAGCGAACTCAATGTGTCACGTCTGCGCAGCAACCACGTGCTCTATGTGGGATATATCAGTGCACTGGACCGATTGATGGATTTCGTGTTTTCGGCGTCGCATCTGAGTATCGGAGAAACATACGATGAGCTGGTGCATCGCGAAAGCGGTACGGTGTTCGCAAGCAGCGCCGGCATGCCCGGTGTGTTCCGAAATTACCGTGACTACGGTCTGTTCTCGACGTTTCCGGGTCCCAGCGGTCATCGGGTGGCCGTCGTTGCAGGCACGCGTGATACTGGCCTGATGCATGTGGCTTATGCGCTCACGAACGCTGGCCAGGTGCGAAGTATTGAACAGGCCGCAGCGCTGGCGGATGGCGGCGATACGGTGGCGTTCGAACTGCTTTTCGAAGTCATCGGTGTGGACAGAACGAATCTCGATGGCACGCTGGTGCACCACGGGAATCTGGATCACCAGCCGATCTGGACTGGGGAACGTAACGATTCACGCCTGACCCTGCCCTGACGCTTGCGGCAGAGTCAGTCTGCGTGCGGTGCGAACAGCTCCGCCAGCATGCAGCGTACGCTGCCGCCTCCGGCCGCCTCTATGGTCGGAATATCCGCCACCAGCAGCTTGCCGTGATGAGCGAGACGCTCCCTGCCCGCGTCGCCAAAGGCATCATGGGCCCGTTGTGACAAAGCGATAACGGGACCATGACCGCGAAGCTCCAGAATGTTGGCTGCGAAGTCCTGCATCTGCTGGCGGCTGATGGCCAGCACTTCACGCTCATGCGTTGCAAGTGCGCTCACGACCGCTTCGCGCTCGGCGGGGTCGGTGATCGCGTCCACACAGACCACCGCGAAACCGGTGCCGACGGACATCATCACATTGGTGTGGTAGATCGGCGTGCCTGAACTGTCCGTGGCATGAAATACAACTGGTCGGTATCCCAGCAGGGCACACACCTCTGACAGTGGGCCCGGATGAGTGCGCGGCGACAGACATGCAAAGGCGACCCTGTTCACGTGGTCAAACACGATACTGCCGGTGCCTTCCAGAAACCGGTCGTCAAACTCGTGGCTGCTGAAGTCAACGACGCGGCGTATCGCGATTCCGGCGTTGTCCCTCAGCCGTTCTATCACCTCAGCCCGCCGTTCCCGCCGACGGTTCTCCGCGAGCATGGGATAGACGATCAGCGTGCCGTCGGCGTGGCAGCTGATCCAGTTGTTCGGAAAAACCTCATCCGGTAGCGGCGGATGCTCCTGACCTTCGATCAGCACGACGCGCACGCCATGCGCCTGAAGCTGAGTTGCCAGGGTTTCCGTTTCAGCTCGCGCGCGGCTGGCCACCTGTGACGGTCTCCCGCGTGCCTTGCTTTGAAAACGGTTTGAGGATCGGGTCTGGGGATTGGCGGCAAAGCGCGCCGGATTGATCATCAGGACCGCCCGGGCGCTCTGCGCCGGATCAGAGGCAGGCGCCGGATGTCTGTTCATGCGTGGCCGTTTCCAGTCGGGCTACAGTGTCGCGTATCGCCTGGTACAGAGGGTCCGTAGTAGCGGTTGCGGCCAGAGCCAGGCGCGCTTCCGCCAGGGCGGCTTCGGCGCAACCCCGGGCTGCCAGCACATGAGCGAGGTTGTTGCGCGCGGCGGCATGATCCGGATCCAGGCTCACCGCTGCGCGATACAGATTCGCAGCCTGCTCCAGATGACCGTGCGCAAACTGCTGGTTCGCAGCCGCAAACGCGACGACTGCATCGTTCGGCCACCGGGCCAGTGCCGCCGTGTAAGCCTGTGTTGCCCGCAACGGGTGCAGAAGTGCTTCGGCGTCGGCCAGGGCGCGGATGTAGGGCCTGGGCTCGGCGCTGACGGGCAGTTCGCCGGGGCGTGCCGCCACGAATGCCCAGTTGTCCGCCAGCGCCCAGCTGCGCAAAAAACGGCGTGACCGTTCCATGCGTCGCTTTTCCTCTCCGGAACGCAGGATCACGCGATCGGTCTCCGGATCGAAGCCGATCACGACCGCGTAATGCCAGATGGGTCGGCTGCGTAAACCGAGGTTCTGCAGAACGAGCACCGGGCGGCCGCTGGAAACCTCGGCCAGCAGCGCATCCAGGCCGGGCTCCAGCTGGAAGGGCACCAGTCCGTGACGTCGCGTGGCACCCATCAGTTCCGCCTGCAGGCTGCCGCGCAGACCCTCCACGTAGACTGCGGGCACCAGGTCATCGGCGGTGACCGCAACGTTCTGATGGGACAGGATGGTAGCCAGCGCCGCAGGCCCGCACTGGTAGTCCGTCTGCGGGAAGAAAGGCACATCAGTCAGTTCGACCGAGGGCAACGGTTCGGACGGACGCTCGATGCCGACGAGTCCTCCGCAGCCGGCGAGCACGACGCTGGTGACCAGCACACATGTTGCGGCGGCCGCGCGTGACGCGGCACGGCGCAGCATACGAAAGCCGGGCACCATGCCGCGCAGGGACATGGTGCGCGGTCAGATACGATTGAAGATGTTGATCACACCGGTCAGCTCGAGGATGAGCAGGACGATGAACACCGCGCCGACCAGTCCCAGCAGGCCCGCACCTGCGGGCAGCTCTTCCAGGTGCGCGGCCAGCATCTGAAGCTCCTGATCGGCCAGCGCTTCCACGCGTGCCAGCGCGTCGTCAGGCGCCACGCCCAGGCGTTCCAGTTCCTTGCGGACTTCATCGCGTGCCAGCAGGGCATCTACGCGTTGCAGGGTTTCCTGCCTGTCCAGCGCATTCAGGTAATCGTGGGTGGAGATGATGCCGGTATGAGCCGACACCTGTGCTGTGCCCAGCGAAAGGCAGCTGAGCAGTACGAGTATTGACGTAGCGATTCTGCGACGCAGCATCGGTATCTCCCTTCATCTGCCCGTCATCGGGCATTCCGAACATAACCGAGCACTGCGGTGTTTGCCAGTCGACTGCGTGGCAGTTCCCGTGTCTGATTCGGCCGCTCCGAAGTCGTCGGCCATGAATCGCGGCCGGCGCGGTTGCCGTGCGGTCGTTATATGGTCAGCTGTAGTGGCTAACGACTGCGTATCGCAGCGAGCAGGCGGTCGGCCCGCCCCACCAGCGCCTGGTCGGAGCCTGCCAGCGACAGTGCCTTGCGGGCCATCTCCTCGGCCTGGGCGCTGTCGCCGACCATCATGTGGATCTCGCCCAGTTCCAGCCACAGCCACGGATTGTCCGGATCGATACGCAGCGCACGCTCTAGCGAATCCGCGGCATCGTCCAGGCTGCCGGCGGCACGTTCACGACGGCTTTGTTCCAGCAGCATTGTGGTGGCCGGGGACGCGGCCGCGACGGGAGGCGCGGCCGGACCTGCGCCGGATTCCGCTGTGCTGCGGCTCGCTTCGGCACCGGTCGCTGAGCTGTCGGGAGGTGCTTCGGACGGCGCGGCCGTTCCCGAATCCCTTGGCAGGGAGAGTCGCGGCTCGGCTGGCGGCAGCAACGTGCATCCGCCGGCGAGCAGGGTCAGTGCCGTTACGAGCGCGTGCCATCGCACCCGCTCCACTCGTGGTGCGAGCTGCAGCATCAATCCGATGTTCCGCGTAGCCATTGACGGATTCTACCGCCAAGGCCGCGCGGCTGTTCGCCATCGCAGCCACGCACCGAAGGAATGGCCGCTGTGACCGGAACCGGGACTGCCACGGCTGCGTCGCAGCCGGCCGCCACCGGGTGTCCCGCATAGTAGTCCACCCAGGCTTGCGTGAGCTCCGACGGCAGGCCGGGCTGATACGAGCGTGGTGCCAGTTCCGTCATCAGCCGTGCCCAGATTACACCGGCGCCTGTCGCACCCGTGAGGCCGGTTTCGCTGTTGTCGTCGGCACCCACCCATGCCACGGCGCTGTAATCGGCACTGAATCCTGCGAACCAGCTGTCGCGCAGGCCGTCGGATGTGCCGGTCTTGCCGGCCACACGCAGTGCGCCGGGCAACCGTCGCTGCACCGTGCGCCCGGTGCCTCGGTGCATGACCTCAACCATGGCCGCGTTGAGCTGATACACGGCGGCGGCATCCGCGCTGGCTGTGATCTGAAGCCGATAGCGCTGCAGCACCCGGCCATTGCCGTCCACGACCGACTCCACGGTGCGCAACGGCGCATGGAAGCCGCCATTGGCAAGCGTGTTGTAGAGCTCCGCGGTTTCCACCGGCGTCAGCTCGATGGCGCCCAGCAGCAGTGAGGGATAAAGCGGGACCGTGCGCTGAAGACCCAGCTGTCGGAGCAGCGCGACGACAGGCTCCAGCCCTACGCGCAGTCCGAGGTCCACCGTGGCCTGGTTAAGCGATTCGGCCAGCGCGCGCAGCAGGGTGACCTCACCCTGGCTTTCGCCGCTGAAGTTGCGTGGCGACCAGATGTCGCCGTTGGCCAGGCGCAATTCCAGCGGCTGGTCATCGACAATGTCGGCCAGCGTGAAATCGCCGGATTGCAGCGCGGCCAGAAAAACAAATGGCTTGACCAGAGAGCCTATAGGCCGCCGTGCATCCAGTGCCCGGTTGAACCCCTCGAAACCGGCGCGGCGACCACCTACCAGCGCCAGCACTTCGCCGCTGTGAGGGCGCGTGACGACGACCGCACCGTCCACCGCCGCGGTCGCCACGCTACCGCCCGGCTGCAGCTCACCGAGGCCGTCCACAAGGGCACGCTGGCCGGCGGACTGTATCGCCGGGTCCATGACGGTATAGATCTTAAGACCATCGCGCGCGAGGTCTTCTGCCGGGTAGTCGCGGCTCAGCTGACGCCGCACCAGATTCAGGTAGGCCGCGTAATAGCTGGCGCTGCGACCGGCCGGGGGCAGCACATCCAGCGGTCTTGCGGTTGCTGCGGTCATCGATTCGACGTCGATCAGGCCCTGATCGACCATCAGTGACAGCACCAGGTTGCGACGCTGCAGAGTGCGATCCGGGTGACGGCCCGGGTCGTAATAGGCCGGTCCGCGCAGCTTGGCGATCAGCAGCGCGATTTCGTGCAGATCCAGTTCCCCCAGCGGCTTGCCGAAATGGAACTGGCTGGCCAGACCGAAGCCGTGTATGGCACGCGAGCCGTCCTGACCGAGGTACACCTCGTTCAGATAGGCATGCATGAGCTCATCCTTGCTGTAGCGCCGCTCAAGTGCCGCCGCCATCAGCGCCTCGCGCAGCTTGCGATGAAAGGTACGCTCGTTGTGCAGAAAGTAGCTGCGCACCAGCTGCTGGGTCAGGGTGCTCGCACCCTGACGGATCTCGCCGGCCGAAACGTTGACCAGTGCGGCGCGTACGATCGCGCGCAGGTCCACGCCATGATGCTGGCGGAAGCGTCGGTCCTCAACGGCCTCCACCGCGTCGATCACCAGAGGAGGTATCTGATCCGGCGTGAGGATGATGCGGTCCTCGCCATGGGCCGGGAACAGACTGCCTATCAGCATGGGTTCAAGGCGCGCAAGTGCAATGTCGCTGCCGTCAGGCGCGGTGACCGCGACAACGCGGCGCCCGGAAAATGTCACGTTCAGCCGCTGCGCCGGCGTGTCGCGGCCGGCGTGCGAGAACGCGCGGCTCGCAATGGCCACCCTGTCGCCGTTCACGCTGTATCGACCGCTGTCGGTCGGTGTCGCCGCGGAAGGCAGTTCGCGGTAGCCGAGACGGCGCAACTCCGCGGTCAGGTCGGCCACGGCCAGCGGGCGCCCCGCGTACAGTTCCAGCGGTGCCGCATAGACCTGCGCCGGGACGTCCCAGCGTCGCGCCTCGAACTCGGCAGAAATGCGCGCGCCGAGCTGCAGCAGATACAGATAGCCGGCGCCGGCGAGCAGCAGCACCGCGACTGCGGCGGTGGTCAGCAGGCGAACGAGGCGGCCGCGGCTGGCGCCGCGCCGGCGGGACTTGCGGCGTCTACGGGGCATGCGCGCAGTCTGTCGACCGCTGTGGTTGGCGTCAACGTGAGCGGATCAGATCCTGCAGACGATCGCTGATACGGCGTTCGGCTTCGCGTCGCAGCAGGCGTTCGATAATGGCGCTGTAGTCGGGCGCGATGTCCGGATCGGTCACCGGCCCGCGCAGCCGCAGCGGTATGGATTCTCCGATCAGCGCGTCCATGGTTTCGCAGTTGCTGATGCCCAGGGGGGCTGACATTCGCGCCTGCAGCTGATAGTCCAGATACTGCTCGGTCAGCACCAGTCGGCCGGAACCGTTGACCTCCAGGAACGAAGCGCGTCCCAGCAGATCCGGCATGTGTGCGACGCCGTCGCGGACTTCAGCGCTGCCCTGTATGACTTCGAAACGCGTTTCTCTGGGCAGATTCGACGGCGGTGCCGGTGCACGCTGCAGCACGTTGTAGGCCACGCAAAGGCCGCGACCCAGATTGAAACCCTCGATGGCGCCGTCGCTCAGCGAAAAGCTCAGGCGACCCCTTGCGGTCTGCACGTTATCGATGATCTTCGCGCCAGTGCCGGCGAGATCCAGTTCGAATCCGCCGGTGCCGCTGAGATTGGCATCTCCGGTCAGCGCCGTGATGATGGGTCGCATCGCAAGTCCGGATGCCCGCCCGCTCAGCGTCATCGCCGGCAGCGTGCCGGTCAGGTCCACGCCGAAGCTGCCGTTGAACTCGCCGCCGTAAAGCCGCGCGCGCGCGTCGCTGAGCTGTGCGCGCCCGTTGCCGACATCGAGTCGTGTTGCCACCTGCTGAAACTGCATGTTGGCCAGCGCCAGCGAGCCGACTTCCAGGCTGCCCGACAGCCGCAGCGTCCTGATGGCCTCCACTTCCAGTTCCAGATCTCCGGCCGTCATCTCGCCGTCCTCGACCTCGTCGGCGCGAGGCGGCAGATAGCGGTCCGCGTTCACCTGATCGATGGCCAGTGCAAACAGGTAAGCCGGGTTGTCGAAACCGTCCACGGTCAGTGTGCCGGTGATGCGGCTGTCGTCGAGATTCAGCTCAATATTGTTGAAGCGTCCGCGATCAGATGTGATCTCGAATCCTGCGCGTGCGCTCGCGCGAGTCAGTACCGTCGGGTCGGAGGTTTCCGGTGACAGCAGCGCGAACCGGTTCAACAGGTCGCGCGGCGAGAACGCCTGCACTTCGGCGTTGCCGGTCCAGACGGCGTCCCGGGACAAGGCACGGCCGTTGACCGTGCCGCTGCCGTTCAGGCCGAAGGCCTGCAGCCGCAGGGGGTCCAGAGTGGCTGTATCAGCCGCAGTGTCGAATACGAATCGCGTGTCCAGTGTCGTCATGCCGAGTTCGCCGGGCTCCAGACCTTCCGGCAGCCAGCTGCCGAATGCCGCGGCCAGGTTCTCCGGCGGGATGGGCGATGTCGTGATGCGCCCCCGCATCACCTGACCGTTGCCGCCGGGCACGACGTCCAGCTCGCCCTCCAGTGATGCGCCCAGCAGTGAGGCACGCAGGTCGCGCAGGGAGGTGCGGCCGCTGGCAGTGTCTGCGTCCAGGCTTGCAGCCAGTGCGACGCTGCGGAACGCGTCTGCATTCACGCCGTCCGGCAGATGGGGCGCAATCATCGCGACCAGTGCTGCACTGGGCGCGAATTCAGGCAGTTGCACGCTGCCGCGTACGCGACTGAATTCGTCGATACGCAGGTTACCGCTCATCCGGGCGCCCAGTGCAGACAGGATCAAGTCATCCAGCGTCAGGCGTTGCGCGGTCTGCTGATAATCGAAGTCGGCGGATGCCGTGAAGTTGCCCAGCGAGGCGGCTGTTGTGCCGGCGGGCAGCGGGGTATTGACGAGGTTGAACACGCTGGCCAGCGGCGACTCGCTGACCGCCAGTCGGCCGCGCACGTCCGGCGAACTGATCGGCCCATCCACCTCCAGCTGCCATGCGGCGCGGATGCCGGCAATGTCGGTGCTCAGATCCTGCACGCTGATCGATTCACCGTCGGCACCCAGGGCGGCGGATGAGAAGCGCACCGCCACATCGAGATCGACGGCAGCGTCGGTGATCGCACGCGCCTGGCCCGTGAGCGTGGTGTCGCCCAGCTGCAGACTGCCGTCGTCGTGGCGCGTGAAGGCCGCGAGTGTCAGGCGTCCTTCTGCTCGAGCCGGATGTACCTGGTCGGTGAACACGAAGTCCAGCTGCACATCGCTGGCACCGACGGCATTGGCGTTGATGATCTCGGCCGTGCCCCGGCCGCTGAGGCGCACGCTGTGGTTCAAGGCCAGGTCCTGTGCCTGCAGGCTCAGTTGCAGCGCGATGGGTGCGCCGATCGCAATCGGTCCGCTCTCGACGTTGAGGTCCGTGAGCAGGTAGCGGGTCTGCGTCGTGTTCTCACGCCATGTCAGACGGCCGCCACGCACGCGAAACCCCTCGACATCGAGACTATCGATGCGAAAAGTCGCATCGTCCGCAAGCACGTCCGCGGCTTCGGCCGTGTCTTCTTCGGCGCGAGCCAGGAGATCCGCCCAGTTGTTATCGCCGTCGGCGGTGACGGCGAGGTTCAGGGTCAGACCTTCAAGAATGACCGTGCCGACTTCCAGCTGGCGGCGCAGTAACGGCATCAGCTTGACGCGAACTTCCAGGCGGTCGGCGCTGAGAAAGGGGTCGTCACCGAATCCTGGTGCATTGCCGAGAAAGACGCCGCCGGTTTCAACAGCAAGCCACGGAAAGAAACTGAGCTGAAGGTCGTCATCGATTCGAAATTCCCGCCCGGTGCGCGCTTCCACCCACTCCGCGACGTGCCCGCGATAGGCGTTCGGGTCGAAACTGAAGGCGATCACGGCGACGGCCACGACAATGAGAGCAACCAGTGCGATCACGGTTGCGCCGACAATCCTCAGGATTTTCAAGGCAAGTCACTCCCGTCAGTGCAGACCTGTCGCCCTGGCGGGCGGGTCTGCTCGCACCAGATTCCGGCGGCCGGTACAGGCACAGCCTGCCGCCAAGTTTGCGCCGTTCATCAGCAAAGACAAGTGACTGCGTTACAGGTTCCGCACCGGATCGCTGAGGACGTTAGAATAGCCCGCCACGCCATGCGCAGCCGTCCGGGATCTCCCCCGGGCGGATCGCCAGGCTACGCTCAGGAAGCAGGATGGAATACAGGAACCTCGGCCGCACCGGCGTCAAGGTCAGTGCGCTGTGTCTGGGTACGATGATGTTCGGGCGACGCACTGAGGAGCGCGAGTCCGCGACCATCATCGACCATGCACTGGCGCAGGGCATTAATTTCGTCGATACGGCCGATGCCTATGCGGCCGGAGAATGCGAAAGCATCGTCGGTCGTGCCCTGGCCGGTGACAATAGGCGCGAGCAGGTGGTGCTGGCGACGAAGGGGTTTTTCCCTCAGGACCGGCAGGATCCGAATGCGCGCGGTCTCAGTCGCCGCCACCTGATTGCGGCCTGTGAAGCATCGCTGCGGCGCCTGAAGACCGACTGGATAGACCTTTATCAGCTGCACCGGCCGCAGGCGGATATTCCGATCGACGAGACCCTGCGAGCCCTTGACGATCTGATCCATGCCGGCAAGATCCGCTACATCGGCACCAGCATGTTCCCGGCCTGGAAGATCGTCGAGGCATTGTGGGCCTCGAAGGAACTGGGCCTCAACCGCTTTGTCTGCGACCAGTCCACCTATCATCTTCTGGATCGCACCGCCGAGCGGGAGCTGCTGCCGGCATTACAGAGCTTCGGTATGGCGATGATTCCCTGGGGGCCGCTGTGTGGCGGCCTGCTGACCGGCAAGTACCGGCGTGATGATCTCACGGCGGATGGCCGCTGGCAGGGCGGCAAGGACAATTTCAATCGACCGGTGACGGCGAGGGCATTCGATGTCATTGAATGTCTGGTCGGGCTGGCAGCCGAAAAAGGTTGTTCGCCATCGCAGCTGGCACTGGCCTGGAACGCATCTCGCCCGGGCGTCACGGCACCGATCATCGGCCCGCGCACGCTGGATCAACTCGTCGACAACCTGGGTGCGCTGGAAATCGAAGTGACTGAAGAAGATAGTGCGCGGCTTGATGAAGTTGCGCCGCCCATGAGTGCGGCCATGCCTTACTACGACCAGGCACTTGCCGTGGATTTTCGTCCCAATACCGGCCGCGTGTTCTGATGCGCCGTTGCAGCCCAGGAAAACAATCATGACCCGCCTGTCCACCGTCCGTTCGACACTGCCCATCAATCCGGACATGCCGCGTTTTCAGAGCGTGGTGCACATGTTCCATGCTGCGGTGACACAGTCGCCGGATATCACCGCGATCGTTTGCGAGGATCGCAGCATCACCTATCGGCAGTTCGGTCATGCTGTGGCGGGCCTTGCCGCGCTGCTGCGCGAACACAATGTGGCCGGTCACAGGGTGTCACTTATGATGGCCAATTCCATAGAGATGGATGTGGCCCTCATGGCGGTGATGGCCGCCAACGCCCAGGTGGCACCGATCAACCCGTTTTTCACCGAAAGCGAACAGACGCGTGTACTGACCACGGTGGCACCGACATTGCTGATCTGTGATCCGGCGATGCACGAAAGGGCCAGCGCCATTGCGCAGCGGCTGGGTGTGGAAACCGTCATCGTGTTCGGCAACGGAGGGGTGGAAATGGCCGCCTGGCTGGACGATGAAAGCCTCGTGCTCGATGAAGCGACATTTCCGCAGGCCGATGATCTGGCGCTGATGATCTTCACCGGCGGTTCCACTGGTGTGCCCAAGGGCGTGAACCATACCCACAGGACGCTGGACTGGCAGTGTCTGCAGCACTGCACCGTATGGCCGCCGTTGTTCGAACAGGAGCGCTTCCTCAATGTTGCGCCGATGTTCCATATCTGGGGTCTGACTTATGCGACCTGGGTGCCGATCTATGCACGCAGCACGCTGGTCATGCTGCCGCGTTACGAACCCGACCGTGTCGTCGAGGCGCTGAGCCGGCACCGGATCACGATTTTCAGTGGCGGGCCTGCACCGATCTACATGGGACTGCTTGCGAGTCCCGAGTTCGAGCGCGCTGATCTGTCCGCACTGAAGTACTGTCCGTCCGGCGGTGCGCCGTGCCCTGAGGATCTGCACAGGGAGTGGCTGGAGCGTACCGGCTGTCCGCTGCTGGAAGGCTGGGGCATGTCGGAGGGAGCGCCGTTCTGTCTGAATCCGTATTCCGGCCGGCGCAAGATGCTGTCGGTCGGCAATCCGGTGCCGGATACCACGATAGAAGTGGTGGACCTGGAGGAGGGCACGCGGGTGCTGCCGATCGGTGAAGCCGGTGAGGTCCGGGTACGCGGGCCGCAGGTCATGATCGGTTATCACAACAATCCTGAAGAAACCCGCCTGGCGTTGCGCGATGGCTGGATGCACACCGGTGACATTGGCTATGTGGACGAGGACGGTTTTCTGTTCCTGGTCGACCGCAAGAAGGATATGGTCATTGTCGGCGGCTACAATGTGTATCCGCGCGAAATAGACGAAGTCCTGTTCCATCACCCGAAGATCCGGGAGGCTGCCACGGTGGGCAAGCCGGACCCGAGGCTGGGCGAGGTGCTGGCGGCGTTTGTCGTCCTCGATCGCGGGGAGACAATGACCGAAGAGGAATTTTTCGCCTACTGCAAGGGTCAGATGGTGAAGTACAAGCGACCGGTGGAGGTGCATTTTGTCGATGCGCTGCCCAAAACCGGCGCGAACAAGATCAACCGTCTCGCATTGCGCGAGAAGCTGGCGGCCATGAGCAACGAACAGAAATCCGCGTAATCAATATAAACATTCCTGGATATCGGTACCTGAGGAGCATAAGTAATGAGGAAATCTCTGCTGGGGGGTGCGACGGCACTGGCTGTCGCTTTCATGATTCCGCACGGCGCGCTGTCGCAGCCGCCGGCGCCGCGAGTGCTGCTGCCGCAGCATGGCGAACCGCTTGAAGTGCCCGTGGGTGGTAACCAGCGTGTGCGTCTGGTCCTGGTGGCCGATCAGCTGGTAGGACCCTGGGACATGGCGTTCCTGCCGGGCGGTGACATTCTGGTCACGGAGATGAATGGCCGCCTGCGCATTGTTCGCGATGGCCAGCTGGTGCCAGAGCCTGTCTGGGAATCGCCGTCACCGGCCGGCAATGACGTGCTGCACGGCGTCGTCATCCATCCGGACTTCGAGAACAACGGCTATGTCTACGCCGCTTACGCAAAGGGACGCGAGGACGGTTATCGCACCGTTGCCGTCTCCCGCGGCCGCCTGGAAGGCAATCGTCTCGTGGACGTCGAGGAAATCTTCGTCGCCAACGCCTGGGAGAACGCCGCCAACGCGATCGCCGGCCGCATGATCTTCGACACTGACAGCACGTTCCTGCTGACCATAGGTGACCGCGACCGGCTGTGCTGTGGCGCGGTGGATGACAACAGCATCCGCATCCAGGCCCAGTATCTGGACCAGCATGTGGGCAAGATCCTGCGTCTGACCGAGGACGGCGGTGTGCCGGCCGACAACCCGTTTGTCGGTCGCGACGACGCCAGTCCCGAGATCTACTCCTACGGCCATCGCAACGCCTACGGCTTTGCGCGCCATCCGGAGACGGGCGAACTGTGGGTCGTGGATATCGGCCCCATGGGTGGCGACAAGATCGACATCCTCAAGCCTGGTGCCAACTATGGCTGGCCGCTGACCAACATGGGGCGTAATTACACCGGCACGCTGGTGTCCGATCAGCCCTATCACCGGCCCGGCATGGAACTGCCACGCATATTCTGGGTGCCGGCGATCACCCCGGCGAGCATAGAGTTCTACACCGGAGATGCATTCCCGCAGTGGCAGGGCAGTCTGTTCGTCGGTGCGCTCAGCGGCCAGCAGCTTCAGCGCATCGATTTCGGCGGTGGCCAGTCCGAGCGTCGCACCCCGATGCTGACGGAGCTGGGTGTGCGGTTCCGCGATGTGCAGCAGGGGCCGGACGGCTACCTGTATGTCGCGACCGAGGTGCGCTATGGAAGCGGGCAGCCAGACGGCACCATCATGCGCATAGAGCCCGTGGCGCCGACGCCGTGAGTCCCCGGGGGGCGGCCCGCTGCTCGCGACGAGCGCGTGGCCGGCCTGACGGCCCTTGCCGCGTTTCCCTGGACGCCAGCGCGGGCGCAGTCTGACGACGACGCCCGCGCTGGCGCCGATTACAGCCGCGCGTGCAGTCGGCCTGCGCCTATGAAGCCGTCGCGATAATACGGCTGATCCAGCGCCATGATCTCCACGTTTCGCCCGGTTGTGGGCGCATGTACGAATCGACCGTCGCCCAGATAGATGCCCACGTGCGAGACCGTGTGCGTGAACTGGAAGAACAGCAGATCGCCGGGCTGCATGTTGCGGCGGCGTATCAGCTGTGCATTCGAATACTGTTCTTCAGTGGTGCGTGGCACGGCCAGGCCGAGCTGCCTGTAGGCGTACTGGACCAGGCCGCTGCAGTCGAAGCCGGCGGGGGTTGCCCCGCCATACCGGTACGGGGCGCCCAGCATGGCCAGCGCCTGTCTTGCGAGCTCGGCACCTGTGTCGTTGCCGCGAACGGATGGCACCGCTGCTCCTGACGACGGCGCTGAGCGTGCCGTTTCGCCGGAAGGGCGTGTTCCCTCGTAGACGGGGATACTGGATGCACAGCCGGCCAGCAACAGGACGGCTGTGATCAGGGCCATGCGGCCTGATGCGCGCGACAGGCGACAGGACATTTGCACGCTCTGCTCCCGAAAACCTCGATGTCGCAGCCAAATTTGCCACACACCGGGCGCAAAGTGGGAGATATCGGTCACACGGTGTGCAACAGCCGTGCGGCTGTGACGCTTACAATAGCGCAGCACAACGTCTCACCCGGAGCATCCCGATTGATCAGACAACGTATATCGCGACCCGCCGGCACGCTGGTTACTCTGGAACACAGGTCCGCCATTCTTGCCGACAATCCGCTTGGTGATCCGCATGTGAGAAGGCTGGATGTCTGGTTGCCCGCGCAGTACGACCAGGGTCGGGGACGCGGCCGCGGGCGCCGTTTCCCGGTGCTGTTCGACCTGGTCGGTTACGCCGGCGCCGGGCCGTCGCACACCAACTGGCGAAACTTCGACGAGAACGTGCCACAGCGCGCTGCGCGCCTGATCCATGAGCGTCGCATGACGCCCTGCATCATCGTGTTTCCCGACTGCTTCACGTCGCTGGGTGGCAATCAGTACATCAACTCTAGCGCCATTGGCGATTACGCCGACTACCTGACTCGCGAACTGATTCCGTTCGTGGACGGCGAATTCCGCACGCTGGCCTCGCGGGATCATCGCGGCTGCTTCGGAAAATCATCCGGCGGTTATGGCGCGATGCTGCACGGCATGAAGTACGCCCGCTATTGGGGCGCGATCGCAAATCATTCCGGCGATGCCTATTTCGATTTCGTTTACCGTTGCGACTGGCCGAATACGCTCGATGAACTGGCAAAGCATCGCAGCCGTGCGCGCCGCGAAGGCCGCCTCGACGTGGCACGGGAAACGACCCGATTGACACCCGGCCACGATGACGGACGGGTACGCCGTTTTCTCGAGAACTTCTGGAGCAAACCAAACCCGTCAGGCGCCGAGGTGCACTGTCTGATGAACATTGCAATGGCCGCGACGTACGACCCGGACCCGGATGCACCGAACGGATTCGCCTTGCCGTTCGATCTGGAAACCGGCGAGCTGTTGCCGCAACGCTGGCGCCGCTGGCTTCGTCACGATCCCATCAATCTCGTGTCGCGATACGCGCGGCAGCTGAAGAGCCTGCGCGGCATATACATGGACTGCGGCTGGCGCGACCAGTACCGCATTCATTACGGCACCCGGCTGCTGTCCATGCGGCTTGCGGCCAAGGGTGTTACGCACCGCTATGAAGAGTTCGATGGCACGCACTCGGGCATAGACCATCGCATGGACCACAGTCTGCCGTTTCTGATGCGGGCGCTGCGGTGACCGGATCTGCCGGGCCATGCGGATCCGCGGCGGTGGCCGCCGCTGCGACTGCTGCAATGAGCGATGCGGCGCCGTATCAGGGGCTGGTCCCGGACGTGGTGCTGGAGTCGGCGGAGCGCTGTGGCTATCACTGTGACGGGCGCATCCTTGCGCTGGGCAGTTACGAGAATCGCGTCTACCAGATCGGCATCGAGGACGCTGAACCGATAGTCGCAAAGTTCTACCGGCCGGGCCGCTGGAGCGATGCGGCGATTCTCGAGGAGCACGCGTTCTCGCTTGAGCTTGCCGACCGCGAAATTCCGGTCGTGGCACCGCTGGTGATCAATGGCGAAACCCTGCATGAGCACAGCGGTTATCGTTTTGCGCTGTTTCCGCGTCGCGGCGGTCACTGGCCGGAACTGGCCACGACGGAAGATCGTGTGTGGATGGGCCGGTTCATCGGCCGCATTCATGCCGTGGGTGCGCTGGAACCGTTCGCATCTCGTGAAGCGCTGTCCACGGAGCGCTTCGGTCATCAGGCGGTTGCCGCGCTGCTGGCTGGCGACTTCATACCGCCGCATCTCGTGGACAGCTACCGCGCCACTGCCGAGGATCTGCTCGATGCGGTAGAGCAGCGCTGTGCCGACGTGGGCGAGATACGGCTGCTTCGCATACACGGTGACTGTCACCGCGGCAATGTGCTGTGGACCGATGACGGGCCTCACTTCGTGGATCTGGATGACTGCATGATGGGGCCTGCGGTGCAGGACCTGTGGCTGTTTCTCGCCGGCGAGCGAGCCGAGTCTGAAGTGCAGATGGCCGAACTGCTGGACGGTTACGAGCAGTTCGCACCATTCGACTACCGTGAGCTCGGCCTGATCGAACCGTTGCGCTCCCTGCGCATCATTCACTACACCGCCTGGGTCGCGGGACGCTGGCGCGACCCGGCATTTCCGCGCGCGTTCCCGTGGCTTGCGGACCCGCGATACTGGGAAGAGCACATTCTCAGCCTGAAGGAACAGCGCGCCGCGCTGGATGAACCGCCGCTGAGCATCACGGCTCGGTAGCCGCACGGCGCCGGGCTCCCTGCGCGCGCCCCGGCGGTTCTGAGCTGCGCCCCCGCTCCGATCACCGCAATTGAATCCGTTTTCCTCCGTCCGGCGAATAGCTGGATGTGGTTCTGAGGAGGGAATCGGATGGTCGTTGAAACCCCGCGTATTGCACTGCTGGCTGCGTTGCTGACTGCGCTGTCCCTGTCGCTGCCGGTCGCCGCTGCCGGTGATAAACGCGACGGCGTTGGCGGTCTGCATGTCGTTGTGACCGGATTCAGGTCTACGGATGGTGATCTGGCCATCGCCCTGTTTGCGTCCGAGGACGACTACCAGGAGCAGACCAACGCCGTGCGTCGTGAGTGGTTGATCGTCGAAGGCGACGAAGTGACCTGGACCCTGTCCGATCTTCCCCCCGGCGAATACGCCGTCATCGCCTACCACGACGAGAACGACAACCGCGAGCTGGACTTTCGAATTCTCGGTATTCCGAAAGAACCCGTCGGGGTTTCAAACAATGCCCGCGCCGCATTCGGGCCGCCCCGGTTCCGGGCGGCGAAATTTGAAGTGCGCGCAGGCGATGTCGCCGAGCAGCACGTGCGTCTGCGCTGAAGCACTTATCAAAAACCTCTCAACGGGTGAACCGGATCATGCAGAACAGGAAAGTGGTGGTTGTCGGTGCAGGGCCTGGCGGCCTTGCCAGTGCAATGATGCTGTCGTCGGCCGGCATTGAGGTCACCGTGCTGGAACGCGAGGAGCAGCCCGGCGGCAGAACGTCGACGATAGAGCGCGATGGCTTCCGCTTCGATCGCGGGCCGACGTTCTTTCTCTTTCCCGAGGTGCTGGAAACCGTGTTCCGGGCCTGCGGGCGCAGCCTTTACGACGAAGTCCCCATGCATCGCCTCGATCCGAACTACCGGTTGGTATTTGAAGAGGGTGGTCATGTCGACGCCACATCCGATCTGGAGCAGCTGAAAGCGGAAATCGCCAGGATTTCCCCAGCCGATGCGGCCGGCATAGACAGGTACATGGCCGACAACCGGCGCAAGTTCGAGAAGTTCCGGCCGATTCTGGAGTCGCCGTTCAGCAGCCACAAGGACGTGATGAAGCTGCCGCTGCTGGAGCTGTTGCCGCTGCTGCGCCCCTGGGCCAGTGTGGACGCGGATCTGCGCCGCTTCTTCAGCGATCCGCGCATCCGGCTGTCGTTCTCGTTCCAGAGCAAGTATCTGGGCATGTCGCCGTTCAAGTGCCCGAGTCTGTTCACGATTCTTGCGTTTCTGGAATACGAGTTCGGTGTGTTTCATCCGATCGGTGGCTGTGGCGCGGTATCACAGGCGATGGCGCGGGTTGCGTCCGAAGTCGGTGCCGATATCCGTCTTGGCGAGCCGGTGCGCGAGATTGAGTTCGATGGCAGGCGGGTGCGGGCCGTGCAGACCGACAAGGGCCGGTATGCCGCGGACGCGCTGGTCGTGAACGCCGACTTCGCGAACGCGATGCGTTCGCTGGTGCCGGAGAAGCTGCGCCGTCGATGGAACGACAGGAAACTGGCGCGCACGAAAATGTCCTGCTCGACCTACATGCTTTACCTCGGCGTGGAAGGAAAGTATCCGCAGCTGCCGCACCACACCATCCATCTCTCGAATGGTTACGAGGCGCACCTGGACACCATAGAGCGCCGTCATGTGCTGCCGGAGAATCCGTCTTTCTACGTCCACAATCCCAGCATCATCGATCCGTCCATGGCGCCGAAGGGCATGAGCAGCCTGTATGCGCTGGTGCCCGTCACGCATACCCACCCGAATGTGGACTGGGAAGCCGAGCATCCGGCCTTTCGCGAAGTGGTGCTGGATCAGTTGCAGAAGGTCGGTCTGCCCGATCTGCGCGACCGCATCCGCACCGAAGTGGCGTTCACACCTCGCGACTGGGAGCAGCAGCTCGGGCTTTACAAGGGCGCGACCTTCAGTCTCTCCCACACCCTTGGCCAGATGCTCAGTCTTCGCCCGCGCAATCGGTTCGAGGATCTGGAAGGCGTCTATCTTGTCGGTGGCGGAACGCATCCGGGCAGCGGTCTGCCGGTCATCTATCAGTCGGCGCGCATTTCCTCGCAGTTGCTGGCCGAGGACTTTGGCGTTTCCATCGCCTGGGACCGCAAGCCGGAGCGCCCGCGCTGGCCGAAACTGGCGACCGAGCGGGCGGCCTGACGGCGATGTCGGTGAGCGACATACAGGGACGTTTGCGGCTGGTTCCGGAGCCCGAAGTCCATGCGCCGGTGGCGATGTCGTATGCGGCCAGCGCGGACGAGGTGGTCTCCCGAATGCGTGCCGCGCAGGCTGACTGGTCGGCGATGCCCTTGCGCCTGCGACTTCGCTGCCTGCGGCGATTCCGCGGGCTGCTCGCAGCCCATGCGGATGAAGTCACCGACTCGGTCCGACGGCGGCCCAAGGCCCAGACGCTGGCCGGCGAGATCATGCCGCTGCTGGATGCGTGCAGGTTCATCGAACGGGAGGCATTGGCCGTGCTGGCGACGCGGCGGCCGCGCGCGCGCGGGTTCCCCGCGCCGGGACGCGTGCATGTAACGATTGAACGCGAGCCGCTCGGTGTCGTGCTGATCATAGCGCCGGGCAACTACGGCCTGATGCTGGCGGCCGTGCAGGCCCTGCAGGCGCTGGCAGCAGGCAACGCCGTCATCATCAAGCCGGCCCCGGGCGCGCAGGCAGCACTGGCGCAGTTCGCTGCGCTGCTGGTTCACGGCGGCGTGCCCGGCGACGTGATCTGCGTTGTCGACGAGTCCCTGGACACCGCCAGGGCATTTGTGGACAGCGCGGTTGACCACGTGGTGTTCACCGGGTCGAACCAGGCAGGCCGCAATGTGCTGGCGCGTGCGTACGCGGGACTGAAACCGGCTGCGCTGGAACTGTCCGGCTGGGATCCGTGCATCGTGCTCGACGACGCCGATCCGGACCTGGTGGCCGCGGCGATCGCCTTTGCGTTGCGTTTCAACCGTGGCCAGACCTGCGTGGCGCCGCGCCGCGTGCTGGTCAGCGCCGGGCTGCGCGCGAAGCTGGAACAGCGACTGGTTGCGCGTCTTGCAGATTCGAAAGAGGCGGTTTTCGACGCGGAGGTCGGATCCCGTGCTGCCGGCACCATCGCTGAGGCGATCACTCGCGGCGCGAGGCTTGTGGCCGGGCGCATCGGTGACGGCACAGCCTCCGCGTCCATGAGTCTGGCTGCCTCGTCCGCGGTTCGCGGCCCGGTGGTGCTTGCCGGTGTCAGCGAAGACATGTCGGTGTGGAACACCGAAGTATTCGGTCCGCTGGTGATGATCGCCGAGTACCAGGATCTGAATGCGGCGATTGCGATGGCCAACCGCAGCGAATATGCCCTCGGTGCCAGTGTGTTCGGTTCGCGACACACGGCGCTGGCGGTGGCGAGACGTCTGCAGGCGGGCCTGGTCACGGTCAACGATGTGATCTTTCCCCTCGCCGATCCGCAGGTGCCGCTGGCACCGCGCGGTGCCAGCGGCTTCGGTGTCACGCGCGGTGCCGAGGGCCTGGTGGCGATGACACGGCCGAAGGTGTTCACACGTCCGCGCGCGGCGCGGGCGCTGCGACGTGCATACGACCTCGAGCCACCGGCGGCCGTGCTGCTGGCGTATGCGCGGCTCACACACGGTGCCGGCATCGCGATGCGACTGCGCGCCCTGAAGGATCTGCTAAGTGCCGGGTGGCGGGCTGTCCGCCACCGCGGTTTTGACGATGAACGACATGGAGTGACTGGATCATGACCACACAGGTTGCGGTAATCGGAGGCGGGCTGGGTGGACTGGCGGCGGCATGTACGCTGGCCGCACGCGGCGCAGCGGTACAGCTGTTCGAGGCCAATGCGGTGGCGGGCGGCAAGGCCGTCGTGCTCAATGAAGAAGGCTTCCGTTTCGATATGGGGCCCACCATCGTCACGCTGCCCGAAGTCCTGCAGCGGGTGTTCGGGGAAGCCGGCAGGCGCCTCGAGGACTACATCGATCTGCGTCGGCTGGATCCGCAGTGGCGCTGCTTCTTCGAGGACGGCAGCACGCTGGATCTGATGGCTGACGAGGAAGCCATGGCCGCGGAGCTCAATACCTACGCCGGTGTCGATACCGCAGTCGGTTACCGCAGGTTTCTGGAGCTGTCACGGGATCTGCACAGGATCTCGGACCGGTTCTTCTTCTGGAAGTCCGTGGACAGCCTGCGCGACACACTCAATGTGGGCGAGACGTTTCGCCTGTCCACGCTGAAGGATCTGGCTGCGCTGCGTATAGGGCGGAGCGTGGCCGGCACGATTCGTCGCGAGGTGCCGGATGCACGCGTCGCGCAGATGCTCGATCACTTCACCCAGTATGTGGGCTCCTCGCCCTACGGTTCCCCTGCGGTGCTGTGCGGCATCGCGCACATGCAGACCGACCGGGGCGTGTGGTACCCGATAGGCGGCACGCGTGCCATTCCGGAAGCATTGATACGGCTCGCGAAGGAGCTCGGGGTCGTGCTGCATACCGGTACGCCGGTGAGCGGCATCATCGAACGCGACGGAAAGGCGCGTGGCGTGCGGCTGGCCGACGGTACCGAGGTCGCTGCCGACGCGGTGGTGTCCAACATGGATTCGGTGCGAACACACCGCGAGCTGTTGAAGGCAGAGACCGCGCGGCCGTTCCTGAAGCGCAGGAAGTATGAACCGGCCTGCAGCGGGGTCGTGCTGTACCTGGGCCTCAACAAGCGCTATGAGCACCTGTGCCATCACAACTTCGTGTTCTCCGAGGACCCGAAAGCCGAGTTCGATGCAATCTATCGCGAAGGACGTCCGGCGCCGGATCCGACCTGCTACCTGGCGGCACCATCGGTCACCGAGCCCGACGTCGCGCCGCCCGGCGGGGAAGCGCTCTATGTGCTGGTGCACACGCCTTACCTGCGTCCCGGACACGACTGGAAAAAGATGTTCCCCGAATACCGGCAGCGCATTCTCGACAAGCTCAAGACCTGTGGCGGCATGCCCGACATCGAGCAACGCATCGTGTTCGAGTCGGCGCTGACACCACAGGACATTCATGACCGCTATCGGGTACTGAACGGCGCCATCTATGGTCTGGCCAGTCATGGCACCGCCCTGGGCGCGTTCAAGCCCGGCAATCGCAGTCGCGACCTCGCGGGGCTGTACCTTGCCGGCGGTTCCGCGCACCCGGGACCGGGCATGCCCATGGCGTTGATGTCGGGCTGGATCGCGGCCGATACCCTGGCCCAGGACGCAGCGCTGCCCGCTGCGGTTTCCGGCGCGGGTTCTGAAGCGGCATGACCGACGCGCCGTCACTACCGGTGATATCGCCGACCGCCGTCGCGGCATTCGGCTGGTATGCCCGTCGTCTGATTGCGAAGCGCTTCAGCGCGGTACGCGTGATGACGGATGGCCAGCCGGCGTTTCTGGATGGGTCTGCTGACGGTCCGACCATTCTGTATGCCAACCACGCATCCTGGTGGGACCCGATGGTGCTGATGCTGGTGTCGCATGCGTATCTTCGCGGGCGACGTGTGTATGCACCGATAGACGCCGACGCCTTGCAGCGCTATCCGGTGCTGGCACGTCTCGGACTGTTTGGAGTACGGCCTGATTCGTTCGCAGGGACGCGAACTTTTTTTGCCGTCGGACGCGAAGTTCTGGGGACTGCGAACGCAGTGCTGGCCATGACGCCGCAGGGACGTTTTGCCGATGTGCGGCAGCGGCCGCTGACGCTGCGCGGCGGACTTGCGCAGCTGATGCAGGCGGTACCTGAGGCGCGGGCCTGGCCAGTCGCGATCGAGTACCCGTTCTGGAACGAGATGCGCCCGGAGATCCTGATTCGTTTCGGTCAGCAGCCGGTCGTCGCGGGTCATGTGAGTCGGCAGTCGCTTGCGGACCGGCTCACTGACCGTCTGCAGGATGAGCTTGACCGGCTTGCAGAGGCCGCCTGCAGCCGAGACCCGGAACGGTTCAGCGTGCTGCTGGATGGCGCAAGCGGGATCGGCTTCTGGCAGGACATGCCGGCACGGCTGCGCGCCTGGGCTCGCGGACGGCGGTTTCAGGCGGCGCACTCAGCAGTGCGCGAGTCAGCGCGAACCGCGAATGTGCGCGGCTCAACGCGGACTTCGAACAGTTGAGGTCACGACCATGACAGTGCTTGTGTGGACACTGGTTGTGCTGGCTGCGATTCCCGCGGTGATGTCGATGTGGAATCTCTCGCTGCTGCGACCACCGCCGCGCGCAGGCAGCGCACTTTCCTCCGATTCGGTGTCGGTGCTCATTCCTGCCCGCAATGAAGCCGACAACATCGCTGCTGCGCTCGACTCCGTCATTGCCAGCGCCGGGAACAGCGATCTGGAAATCCTGGTGCTCGATGACGACTCAACAGATTCCACCGCGGCGATCGTCAGTGCCTACGCGGCGGCCGACACCAGGGTACGGTTGTTGCGGGGCGGTCCGGTCGCTTCGGGACTCTGGGGTAAGCCGGTTGCCTGCGCAAGGCTGGCACGGGCCGCTCGCGGGCAGGTGCTGATGTTCATGGATGCCGATGTGCGACTTGAGGGCGATGCGATAGCGCGCATCGTGACCGGTCTTGATCAGTCTGGCGCAGCCATGCTCAGCGGCATTCCCAGGCAGATTACGCACACCATGGCTGAACGGCTGATCGTGCCGCTGATCCATTTCGTGCTGGTCGGTTTTCTGCCCATGTTCGCGATGCGCCGATCTGCCAGTCCCGGCTTCGCGGCCGCTTGCGGACAGCTGCTGGCGGTGCGTCGCGATGCCTATGAAAACGTCGGCGGCCACCGCGCTGTCGCCGACCGGGTTCACGACGCGATGGCACTGGCCAGGCAGTTGCGAGACAAGGGTTATCTGACCGATCTGGCCGATTTCACGACGATTGCAAGCTGCCGCATGTACAGGAACTGGCGCGAGGTGGTGGCCGGATTCGCGAAGAACGCCCATGAAGGACTGGGTTCGCCGGGTGGCCTGCTGCCGTGGACGGTGCTGCTGTTCGGTGGCCAGTCTGCCTGGCTGCTGGTGCTGCCCTGGGCGCTGTCATCCGCGACCGGCCTGGCGGCGATGGCACTGACGGCTTTGCTGGTCATGGGCACGCGTGTGCGTCTTGCGATGCGGTTCGAGACCGACTTGAAAGCCGTATGGCTGCATCCTGTCGGTATCGCAGCACTGGTGGGCATTCAGTGGTATGCGCTGTTACGACGCCTGCTCGGCCGTCCCGTGGCCTGGAAGTCGAGACTGGCCAGCGGGTGAGGTGGCGGCCGCCTGCAGTACTGCGCGGGCACGTTTGACCACCGGTACATCGATGACACGACCGTCCAGTGAAGTGGAGCCGCGGCCTGCGCGCTCGGCCGTATCGGCTGCGGCAATCACCCGTTCCGCCCAGGCGATTTCGTGCGCTGCCGGCAGGAAGGTTTCATTGATCGGCGCGATCTGGGCCGGATGGATCGCGAATCGACCCTTGAAGCCCGCGTGTCGGGCGGCGCGTGTGTTCTCGCGCAGCCCGTCCTCGTTGCGGAACTGGAAGTAGGGCGTATCCAGTGCCAGTACGTCGGCCGCGCGTGCCGCGATACACAGTGCCGCTCGCGCATAGGCGAACTGGGCGGGGTCCTCGAGGCGTTCTACGCCCATGTCATGCGCGAAATCCTCGCCACCGAAAGCGGCGGCAATCACGCGGGGGCTTGCGCAGCAGATCCGGTGTGCGTTCACGATCGCGCGTGCCGACTCTATCCACGGGATCAGGCGCATCGTGCCGACCGGCATGCCCGCGGATCGTTCGCAGCGGGCGATCTGGTCATCGATCGCCCTGATATCGTCGGCGCAGTCGACCTTTCCGACCGAGATTCCGAACACGCCCGGCACCGTCACCGCTGCAACATCGGCTGCGAACCACTCGCTGTGCAGCGCGTTCACGCGAGGAATGATCAGCGGACCTGCGGTCAGCAGTTGCGGCAGGAAACGGTGTATGGTCGTTCTGGCCGCGGCTTTATCGCCATCCGTGACCGAGTCCTCCATGTCCGGAACCAGCGCATCGGCCGCGCAGGCCAGGGCACGCTGCAGCATGTTCTCCCTGTTGCCGGGTACGAACAGCAGGCTGCGCAGCAGCGGGACGGATTCGCCTGCAGGTTTTGCTACAGTCATATTCAAGGCTCATGTTCAGGGTGCACATTCAGCATTCTGGCGGGTCGCATCCCGCCCGCTGTCGGGCTATTGTGATGCGTCACGCATCTACCTACCATGGGCGCCCGCTACGGACCATGATTGCCCGCTACGGACCGCCGGTGCGACTGCAGCTTCGGCGGGGCCGCCTCGGGGTGTCGAATATTCGGGAATTCAATCTTTGAGGATGCAGCACCGTGTTTGAGAATCTGAAGCCCCTGCCGCCCGACGCCATTCTGGGCATCATGACCCTGTTTCGTGCCGATACCGCACCGCAGAAGGTCGATCTCAGCGTCGGTGTGTATCAGGACGACACAGGCCGCACGCCGGTACTGGAATCGGTGCGTCGTGCCGAGCAGGCGGTACTGGCCGCGCAGGATTCCAAGACCTATGTCGCGATCTCCGGCAACGCCGGGTTCAATCGTGGCATGGAGTCACTGCTGTTCGGTGACGAGCATACGGTGCTGCGCGACGGACGTGTGGCCACCGTCCAGGCGCCGGGGGGCAGCGGCGGCATCAGCGTGGCAGGGCACCTGTTGCGGCGCGCGGCGCCCGGCGCGCGCGTGCATCTCAGTGATCCGTCCTGGCCCAACCATGTTCCACTGCTGAAGCTGTCGGGTCTGGAGCTGGCAACGTACCCGTATTACGACGCTGCCGGCCACGCAGTCGACTTCGACGCAATGTGTGCGAAGCTGGAACAGGCCGACGCAGGCGACGTGGTGCTGCTGCATGGCTGTTGCCACAACCCCTGCGGGGCCGACCTGTCGGCCGCACAGTGGTCAGAACTGGCCGATCTGTTCGATCGTCGCGGCCTGATACCGTTCATCGATCTTGCCTACCTCGGTCTTGCCGAGGGCGTGGAGCAGGACGCACTGGGTGTGCGCCTGATGGCTGAACGGCTGCCGGAGGTGGTCGTCGTCGCATCGTGCTCGAAGAATTTCGGGCTGTATCGCGAGCGCGTTGGCGCCGTCAGCGTGGTCGCACGCAATGCCGATCACGCGGCCGGCGTGCTGAGCAACCTTTCCAACATTGCCCGCGGCATCTATTCCATGCCGCCGGATCACGGCGCCGCCATCGTCGATCGCGTGCTGCACGATGATCAGCTCAAGGCGTTGTGGCTGAAGGAACTCGGCGAGATGCGCGATCGCATCAACTGGCTGCGTGCACTGCTGGTCACCAAACTTGCCGAACGCGGTGTCACGCGGGATTTCTCCTTCATTGAGAAGGAACGCGGAATGTTCTCCTTCCTCGGTATCAGCCGCGAGCAGGTGATACGTCTGCGCGAGGAGTTTCACGTCTACATGGTGGAATCCAGCCGCGTGAACATCGCAGGCATCAATTCCGGCAACGTCGACTATGTGGCCGAGTCCATCGCGTCTGTGCTGAAAGCCGATTGAAGCCGCTGCATCAGGCCGGCCAGAAAGTGGTTGGCCCGGTGCACGGAAACCTTGTCCGTATCGAAGGTCAGCATCACGGTCATGACCTGACGGATGCGTGCTGCCTGCTGGCCGGGCGCACCGTGCACCACAACCTTTGGTTGCGGCGCCGCGATCGCCAGGCTTGCCGTGTGCTGCGCCCGAACCGGTAATCCGGAAGCCACACTTGCGCCGGCAGATCCCAGCCAGTGCAGTGCGATGGTTGTCTCGGTCTCGGTCTCGGTCTCGGTCTCGGTGCGGGCCTCGGTCCGGTCTGCCAGCCAGGCTTGTGTCAGCGCCTGTGACAGCGCGGACTGCGCGGTATCGGCAACCCGGCGAACCTCATGTCCCGCGGCATCGGCCCACGTCAGTTCGGCGACCAGACGCCGGCCTTTGTGTGCGATCTCTGGTGTTTCAGGGAGTGACTGGGCGCATGACGACAGTACGCACAGCATCAGGCCCACTTCCGGCGCTGCCGGATAATACGCATGCACATGGGAGAGCAGCGAACTGACCTCGCATTCATTGCTCAGCGTGCACAGACTGCGCGCTATGTTAGGGATGGATTCGGACATCACGGGTGGCGTGCCAGTGCGAGCCAATCCGTTATCCGGTTGCGTCATGGCTGCGTTCGCACGCGCCGTTGTGTCGGTATCGCCGGCCGCAGGCCCTGGCACGCCACGACTGCCCAGTGCCGCCATCACATCGGACACACGGATCCGTCCGTCAGCGCCGGTGCCGCGAATCACCGACAGGTCGATGTCGTACTGCCGGATCAGACGCCGCACCGCCGGACTCAGTTCGTGCGCGAACTCGCCTGAGTTTTCGTCTGCGTCGAAGCTTGAAGCGATTTCACTGGAGGCGCTTTCGCTTGCGGAGTCGGGATCCATGCTCATGAGTGCCGGCATTTCCTTTTGCAGGTACGAACTACCGGCAAGCATCACAACACCGTGCTGTGAATTCAACTGCAGTTTCTGCATGATCGTTACGCCGTCCTGAAAGCACACCATCCATGCGCCTCCCGCCACCCTTCAACCGAATGCTCGTGCCCGTCTACGTGCCCACGCTGCTGATGGGCGTGGCACAGGAAGCATTGCTGCTGCTGTTGCCGCTTTATGTGCTGGACCTGGGGGGCAGTGTCGGACTGGCAGCGCTGATTGTCGGCCTGCGCGGTGTGGGCATTCTTGTGTTCGATGTGCCTGCCGGCATGCTGGCAGCACGCTACGGTGACCGGCCGGTGCTGCTGGGCGGACTCATGGCCATCCTGATCGGCATGCTTGCGCTGGCGACGCTGACCGAATTGTGGCTGCTGGCGCTGTTTGCGTTGCCATTGGGCGCAGGGCATGCGGCATGGATGCTGGGACGCCAGTCGTATATTGCCGATACGTTGCCCGGACACGAGGTCGGTCGTGCGATCGCGCTCATGGCCGGCCTGCAGCGGGTCGGCGCGCTGGTCGGACCGGCCGCCGGGGGTGTGATTGCGACGCTGGCCGGATTTCAGGTGGCATTCGCAATCTGTGCGGCGTTTGCGCTGATTGCCAGCGTGCTGGTGTATCGGTACTCGGCCGGCACCCGTCCCGCACAGCCGCGGCATGACGCAGGGCCGGGCGGCACTGTCCGCGTGATCTGCGCACATGCACGTTCGCTGGCCACTGCCGGCCTCGGGTGTCTGACGCTGCAGCTGATGCGCTCCACCCGCCAGCTGCTGGTGCCTCTCTTCGGGCAGGCCGCGGGCCTTGATGTCGCGGCCATCGGCCTGATCTGGTCGTTGTCCGCGGCCGTGGACATGTCGCTGTTCTATCCGGTGGGCGTGATCGTGGATCGCTGGGGACGACGGGTGACCGCAGCGCCCAGCATGCTGCTGTTTGCAGCCGGCCTGATAGCGCTGCCGCTGGCCAGTGACTTCACCTCGCTGCTGCTGGCCGGTCTGCTGCTGGGCCTGGCGAACGGACTCAGCACCGGGATCGTCATGATCATCGGCTCCGATCTGGCACAGCAGAGCGGAGATCGCGGCCGGTTTCTCGGCGTCTGGAGACTGATCGGAGATCTCGGGATCAGCGGTGGCCCGTTGCTGATCGGCGCGATGGCGCAGCTGGCAAGCCTCGCGGTGGCCAGCCTGACGGTTGCGGTGACCGGCTTCGCCGGGGCGCTGATTATGTGGTATCTGGTGCCCGAAACGCTTCGCAGGGCCGGTCGCAGTGGCCCCGATCGGCCCTGACGGCCGCTCACACTCACAGCGAAAAACGCCTTCAGCCGAACCGCCCGGTACGGTAATTTCGTATATCCGATGCGCGCTTACGGCGTGTAATACGGGGGACGACGTGGCATCATAGCGTCCTTTTTTTGGGCGGGCTCACGGTTAGGAGCACTAGATGAGCAAGAATAATCTCACCTCACTGTTGGAGGCGCAGGGCGGCGCCGTTAACCTGTTAAGGAATTCCAAGGCCGGCATTTATGTCTATCCTGTCGTGGCGCCGGAGTTCTCGAACTGGCGTGACGAGCAGCGCGCGTGGCGCGAGTCTGCCGTCGTGTTCGACCAGACCCACCACATGGACGAACTCATCGTCGAAGGTCCGGATTCCGCCGCGTTCCTGGAATACGTCGGCATCAACAGCTTTGCGAACTTCGATCTCAATCGCGCCAAGCATTTCGTGCCGGTGACGCCGGCCGGTCACGTGATCGGCGACATGATCATTTTCCGCGAGCGTGATGACAAGTTCGTGCTCGTGGGCCGCGCGCCGACCGCGAACTGGGTGAAGTTCCAGGCCGCGATCAGCAATTATAAGGTGCGCCTGACGCACGACCCGCGGTCGGACAGCCGTCCGGATGGCAAGGCCATTTATCGCACGCACTACCGTTTCCAGATTCAGGGTCCGCAGGCCAACGAGATTCTCAACAAGATCAACGGCGCCACGGTGCCGGACATCAAGTTCTTCCACGTCGACTGGATCAACGTCGGCTCACGGCGCGTACAGGCGCTGCGTCACGGCATGGCCGGCGCACCGGGTCTTGAGATCTGGGGTCCGTATGCCGACAAGCACTACATACAGTCGACGATTCTCGAGGCCGCGAAGGATGTGGGCGTGGATCTGCGCCTGGTCGGCAGCCGCGCATACTCCACGAACACGCTGGAGTCGGGCTGGATTCCGTCACCGCTGCCGGGCATCTACACCGGCGACGGCATGATGAAGGATTACCGCGACTGGCTGGGCGCCGACAGCTATGAGGCGCTGGGCTCGCTGGGCGGCAGTCTGGTCAGCGACAACATCGAAGACTACTACGTCAATCCGTTCGAGCTGGGCTACGGCTTCTACATCGGCTGGAAGACGGACTTCATCGGCAAGGAAGCCCTGCAGAAGATGAAGGACCAGAACAACCGCAAGAAGGTTACGCTGGAGTGGAACCGCGAAGATGTGCTGAAGGTCGTGGCATCGGCTTTCGAGGAAGGCACCGCGTACAAGTGGATAGATTTCCCGCAGCCGAACTATGCATCCAGCAGCGCAGACAAGCTGCTGCATGACGGCAAGGTGGTGGGCATGTCCATGTTCAACGGCTACTCGTTCAACGAGCGCCGGTTGCTTTCGCTGGGCGTGGTCAACTCCGATCTGAAGGTCGGCGATGTGGTCACGCTGGTCTGGGGTGAGCCGGAGCGAACCGGCAAGACCTCAACCGAGGCGCACAAGCAGGCCGAGATTCGCGTGCGTATCTCGCCGACGCCGTATGCACGTGATGCCCGTGAGAACTACGCCGACAGCTGGCGTACCAAGGGTACTGCGTGACGCTCGTATGACGACCGCGCCGCGACCTGCGGCAGGTCGGGCCGCGACGAGCGGCTGAGCGCTGAAGACAAGGCGGCGCGGGAAGTGATTCCCGCGCCGCCTTTTTTCGTGCCCGGAGCCCCGGGGCGGTCCCGGGACAGTCGACGTCAGCTCCAGACTTCCTCGGCCACCTGAACCACGAGTTCGAGCTTGCGCTTCTCGACGTCAGGCGTGATCTCGTTCCCGTCCGACACGCTGGCGAAACCGCATTGCGGCGACAGGCACAGCTGCTCCAGCGGAACGAATTTCGATGCCGCATCGATTCGCCGCTTCAGCATGTCCTTGTTCTCAAGTTCCGGCCACTTGCTGGAGACCAGTCCCAGCACGATCTTTTTTCCCGCCGGTACGTGACGCAGCGGTGCAAAGTCTCCGGACCGCTCGTCGTCGTACTCCAGAAAGAAACCGTCCACGTTCAGTTCGTTGAACACGGTCTCGGCGATGGGTTCGTAGCCGCCTTCAGCGAACCAGCGGCTTTTCGCGTTGCCACGGCAAAGATGTATGCACACGGCCATGTCGTCCGGCCGGCCGGCAATCGAGTCGTTGATCAGTTGCGCATACTGCGATGGCAGAGCATCCACATCCTCGCCACGCTCCCTGGCCTGCTCGCGCATCTGCTCGTCGCAGAGGTAGGCGAGGTTCGTGTCGTCGAGCTGCAGGTAGCGGCAACCGGCGCTGCCAAGATCCGCAATCTCTTCGCGATAGATGCGCGCCAGGTCCGCAAACAATTCATCCATCTCCGGATAGGCCTTGCTGTCTATGGCCTCGCGTCCGCCGCGAAAGTGAATCATGGTCGGTGACGGAATCGTTGCCTGTGCGGTTTTCTCCGTCACGGAGTTCAGAAAGCGGAAGTTCTCCACCTCTATGCCTTTCTCGGGACGGCGGATCCTGTCCGTCACGACGGCAACGAAGGGCGCTTCATGGCAACCGGACTGATTGCTGCCCGGCGTGAACAACTGCCTGAACTCCACGTTTTCCAGCGCGGAAATGAAGTCCCCATGAAAGGTGCCGCGCCGGAACTCGCCATCCGTGATCGATTCAAGGCCCAGCGATTCCTGCAGCCTTACGACCTCGCGTATGCATTCATCCTCATGCTGCCTGAGTTCTTCCTCGGTCGCTGCTCCCTGCTCGACGCGTTCCCGTAGTGCAAGCAGGCTTGCGGGGCGAAGGAGGCTGCCGACATGGTCGGCGCGAAAGGGTGGGCGTAGCTCCATGCTCATAAGGGTTCTCTCCTTTATCCCTGACTTCAGTTTCATCGGCTTCAGTTGCCGCATTTCCCGTGGACAAGGCGATCCGTCGGGGCTGATTCGGTCCCGGTGCGGGCGAGTGCCCCACGGTCGCGTTGTCATTTGCTGTTTGTTGCGACGTGATGGTCGCTATGAGTGGCGGAGGCGCTTATTCGGTCGCTTCCGCCGGCGCGCTCGTCAACGCTGGCGCGTAAAGTCCTGCGCGATGTCTGTGCGTAAGCACTGGTGAACGCTGATGTTGCGTTCGCGAATGCCACATAGTCTAACAGATCGTCAGCGCGCGCGTGCAGATTGTGCCGAATAATGGAAAAGATTGAATGCGCATGAATGTCGTGGTGTGTCCGGTTGACGCAATCTCTTCGTGACAGTGCCAGGAAACTCGAACGCTGCTACGCTTTGTGCGTGTTGTTCGCGCTTGTGTGAAAGGAAGCAGGAAAGTGACCGCAATCAGTGATTTCAATGCAAGGGATATCGATGGCCGTGAACGTTCGCTTGCTGAGTTCGCCGGACAGGTGGTGCTGGTCGTGAACGTCGCCTCGAAGTGCGGATTCACGCCTCAGTACGCGGGCCTGGAGCAACTCTGGCGTGACTACAGGCAGCGCGGCTTCGCGGTGCTCGGGTTTCCGTGCAATCAGTTCGGACTTCAGGAGCCCGGCGACGAAGCGCAGATCCAGACGTTCTGCGCCACGAAATACGATGTCACGTTTCCGATGTTCGCCAAGATCTACGTGAACGGTGAGGATGCTCATCCCCTGTTTGCGTGGCTGAAAGGCGAGCGTCCTGGTCTGTTCGGTACGGGAGCGATCAAGTGGAACTTCACCAAATTCCTCATCGACAGGAACGGGCAGGTGGTGAAGCGTTACGCACCCAAGGACTCTCCGGCATCGCTGACAGCGGACATCGAAGCGCAACTGGGCGCACAGGGCTGAGGGGCGCACAGGGCTGACGAAGCCGAGCGGCCGCTGCATGGATCGACAAGGCAGGACATGACTCACCTGACGGTCGCTCATTTGACTGCAGGGCAGGCCCGCACGCTGGCCGGCATCGGGCTTGCCGGTGTCGGTCGGGAGTATCCGAACCATATCGTGCATCTGCTCAACAGCGATGCCGATGTGGCGCCGCCGCGGGTGCTGCATCCATCGTTCTTCGGCTGTTTTGACTGGCATTCGGCCGTGCATACCCACTGGATGCTGCTCAAGGTCATGCCTCAGGTGGAATCCGCTGCGTTGCAGAATGAAATCGCAGCGGCCCTGGCACGCAGTTTCGATTCTGACGCACTCAACGCCGAAGCGAAGTATCTTGCTGCGCCTGAGCATCAGGGATTTGAAAGGCCCTACGGACTTGCGTGGCTGCTGACACTGTATGCCGAGCTTCGCGTCAGTCTGCTGCCCGCAGCACAGGCCTGGCATGACGCGATGGCACCGCTGGCTGACGTGGCCCGTGGCAATCTCCTGAGCTGGATGCCGAAGCTGCGCTATCCGATTCGCACCGGCACGCACAACCAGACTGCGTTTTCATTTGTGCTGCTCATCAAGGCCGCGCGTGTGACTGGCGACGACGAACTGGCCGGACAGGTGCGCACTGCAGCGCAGCGGCTGTATGCCGACGACCGCAACGCTTCGCTCGCATGGGAGCCGTCCGGTGAGGATTTTCTGTCCCCGTGCCTGATGCAGGCGCACCTGTTATCCATGCTGCTGGAGCCCGACCGGTTCAGTGCATGGCTGGGCGATTTCCTGCCGGAGATACCGCGCGGCGCGAACGCAGATCATGCGTCATATGCTTCGGCTTCGGCCTCTGGCTGGCTGCCCTGCGCGCAGGTGACCGACGAATCCGACGGCCGGCTCGTGCATCTGCATGGACTGAACCTGTCCCGCGCGTGGAATCTCGCTGCGCTGCTGTCCCGTCTGCCTGCGGCCGATCCGCGCGTGCCCGCGCTGTCGGCTGCACGGCGAGTGCACCTTGAGGCAGGCATGCGTGCGGCGCTCGCGGCCTCGCATTACGCCAGCAGTCACTGGCTGCCGACGTTCGCGCTGCTGGCGACGGAGGGCCTTGACGCAAGCGGATGAGAAAAATCGTAAGGGTCTTATCATCCCGGTTACACGGCTTTTGCCAGAAGGTTCAGTCAACCTCATGTGCTAGGCTTTTCTCATGGCGCAGCGCGGAAAATCTCCAGCCACCTACGACGACCTCTATGCGGTTCCGGAAAACATGGTGGCCGAGATTCTGGGCGGCGAACTTCACGTCTCCCCGCGACCGGCGCTCCCGCACACGCACGCGGCGTCGGTGCTTGGTGCTGAACTGGGCACGCCTTTTCACCGCGGACACGACGGGCCGGGTGGCTGGTGGATTCTGGATGAGCCGGAACTTCACCTGGGAAACGACGTGGTGGTGCCCGACCTTGCGGCCTGGCGGCGCGAACGCCTGCCCGCGATCCCGCCGGACCCTTACCTCACCGTCGCGCCAGACTGGGTTTGCGAAGTGCTTTCACCTGCCACCGAGCATATCGACCGGGAGAAAAAGCTTGCCATTTACGCGCGCGAGGGCGTGTCTCACGTCTGGCTCGTGAATCCGCTGCTGCGTACCCTGGAGGCGTTGCAACTGGAGTCGGGTCAATGGACCCTGCTTGCGACGCACGAGGGGACGGCCGAGGTGCGGGTGGTGCCGTTCGATGCCATCGTCCTGGAGCTGGCGGCGATGTGGATCTGACTAAACGTCCAGTCCGATAGATCGCATCAGTTCAACGCCGTTGCTCTTTGTCACGACACCGTCGCGCAGTCGGTAATCGAAGCGGATCTCGCCATCGACGATCTCGTCTTCGAAGTGCATGTTGCGCACGCGGCCGCTTCCCCCGCCGTTCTTCCCCCCGCCGATTTCCGTCAGCGCCAGATCGTGCGTGGTGACGATGCCGATTGCGCCGCGGTCCAGAAAAGAGTTCACGACCGCTTCGGCACCGATCAGGCGGTTGCGTGAGTTCGTGCCCTGCAGAATCTCATCGAGCAGAAACAGCAATGGCGGCGAACTTTCACACAGCGACTGAATGCTGCGCAGACGCTTGATCTCGGCATAGAAACGCGAGCTGCCTTCCTGCAGG
>JBJHBW010000023.1:5000-44250 GCA_050485685.1 Gammaproteobacteria bacterium
GCGGCAGGCGACACGAGATCTGACGAAGCTCCGGCAGCCAAACCCGTTGCTGCGGTTGCCGCGGTCGAACAGAGCGCAACAAGGGCCGAGACGTCCAACGGCACACCGATGGTTGTTTACAACGGGCGCACGACCACGATTCCGCTCGCGCTGCCCGAGAACGGCCAGCCTGTCACTCTGGACTATTCGGCTTCCGGCTCTGACCTTTCCGCTGCTGCAGCGATCAACCTGATCGTGAATCGCGGCGACACACTGGACCAGCTGTTCCGGCGTAATGGCCTGAGCATTACTGACCTGCACGCCATGGTGAATCTGCAGGAGGCGTCCAGGCACCTGCGGATACTGCGACCGGGCGATCAGATCGGCGTCACTCACGAGGACGGGCGTGTCATGAGCCTGACGCGCGAACTGGATGAGATTCGCATGCTGACGATCACGCGCGGCGAAGACGGCTACGCTGCCGAGACCGTGGAGCGTGACGTAGAGATCCGCGTGAGCGGCGCCCATGGCGTAATCCGCAATTCGCTGTTCGGAGCAGGCGTCGCCGCCGGCGTATCCGACACCATGATCATGACCATGGCGAACATCTTCCAGTGGGACATCGACTTCATACAGGACGTGCGTGTCGGCGATGAGTTCACCGTGGTGTATGAGGAGCTGTGGCGCGACGGCGAAAAGCTGCGTGACGGCGGCATACTGGCCGTGGAGTTCGTGAACCAGGGTCGCTCCTACCGAGCCGCCCGCTTTCAGGACAACGAAGGACGCGCAAGTTACTTCACGCCGGAAGGTCGCAGCATGCGAAGGGCCTTCCTGCGCGCGCCAGTGGACTTCACCCGCATCAGCTCCAACTTCGACCTGAACCGCCGCCACCCTGTGCTGAACACGATTCGCGCCCACCGCGGTGTGGACTACGCGGCACCCACCGGCACACCGATTCGCGCGGCCGGCGACGGCCGCATCCAGTTCCGCGGCGTGCAGGGCGGTTACGGCAATACCGTCATCATCGAACACGGTGGCGGCATCACCACGCTGTATGCGCACATGTCGCGCTTTGGCGAGCACCGGCAGGGCAGCCGGGTGCGTCAGGGTGACATCATCGGCTATGTCGGCATGACGGGTCTCGCAACCGGCCCGCACCTGCATTACGAATACCGGGTCAACGGCGTGCATCGCAATCCGCGCACCGTACCCCTCCCGGATGCCGACCCCATTCCGGCACAGTACCGGGCCGATTTCGACGCGAGCACCGCACCGCTGTGGCGGCAGCTGGAGCTTTATCAGCGCAGCACGCGGCTCGCGTCACTGGACTGAAGTGATACACGCAGTCACCGCGCGGCACATTTTCGCGCGGTAATCTCACCGCCCGACATCATCATGGCGGAACAGCTTTTCATCGGACTGATTTCCGGCACCAGCATGGACGGAGTCGATGCCGTGCTGGCAGCGTTCTCAGACGACCGCTGCGAGGTTCGCCACGCCACCACGACGAGCTATCCCGACGACCTGGCGCAGCGATTGCGGACCGCACTGAATTCGGATCAGGTGCGGCTGCCGGAGCTTGGCCGCCTGGATGTCGCGCTGGGCCGTTTCTTTGCCGACTGTGCACTGGGGCTGCTCTCGGCAGCCGGGCAGCGAGCGGAGGATGTTGCGGCGATAGGTCATCACGGACAGACACTGTTCCACGCACCCGATGGAGCGGAACCGTTCACACTGCAGGTCGCCGATGCCAACATCGTCGCCGCCCGCACCGGCATAACCACCGTCGCCGATTTTCGCCGCATGGATGTCGCATACGGCGGTCAGGGTGCACCGCTGGTACCGGCATTTCACCAGTGGTGGCTGCAAAGCACCGCCGAAACCCGTGTCGTCCTGAACCTGGGCGGCATCGCAAACATCACCGTGCTTCATGCCTCCGGTGCCGTGACCGGTTTCGATACCGGTCCGGCAAACACCCTGCTCGACGGCTGGGTACAGCGGCACCTGCAGCAGCCGTTTGACGAACAGGGTCGATGGGCAGGCAAAGGTTCAGTACACGGCGGGCTGCTGGATGCCCTGCTGGCTGACGCGTATTTCACCCGACCGTGGCCCAAGTCCACGGGTCCGGAACACTTCAACCTCAACTGGCTGCAATCGGCGCTTCGTTCACTCGGTGCCGCGGCACCGGCACCGAGCGACGTCCAGGCCACACTGGCGGAGCTGACAGCGGCGTCGGTGGCAATGGCGATCAACGCAGCGGCTGCAGACTGCGGACGGGTGGTGGTATGCGGCGGCGGGGCGCACAACCCGGATCTGATCGCCCGTATCGCTCAGCGCCTGTCGCCGATCACGCTTGAGAGCTCGGCAGCGCACGGCGTAGCAGCCGACTGGGTTGAAGGGGCGGCGTTCGCCTGGCTGGCACGTCAGCGGCTGCAGGGCCTGCCAGGTAATGTGCCCGGTGTGACCGGCGCACGCGAAGCGGTCACACTGGGCGGCGTATACTGCCCTGATCATGGTCACACAGCTACATCCGGACAATCCGGTCGAAACGGCGCATGACGCCGCAGCCGACGATACGGCCGCGTCGACTCCCGAGCTGCCGAACCTCAAGGCGCCGGAGTTCTACGTCAATCGCGAGCTGTCACAGCTCGAATTCAATGTCCGCGTACTGTGCCAGGCCAGGGATGATCGCATTCCGCTGCTGGAGCGGCTGAAGTTCCTGTGCATCTCGTCGACCAATCTCGACGAGTTCTTCGAGATTCGCGTGGCCGGCCTGAAGCAGCGTCTCGAGGTCAGCAACACTCCGGCGGGACCTGACAACCTTACGCCGGCGGAAGTGCTGCGTATCGTACAGGAGAAGACAGCGGCGCTGGTTCAGGAACAGTACCGGCTGCTGAACGAAGAACTGATCCCCGCTCTGCGCCGTGAGCGCATCGGCCTGATCCGCCGCGACGACTGGACCAGCGCGCAGCGCGAGTGGCTGCAGGAGCACTTCGAGAAGCGCATCGTGCCGGTATTGAGTCCGACCACGCTCGATCCCACTCGTCCCATCCCTCGAATCCTGAACAAGAGCCTGAACTTCATTGTCAGCCTGCACGGCCGTGACGCCTTTGGTCGGCCGGTGCACCGCGCTATCGTCCAGGCACCGCGTTCACTGCCACGAGTGATACAGCTGCCGGAAGAACTCGCCGAGCCCGGCGAGAATGCGTTTGTGTTTCTGTCATCGGTCATACATGCCTTCGTTGATCAGCTGTTTTCCGGCATGGACATTGATGGCTGCTACCAGTTTCGCGTGACCCGCAACAGCGACCTGTACATCGACGACGAGGAGACCGACGACCTGATGCGGGCGCTTGAAGGCGAGCTGTTTGAGAGTCGCTATGGTGCCGCGGTGCGGCTGGAAACCGCGCATGACTGCCCCGACGACCTTGCACAGTACCTGTTGAAGCACTTTCGCCTGACGCGATCCGATCTCTATCAGGTGCCTGGACCGGTCAACCTGAACAGATTGCTGGCCGTCTACGATCTGGTGAATCGGGATGAGCTCAAGTACCCCCCGTTCACGCCGGGTCTGCCCAAGCAGCTGGTGAACCAGAACATATTCGAGGCGATTGCAAAGGAAGACATCCTGCTGCATCACCCGTACGAGTCGTTCACGCCGGTCATGGATTTCATCTATCGCGCGGCTACCGATCCGGATGTGCTGGCGATCAAGCAGACCCTGTATCGCACCACACCGGACTCACCGCTGGTCGAGAATCTCGTCTCCGCGGCCAAGTCCGGCAAGGAAGTAACGGTACTCATCGAGCTGCGTGCCCGATTCGACGAAGCCGCCAATATCGAACTTGCAAGCAAGCTGCAGGAAGCCGGCGCTCACGTGGTCTACGGCGTCGTGGGATACAAGACTCACTGCAAGATGATACTCGTGGTTCGCCGCGAAGACGGTGAGCTGCGCCGCTATGTGCACCTGGGCACTGGCAATTATCATCCGAAAACTGCCCGTGCCTATACTGACTATGGACTGCTGACTGCCGACGAACGGATCGGCGAGGATGTCCATCAGGTGTTCATGCAGCTGACCAGCCTGACGAAGACCCGCCAGCTGAATCTGCTGTATCAGTCTCCATTCAACCTGCACCGGCGCCTGATGGAACTGATCGGGCGGGAAACGGCGAACGCGCGAGCCGGTGGTACCGGCCACATCATTGCCAAACTCAACGCGCTGGTGGAGCCGGAAATCATCAGAGCCCTGTATGAGGCCTCTGCGGCAGGGGTATACGTGGATCTGATCGTGCGCGGCATCTGCTGTCTGCGCCCCCGGCTACCCGGGGTTTCCGAAAACATTCGCGTGCGCTCCATCATAGGCCGCTTTCTCGAGCACTCACGCTGCTATTACTTCCACAACAATGGTGCGGAGGAAGTCTACTGCGCAAGTGCCGACTGGATGGACAGGAATTTCTTCAGGCGCATCGAACTGATGTTCCCGGTCGTGAATCCCGATCACAAGCGCCGCCTGCTGGCGGATCTGGATGTCTGTCTGGCCGACAACGTCCAGGCCTGGGACCTGCGTCCGGATGGGGAATACTCGCTGCTGTCACCGGACGATAACAGCGAGATTCGCTGCGCTCAGCTGACGCTGCTCCGTCAGCTGGCAGAGACTTCCTGAACGTCCTCGTCGTCCACAGCGACATCCAGCGAAAAGCCACGCACGCCCAGCCACTGTTTCTCACGTTTCAGGTCTGCCTCGGTGAGAGGATTCCCGGCGAGCCACTGATTGCGGAATTGAAGCCGCAATGTCATGGCACCGGCCGTCAGACGCGGCAGCGGCACTTCGCCGGCGCTGCGCGAGCGATTCAGCAGCACTGCCAGTCGCAACAGCACGATCAGGCGAAACATCGGCTTATGCCACTGCGACCGCAGACGATCGAACGACAGGCTGTCCAGCTTGCGGCGGTGATGACCCACCAGCAACGCCAGCTGCTGCTGCTCCAGACGATCGAATCCGGGAAGGTCGGCATTCGCGAGCAGGTAAGCGCCGTGCTGATGGTATCTGGAGTGGGCGATATCCAGGCCCACCTCATGCAGGCGCGCAGCCCATGCCAGCAGGCGGCCGTAACGAGTGTCCTGTAACGACCATGCGGTTGCGACCTGCTGCCACAGACGAACTGCCGTGCTCTCAACGCGCCCGGCCTGTTCGGCGTCAACGTGATAACGCCGCTGCATGGCACGCACACTCAGTTCACGCATGTCCTCGTCATGCAGCCGCCCGACCATGTCATAGAGCAGGCCCTCGCGAAGCGCGCCGTCACTGACCTGCAGTGTGTCCGTCCCCAGGCAGTTCATGACCTCAACCAGAATGGCCAGCCCGCCAGGAAAAACCGGCGCGCGATCCGATCCCAGGCCCGGCAGATTGAGCGACCTCAGATGACCGGCCGCGATCATTTCAGCGATGATGTGCTCCAGCGCGTCGCTGGTAATCACCTGGTCCACCAGACCCAGCTGATGTGCGACCTCCGCTGCCGCGCGGACGGTCCCGGAGGAACCGACTGCTCGCGCCCAGCCCACCCGCCTGAAGAACGCCGTGACCGGCTGCATCTCCAGCCTTACCGCCATCCGCGCCTTGCTGAAGCGCCGGCGGGTGAGACGGCCTTCCTCGAAGAAAGTCCGGCTTACTCCGACCGCCCCTATGGACAGGCTCTCCAGATGACGCGGCTCGAACCTCTCGCCGACGATCAGTTCAGTGCTGCCGCCGCCGATATCGACCACCAGCGTGGCCCCGTCATGACGGTCCACATGGTGCGCGACACCAAGGTAGATCAGACGGGCTTCCTCTATGCCGGAAACCACTTCCACCGGGTGTCCGAGTGCCGCCTCCGCTTCGGCCAGAAACTCGCCGGCGTTACGCGCCCTGCGAAACGTATTCGTGCCGACCACCCGCACCTGATGCGCGTGCATGTCACGAATACGCTGGCCGAACCGCTTCAGACAGTCCAGCGCCCGCTGCCTGCTGTCGCCGGCCAGTCGGCCCTTATGGTCCAGCGCCGACGCCAGACGCACCATCTCGCGCAACCGGTCGATGACGACCAGCTGCCCCTCCTGCTCACGCGCCACGATCATGTGAAAGCTGTTTGAGCCCAGATCCACAGCGGCCAGAACGGGCGCCTGCGGGTCTGCGGCATCGGCGCCGGCCATCGACGATGATGTGTCCAAGGGCCCGACGGCCCGGTCCGGACCCGGATTCAAACCGCGAACGAGGATCCGCAACCACAGGTCGTGGTCGCATTCGGATTACGGATGATGAACTGCGCGCCCGAAAGGTCTTCGCGGTAGTCGATCTCGGCGCCGGTCAGGTACTGCACACTCATCGGATCGACGAGCAATTTGACGCCTCCGTTCTCGATCTCGGTGTCGCCTTCCTGGATCTCCTCATCGAAAGTGAATCCGTACTGGAAGCCCGAGCAACCACCGCCCTGGATGTAGACACGAAGTTTCAGAGCCGGATTGGCCTCCTGCTCGATCAACTGCCCAACCTTGCGAGCCGCGGCATCGGTGAAATTCAGCGGCGCTTCCCGCCCGCCGTCTGCTGCCTGTTCCGTCACATCAGTCATTTTGCATCTCCGGCTGCTGTTGCCCCGGCAAGCGGGACCTCCTGCCTGACAGTCATATCGGTTTCCATTCCTGCTGGGGCGCTGCCACCATCCGTTTCGTGGATCAGCTTGCCGTTGACCTCGGCCCCCATGGCCATTTCAATGAGCTTGTAACGCACGTTCCCAATGACCCTGGCGTTCGGCCCGAGTTCCACCCTCTCCGATGCATGCACGTCACCCTTGACGGTGCCGTTGAGCAACACATGCGGCACGAGCACAGCGCCTTCCACGCAACCGCGTTCACTGATGCTGAGCAGGGCCTCGGGATCCTCGACGGCCTTGACGTTGCCGCGCACATAACCGTCCACGTGGAAACCACCCTGGAATTCCATGTCACCATGAACGCGCGTTCCCGCCCCGACCAGGGTCCCTATGGCAGGCTGCTTGCGGCGTTTGTTCGTCCCGAACATTCTGTTGGTACTCCGTGCACGTGGCATTACCCCCGGGGTAACGCAGGCGGCTGCAACGCCGCATCACGTCATGATATCGGACCATGAAAATTCGTGCGTGACCGGTTCCGCACGCGGCTCGGACGGCACGACATCCACCAGCAGCCGTTCCGCTTCGAAACCATCAGGCAGTCTGATCCTGACTTCCAGCCCCTGAAAGTAACGAAAGCCATAGCCCAGCTCATCCAGCGACCGGTCGGTCGCCAGCTCCCTGATGCCGTACTCGGCCGGTTCCGCGTCGCGCACACCCGTCAGCCGCAGACTGACAGTGCCGCTCACTTCCTGTGAATGCACTATGGCCTGCACCAGCACCAGCTTGACGACAAATTCGCCCTCGCGGTCCAGGCGGCTCGCTTCCACGCCCTGCACCCGCAGTCCGGCCACACCGTCATCCGGGGAAACGATGCCGCGGTAGAACTCCAGTTCCTCCTGCTGTGCCTGTATTCGTGCCTGCAGCGAGGACAGATTGGACTCGACCTGAGCGTAAGTGGCCCTGTCTATGTCCCTTGAGGTCTCAAGCAACGCCACCTGTCTCTCCAGCAATGCGACAGCCTGCTCGCGCCTCTGCAGGCGTTCCTGATAGTCCGACAGTTCCCTGCGCACATCGAACATCGCGTAGCCGCCCTGGTGACGCCCGAGCTCGTAAACGAGGTACGCGCCCGCCACAACCACGATTGCGGTGAGCGCATAGATGAGGACCGGACGTAAACTGGATCGGGGCATGAACGGCTCTGCTCGCCAAAAGGGTCCGAATTCTCGCAATTCCGGCGCCCAACGCCAATGCTGTGAGCCACGAATGCCTGCAACTTACGCGAACTGCGGCTAAATTCCGGGCTTGATCGCAACCTCTTCCTGATTGCGGCGCGGCAATCCGTTCGAGGCGCGCTGCCAGTGGCGGGGCCACCAGGGCGGAGGCGGCGGTGGCCCGCCGTCAGGAAACGCAAGCGGACCGAGTTCGGTCAGGGCGCGCACATAGACCTGGCGCTTGAAATACACGACCTCCTTGACCGGCCGCCAGTAATCCACCCAGCGCCAGCGGTCGAATTCCGGCGCATCGGTCGCATCCAGCCGCACGCGGTCGGCGCTCGATACCAGCTGAAGCAGAAACCAGCGTTGCTTCTGCCCTACGCAGACGGGCTTCGACTCCCTGCGCACAAAGCGCTCGGGAAGTCGGTAATGCAGCCAGCCGCGCGTGGTACCCACCAGTTCCACATCGTCAGGTTCCAGACCGACCTCTTCCTTCAGTTCGCGGTACATCGCGACCTCGGTCTGCTCTTCGCATCGCACCCCGCCCTGGGGAAACTGCCACCCGCTGCGACCTTTTCGGCCAGCGATCAGGACACGGCCGTCGCCGTCGGTCAGTATGATGCCGACGTTCGCACGAAAACCCTGTTCGTCAATAAAGTCCATGGTCTGCTCGCTGGGCATTGCCTGTTGCATGGCCCGGCGCCCACTAAAGACGCCGCGTCGCAGCCGTTTCTTTACCCATTATAAGCAGCTTGTGACCCTGGCAGGCGCTCCGTTCAGTGTCTGATGCGCCGTGCCTCCCGGATTCCGCGTTCAGTGGCGACTCTGAAGATACGCCCTGCCGGCCTCCATCAACGCCACGAAACCTGCCTCGTCCCCTTGCCGCACCAGCTCGGCAATCTTCTCGGCCGCCTTGCACAGAGCCTGCAACGACGTCTGACCGAACTCGTTCAGTGTCTGGATCTCGAAGTACAGATGCGGGTTGTCCTGCGCAACCAGACTCGCCACCCGCAGCTGGGCATCGAATGTCGTGCTGGACAACTCCTTCAGGCGTGGCAGCAGCTCGCCACTCTGCGCCAGCGCTGTGAAAAACACGAGATTCAGTGCATGTGACAGGCCCAGCACAAAGGCGATCAGTCGGTCGTGGTCGTCCAGACTCATCTCGATCTGCTCAGCCATGGTTGAAGCGAACAACTCACGCGCCTCTGCCGTCGCATCCGGAGCTCCGGCGTCACAGAAAATGACATGCCGCCCTGACAGCAGGCGGGTATCGGGCCCGAACATAGGATGAATCGATGCAACCCTGCATCCGGCACGCGCCAGCGCAGCCAGACCGGCACGCAGCGGCGACTTCAGCGAACCGATGTCGACCACCAGACCGCCAGGTGCAAGGGATGCCAGCTCCGTCAATACACCGGCCGCCACCTTCATCGGCGTCGCCACCACAATGATGTCGTGCTTCAGATCCGATTCGCGCCAGTCACTGCAATGCGGATAAGGGAGGTCGGCAACCGCAGGGTCCGCTATCTGCACTTCGTAGCCCTGGGAAGAAAGGAAACCGGCGAACCACGCACCCATCTTGCCCGCACCGCCGATGACCAGAACGCGCTTGCCGGCACCGGACGTCTGCGCAGCCACTCGTGTCTGTTCCTGTCGCGTGAGCGACGAACGGATCAGCAGTCGCATGATGTCCTCGGCCAGCGCAGGGTCCAGGCCCAGCGATTCAGCCTGTGCACGCGCACCGCGCAGCACCTCGCGTTCGCGTTCGAAGTCGCGAGTCGGCACGCCGGTCTGGATCTTGTGGTCCCCGATAGCGGCCACGATGCGTTCACGGCTGGCCACCAGTTCCATCAATTCGCGATCCACGGCCGAGAGGCGCGCTCTCAGTTCGCTCAGATTCATGCTGTCTTCCTGTCAGGACTCTGTCATACGCAGGCCGAACTTTGCGCCAGCTGACCGGAGCGCGCAACGATAAGGGCGGTTAGAATGCTGTCGGTCTGTCACAGGGGAGCAAGCGATGTCAGGTCTGGAACTGGTTGCGGAATCGAGATGCTTTGGCGGTCGTCAGCAGACCTGGCGCCATCGATCAGAGAGCTGCGGCTGCAACATGCAGTTCGCGACCTACCTGCCGCCTGCCGCCGAACACGGGCGTGTTCCGGCCTTGTACTGGCTTTCCGGCCTGACCTGTACGGAAGAGAATTTCAGCGTGAAGTCCGGCGCCCAGCGTTATGCGGCAGAACTTGGCATTGCACTGATCATTCCCGACACGAGTCCACGAGGTGTGGAGATTCCAGGTCAGGACGAACACGTGGACCTTGGCAGCGGTGCCGGCTTCTACGTAAACGCGACCGAAGCACCATGGGCACCGCATTACCGCATGTATGACTACGTAGCTGACGAACTCGTGGCGACCGTCAATGCCAACCTTCCCGTGGATCCGGAGCGCAAGTCCATCAGCGGTCATTCCATGGGCGGACACGGCGCGCTGATCATCGGCGTTGGCAATGCGGCCGCCTACCGTTCCGTGTCCGCATTCGCCCCTATTGCCGCGGCCAGCCGATCGGAGTGGGGACAGAAGGCGCTGGCGGCCTACCTGGGCCCCGACCGGGAGCCGTGGCGGCAGTACGATGCCAGCGAGATCATTCGCGCCGGCGCTCATCCGCGGGAACTGCTGGTCGACCAGGGCATGGCCGATCCTTTTCTGGAAAAGCTCAGGCCAGCCGACCTGAAGGCGGCCTGTGAAGCATCCGGCCAGGCACTGCGCTACCGTGAGCAGCAGGGTTATGATCACGGCTACTTCTTCGTTGCAACCTTCATAGGCGATCACCTGCGGTTTCACGCACAGGCACTGGTCTGACACAGCCCGGGGGCAATGCGCCGCAGGTACTGCGCCGGATATCGGTATGTATTTCGACCCAGTGCCCGAGAATCCGTTACCCGTCATCAGAACCTGGCTGGATGAAGCTGCCTCTTCAGGCCTGCGCAATCACGATGCACTGGCTCTGGCCACGGTGAGTTCCGCCGGCCTGCCTTCTGTACGCATGGTGCTGATGCGCGGACTGTCGGTGGCCGAGGGTTACGCCGTGTTCTACACCAACTATCGATCCCGCAAGGCCGTCGAGCTGGAACAGACTGGCGTCGCCGCCGGCGTGATGTACTGGCCAACGTCGGGGCGCCAGATACGTGTTGAAGGCCGGATCCAGCGCTCTCCCGCCGCTGAAAGCGATGAATACTTCGCAAGGCGTCCGGCTGGCAGCCGCCTCAACGCATGGGTCAGCGAGCAGAGCCGGCCGCTGACGGATCGACACGAACTGGACGCTCGCGCCACACGCATGCAGTCGCAGTTCGAGGAACAGCAGACATTGCACGACATACCCAGACCCGGACACTGGGGAGGCTATCGCCTCTGGTTCACTGCGGTGGAATTGTGGCTTGAAGGCGGCGATCGCTTTCACGACCGCGTTCTTTACGAACGAACGCTCAGTCCCATCGCCGGTGGCGACTTTCAATCCGGGCCGTGGCAAAGGACACGACTGCAGCCATGAGCAAAGTGCACCCACTGATGCTTACGAAATTCCGCTTCCGCCGGCCCTCCAGGCGGCGCGTGTGCCTGACCCTGATGCTGCTCGCGGTAACGGCTGGCGGCCCGGTGATGGCCAATGACCGCATCGCCGACATACGCCAGGGCACCAACATGTCGCTCGCGGTCGCACCGGATGGCGCCACCACGGTCGTGAGCCTGCTTGGCCGACTCTGGCTGCTACCGGTCAGCGGCGGTGGCGCCACGCCACTGACACCGGCCGATGAGAACGCCCGTCACCCCCGCTTCAGCCCGGATGGCAGCCGGATCGTCTATCAGCGGCTGTTGAATAACCGCTGGTCGGTGTGGCTGCTCGACCTCAGCGATCTCAGCCGGCAGGCCCTGACCGATGACAGCTACAACGACAGGGAGCCGGATTTCACTGCTGACGGCACGGCCATCGTGTTTGCATCCGATCGTGGCGGTCAGTACGCGCTCTGGCAGGTCATCCCCGAAGCCGGCAACATGATTTCGCGTTTGAGTGCGGAAGCCGGCGATGCATCGTTCCCTGCAGTCTCGGAAAGGGGCGAGATCGCCTATGTGCTGGAGCGCGGCGGGCGCTGGTTCCTGAAAGTACTCGGACCCACCGGCGCCACAGTGCAGCTTCACGAATCCGCACAGCGACTTTCCGCACCCAGCTGGCGTCCCGGTGGCGGCGTCATCGTTTTCAACGAACACGAGCCGGGGCGTACCACGATTTCCCGCATGCTGGTTCTGGCCGATCCGCCACTGCTGAGACCTCTTAACCGTGACGAGGACGTTTTTGCCGCTCGCGCGGCATGGCTGTCACCGTCTGAGTACCTGTATACCGCGGATGGGCAGATCTGGCGGCGCGGCCTGGCTCAGATAGCGCGACGCCCTGTACACCTCAATGCCGCAGTGCCTGTGCCGGCGCACGAGCCGCCCCGAGTCAGAACCGCCATGGATGCGGCAGGACCTCACCTGGCCCTGGGCCACGCCGGCATCGCAGTCAGCGCCGATGGCCAGATCGCGGTCGCGGCGGCGCTGGGCGATCTGTGGCTGCGCGTCGGCGATGATGCGCCTTTACAACTGACCGATGACCGCCACCTGCAGGCGAATCCAGCGCTGTCACCGAATAGCCGCGAGCTGGTGTACTCCAGTGACCGGTCCGGACCGTTAAGCCTCTGGCTCATGGATCTTGAAAGCAGGAGCTCCCGAGCGTTAACCAACGGCGAGGGCAAGGACTTCTCGCCGGCCTTCTCGCCCGACGGTGCGCGAATCGCCTTTCTCCGCTCGGAGGGCCTTGGCCCATGGTCGGCGGCGACTTTGCAGATTCTGACCCTTGCCGATGGCATGACATCGCCACAGATCATTGCTTCGGGCCTGTCTGACGCAGACACGCCACGCTGGAACGACACCGGTGACCGCATCATCGTCACGGCAGCGCTGGCTCCGTCCGTGCAACGCAGCGAGCTGTGGTTCAACGTGGCGGATGGAACCCTGACCGCACCGGACGCCGCAACAGCGCCATCCACACCGCCCGATGCCGCCGCAGCCTCTATGCCGCCGATCGAATGGTCACAACCGGCAGGTGCGGAAGCCTACGTCGTACAGGCAGGGCGTGTATTCGACGGGCTGCGCAGCGATTACCTGAGGCATGTGGACATACATATCCAGGGACAGCGCATCACGGCGATCGTCGGGCGTGATGTGCTGCCGCTGCCGGATCGGGTCATCGATGCCCGGGACATGACAGTGATGCCTGGCCTGATCGACCTTCACGCCCACCAGTCCGTGCTGTCCGGTGAACGCCTGGGGAGAATGTGGCTGGCCTGGGGAGTGACCACGGTACGTGAACTCACGACCCACCTGGACGAAGCCCTTGAACGAAGTGAGTCCTGGGCCAGCGGCCGGCGAATCGGTCCGCGCCTGATCGTCAGCCCGGCTGCACCCGCCATGGACGCGCTGGCCAATGGCGCACCCGCCAATGGCCAGCGGCCCCATCCCGTGGTGGTTCAACGATACCCGGGCATTGCCGATGGTCTTGGGCACAGTCTGATGGTGCAGGCGAATACACTCAGGGTTACACCCTGGACGCAGCTCTCCATGCCCGGCGCGCTGCAGCGCTGGAGCGGACACCCTGACGGTCACACTCTTTTCGAGACATCTCCGCTGAGCTACAGCTACCAGGATGTCCTGGGCACCACCATCGCGTCCGGCACGGTGGTGACGCCAACGCTGGGGGCACTGGGTGGCATTGAGTCACTGGGTGAACCCTGGCAGCGTGCGGTGGCTGACCCGGCGTTCAACGCGCTGTTTCTGCCGAGCGAACGCGCGATGTGGAACGGCAACAACGGGGCCACTGCGCCACTGCACGGTCTGAAAGACAAGGTGGTTCGCATCGTGCGCGGCGGTGGCCGAATATCGGCGGGCACCGATGCGCCCGCAGTGCCTTACGGCCTGGGCATGCACGCGGAACTTGCCCTGCTGACACTGGCAGGCGTTCCGAACGATCAGGTACTGCGTATCGCCACCGCGCAGGCAGCGCTGGCTTTAGGCCTGGAAGATCAGGTAGGTACGCTGGAAGCAGGCAAGCTGGCAGACTTCTTCATTGTCGACGGCGATCCGCTGCAACGCATTGAAGACACGCGGCGTATCACCGCGGTGGTGAAAGGCGGGAAGTGGCTGGATCGCTCGGCACTGTGGCAGTGACTTCCGGCTCGATCTTCTGCAGGGGGCGGCTGCTCGCCAGGACCAGACGTCTGTCAGAACCCTTTACGCGGGCGAGACCGGAAAGGCGCCGCCACATCAAGATTGGGCCTCGAATCTGCGCACCCTTTTAATTCAAAGCGTTACGGACTGTAGCTAAGTCACTAATTTAAGAAGAGCTTTCAACATGCAAGTCGGGATACTTTACACCAGCGATCCGCATCCACTTCGATCACACCAAGTGTACATCGCAAGCGATTGATTTTTATTAATTAAAATGCCATGGCACAGGTTTTGCTTGTATCTCCCCACCTCCTTACAGGAGGCGTTGAGTGCGCAACTGACAGAAAACCTTGGCGAATCTGCAAAGGCTTCTGTTAAATTTCAAACTTGACCAGAAGAATAAGAAACAGAACAAGAAGAAGAGAACGAAGGCTGCATATAAAAACACCAAGAAACGGCGACGCTTTTGATCAAGGCAAGCCAGCAGCCGGGCCGCATACTTGAAACCGTAAACTCCGATAACAAGAAAGAGTCTGACCCGGCGCTCCCACCGCCGGGTTTTCTTTTTCTGCGTTTCGCAGCCCCGGCGCAATCCTTTCGCTGTAATTGTTGTAATAGACTCTCTGCCGGCGGAAGGGTTCCGTTGCCATCACCGGTACAGCCATGGGCAACCGTCTCAGCAAGATATACACACGAACGGGCGACGACGGCACAACGGGCCTTGCCTCAGGCGAGCGCATTGCCAAGACAGATGCGCGCATACAGGCGTGCGGCACGGTGGACGAAACCAACAGTGCCATCGGCATGGTGCTGGCGGAATCCCGGCTGCCCGATGATGTGCGGGCATGTCTGACCGACATACAGCACGACCTGTTCGAGGTCGGCGCGGAACTCGCGTTCCCCGACTATTCGGGTGTCAATGACGACTCCGTGGTCAGGCTCGAACGTGAACTGGATCGACTGAACGCAGCACTTCCCCCGCTGAAGGAATTCATTCTTCCTGGCGGAAATCGCGCCGCCGCTGCCTGTCATCTGGCACGCGCCGTCTGTCGACGTGCCGAGCGAACCGTGTGGGAACTGGCAGCCGGATCAGCCGTGAACCCGGTCATACCGCGCTATCTGAATCGCCTTTCCGATCTGCTGTTTGTGATCGCACGAGTGCTTGCCCGCAGCGATGGCGGAGAAGAAGTGTTCTGGAAACACAGCCGCAGGGACTGATCTGCCATGCTGAAACGGATCGGCATCACCTGATGAGGGCATGCAGCTGACCGGAGTGAATACCTGAACTTCAGCGGCGGAAGCCGTCATACGGCCCAGCCAAACAGGGTCATCAACGCGATGACGGTGACCCAGATGAAAAGCGTACGGGTCACGAGCTTCAGCGAGTTGCGAGCCGCAGCGCTGGAGTTCTCAGGCTCGGCCAGCGCTCCGCTCATTGCCGCCTTTCCGACTCGCGCAACGATTTCGTCATTTCCCCGGTGCAGTGGCAATCTGCCGCGTGCACGGAATGCCCTCCAGCCCTGCAGGGCATCATCGAAACTGCCGCTCAACGCATAACCCAGTGCCGCCAGTCGCGCCGGCAGGAACACGAGCAGTCCGTGCACGTTCTCAACGGCATCGAGCACAGTGCTGTTCAGCATGGAGCCGCGTGCGTGCTCGTATACCGCACGCCTGCGCAGCAGGTCACTGATACGGAACAGCCACGCGCCGGCGGGCCCGAGCAGCACGAACCAGAACACGACGCCAAACAGCCGGTTCGTGGCCTGTATGAATATCGCGTCCTCGACCACATCGATTTCATTGGCACGCAGACGCTCGACTTCCGAAAGTTCCGTCAGCACGCGCCCGGCGGTGTCTGCATCGCCCCCGTCCACGGCGTCACAGTATTCATGCACCTCGCTGACCAGATCGCGGGGTCCCAGGCAGAAAAACACCACCAGGATCGCAAAAACCAGATAAGGCAGGTCCCACGGAAAGCGGGCATCCTGCAGGAGCAGGCCTGCCCACAACACAGGCAGGAACGGCAGCAGCAGCACCAGCACGATGAGCACGTATGCGCCCGCCTTGAAGGTTCGCGCGCTGTGCCTGAGGCCGAGGTCAAACCATGGATCGAACCAGCGTAGCTCGCGCAGGTGCAGCAGGCTGGTGACACCCCGCTCCAGCGCCAGACCGATCAGCAGCGCAAGCAGCTTCATGGCGACCTCAACTCGCGGCCCAGCAGTCGGCGCAACAGCGGCCAGTCGAATGCCGGCCCGGGATCGCTCTTGCGGCCCGGGGCGACATCGCAATGACCGACCACATCGCAGCCGCGTAATGACGGATAGGCCTGCTCCAGTGCCCGAATCACTGCGACAAGCGTGCGATACTGATCCGATTCGTATGGCGTATCGTCGGTGCCTTCCATCTCTATGCCGACCGCAAAGTCATTGCAGGCTTCGCGGCCCAGATGACTCGAAACGCCTGAGTGCCAGGCCCGCAAATGGAACGGCACATACTGAACCAGCGTGCCGTCACGTCGCACAAGTGCATGCGCACTGACGCGCAGGTCGGCAATGCTCGCAAAATACGGATGTGCGGATACCGGCAGTGCATTGGTGAACAGACGGTCCACCCAGGGGCCACCAAACTCACCAGGCGGCAGGCTGATCCCGTGCACGACAATCAGATCGGGGTTCACCCCCGGCGGGCGATCATCACAGTTTGGAGAGGGTACCCTTCGAGCGCCGGCCAGCCAGCCGGAACGGGAATTCACGTGCAGCTCGGTGACTGATCCGGATTCCGTTGTACGCACATTGATACTCATCTGTGAGGCGCCGGCAGATTACCGGCAGCGAATCCTTTACCCGTCAGCACTCAAGCGGCGACTATATAACACCCGGGTTTCGGTACAGTAATGCGCACTCCCCAGGTCAGCCGATGGTCAGCACACAACGAATGCCCCGAATGTTTCTCGATGACGAACTCAACGACCGGTCAGTATCGCTGGATGAACGCGCAGTCAATTATCTGGGTCGTGTGCTGAGGCTGAAACGCGGCGACCGCGTCATCGCATTCAACGGACGCGGTACGGAACGCAGCGCCAGCATAGCACTGCTCGCCAGACGCGAAGGCGCTCTGGACCTGCACGAAACCTTAACGCCACTGCCGGAATCGACGCTGGATCTGGTGCTGTTACAGGCGCTGCTGAAATCCGAACCCATGGACATCGTAATCCAGAAAGCAACGGAGCTCGGGGTACAAACCATCGTTCCGGTCCAGACCGAATTCAGCGTGACGCGACTGGAAGGAGACCGCGCAGCGCGACGCCTGGAGCATTGGATACTAAGGGCCCGCGCTGCCTGCGAGCAGAGCGGCCGCCATCGACCTCCACAGATCCTGTCGCCGGTCCCGCTCGCCGAAGCACTGGAGCTTTTCCAGTCGGTGCGCGTGAAGCTGCTGCTGAACCGGGACACCGCGGACCAGGGACCAGCGTTACCGGAGGATTGCAGCTCGATCTGTCTGGCTGCAGGTCCGGAAGGAGGATTCAGTCCCGCCGAGCTCGAGCTGTTCATCCGCAGGAAATTCGTGACCGTGTGCCTGGGGCCCCGGACGCTGCGGGCGGAAACGGCATCCGTGGCAGGCTGCACGTTCGCGCAGCTGCGATGGGGTGACATGGCCATGAAGCAGCCTTGAGGACGCGTCGCGCCGTCTCAATCGGCAATTTCGAGCTCTGCAACCATGCGCTCCATGCGCTCAAGGTCCGGAATCAGCGGAAATTCATGAATCATCCGCGCGCGACACAGTGACGGCGGCAGTTCCGGCAGCTCCTGGTCGGAGTCCGCCTGCAGCACATCCCGATTGACCCGCACCAGCTGCGGAAATCCCTGCGTGAGCACGCCGAAGAAACCGCCTCGCGTGGTGTCACCGATGGGCTGGAACACGACGATACGCGAACGACCGCGCCTGCGCGCCGTCACTTCCTCGCCCGGCGGGTCGAAGCTCAGCACCGGCAGCCTGCGACCATTCCACACTATGGTGCCCAGAAACCATGCAGGTTTATCGTCATCGTCCGGCGAACGTTCCGCTTCGGTAGACGTGATCACTTCCAGGACACACATCCTGGGCACCAGCAGTCGTTCATTACGCAGCGGAATGAGCAGGCTGTAGAGTTCTGTCTGTTCCGTGCTCATCGTGATACTCAAAGTGTGCGGCCCAGCAATGCCTCGACCGCCTTGATCAGCTGGCTTTCCTGGTACGGCTTGCTGAGGTAGTCGTTCACACCGATCTCTATTGCCCGGGCGCGGTGTTTCTCCCCCGACCGCGAAGTGATCATGATGATGGGCACATTGGCCAGCCGCGAATCGTTGCGTACGTGCTTGGCGAACTGATAGCCATCCATGCGCGGCATCTCTATATCAAGCAGGATGATGTCCGGCTCGGCGTCCTGAAGGGTCGCGATCGCATCGAGACCGTCACGCGCCGTTATCACCCTGACACCACGACGCTCGAGCAGCCTCTGGGTAACCCTGCGCATCGTGATCGAATCGTCTACCACCAGTGCGGTCACTGGACGGGCTTTGGGCGGCGGCATGGTCGACGGGGCTGCCGTTGCATTCGCCTGCTGTGTGCGTACCAGCGTACCCACATCGAGAATGACGATGACGCGGCCGTCGCCAAGTATGGTTGCCCCGGATACGCCAGCGATCCCGGACAGGTGCGGCCCAAGCGTCTTGACCACGATCTCGCGACTGCCTTCCAGCGAGTCGGTGAGCAACGCCGCCGCATACTCACCGGAGCGCACCAGTACCAGCGCAACCGCGCCATCCTCTTCCGGCAGTGCCGCCGGCGCGGCACCCACGTAACTGCCCAGATGCTGCAGGCGATAGCTGACGCCGCCGTAATCCAGTCTGGGTTCGTCGTCCGTCAACGACGCCAGCAGTTGCTCGCGGGGCACCCGCGCGATGCCTTCCACCGTTGGCAGCGGCAAGGCGAAAGTCTCATCACCGACATTGACGATCAGCGCCTGCGTAATCGCCAGCGTGTAGGGCAGGCGGATCAGAAAGCGTGTTCCGTGTCCGCTGGAAGACTCGATGCGAAGCACGCCGCCGAGCTTCTTGATCTCATTGTCCACGACATCCATGCCGACACCGCGTCCGGCGGTCTGGGTAAGCTGACCTGCCGTACTGAATCCGGGTCTGAGGATCAGTTCGCGGGCTTCGGTGTCGGAAAGTTTCTGGCCCGGCGCCAGCAGTCCCTGTTCCAGCGCCTTGCGCTGTATCGCTGCGAGGTCCAGGCCACGGCCATCGTCCGCGACTTCGATCGCTACTTCCGACCCTTCTCGATGTATCTTCAGCGTGACCTTGCCGATCGGCGGTTTGCCTGCCGCCTCGCGTGACTGGGGCGGCTCGATGCCGTGTACGACAGCATTACGCAGCAGATGCTCAAAAGCCGGCAGCATGCTTTCCAGCACCTGGCGATCCAGCTCACTGGCAGCACCCTCGACAACAAGTTCGGCGGCACGGCCTGAATCAGCAGCGGCCTGGCGCACGATACGCGCCAGCCGGGAAACATGGCGCTGGAAAGGCACCATGCGGGTCTGCATCAGCCCGTCCTGCAGCTGGGCCGTAACACGACCCTGCTGGGTGAGCAGGGTGTCGGCCTCAACCGTCAGCCCCCGCAGCAGGTCGTTGATGCTGGCGACATCGTTCGCGGTCTCGGCCAGCGCGCGTGACAGCTGCTGAATCGTGGAGTAGCGGTCCAGCTCCAGCGGATCGAAAGCATCGTCCGTGGTCAGTTCACCCTGATGGCGATGGAGTATCTGTGCTTCGGTCTCCGCTTCCAGCTTTCGCAGCTGTTCGCGCAGGCGGGTCACGGTCTGGCCCAGCTCGCCCAGGTGAAACTCCACCGAATGAATCTGCTGATTCAGGCGCGACTGAAAAATACTGATCTCACCTGCGCCATTGAGCAGTACATCCAGCAGCGCAGAATCGACCCGGGCAAACTCTGCCCGATCCGCAAGGCGGGGCCCGGGTGCCCGCGCCTGCGCCATGGCCGGAGCCTGATCAGGGGGCTCGGTGGCGTGATCTGCATCGACCGTGCCCATGGCCGGAAACACCATTGTCTCGTCCTCCGGCAGATCGGCTGCCGGGGGCATAGCGTCTTCGGCTTCGTCTTCGTCTTCGGCTTCGGCTTCGGCTTCGGCAGCATACTGATCCGCAATGGCGGGCCAGTCGTCATGATCGCCGACATCGTCGCGGGCAATGGTCGCATCAGGCCACCTGTCGGTGTCTGCCGACCAGTCTTCTGTGGCTGCGGTTGCCTCCGGTGGCTGAGCTGACTCGTGTGCCTCGTACGTCTGCTGCTGCGGTTGCGGCGGTTCCGAAATCTCCGGCGCGTCTGTCGACTCGACCATCTCGACAGTCTCGGCCGCCTCTGGCGTCTCTGCTGTTGCCTCCGGCATCTCCTGAAAATCGGAAGACTCCGGGAGTCTGGGCATCTCGGGCATGAACGCCGCTTCAGTAACCTCACGTGGCGCTTCAGCAGCATCGAGCACTTGCGTGTCGCGGCCGGCCATGGCGATGCGCTCAAGCAATGCGGCGTCACCTGCCGGCACGGATTGTCCGGCAATGACCAGATCGCGCATTTCATGCAATCGGTCTACCGATTCCTGCACCAGGTCCAGCGCTGCGGGCTGCCGCGCGCCACCGCCGGCCGCCACCGCATCCAGCAGACTCTCGAGGGCGTGGCTCAGGTCACCCATGGCAGTAATACCGGCCATGCGCGCACCGCCCTTCAGCGTGTGCAATACACGTCGCAGATCTGCGCTGTGACGGACATCCGCCGGGTCGTTACGCAGCGCCATGAGCGCACTCTCAGCGCTCTCGAGCAGTTCAGTCGCCTCTTCGGCGAAAATCGCAGCGATATCGGGGTCGAAGCCCGGCTCGGGTGTGGCAGGTATATCCGTATCTGCGTCCTCAGCCTCGATGTCTCGGTGCCCTTGAGCGACAACCTTTCTTGCCCGCAGCACCGACAGGCGCTGAATGAGATCCGCATCGGCCTCGCGATGCGACGACTCGGCGAGCGCATCGACCATGGCCGTAAACTCGGCGCCGGCTTCTCGCACCAGCTCCAGATCCTCCGCCGAGATACCAGCTCCGGCTTCATGACAGCGCCCCAGATAGTCGCTGACGGGTGCGGCCATGGCGAGCACAGGCTCGAAGTCCGCCATACGGGCGCTGCCAAGCAATGTATGCCAGGCCCGGTACAGTTCCTCGCTGACCTCGAATGGCGCCACCTGATCAGCGGCGTCAGCGAGGTATGCACTGACCGCATCCAGGTGGCTGCGCGATTCCTTGATAAAGATCTCCGCAAGCACCGGATCCATGCGACGGGCACCGGAGGTCTGTTTGGCTTCCTGCGCCGATACCTGCACGGACCCGGTATCCGTTTCTACTTTTCCGGGCAGGTGTGGCATATCCGCGTCATGCTGCGGCCGTCCGGATTCCACCAGCCCGACGGCACCCGTCTCGATACCGGCCACGCTCTCGTCCGATGCTGTCTCGCGGGATGGCTCCTCGGCCGATGGTTCCGTCTCCGGCTGTTCGCCCGCCTGTTCGCTGGCTGCCTCTGCGGGGGCCTGAGGCTCCTCCAGGGGTTCGGCAATCTGGTCGCCGCTGACCAGCGTTTCCGCGCGCTTCATCAGGAGATGAACATTGACCTTGGGCGTCAGACCAATTTCCAGCTGCTCTATCAGTTCCGGCAACGCATCGACGGCTTCCTGCACGAAAGCGACGATCTCATCGGTAACCGGCAGCGTCTGATTGATCAGCCTGTTGAGCAGGCTCTCCACACTCCACGCGAACTGTCCGGTGAGCTGAGCGCCGACCATGCGCCCGCTTCCCTTGAGCGTATGAAAAGAGCGTCGTATCGCGATCAGCGCTTCGGAGTTTTCCGGGTCAGTGCTCCAGGCCGGCAGGAAGCGGCGGATTGCGGCAATCTCTTCCTTCGCCTCTTCGATGAACAGCTCGAGCAGCTCCGGATCCGAACGCTCCTGATCGACTTCCATGACCGGCGCTTCCGATCGCGGCCTTTCCGGAGGCGTCGGCGGCTCCGTCCGGGATACGGTCGTCGGCTCCACCGGCCGCGCCGCCGGCAGACGCTCCAGCAGCGCCAGACAACGTTCGGCATTGTCGAGCATGTACAACGGGTCTCTGCGCCCGGCACTGACCGTTTCCATGAAATACTCGACGCTGACGATCGCGTCAGCGAGGCGCTCCAGGTGCTCAGGCTTCAGCGGGGCAGAGTCCGTCACCAGGCGGCGCGAGATCAGGTCACCAACGCGTTCAACGACCTTCACGGCCTTGGACTTGTCCAGCATCAGCAGTCCGGCCGTAATGCCGCGCAGTTGTGGCTTGACCTTATCCAGCACACGCACGTTGGACGGATTGTCCACGAGTTCGACGACGGCTTCCTTGATCTTGGCGAGGTTGACTATGCACTCACTCATTACCGCCTGCGTGACGTGACGATACTGCGCTTCGCCATCCTGCTGCGCGGCCGCCGCCGTGGCCGGCAGTACGGAACTGACCAGTTCCCGATCCAGCGCTTCCTCCACGCGCAACAACGTACCGGCGATACGTTCCAGCACGGCATGTTCTGCGTCCTGTCGCCCCGCGGCAATTGCAGCCAGCGCATCGGCTTCACTGATGATTTCCGCGCGTGCCGATGACAGACCCAGTACGCCCAGAGTCTCGCTGATCTTGCGCAGCATGTCGGCCTGCGGCGCCAGGTCATCAGGTTGCTGACGTCCGGTGCGAACGAAAATGTCCAGGACGTCCTTGACCGTACCCAGGTCTTCCCTGATCGCCTGCGCCACGGTCTGCATCAATCTGACACTGGGACCGGACAGGCCTTCGCGGGCGAGCTCCAGCTCATCCGCCCCGGGAACGACATCATGCAGATCGAATGCGGTACGTACCGCTTCGAGACGCGGATGCTGACCTTTCGCCCTGGCAACGTAATAGAGCAGATTGTTCTGCAGCTCGTCCGGCGGTGCGCTCGCGAATACCGATTCGCCACCTTCGCCGAGTCGCTTGAGCTGCCGGTCCGCCTGTCCGACCAGGCGCTTCAGCGCTACCGTGGGTTCCAGGGCGGATTCACGCACCGCCACAAGCACCGTACCCAGCACATCCCAGAACTGCCGCACTTCGTGCATGGTCGACGCTGCCAGCACCGCATCGCTGACCCGGATCAGCTCGCTGATGCTGCGATCCACATCCTGACCGCGAATCCAGCCCAGCAGCCCCGCCTGAAACGCCGGGCGCAGTTTATGCACGGTGTTACGGAATCCGCCCGGCATGTCGGCCAGCGAATGCGGTTCCCCCGGTTTGCGGCTGCGCAATGTGTGCGAGCGCTGCGCGGATCGCTGGCCGACATCGAGCAGCAGCAGCGTGCCCTCCGACATCAGAGGCTTGCCGCGAACCGCCCGCAGTTCGTTCAGAAGTGGCAGCAGGACCAGAGCGACATCGGAGCCTCCGGTCAGCAGCCGATCGAGATAAGCCGGCAGCTGCACCATGGCGCGGGTAAGCGCCTCCAGGCCCTCCTCCGCTTCTGACCGATCGGTGAACTCGGCCAGATGCAGGCAGGCAAGCTCCATTTCCTCAGTGAGAAGTGCACCGCCCTGTACATCGACGATTTTCAGCGCGCCGCAGGCCAGGTGCAGGTGCCCGGCGCACCGCATCAACGCCTCGCGGCCGGCGTGCCCTTCCGCATAGGCCTCCAGTTCCGCACGCGCCGAATCCAGCGTGGAACCCAGCTCGCGACTGACCAGCTCCAGCGACTGCGCGGCCAGATCACCGATGGATTGCGGATTCACCGTCATGGCAGAACTCACGGCCTGGCATCAGCCGGACTGCAGCCGTCGCTCCGGACGCGGCTGCGCATCGACATCGTCATCAGCAGCGGCAATCTGCTGGCCGGCTTTTTTCGCATCCTCCAGTGCCTGCATCACCTGTGTGCGTGTCAGCACACCGGTACCGCTGGGAAGGTCCGGCAACGCGAAGCCGCTGACCGTGTTGCGCAGCTGAGAAGCCAGTTCAGAGAGCTTGCTGATCGCACTCGATGTCGCCGCAGTGGAAGCCGTGGTACGCGAACTGACCTGACTCAGGATTTCCATGTTCCTGGTAATCGCCGTGGCGACGTCGGCCTGTTCGCGGGCCGATCCGGAAATGTTCTGCACCAGGCTGGCTATCTGGTGTGAGACCTGCTCGATCTCCTCGAGAGCCGCACCGGCGTTCTCGGCCAGCAGCGCACCGCCGACCACGTCCGTTGTGCTGCGCTCCATGGACACGACTGCCTCGTTGGTATCGGACTGAATCGTGCTGACCAGCACCTCGATCTTGCGTGTGGCGGTGGCGGATCGCTCTGCCAGCTTCTGCACCTCGTCCGCAACCACCGCGAATCCGCGACCGGCTTCCCCGGCCCGCGACGCCTCAATCGAGGCGTTCAGCGCGAGAATGTTGGTCTGCTCGGCGATCTCCTCAATCAGCTCCACGATGTTGCCGATCTCCTGAGAGCTCTCACCAAGACGCTTGATCCGCTTGGAGGTGTCCTGAATGGTTTCGCGGATGGCGTTCATGCCTTCTATCGTGCGCCGCACGGCTTCACCGCCCTTATGGGCGACTTCCACCGCATGACGGGCCACATCGGAACAGCGCTCGGCATTGCCGGAAACTTCTTCCACCGACGCGGCCATCTGTGCGATCGATTCCGATGCCGCCGCCGCCTGCCTGGATTGTGTCTGGTTGGACTTCACCAGCTGTCTCGCGGTCGCCTCGCTCTGTTTGGCAGCCGAGTCCACCAGAATCGATGTCTGGTCTATGGTCGTGACCAGTTCGCGCAGCGCTTCGATCGCGTAGTTGATGGAGTCGGCGATGGCGCCGGTGATGTCTTCGGTAACGGTCGCCTGCACGGTCAGATCGCCGTCGGCAAGACTGGACAGTTCATCCAGCAGTCTCAGGATTGCCTGCTGGTTTCGCTCATTCTGTTCGGCATGAATATCGGCAGCGCGGCGGAAATCGCGCGCCCTGTAATAGCCGAACATCATCAGTGCCAGCAGCCCCAGCGCGACAGCCAGCAGCGTGCCCGCCATACCCGTGCCACCGTCGATCGCGGTCGACCTGCCTTCAAAGGTTGCGTGCCGCTCCAGCAGTCGCTGCGCTGCCACATCCACCTGACCCAGTGACTCTGCAGCTGCTGAAAGCACGCCGCGCGCGCCAGCCACGCTGGCAATGGCATCGGTGGCGCGGTCAAAGTAGACCGTGGCCGCATCGAGTTCCGCCGCTGCTACAGAGGCGTCCACCGGCGTAATACCCAGCGCCGGATCCTCTCCACGCAGGCCACGGATGAACTGCCCAAGGTAAGACTCCGCACTGTTGAGGCGACGTACCAGATCCCCGGTATCGGACAGTGCGGCCCATGCGCCGAGGTTCTGCTGCAGGCCCTCCACCGTCACCTCGAGGCGCTCCAGATGCAGCTGGTTCGCAGCCAGACCGGCCGGCGCCGCGGCAACCAGGTCGCCCGTAGCGGCCAGCAGTTCCGGCAGCAGGGACACAAGATTTCGGGCCTGGGCATCGATTTCGGTCAACTGCGACGCGGCCGACGAGATTTCGCCGAGACCCGCCGCGAGCTCGTTCCAGGCCGCATCGTTCGCGAAATCCCGGGCAGCGGCGGAATCCGCTCCCTGCACCTCACGACGCTGCGCCTGCAGCTGGGTGCGCAGTCTGTCCAACTCCGGGAAACGCGACACCTGTCCACCCAGAGCTGCGTGCGCCTCGGCACGTGCGGCGTGCGCCAGTGCAGCGAGTCTGCCCACGCCTTCGTCGCCCCCACCCCTCGGCGCCGCAAGCCATATCGAGATGGCGGCGGCGATCAGAACGACGGCCAGAGCCACTCCGATGACAGGCAGAAGGCGCATCCAGGGGCTGGTTCTGATCATGCCGCTCTCACTCCGCTGCCGGTTGCATCGGCAGCCAGGAAATGTTCGTCCGCCAGCAGTGCCGGCAGGCTGAACCTCGGCCAGACTTCCAAACCGCGACGGTATCCGCCTTCAAGATAATGCTCGCAACGAATGATGGTCACAGGAGTGTCGTCGCTGTGCTCGGCCGTAGCGAAACGCCTGAATCCGACAACCTCATCAACCACCAGGCCCGTCGGTATGTCTCGGCTGGCAGGCACCAGGATCCGCCCTCGCCTGTCCGGCAGACTTGAGCCGCCACCGAGGAAGGCCTTGAGATCGACGATGGTCAGTAGCTGACCGCGGACATTCGCCACACCGCGCAACCAGGGCTTGGCGCCCGGCACACGCGTGATCTGGTCAGGGACAGGCATCACTTCGCGCACGTCATGGCGCGCAACAACAAAGTGTTCGGCGCCGAGACGAAAACCTATGCCTACCCAGTCTTCAGCCGTCTCACGAACGCCCTGTCGGGCCGCGCTGGCCACGCGCGCGCGCCGCTCCAGCTCCAGCAGAAGCTCGAACGGCCGGTCTTTCAGTTCAGCGAGGCTCAAGCGGTCTGCTCCGTACCGGCAGGTGGCGGGTCGCCGGCGCGCTGCAGTATCTCCTGTGCCTTGGCGATCAGGGCACCGGCACTGACCGGCTTGGTCAGGTAGTCCACGGCGCCCTGGCGCATGGCCCAGATGCGGTCGGTTTCCTGATCCTTGGTCGAAATCATCACCACCGGTATGGATGCGGTCCGGGGATCCTTCGACAATGTGCGTGTGGCCTGAAATCCGTTGATGCCCGGCATCACCACATCCATGAGGATCAGGTCCGGTCGCATCTCCCGTGCCATGGTCAGACACTCCGAACCATTCGCAGCCGACACGGTGTTGAAACCATGCTGCTCCAGAGCGGTCTTCATGACATGCACTTCCGTGGGGGAATCATCGACGATCATGATCAGTGCCATGGCAGTTGCACTCCCTTTCACCTGACCACGTGACTGTGGATGGCGCCAAGCAGTTCGTCCCTTGTGAACGGCTTGGTCAGATACTGCTCGGAACCGACGAGTCTGCCGCGCGCCCGGTCGAAAAGCCCGTCCCGACTGGACAGCATGATGACCGGGGTGTCCTTGAAGTTGCGGTTGTGCTTGATCAGCGAGCAGGTCTGGTAGCCGTCCAGACGGGGCATCATGATGTCAACGAAAATGATGTCGGGATGGTGGTCGGCAATCTTTGACAGCGCATCGAAGCCGTCCACGGCCGTGAACACCTCGCAGCCTTCCCGGGCCAGCAGCGTCTCGGCCGTCCGGCGTATGGTCTTGCTGTCGTCTATGACGAGAATTTTCAGCCCCTTGAGTCCCCCTTCCGGGGTCACCGACTGGCTGGTGGCATTACCGCTGGACACGCGGCCCTCCATTGCTCGGATTCATTCTGTATGCGCGCCTGCGCGCCGGCCGGGCGCGACGGTAGACGCGACCTTTTAACATATTGGCAAGATGCCTTCCAACGACTTCGTACAGGTACCGACAAGAGCCGGCAGATCCCGGCTCGGCCTGCCGGCACTGACCGATTACGTCACCCACTGCTCACGCACCGGGATATGGTAGCTTTGCGCACGCTCACGAAACTGAGACCTTGCGCCCAAAAACAGGCGCTGAAAGCGAGGCAAGCATGAAAGGACCCGTTCCCGTCCAGCTGGGTGTGGTCATGGACCCGATCGAATCCATCAGTCCACGCAAGGATTCGACACTGGCGATGTTACTGGCTGCGCGCCGGCGCGGCTGGACCACGGTCTACTTCCGTCAGCAGGATCTGTATGTCCGGGACGGGGTTGCCTATGGTAGCGGCCGTATCGTGGAAGTCACCGACGATGCTGACCACTGGTTCCGGTATGGCGACGCCTGGCACGGCGAACTGCACGAACTGGACACGATACTGATGCGCAAGGATCCGCCATTCGATATCGAGTACATCTACACCACGTATATCCTGCAGCTTGCCGAGGAACGCGGCCTGCTGGTTGTGAACCGCCCCGCCAGCCTCAGGGACATCAACGAAAAGGCCTACACCGCGTGGTTCTCGCACTGCACGCCGCCCACCCTGATCACCCGCTCGCGGGAACGGATACAGGCGTTTCTGGAAGACCACGACAAGCTCGTGCTCAAACCGCTGGACGGCATGGGCGGGCGGTCCATTTTTATCGTGACCCGTGGCGATCACAACACCAACGTCATCGTCGAAACGCTGACCGATTACGGCTCGCGTTTCATCATGGCGCAACGCTTCATTCCCGAGATCAGCGACGGCGACAAACGAATCCTGCTTGTCGATGGCGAACCTGAAGACTATGCGCTGGCGCGCATTCCTGCGCCTGGCGAGAGCCGCGGCAATCTGGTGATGGGCGCCAAAGGCGAGGGCCGACCGCTGACCGAACGTGACCGCTGGCTGTGCGCACAGGTCGGGCCGGTGCTGCGCGAGAAAGGCATTCTGTTCGCAGGACTGGACGTGATCGGGGATTACCTGACCGAGATCAACGTGACCAGCCCCACCGGCATCCGCGAGCTGGACCGCGAGTTCGGCCTTGACGTAGGGGGTCGACTGATGGACACGATCGCGGCACGACTGGGCCGACAGGGATGACCGGATCGTCATCCCGTGACCTGCGTCTCGAATCTCAAGCCATTGCAGAGGGCACAATGGACGATGGAGTTCTGGCATTGTTGCCGGAACGGCCCGGCGGCAGGCCGGCGCAGACCGACACAGCATTCGAACCGGACAGGAGACCTGTGCATTGAACGCACGCAAGCCCGGAAATTCGGTGGCCGATCGATTCGGGTCAACGCTGTTTCTCGCTGCGCTCGCGCATGGCGTGCTGATACTCGGTGTGACCTTCACCGTGTCGCCGTTCGAATCCGCCGGCGCAATACCGGCACTGAACGTCACGCTGCTGCTGGACAGCCACGAACGCAGGGATGCGCCGGACGATGCCGATCTGATCGCGAACCGCAGCCATCAGGGCAGCGGTGAGGCCGGAGACGGACAAAGGCCGGCCGCGGCGCCCACCGCAGATCACAACCTCAGCCAATCCGGCGAAGTCGGTGCCCCGGACCTGCTCGACGCCACAGCCCGACCACCCGCCCCGTCAGCCGAAATGCTGATGACCCGCGAGGCGTCCGACCGTCGTGTCGCCGCCGAGCCGCAGGCTGTTGAAGATTCGGCCGATCGCTCGATGCGGGCGGCGGCCCTGCTCGCCGAGACGGCGCCTTTGTCCCTGGTCGCTGAAACAGACTTCATGGCGCGCGTACCCGATGCGAGCCAGCGCGAACTTCTGGTTACGCCCAGCACACGCGAGTCGGCGCTGGCACCTTACCTTGAAAGCTGGCGACGCCGTGTCGAGAACATCGGCACCGCAAACTTTCCCGATCAGCTGCGCGGTCGTGCAGGCACGGGACGGCCATTGCTGGAAGTCGCCATCAACAGCAACGGACGCCTGGAGGAAATCATCGTGCGGCGATCGTCCGGTGACTCCGTGCTCGACCAGGCAGCGCTGCAGATCCTGCGACTGGCATCTCCGTTCGAGGCGTTCCCGGACGATATCCGCAGTCAGTACGACGTGCTGCGGTTTGCCTATGAGTGGGATTTCTTCGGCGGCCGTGGCGGCTGAAAAACCTGCCTTCTCCATCACCCTGCATCGAATCCAAAAAGCGGCTACGATAACGCTCAGCGCCGTTCCCGGCGCCAGACGACGGATCGACGACCATGCGGACACTGGAAGACCACTTCCTGATCGCAATGCCAGCGATGGGTGATCCGAATTTCAACCAGACGGTCACCTACCTGTGCAAGCATGACGCTGAAGGCGCGCTGGGCATCATCATCAATCGTCCGGGCGACATGCTGCTCGGCGAAGTCCTGCAGCAACTGGGCCTTGAGGTTCGCAACGAGCGCCTGGCCGGGCACGCGGTACTCGCCGGCGGGCCGGTACAGCCCGAGCGCGGGTTCGTTCTGCACCGCGAGGGCAGAGACTACGAATCGACCATCACGGCTGACTCAGGCATACGCGTCACCGTGTCACAGGACATCCTGTCCGAGGTCGCAGGCGGCAACGGACCCGAGCAGGTGATCGTCGCGCTGGGCTATGCCGGCTGGGCGCCTGGCCAGCTGGAGGCTGAACTGGCTGCGAACGCATGGCTGTGTGCGCCCGCCGATGCCGCGATCGTCTTCGATACACCCTTCGAACAGCGCTGGGCGGCCGGTGTCGGCCTGCTGGGTGTGGAGATCGGCCAGTTGAGCAATTATGCGGGACACGCGTGAACATGCACCTGAACCTGCATGAAAGTCCTGCGCCGACGAGCGATCCCGATAAGGATTCCGGACTGCTGCTGGCCTTCGACTTCGGCCTCAGGCGGGTCGGTATCGCCACCGCGAACCTGCGCACCCGCACAGCCAACCCGCTGTCCACGCTGAGCGTCGGTCGCACGTTTCCATGGGCAGCGGTGGACAAACTGGTCCAGGAGTGGCGGCCGGCGCACCTGGTCGTCGGCATGCCTGCCGACGCTGATTCACAGGTTGCACGCGGCGCGCGCGCGTTCATTGCAGCGCTCGGCGAGCGGTACCAACTGCCGGTCGCGAGCGTCGATGAATCCCTGACGTCCCGTGCCGCCGAGTCCGGACTGCGCGAGGGACGGCGCTCGGGATACCTGCGACGCCGTATGGGACGCGAACGCGTGGATCGCCTCGCGGCCTGCCTTATCGCCGAACAATGGATGAACGCCTGCCAATGACCAGGACTCGCCGGTCACGGCACCGTGAGCTGCCGCGATGACTACCCATCCTCACCGAGGCACGATTCGTCTGGAAGACGCCGAGATCATTTTCCAGCGCAGCTTCGCGGGCAACCAGCACATACTCAGGGTCAGCGCTCCCGAAGCGGCCGGGCGCGCGCTGCCAGGCACTTTTGCTCACCTGACCTGCGACCCTTCCATTCCGATGCGGCGGCCACTGTCCATCATGCAGGTAGACAGCGATGAAGGCTGGATGGAATTTCTGTACAAGCCTGTCGGGCTCGGTCTTGCGCAACTGGCCAGGCGCAGGCCCGGTGAGTACATCAGCATGCTGGCGCCGATCGGGCGCGGATTCGCACCGGACCCGTCGCGGCCCAAGGTGCTGGCGATAGGCGGTGGCGTGGGCATCCCTCCGATGATCTTTCTTGCCCAGCACCTGCGTGAGCATCCGATATTCAGCCCGCTGGTACTGATGGGTTCGGAACTGCCTTACCCGTTCGAGCTTCAGGATGCGGGGCTGGCCGTGCTCGGCATGCCGGGCAGCGCTTCCGCAAGCCTGACGTTGCTGGAATCATGGGGCGTCCCGTCGCGACTGGCGAGCAACGCCGCATTGCCCGGCACCTGGCGAGGCTATGTCACCGACCTCGCACGCCTCTGGCTGGACACTCTGGCGCCGCGAACGCTGAATGAAGTACAGATTGCCGCGTGCGGCCCGGAGCCCATGCTCAGGGCAACCGCGGACTTGGCCAGACACTACGGCCTGCCCTGTTCGCTGGCACTGGAGGAATTCATGGCCTGCGGCGTGGGTGGCTGCGCCGGCTGCACCATCCGCGTGGAAACGGCCGATGGTCCGGCCATGAAGCGCGTATGCGTGGACGGACCGGTTTTCGACGCGCGCGAGGTGTATCCGTACGCCGCCGCTAGCCGAAGTTGATCTTTGCTTCCAGATTGGTGCGGGAATCGGCGTTGGACAACGCCTCTTCCATTGTGATGGTGCCATCCTTGTAAAGCTCGAACAGGGCGTCATCGAAGCTCTGCATGCCCGGCTCCTGGGTGCCGAGGAACGCTTCCTTCACGGCAGAGATATCGCCCTTGAGAATCATCTCCGAGATATGGGGCGTGTTCAGCATCAGCTCCACTGCCGCAACACGCTTGCCTTCCCTGGTACGCACCAGTCGTTGCGAAATGATGGCGCGAAGATACTGCGACAGGTCCATCATGATCTGCTTGTGCTGCTCGTTCGGATACATGTTGGCGATACGGTCCAGCGTCTCCGGCGCATTGTTCGCGTGCAGGGTCGCGATAGCCAGGTGACCGGTACCGGCAAGATCGATGCCTGCCTGCATGCTCTCGCGATCGCGGATCTCACCGATCAGGACCACATCCGGTGCTTCCCGCATGGCGCTGCGCAAGGCGCGCGCATACGAGTGCGTATCCAGCCCCACTTCCCGCTGATTGACAATGGACTTGCGGTTCGGATGCAGAAACTCGATCGGGTCTTCTATCGTGACGATGTGCGAGGCCGAATTGCGATTGCGATGATCGATCATCGCAGCCAGCGTCGTCGATTTGCCTGAGCCGCTGGCGCCGACCATCAGGATCAGGCCGCGGCGCAGCATCACCAGATCCTTGAGGTTCTCCGGCATTCTGAGGTCATCGAGATTCGGGAGCTCCGGGGTGATGAAGCGCAGCACCATGGCAACATTGCCACGCTGGTGAAAAACGTTCACCCGGAAGCGACCGAGCCCGGGCTCGGATACCGCAAAATCAACCTCAAGATCGCGGGTGAAGGCTTCGAGCTGGCCTTCATCCATCAGCTCCAGCGCCGCCTGCCTGACCATCTTGGGTGTCAGTTCGACCTGATTGACGGGCATGATCTTGCCGTCGATCTTGATCATGATGGGCGCATAGGTGGTGAAGAAGAGGTCTGACGCCTTCTTGTCCACCATCAGCTGAAACAGGGGCTTGACGTTCATGATCGCGCTCAGTGCCTCACGAACGCCGTGCTGTCATCACGGTTACGCAATGGAAGTCAGATCTCCGTCGCCTTGTATTCCTTGGCAAGCGCAAGACTCTGCGCGAGCTCCTTGTCCGAGTCCTTCTCACGCTGACTCTGCAGCTTGATGCGCAGCCGAAGTTCGTTCTGGGAATCGGCATTACGCAGCGCTTCATCATAGGAGATCGTGCCGTTCTCATACAGATCGAACAGCGCCTGGTCGAATGTCTGCATACCCAGCCGCGTCGACTTCGCCATCACCTCCTTGATCGCCGACACCTCACCGCGGAAGATCAGATCTCGAACCAGTGGCGTGCCGAGCATGATTTCCATCGCGGCAACCCGCCCGACCCCGCTCTCGCGGGGAATCAGCCGCTGCGAGATCATCGCGGTGATGTTCAGCGACAGATCCATCAACAGCTGATGACGACGTTCTTCCGGAAAGAAGTTGATGATGCGGTCCAGCGCCTGATTGGCGCTGTTGGCGTGCAGCGTTGCGACGCAGAGATGTCCCGTCTCCGCGAACTGAATGCCGTACTCCATGGTCTCGCGATCCCGGATCTCACCGATCATGATCACGTCGGGCGCCTGCCGCAGGGTGTTCTTCAGTGCGTTGTGCCAGCTCTCGGTGTCCACCCCGACCTCCCGATGCGTGACCACGCAACCCCTGTGGGGATGCATGAACTCGATGGGATCCTCGATCGTGATGATATGACCATGACTGTTTTCGTTGCGATAGCCGATCATGGCGGCCAGTGTGGTTGACTTGCCCGACCCGGTTCCGCCCACCACCAGACACAGGCCGCGCTTGGTCATGGCGACATCCTTGAGCTGCTGTGGCAGTTCAAGTTCTTCCAATGTCGGGATCTCGGTCACGATACGCCGCAGCACGGCACCCACATGCCCCTGCTGAACGAAAGCGCTGACACGGAATCGACCTATGCCCTGCGGCGCGATCGCAAAATTGCACTCCCTGGTGGCATCGAACTCCTTGGCCTGCTTGTCGTTCATGATGGAACGCACGATCAGGGAACTCTGGGCCGATGTCAGCGGCCGATCCGCAAACGGCTTGATCGTTCCGTCGATCTTTATTGCCGGCGGAAACTCAGATGTGATGAAGAGGTCGGAGCCGTTCAGCTCGACCATCTTGCGCAACAGATTTTGTATCAGGCGTACCGCCTGGTCGCGTTCCATGACAACGCGCTCCTTGTTTCGGGTGAACCTAGAAGTTGTCCTTGTTGGCCGCGCGGAAGCGAGCTTCCTCCTTGGTGATCAGGCCTTTCATCATCAGCTCCTGCAGATTCTGGTCCAGCGTCTGCATGCCCTGCGCCTGACCAGTCTGTATGGCCGAGTACATCTGGGCGATCTTGCCCTCGCGGATCAGGTTACGAATTGCAGGTGTGCCGATCATGATTTCGTGAGCGGCAACACGACCACCGCCCACCTTCTTCAGAAGCGTCTGCGAGATCACTGCGCGCAATGACTCCGACAGCATGCTGCGGACCATTTCCTTCTCTGCGGCAGGAAACACGTCGACCACACGATCGATGGTCTTGGCGGCCGAACTGGTATGCAGCGTGCCGAACACAAGGTGACCGGTCTCAGCGCCGGTGAGTGCAAGGCGGATCGTCTCCAGATCGCGCATTTCACCGACCAGTATCACATCCGGGTCTTCGCGCAGCGCCGAACGCAGCGCCTCGCTGAAACCCAGCGTGTCGCGATGCACTTCGCGCTGATTGATCAGACAACGCTTGCTTTCGTGCACGAACTCGATGGGGTCTTCAATCGTGATGATGTGATCGGGTTTGTTGTCATTGATGTAGTCCACCATCGCTGCCAGCGTGGTCGACTTACCGGAACCTGTCGGGCCGGTAACGAGAACGAGTCCACGCGGATGCATGGAGATGTCCTTGAATATGCGTGGCGCTCCGAGATCGTCCAGCGTCAGAATCTCGGACGGAATGGTTCGAAACACGGCGGCGCAACCGCGATTCTGATTGAATGCGTTAACGCGGAATCGTGCCAGCTTCGGAATTTCGAACGAGAAGTCGGTTTCGAAGAACTCCTCGAAATCCTTCCGCTGTTTGTCGTTCATGATGTCGTATACCATACTGTGCACTTCCTTGTGCTTCAGTGCTGGCATGTTGATGCGCTTGACGTCACCGTCGACACGAATCATCGGCGGAACCCCTGCCGACAGATGCAGATCCGATGCATTGTTCTTCACGGCAAAGGCGAGCAGTTGCGCGATATCTACAGCAGCCATAACGGTCCTTGAGAGATTTTCAAACCACGGCAAGTTCGACAGGACGACGCTGATAGTATAGCGAGCGCTCACAGGCAAAGCGTGACTGATATCACGGACCATCTCGCCGATATTCGGCGCCGCACCGCTGCTGCTCTGCAGACGTCGGGCCGAAGTGCGAACAGCGTCACAATCGACCGCATCACACTGGTTGCTGTCAGCAAACAACAGCCCGCACAGGCGATCGAATCAGCGTGGCGCGCGGGCCTGCGGCATTTCGGTGAGAGCTATGTGCAGGAAGCCGAATCCAAGATGGCCGAGCTGACTGCACTGCCGATCGAATGGCATTTCATAGGCCGCATACAGGCAAACAAGACACGTCAGATCGCCGCGCTTTTCTCCTGGGTACACACGGTGGACAGGGCACGCGTTGCCCGTCGCCTGAACGATCACCGACCGCACTTCGCTCCCCCCCTGAACGTATTCCTGCAGGTGAACCTGACCGGACAGGCGGGCCGGGCCGGAGTGACCGGCGATCAGCTGCCGGATCTCGCGCATGAAGTCACGGGCATGCCACGACTGAAGTTGTGCGGACTGATGACGCTGCCGCCTGCCGATGCCGATGAAAGCACCAGCGCCGATGTGTTCCGGCGCCTGCGGCTGCTTGCGGATTCACTGCAAGCGTCCGGTCTGAAGGTGCCGGAGCTGTCCATGGGGATGTCCGGAGATTTCGAAACGGCAATCGCGGAAGGCGCCACATTCATACGGATCGGATCCGCACTGTTCGGGCCGCGTGATCCGTACGCTGAGCAGACCATGGCGGACACGTCCACATAGCCGCGACGGTCATGCTATCTTTGCTGCGCTCACGGGTCTCGACATCAACCACACCATGCAGAACGCGCTGATATTTCTGGTCAAGACGCTCACCGACCTCTACCTGCTCACTTTTCTGCTGCGGTTCATCCTGCAATTGGTCAGGGCCGACTTCTACAACCCGCTGGCGGAATTCATTCTGCGCATCACAAATCCGCTGGTGATCCCGGCACGAAGACTGATTCCCGGATTCGGCGGCATCGATGTACCGACGCTGGTGGTGATGATCGCACTGCAGGCTGCGGCCACCTGGCTGCTGTTCCGCATCGCCGGCTTTGCGGTCCCGCCGGACACGTTCGCCGCGGCAGTGGTGTTGCGCCTGATCAGCCTGACGATCTGGTTCTATACGGTCAGCATCATCGTTTACGTGATCCTGGGGTGGCTGGGTCAGACCTACAGTCCGGTCGTCGGCATTCTGCGCGATATCAACGAGCCGCTGCTCGGCAGGGTACGACGCCTGGTCCCGCCGGTGGGCGGACTGGATCTGTCACCACTGATCGTCATCATCCTGATACAGGCTCTGGCCATCATGGTCGCGTCTACGATGCCGCTGCCGGCGCTGCTGCGCTGAGGCGCGACCGCCATTCGCTGCCACACCCCTGCCTGTGATATAAAGTTGGGGGTGTGCGAACACAGGAGACGACAGGAATGGCCCCAAGGCTGAGATCAGTTTTCTCGCTTTTTGTGCTCGTCATGCTCGCGGCCTGCGACCGCGATGCACCGACCGGCGCAGGTGAGGCCGTTTCCGGCGTTCTGCCGTCTACCGAAAGCTCCAAGGACTTCGGTGAGTACGTTCTGCATTTCAATGCACTGGCCACCGACCAGCTCACCGCAGATGTCGCTCGTCAGTATGGCATCGTGCGCAGTGCCAATCGTGCCCTGCTGACGGTCAGCATCCTGCGCAAACCCGACGAGCCGAATGGCGCCGGAACACCGGTCTCGGGCAGCGTGTCCGCTTCCGCAATCAACCTTGCCGGTCAGTTCAGAAACCTGACCTTACGCGAGATCAGCGAAGGGGAAGCGGTCTACTACATAGGTGAAGTGCCGGTTTCATCAGGCGAGACGCTGATCTTCACCGTGGACGCAACGCCTATGAACGAGAGCAGCCGCTTCTCGGTCCGCTTCATGAAGCAGTTTTACGGGAGCTAGCGCGAGATCCGCGTTCCGTCACGCTGTTCCTGATGCGAATCAGGTCGGCATGTGAAACATAGAGCAGACCGGCCACCTTGCGGATCAGATGGTCTTCGTGTTTATCCAGCACACTGTCGGCCAGCGCAACTTCCCAAAGCATCTCAACGATGCGGTGTTTCTCCTGAACTGACAGGCACTCGTGCAGCTGTCGCGTGAACGATTGCAGTGATGCGGCGTGATCGGCTTCAGTGCGCGCTTCCTGAACCAGCAGTCGTGCCTCCTCGTCACTCAGTGAAAAGTGCGATTTGACGAGACCGAAAACCGTCGCGTCTGAGGTCAGATCTTCCTCGTAATCGGCACGGGCGACCTCGACAAGCAGCACAGCAGTCGCAAGATCCACGCCGTGGCGACGGCCTTCGGGTTCAGCCTCGCCATCGGTACCCAGCGTTTTCTCAATCAGCTCCCTGAGCGCTTTGAGCACAATCCGTGTCCTGGTGAACTGTACGCGGCATCAATCCCCGGCTTCTTGCGCCGGGGAAAAATCGAGTGCCGCGGAGTTGATACAGAATCGCAGACCCGTAGGCTCAGGTCCGTCAGTAAACACGTGCCCCAGGTGGGCACTGCATCGTGCGCACCTCACCTCGTCGCGGACCATGCCATGGCTGAGATCACGGTGGGAAGACACAGCCTGCTCGCTCGCCGGCGACCAGAAACTGGGCCAGCCACTACCGGAATCGTACTTCTGCTGCGAAGTGAACAGCCGGGCACCGCAACACACGCAATCATAACTGCCAGGCTCCTTGTGCGCGTTGTACCTGCCGCTGAACGCAGGCTCGGTGCCGGCCTGCCGGGTGACCCGATACTGCTCGGGCGTCAGACGCGCCCGAAGCTCTTCGTCGGTGGGGGGGGTTTTCTCCGACATCGCTGGTCTCCCTGTGAGCGGTGAAACGCCGTCATGCACATGTGATCAAAGCGGCAGCTCATGACGTCGCTGCCATTCATGCCGCATTCGTCGTCAGCAGGCGGTTGACGCGCCTGATGAAGGCAGCGGGATCATCAAGGGCACGGCCTTCCGCCAGCACAGCCTGTTCATACAATAGCAAAGCCAGCTCGCCGAAACGCTGCTCATCGCTCTCCTGATCCAGCCTTCGTATGAGATCGTGATCCAGATTGATCTCGAGATCAGGGACCGAGTCCGGGGCAGCATGACCGGCCGCTTTCAGCAGCTCGCGCATGCCATGTCCGAGATCCTGTTCTCCAAGAACCAGACAGGATGCGGACTCCGTCAGCCTGTCACTGGCGCGGACCTCACCGACGCGTTCGCGCAGAACCTGCTTGAGCTTCTTCAGCAGCGGACGGCTCTCGTCCTTCGCTTCCTGCCTGCTCTTTTCGTCATTCGATTCTTCCGACTTCTTTCCGGGCAGTTCAAGTCCACCACGCGCAATGTCGCGGAATGACTTGCCGCGATACTCGGTCAGGTACTGCATCGCCCATTCATCCAGACGATCCGTGAGGAGCAGTACCTCGATGTTGCGTGCGCGAAACGCCTCCAGATGGGGACTGGATCTGGCAGCTCCCGGCGAATCGGCCAGCAGGTAATAGATCCTGTCCTGGTCCGGTGCGTCATCCACGTACTGCGCCAGCGTACGATCGGCGTCCCCGGGCCCGGAACGTGTGCTGCTGAAACGCAGAAGATCCGCCAGTTTTTCGCGGTTGGCCGGATCTTCCGCAAGGCCCTCCTTGAGCACGGAACCGAACTCGCGCCAAAGCGTCCTGTAACTGTCCGGCTGCTCGCCTGCCAGCTTCGTCATCATGTCCAGCACTCGCCGCGTCAGCGCCGAGCGTATCGCTGCCACCTCCGGACTGTGCTGCAGCATCTCCCGGGAGACGTTCAGTGGCAGATCGCTGCTGTCGAGCACACCACGCACGAAACGCAGATACAGCGGCAGGAAGTTCGTAGCGTGATCGGTGATGAAGACCTTCTGAACATAGAGCTTGATGCCCCGCGGCGCTTCGCGGTTCCACAGGTCCACCGGTGCAGTGCCCGGTATGTACAGCAGGCTGGTGTACTCGCGCTTACCCTCGACACGATTGTGGCTCCAGGTAAGTGGCTCGCTGAAGTCATGTGCAATGTGCCGGTAGAACGCCTTGTACTCGTCGTCCTTGA
>JBJHBW010000024.1:0-43098 GCA_050485685.1 Gammaproteobacteria bacterium
GCCGGCTTCTCGCCTGATCAGGCCGAATGGATTGAGCGGCGTACCGAAGAACTGCGCATGGAGCAGCTTTCGGCGCGTTACGAGGCGGCGCGATCAGGGCGGGCGCTGGACGCCGGCGAGTTGCCCGACACCGATGCGGTGCTGCGCGCCGAACTTGGCGATGCCGATTACGAACGCTATCTCAGCGCGCTGAATCGGCCGACCAGTGTAGGGGTGGGTCGCGTGCTGGCGAGCTCCCCGGCCGAGAGCGCAGGTCTGCAGCCGGGTGATCAGATCATCAGCTACGGCGGCCAGCGCGTTTTCAACATGACCGATCTCAACGATGCGACCCTGCAGGGCACGCCGGGACAGACCGTGGTCGTGGAAGTGTTGCGTAACGGCCAGCCCATGCAGCTTTACCTGCCTCGCGGGCCGGTAGGCATAGTCGGCGGCATGACAGCGCGTGTGCGAGCCGGCGGCCGCTGAGTCAGCGCCCCGGATCGGAGCGGGCATGGGCTAGAATCGGCCGTTCCTTTTGTCCGGGGTTGACCCATGTCGTCGTTGCAGCAGAAGTTTCTCGATCTCCAGTCGCACCTGTCCGCGCTGGTCGTGGGCCAGGAGCGCCTGCTGAACCGCATGCTGATCGCTTTGCTCTGCGACGGGCATCTGCTGGTCGAAGGTGCGCCGGGCCTCGCAAAGACCCGCGCCATCAAGGTCCTGAGTTACAGCGTGGAGGGCGACTTTCATCGCCTGCAGTTCACGCCCGATCTCCTGCCCGCGGACCTGACCGGCACCGAGATCTATCGCCCGCAGGATGGTTCGTTCGTATTCCGCCAGGGGCCGCTGTTTCACAATCTCGTGCTGGCCGATGAGGTGAACCGTGCGCCGGCCAAGGTGCAGTCGGCGCTGCTGGAGGCCATGGGCGAACGCCAGATCACGGTGGGCTCGGTGACCTATCCACTGCCGGCGATGTTCATGGTCATGGCCACGCAGAATCCCATCGAGCAGGAAGGCACCTATCCGTTGCCGGAAGCGCAGCTCGATCGCTTCATGCTGCATGTGCTGGTCGATTACCCGGATGCGGCCGGCGAGCACGCGATTCTCGCGCTCAGTCGTGCCGAGCAGCGGCGTACGGAAGCCGACGAGGCGCTGTTTCGGCCCGGGCGCGTCGTGTCTCAGCACGAGGTCATGGATGCGCGCCTGGAGGTGCTGGATCAGCATCTGGCTGAACCGCTGGAGGAATACCTGGTGCAGATCGTGCTCGCGACACGCGCACCGGAGCGTTATGGCGATGACCTGGCGGGCCTGCTGCAGTATGGCGCAAGCCCGCGCGCAACCATCGCGCTGGACCGGGCTGCGCGCGCGTTGGCCTGGCTGGCGGGACGGGATTTCGTGACACCGGATGACATCCAGCGTGTGGCGCATGACGTGCTCCGGCACCGCCTGCTGCTGAGCTTCGAAGCCGAGGCCGGCGGCATGACCACGGACGCCGTCGTGGACAAGCTGCTGGAAAGGATAGGGGTGCCCTGATGGCCGTCGCCGCGGCCCGATCGCGCCGGTCGCCGGTCAGTGTGGAACTCGCCGATCTGATCGCGCTGCGGCCGGTGGGGGAGGCGCTGAAACTGCCTGGCTCGCGCGTGCGAATACACAGTGCAGGCGGGCACCTGTCCACGTTCAAGGGACGCGGCGTTGAGTATGACGAGTCGCGTCCGTACCAGGCCGGCGATGACCTGCGCACGTTCGACTGGCGCGTGACGGCACGTACCGGCAAGCCGCATACCAAGGTCTACCGCGATGAGCGCAATCGACCAGTGCTGATCTGGCTGGATCTTGGTCGGTCCATGCATTTCGCTACCCGCGGCGCGTACAAGTCCGTGATCGCCGCCGAGACCGCAGCCATCATTGCGTGGGCTGCGGTTGCGAACGGTGATCGACTCGGAGGGCTGGTGTTCAGCGGAGATCGGCACCGTGAACTGCGCCCGCGTCTGGGGCGTCGTGCGGCGCTCGCATTGCTCAGCGCTGCGGCCGATCCTGTATTCCACGACGACGAGACCGCCGACGCGGCGACGACGAGTTCCGCCAGCCAGTCGCTTGACCGGCTGATGCGTGTGGTCAGGCCGGGCAGCCTGGTGTTCCTGCTCAGTGACTTTCAGGGCCTGGGCGCCGATACCGAGCGCCAGCTGTGGCAGCTGCGCAGTCACGCCGATCTGGTGCTGGTGCATGTACACGACCCGCTGGAAGGCGAACTTCCGCCGCCCGGCCGGTATCGAATACAGCAGGGCTCGCGCACGCTGGCGATCGATACGGCGTCACGTGCGGCACGCGAACAATACCGCCAGCGATCCGAGGCGCACCGCGAAAGGTTGCGTGCGGCAGTGCGTCCTTCGGGCATGCATCTGATCGAGTGTGCAACCACGGATGCACCGGCCTCGGTACTGGCCGCTCAATTCATGAGGCGCTGACGCAGGACCATGGACTACAGCGAACTGCCGCTCAGGGACATCCACATGCCGGACGCGCTGGCCTGGTGGCCGCCAGCGCCCGGCTGGTGGCTGCTGATCGCGGTGCTCGCAGCCATTCTGATTTCAATGCTTGTGTTGCGCCATCGTCGACGTTATCAGGCCGCCGTGCTCGGGGAGCTCGATCGTATACGGCGGGATCTCGATGCCGGTGCATCGCCTGTCAGCTGCGCGCAGCGTGTTTCAACCGTGCTGCGCCGGTATGCGATGACGATCAGTGCCGACCCGGCTGCCGTGGCCGGTCTCACCGGGAATCGCTGGCTGGAATATCTCGATGCCCGCAGCGACAGGCCGCGGTTCGCAACCGCCGGAGGCAATGCGCTGGTGTCGGCGCCGTATGCGCCGCCCGGGTGTGTAAATGCGGAGCAGGCACGCGCACTGGTTCAGCTCGGTGTCGACTGGGTCCGATCCTGTCGACCGGAGCGCTGAACGATGTTCACGTTCGCATGGTGGTGGGTCTTTCTTGCGCTGCCGTTGCCGTGGCTGGTGCGGCGCTGGATGCCACCGGAGCCGGTGGAACAGTCCGCGGCGCTCAAGGTGCCGTCGGCTGCCGCATTCGAGGGGCTTGTGCTGCGTGGTGCATCCACTGCCGGCCATTGGCAGCGGCTGGCTTTGTTGTCATTGCTGTGGCTGCTGGTACTGACCTCGGCCGCGCGGCCACAGTGGCTGGGTGAACCGGTCATCGTCGAGGTCACGGGCAGGGATCTGCTGCTCGCGGTTGATCTGTCCGGCAGCATGGAAGAGCGCGACTTCCAGCTCAACGGTGAGTGGGTAGACAGGCTGACTGCGATCAAGGCGCTGGCAACGGAGTTCATAGACCGCCGCGCGGGTGACCGTCTGGGGCTGATTCTGTTCGGTCGCGAGGCCTACCTGCAGACGCCGTTGACCTTTGACCGCGCGACCGTCAGGACCCTGCTTGACGAGGCCGTGATCGGACTGCCCGGTCGACAGACTGCAATCGGCGATGCGATCGGACTTGCGATACGTACGCTGGAGGATGCCGGGGTGGAGGAAGGCCGGCGCGTACTGATCCTGCTGACCGATGGCGCCAACACCGCTGGTGTCATGGATCCCCTGCGTGCGGCGCAGATCGCTGCGCAACGCTCGATGATCATCTATCCGATCGGCATAGGCGCCGATACGGTGACGATACGCACGCTGTTCGGCACGCGTGAAGTGAGGCCGTCCACGGACCTGGACGAGGAGTCGCTGACGGCGATTGCCGAGATCACCGGCGGTGAATATTTCCGCGCACGCAGCACAGCGGAGTTCGAAGCCATCTATCAGGAACTCGATCGCCTCGAGCCTGCCGTGTCGGAGGAAAGCGGATTCAGGCCTATCACCGAACTTTTCTACTGGCCGCTGGGGATGGCCTGGCTGCTGACGGTGGCGTGGATGGCATGGAGCCTGCTCGCGGCGTATCTGCCGGATTTTCGTTCCGGGCGTGAGGTGGCACGTGGCTGACCTGGTGCTGCTGCGTCCATGGTGGCTGCTGGCGCTGCCGGCAGGTGTTGCGCTGCTCTGGTTCTGGCTGCGTCGTGGCGGCGGCAGCGGCGCATGGCAGCAGATCGTCGAACCGGCGCTGCAGCCGCACGTGCTTGCGATGCCGGCCGTGCTGCGTGACCGGCGCTGGCAGTTCGCAGCTGCTGTCGCTGCAATGGTGCTGGCCGTAGTGGCACTGGCCGGCCCTGCGTGGGAGCGTGTGCAGGTGCCAGCGTTTCGCAGTGACGATGCACTGGTCGTCGCGCTCGATATGTCGCGCAGCATGGATGCGTCCGATGTGGAGCCTACGCGACTTGAGCGGGCGAAACTGAAGCTGCTGGAACTGCTGGAACGACGCGAGGGGGGACAGACCGCGCTGGTCGTGTTCTCCACGCATGCCTATACGGTGACGCCGCTGACCACAGACACGCGCACGATCACGGCGATGACACACGTGCTGGCGACAGACCTGATGCCTACGCAGGGCAGCGTCCTGGCTTCCGGTCTCGTCAAGGCCGCAGATCTGCTCAGGCAGGCGGGTCTTGCTGAAGGGGACATTCTGCTGATCACTGACAGCGAACCGGGTGCCGACGGAATGTATAAGGCCGCGGAGCTGCGCCGCGAGGGCTTCCGGGTCAGCGTTCTGGCTGTGGGTACCTCGCAGGGCGCACCGATCGATCTTCCCGGTGGCGGATTCCTGACAGATCATCGCGGTTCGATGGCAATGCCCCGGCTGAACGCCCCGGCGCTGCGCGCGCTCGCCGATGCGGGCGGGGGACGTTTTGCGATGCTGAGCGCCGATGGTCGCGATCTGGATGCGGTGCTGCGTCCGGCCGGCGGTGGCGGTGTCGTTATCGAGGAAGAGCCGGACCGTCAGATGGTCGCGGAAGTGTGGCTGGATCGTGGCGCGCTGCTGGCCGTGCTGCTGCTGCCACTGATGGCCCTCGCGTTCCGTCGCGGCTGGATCGCAGTCTGGCTGGTGGTGCTGCTGCTGCCGATGCCCCGTGCGCATGCTTTTGAATGGTCCTCGCTGTGGCAGCGTTCCGACCAGCGCGCAGCTGCCGCACTTGAAGCCGGCGAAGCCGAGCGTGCCGCGGCTGTAGCGGATGATCCGCTGTGGCGCGGCGTTGCGCTCTACCGCGCCGGTGATTTCGCGGCGAGTGCTGAAGAACTGCAGGCCCTGGACAGCGTGCTCGGACATTACAATCGCGGCACCGCGCTGGCACGGAGCGGCCGGATTCTGGAGGCGATCGCGGCTTACGATCGCGCACTGGAGCTGGATCCGGAACACCAGGATGCGCTGTACAACCGCGACTTGCTCGTGCAGCTGCTGGAGGACAACCCCGAAATGGCCGATGCCGGCGATCAGGGGACGGAGCCGCAACCTGGCGATGGCGACAGCGGCGATTCAGAGCAGCAACAGGATGGGCAGGATGGTGACGGTGATCGGCGCGAAGCGGCTGCGGGCGCTGCAGGTCACGATGATGGCGTACCTGATGACGAACCCGCGACGGCGGACGCCGGTGCGGCTGGCGATGACGCGGTGCCGGAGCCTGGCGACATGAGCCAGGAACCGGCCGAAGCGGAGCTGGCCGGTATCGAAGACAATGGTTCGCCGGATACCACAGCGCTGGCCGCCCTTGAAGATATCGACGAATGGGCTTCCGAACAGGCCGCCGAGCAGTGGCTGAGGCGGGTAACGCAGGATCCGGGCGGGTTGCTCAGACGCAAGTTCGAGCTGCAGTACCGGCGCATGCGGACAGACCAGGATGGCAATCCCATTCTTCCCGAACACGAGAGTGCGCCATGGTGAGGTGGGTGCTTGCAGGACTGGTGCTGCTGGTGATGGGCGCCGGTCCCTTCGCCGCTGCATACGCGCAGCCGACGCAGGTACATGCGGCTGTGGACAGAACGATGGTGCGAGAGAACGAGTCGTTCGTTCTGACCGTGCGCGCCGAAGGCACGGTGCGTGAGGAACCCGACCTGCAGCCGCTGCTGACAGACTTCGAAATCCTGCAGCGCGCGAGCAGTACCAGCGTGCGAATCGTTGCCGGCAGGACAACACGCCTGACTGAATGGTCGTTCACGATGATGCCGCTACGCGCCGGCGGCGTCACGTTGCCGCCCCTGAATGTGTCGGGTGTCTACACCGCGCCGCTGGATCTGACGGTGATGCCGGCGCCGGATTCCGCGGCCCAGGGCGATGTGTTTGTCGAGATCGAGGTCGAACCGGAAACGCCTTATGTGCAGGCGCAGGTGACGTATACGCTGCGCCTGTATGCGGCCGATCACACCAGCCGGGCTACATTGACGGTACCGGAGATCGTCGAGGGCGATGCGATCATCGAGCGCATCACCGAAGACCGCGAGTATGAGACGGTGCTGGAAGGCAGGCGGTTTCGCGTGCGTGAGCGGCGCTACGTGATATTTCCGCAGGCGCCCGGCACGGTGACTGTCGCGCCGGTGACGTTCGAGGCGACGATCATGCCGAGTCGCGGTGCGTCCAGGGTTCAACGCGTGCGCTCGCGCCCCGTGGAACTTCAGGTGCGCAATCCGGTGCCGCCGCCGCCGGAGTGGCCGGGCGCCACCTGGCTGCCGGCTTCCAGTCTCACGCTTACGGAGAGGTGGTCGGATGACCGCCGCGATCTCGTTGCCGGCACGCCGCGCACTCGCAGCATCGTGATTGAGGCGGATGGACTCGATGAAACGCAGCTGCCGGCGCTGTCGCTGGCGCCGGTCAATGGTGTCCGGCATTTTGCCGGGCAGGTCGAACTGAATCGTCGCTACACCGAGTCCGGGCTGCGCGCGAGCCGGGAGCAGCCGTTCGCCGTGCTCGCACAGGGCGAAGGTGCTGTGCAGCTGCCGGCCGTGGAGCTGCCCTGGTGGAATACGAATCTGCACCGATGGGAAGTTGCGCGCCTGCCTGCGCGCGACCTGAACGTGCTGCCGGCATCGGATCCGGAACCGGCGGACAGCGACGCCGTTTCTGGCGAGCCAATGGCGACGACCGGCGGTGGATCGTCTCCGTGGTTATGGGTCAGTGGTGCCTTACTGGCAGCATGGCTGGTGACGCTCGGCATCCTGCTGCGACATCGCGTCCCTGGCCTGTTGATGTCTGTCCCGCTGCCGAAGCGCTTTGCGAAGCGGCGCCTGTTGCGTCAGCTCAGAGCCGCATGTGCGGCCGATGACGGCGCGACAGCGCGGCAGCTGCTGCTTCAGTTCGCAAAGCTGCATTTCCGCCCGCCTGTTCCTGGAACGCTGGATGAACTGGCGGCGCGTGTGCCGGAAAAGTCTGCCGAGGCGATCATGGAGCTTCAGGCAAACCGCTATGGTCCCGGCCGCAATCCATGGCGTGGGGAGCGCCTGCAGCGGGCGCTTGAGAGCCTGGATTCGCTCGCACACGGTGCCAGCAGCCATCGGTCCGACCCGCTGCAGCCACTTTATCGCTGATCGCGGCATGTCATCGATATCTGCCGGGTCGATATCTGCCGGTTCGATGTCGTCATGGCTGGCTGCATGGGCGGCCGAGTGAACTGCGTGACGTTTGCAGGGGCGGGCGCGTTTGCACGGGCGAAACTTTGTGACCGGGTTCGGGGATTTTCTCGCCTTTACCGGTCATGATTCTCTGATCACAGGCGGGCCTCCCGGGCAGATGAAATTACTCGCAAGACTGTCGTCATCAGACAGACCCTCATCCGGGCACCCGTATTCCGATGCGTTGAAGGATGGCGGCGCCAGGACGCGCTTCGGGCAGGAGCTGGAACGCGAGTTTCGCGAGTTCTATGAGGAACAGAACCTGCCGCGCGCCCGCTTCTCGCTGATTGCCGCTCTGGCGGCAGTGCTGCTGGTCAGTGCCGCAGATCAGTTGACCGGCCCGTTTGCGACCGATTCCCGCGTGGGGTTGCTGCGCGTGGGATTTCTCACGCCTATGCTGGCGCTCGGCGTGTTTGCGGCCTACCTGTCCGCAACCAGACGGTACTATGCAACGGTCACCGCGCTCGGCACTCTGGCCGTTGGTGCCATTGTCATCACGATGAGTCAGATTGCGGTATCAGGCGGCGATTCATACATGCTGATGGCGCCCATGCTCGTCGTGCTCTACGCGTGCCTGTTTCTCGGGCTGCTTTTCCAGACGGCACTGCTGGTGTCCGCACTCCTGGTCACGCTGTTTTTTGCGATGGGGTTCCGCACCGGCCTTGGCGCGCATGTGCTGATGTACAGTACTGCGATGCTGGCGATTACGGCGCTGGTGGCAGGCTACTCCACGTTCAGCTTCGAACGGCTGCTGCGCAGGAAGTTTGTCGAGGCGCGTTTCCTGAACGAGCTGGCCGAGAGGGACGGGCTGACCAGCCTCTACAACCGGCGTATCTTCGATGATCTGATGACCCGGATCTGGCGTCAGGCCCGGCGTGAAGATGCGACCATCGAGATCATTTTCATCGATATCGACTACTTCAAGGTATACAACGATCTGTATGGGCACCAGGCCGGGGACGACTGCCTGAAGATCGTGGCCCGCACGATCGCACGTGCCGCCAAGCGACCGTTCGACTTCGCCGCCCGCTATGGCGGGGAGGAGTTCGTGCTGGTGCTGTATGGGCCTCCGCGCGACTACGCACGCACGCTGCCGGAGCGCATACGCCTAGACATCGCCGATCTGGCAATCCCGCATGAGGGGTCCGGCATAGGCAACTGCGTGACCGTGAGCGTCGGTGTCGCGCATGCGCAGCCGGTTCAGGGGCGAAGCCTGACCGGCGCCATACAGACCGCCGACGAAGCGCTTTACGAAGCCAAGCAGAGTGGCCGCAATCGCGTTGTGTACAAGAACGCCAACGACAGCGATGTGCAGACCGGAAAATTCCGCGCCGCCTATCGGAATATCATGTCCTGACGCCGGCTGACGGTCACCACGTCCCGGTATTGGGCATGGACTGCCAGGGTTCTGCCGACGGCAATGCGTCGCCCTTCTGCAGAAGCTCGATGGAGATGCGGTCCGGTGAACGAACGAAAGCCATGCGCCCGTCGCGCGGCGGCCGGTTGATGGTCACACCCTTGTCCATCAGATGGCGACAGGTGGCATAGATGTCATCCACCTCATAGGCAATGTGCCCGAAGTTGCGACCGCCGTCGTAATCCTCCGGATCCCAGTTGTAAGTCAGTTCCAGCGCACAGTCTTCCTGTCCTGGAGCCGCCAGAAACACCAGCGTGAAGCGGCCGTTCTCGCTGTCCTTGCGTCTCAGTTCCTTAAGGCCCAGCTTGTTGCAGTAAAAATCCAGCGACTCATCCAGATCGCTGACGCGAACCATGGTATGCAGATAACGCAATGTCCGTTCTCCTGTGTCAATCCTTGCCGTCGTCCCGGAAAATATACCCGCCTGCATATCAGCGTCCAGACGAATCCTTATGACGAGGCCACGCATCATTTTTGTGCCGGGGCTCAAGCCCAAGCCCCCACCGGAGCAGCATCGCGACGCGGTGCAGCGTGTATTGCTGTCGGCATTGAAGTGGGAGGATCCGGGCGCGGCGCAACTGCTGGCAACTCATGAGGACTGGCTGACGCTGGTGCCCTGGACCTACCGCTTCTACGGTCGGCACCGGGACATCAATCTCGATGCCGAAGGCATAGATCACGTGATGCGCTGCCCCGATCCATCGTCTGAAGACATCCGCGAAATCGATGCGCTGGCACGTCGCGTGGATCGCTGGTGGCATGTGCTCGGCGACCGACTGCCGTGGCTGGGACGCTGGATAGCGCGCCCGGAACTGCGCCTGACCATGAGCGAAGCGCGACGTTACCTGCACGACCATGAGGGCATAGCATCCGACATCCGGTCATCGCTGGCCGAGGTCCTGATCAAGGCCTCGCATGACGGCGAGACCGTGCTGCTTATCGGGCACAGTCTGGGCTCAGTCATTGCCTATGACACCCTCTGGGAGCTGACTCACAAGCGTGAAGCGAAACAGCTGCGTATAGACATGTTCCTGACCATGGGCAGCCCTCTGGCTACACGCTTCGTACTTCGCCGACTGCACGGAGCCCGCTATAACGGCAGCGGGCGATATCCGCACAACATCGTGCGCTGGGAAAACTTTTCCGCGAGGGGTGATCTGACAGCGCTGCACCCGCGCCTGAAACCCTATTTCGGGGAGATGCTGACACTGGAGCTGTTGCAGTGGCTGCACGACCATGATGGTCTGTACAACCATTTCCGCGGTGAGGTCGGACTCAATGTGCACGAGGCATACGGTTACCTGGCCAACCGCACCGTGGCGCGCTGCATCGCCGGCTGGCTGCAGCAGCAGGCGGGAGAGCAGGAGTCGACAGACTGAAAGCGGTCGTGTCGCGGTGATCAGTCCAGCTGTGGCTCTATGCGCACATCGATGCGGCGGTTGCGTTCTCGGCCCTGCGGCGTTTCGTTGCTCGCGATAGGACGCGTTTCTCCGTAACCGATGGCGAGAATCCTGATTGCGGGCAGGCCCAGCTGTTCGGACAGGTAGGCGCTGACGGCTTCTGCACGGCGCTGTGAAAGGGCCATGTTGGCCTGGTCGTTGCCCATCGAATCGGTGTGTCCCTCTATGACCACCTGCGAGCGCGGGAAGACTTCCGCGGCGCGCCGCACTTTCTCCAGCAGCGGTCGATGCGAAGCGTCAACGGCGGCGCTGGCTGTCGCGAACGTCAGGCCGACCATGCGCAGTACCACGGTGTTGCCTTCCCGTGAGACCCGTGCCTCTTCGCGATCAAACATGTCCTCTATGGTCGCGAACTGCTGTCGCACCCGTTCCTCGGCTTCGATCCTCTGCACCAGCGTCGCCCTTTCCTGCGACATGCCGCCCAGGCGTTCATCGAGGCGACGAATCTCCTCTTCCAGTTCCCGGACGCGTGCACGCGCATGTTGCAGGTCGTTGTCAGCCTGCTGGTGCGCGTCGCGCAGATCTTCTATGTAGCGGACAAGATCGTCGGCCACCGGACCTGTGCCCTGATCCAGCGCCGCGACCTGATCGGCTGCCGCGGCGATGCGAACCAGTGGATCTTCGTAACTGAGAATGATCTCCTCGGTGGACAGGCGCTGGTCACGAATCCGCTGCACTTCGTCGGAGAGAAACAAGGCATGCCGTGCCGCCCGCGATGCATCCTGAGCCAGGCTGCGGGGCAGGTCGGTGTCGTAGCGGTTTTCCGCCAGTTCCTGTTCGGCGCGTTCCAGCAACGCCTGCGCGCGCTCCATGGTCAGTGGCGCAAATCGCTGGACTCTTTGATCCCTGGCCTGCGCGATCAGTGCCCGCGTCTGACTGAGGTGCTGTGCCTTGATCGCGGCCAGTTCGGCATCGCGGTAGGTCGCTTCAGCGTTCTCGGCGCGCCGCTGTGCGCCCCTGATGTCGCCGGCATCCAGCCGCTGCGCGGCGGCACTGAATTCATTTTCTGCCTGCGACCACAGATCCGACGCGAAAGTCGCGGCGCGGGATGTCATCGCATCCTCGCGAGTCTGCAGTAGTGTGGCGAAAGTGATTTCGGCGAGCCGTGCGTTCTCTGCCGCATCGGTGAATGCGGTCACCGCTTCTTCCAGTCGGCTGCGAATCCGGTCCATGTTCCGTCCGCGCTCAAGATCGCTGCTGGCACTGTCGTAGGCGGACTGGCCGCGCGCGAACGACTGCGGAGCGAGGAGTTCGGCGTTTGCGGCAAGCGCTGCCTCGCGCGCCCTGTCAGCGTCTGCAAACAGGTTGCTGCGCAGATCCTGGGCAAGGGCCCCGTTAAGCATGAACGCCGCTGCGGTCGCGGCCAGAATTAATCGCATGAAACGGTCCATCATCGAACTGATAGTCCCTCTGTTGAAGTTCCGGGGACGCATGTCAAGCCGCGTCCACTGTACCGCCACTCACGGGCGAAGTTCACGACACTGCGTGCGGAATTGTGGTGTCGGTCACAGCACGCGCCGTGCCGCGAGCGCTACCTTCGCATGCATGGGCGTGAAGTATTACACGCATTTTGTTCTGACCGGCGCGAGCGGCCGCAGTTCGGCGGAAGAGTTCAGTGGCGTGGTCGAGATCAACCAGCCGACTGCGCAACACTATGACCCGGACGAAATCGAGGCCCTGCTGGCCCGTAATCTCGAGACCGAGGGCGGGCAGGTGCGCCTGATCGACTGGTCGCGTCTGCAATAGCGGTCTTCGCTCAGTCTGCCGGCGCATAGCGCACTGCGGTGAGGCGGTAGCTTTTCTCGCCTGCGGGTGTGGTGACATTCACCGTATCGCCTGCCGTTCGGCCTCTGATGGCTCTTCCCAGCGGCGAATCCACACTGATGTACCCCTGTCCCATCCCGGTTTCGTCTGGGCCCACCAGACGCAGGGTCAGGCGCCTGTCATCGTCATCGACGATATCGAACCATGCGCCGAAACGGACCTGCGCGGTGTCGTCCGGCAGCCGGTCCACGACCGTGATGCCGTCCAGCCGCTTCGTCAGGTGACGTATGCGGCGGTCGATCTCGCGCAGTTCCTTCTTGCGATAAATGTACTCGGCGTTCTCCGACCGGTCGCCTTCGGCCGCCGCCGCCGCCAGCGCCGCCGTCACCTCGGGGCGGCGCACGCGCCAGAGCTGATCGAGTTCCGCACGCAGGGCCGCAGCGCCCTCGGGCGTGATATAGCGGGATGCGGCCGGTTGTGGCGGGCGGTAGCGGCTCATGTGCCCTGACCTTGCCAGTCGCCGCGGGCGCCGGCGATACATGGCCGGGCATTGTGAATACATGAGATAATAATCAGTCACACTCCGAGATAGTTGGGCCATCGCAGTGAGCGAGTTTCGAGGCATTCCGGTAGTCACCGCGACGGGTGCGAAGTATCGCACCGCGCAGGGCTTTACCGCGATCAGGAATGGCGTGAAGCAGCGTGAAGACCGTGCCGCGACGCCTGCGGCAGGCAAGCCCGGGTGGCTGCGCGCCCGCCTGCCGTCCGGGGCGAAGTACGAGTCGGTCAGGGAAACGGTGCGTACGCACCGACTGGCCACCGTGTGCGAAGAGTCCATGTGCCCGAACATCGGTGAATGCTGGAGTAATGGCACCGCGACCATCATGGTCATGGGGTCGGTCTGCACCAGGGCCTGCCAGTTCTGTGCGGTCGATACCGGCAATCCCGGCGGATGGCTGGATGCACAGGAGCCTGAAAATGCGGCGAGCTCCGTCGAGCTGATGGGGCTGAAGTACATCGTGCTGACATCGGTGGATCGTGACGATCTCCCTGATGGCGGCGCTGCGCACTATGCCGCCTGCGTGCGTGCGATTAAACAACGCTGCCCGGAAACGGTGGTCGAGGCGCTGACGCCGGATTTCCGCGGCCGACAGGCCGATATAGAAACAGTCGTGGATTCCGGCCTGGAGGTGTTCGCGCAGAACGTGGAAACCGTCGAACGACTCACCCATGTGGTTCGTGATGCGCGTGCCGGCTACCGGCAGACACTTGACGTGCTCGCCCATGCGAAGCGTTATCGTCCTTCGGTGCTGACCAAGACCAGCCTGATGGTCGGACTCGGCGAGACCGATGACGAGATCCTCCGCACGCTCGACGACCTGCGCGCGGTGAATGTAGACATCGTTACTTTCGGACAGTATCTGCGGCCCACCGTGAATCATCTGCCGGTGGAACGCTATGTGTCGCCGGAGGAGTTCGAGCGCTATCGCCAGTGGGGCCTGCAACGCGGATTCATGGAAGTCGTGTCCGGTCCCCTGGTGCGTTCCAGTTATCGCGCCGAGCGTGTGTTCGAGCAGAACAACGTCGGACTGTGATCTGCCGTGGCTGAGTTTCTGGCCGATTACGGACTGTTCCTGGTCCAGGTTCTTACCGTCGCTGTCGTCGTCGTCGTGCTGTTCGGCGTGCTGGCCTCTGTTGCGCGCCGCGGCGTACGGGTGGAAGGTCTGACTGTGCGGCATCTGAACCGAAGCCTGGAGGAGACCCGCCAGCAGATACGGCGCACGATGGCTGGCAGATCGGCCTGGCGCAGGGATCGCAGAGCCTGGCGGCGCAAACAGCGTGCGGCACGGGACGGCGGCGCCAGGGCGCGCATCTTCGTGCTCGACTTCAGGGGAGACCTGCGTGCAACGGCTACCGCTTCCCTGCGTCAGGAAATCTCGGCCGTACTCTCCGTTGCCGAGGATGGCGATCAGGTGCTCGTCCGGCTTGAGAATGCCGGCGGGGCCGTGCACGAGCATGGATTTGCGGCTTCTCAGCTGCTTCGCATCAGGCAGCGCGGGCTGAACCTGATCGTGGCGGTAGACAAGATTGCGGCCAGCGGCGGCTACCTGATGGCCTGCGTGGCCAATCACCTGATCGCTGCTCCATTTGCGATCGTCGGCTCGATCGGCGTATTGGCCCAGCTTCCCAACTTCCACCGGTGGCTGGAAGAGAAGGGCATAGATTTCGAGCAGGTGACCGCTGGGCAGCACAAGCGCACCCTGACGGTGTTCGGAAAAAACACCGAAGACGCACGCCGCAAGCTTCGCGAAGAGCTGGAAGATGTGCATGTACTGTTCAAGCAGCAGGTGGCGGAACACAGGCCGAAGGTGGATGTGGACCGCGTGTCCACCGGCGAACACTGGTACGGCCTGCGTGCGCTGGAAATGAATCTGATTGATGAGATCCGCACCAGCGACGACTATCTGCTTGAGGCCGTGGATCAGCATGACGTATTTCTCGTGCGCTGGCACCGTCACCGCAACTGGACGGAAAAGTTTTTCAGCGGCGTGGAGGGCATGCTGTCGCGCTGAGCGATGGCGCAGGAGGCTGGCTCAAGGCGGTATACTGCCGCCCCGCGACAGGACTTCAATCGGGATGCCTTACAGATGACTGCCGGCGATAGCAACAGGGATGACGAGAACCGCCTGATGGGTGAGTGGATGAAAGTCATGCTGGAGGAGCTGGAACGCAAGCGCGACGAGCATGATGAAGCGCTGACGGAAGACAGACTGCGCCGTGCAGGCGATCCGAAGAAGCCTGTCGCAGCCCGAAGTAAATCATCCAGGCGCAGGTAAGTCCGTTCTCGGCTTGCCTGCCCGTATCAACGGCGTGCAAGCAACCTCGCAGATCGCTATCATGCGTTTTTCCGCGACATCCGAATTATGTCGGTCAAACCATCTGACTACCCGTTGGTGGGGACTGCCAGGCGCTTCACGGGCGATGGTCCGCTTCCATTGCTGGCGCCGACCGTCACCGCTTTTGTAGGTCCCACACGTCGCGGGCCTGTCAACGAGCCTGTCGCTGTCAGCAGTTTCGACCAATTCCGACGCCAGTTCGGTGATCACTGCGACTTCAGCTTCGTGTCGCATGCCGTGGAGCAGTATTTCGCGCATGGCGGCCATGCCGCACTTGTGGTGCGTGTAGCAAATCGGGCCCGCAAGGCGCGCCTGGAGGTGCCGGCCGGCTCGCAGTTTCTGCAGTTGCAGGCACGCAGGCCCGGCAGTATGGAGTTCATTCGCGTTTCCATTGACTATGATCGCGTGGAGTCCGATCCGCTCAGATTCAACCTCGTCGTGCAGCGGGTTGCCGAAGCCGGATCGGAACTCGTAGAAGATCAGGAGCTGTACTCCGCGGTGTCGCTGGACCCGCACGATGCACGTTACATCGGCGACGCACTGCAGGATTCGGAGCTGGTACAACTGGGCGGACCGCTGCCTGCAGAACGGCCCGATGCAACGAGGCCCAGACATCCCGGTTTGCCGATTCCCTACCTGACCTCTTCCGAGTTCGGGACCGATGGTGATGCCGTCACCGACTACGACATCATTGGTTCAAATGCCGCCGGCACCGGCCTGTTTGCGCTGGATCGCGTCGAGCAGGTGGATTTCCTGCATGTGCCTGCGCTGCCGGGACGAGATGTCGGCAGCACGACCTTCATGGCCGCGGAGCGTTATTGCGAGCGCCGCAAGGCGCTGCTGATCTGGGATCCGCCGGCCAGCTGGGCAACACCGGCCGCCGCACTTGAAGCTGTGCGGAACGGCGCGCTCAGCAGCCACAATGCGGTGACATATTTCCCGCGTGTGCAGCGGCGGGATCGATGGCAGGGATCGGGCGCTGGTATTCCTGCCGGTGGTGCGATGGCGGGCATGCTGGCCAACGCGGCAAGACGTGGCTGGTGGGGACCCGTGGAGCAGTGCACGCGACTGGTTTCCGGGCTTGTTCCGGCGCAGGCGTTGACCGATCGCGAAGCCGGCTTGCTGCGACGATTCGGTATCAATGCGCTGCGCGCGGTCGACGGTGGCGCCTGCGCATTCGCCGGCAACGTCACGCTGGCGGGCCCCAATCTCATCGGTCGGCTGTGGCAGCGTCTGGATCGACGGCGCGTAGCGCTGTTCATTCTCAGTACGGTGGAGCGCAGTACGCGCTGGGCGGCCAATGCGGAACGCGATCGGGATCTTGGTCCGAAGCTGGAGCGTCAGGTGACGACGCTGCTCAGCGCTTTGCTTGAACAGGGTGCCCTGGCCGGCTCGCGGCCGGATCAGGCTTTTTCGGTGCGGGCTGTCACTGCATCGGCGGGTGATGGCGCTGCAGTTCTTCAGCTGGGTTTCGCACTCGAGCGACCCGGCGAATTCATGGTTTACGAAATCGTGCATGGTCCGCGCAGCAGCACGATACGTTCGCTGGCGGGTCTTGAGATGCGCGAACTGGTCGGGTAACGCCGTCTGCCCCGCTATCCGGTTCCTCCCGATCTGTCGGCAACCTGACCATATCCGCCGCCACCCGGCGTGCTGATCCGTAATCTGTCTCCTGGCCGCAGTTCCAGCTCTGCCGTTGCTCCGAGTTCTATTGCCTCGCCATTGTTGCGCAGCAGTTGATTGCTGCCGGGCAGTCCGGAAGCACCGCCGGCCAGCCCGAACGGTGCCGTTGTGCGCCGGTTAGACAGGATGGCTGCATGCATGGCTTCCAGGAACTCGATCTCGCGGATCACTCCGTTGCCGCCATGATGCCGGCCTGCGCCACCGGAGCCATGCCGAATCCCGAAGCGCAGGAGTCGGACCGGATATCGCCATTCCAGCACTTCCGGATCGGTCAGTCGCGAGTTCGTCATGTGTGTGTGTACGGCACTGGCACCGTCGAAGTCCGGACCGGCGCCAGCACCCCCGCACAGGGTTTCGTAGTACTGATGTTCGGCGTTGCCGAATGTCAGGTTGTTCATCGTGCCCTGCGACGCAGCGCATGCCGACAAGGCTGCCAGCAGCGCATCGGTGATGCACTGTGAGGTTTCGACGTTTCCGGCGACAACCGCTGCAGGCCAGCTCGGGTCCACGAGGCTGTTTGCCGGCAGAATGATTCGCAGTGGCTTGAGGCAGCCAGCATTCAGCGGTATGGACTCGCGTATCAGGGTGCGGAATACATAAAGCACGGCTGCCCGCGCGACCGAAGATGGTGCATTGAAGTTGCGTAATGACGGCGGGCCGGTTCCGGTGAAATCAATGATCGCCGTACCCTGCACCGCGTCCGTGCGTATGCTGACCGCAATATGCTCGCCGCCGTCCATGGTGAGCCTGAAGCTTCCGTCGGTCAGGCGCGAAACGGCGCGTCGTACGCACAGTTCGGCATTGTCCTTGATGTGCTGCATGTATGCGTGCACGACGTTCAAGCCGAAACGTTGCACCATGTTCGCCAGTTCGCTGACACCGCGAGCATTGGCGGCAATCTGTGCTTTCAGGTCGGCAACGTTCTGATCCGGATTACGCGCCGGGAAACGTCCTGACGACAGCCGCCTGCGGACTTCCTGCTCAGCGAACACGCCCTCGCGCACGACACGCAGGTTTTCGAAAAGTATGCCTTCCTGTTCGATGCTGCGGCTTTCGGCCGGCATGGAACCCGGCGTGATGCCGCCGACGTCGGCGTGATGCGCCCTGCAGGCTACCGTGAACATGAGCTGCTGACCGTCGTCGCTGAACACCGGTGTGACGACAGTGATATCGGGCAGATGGGTGCCGCCGCTGTAGGGCGCATTCATCAGGTAGACATCGCCCGGGCGTATGCTGCCGGCATTGGCGCGCAGGATGCTCTGCACGCTGTCACCCATGGAGCCCAGATGAACCGGTACGTGCGGTGCGTTGGCGACGAGGTCACCATGCGCGTCGAAAATCGCGCATGAGAAGTCCAGCCTCTCCTTGATGTTCACCGACCATGCGGTGTTCTCGAGCACCGCCCCCATCTGCTCGGCGATATGCATGAACAGGTTGTTGAACACCTCCAGCATGACCGGGTCGCATGCGGTGGCCAGCTGCTCGTGGTCTGCGGCCGGCGCGACGCGTTCCAGCAGCAGATGATTGCAGGCATTGACTCTCGCATGCCAGCCGGTCTCGACCACGGTAGTCGCGTTCGACTCGACGATCAGGGCGGGCCCTGCCAGCCTGGCACCGGGTTTCAGCGCTATGCGTCTGAACACGGGTGTGTTCCGCAGTTCATTGTCAAACCAGATGTCGCGGTACTCCGATGCCGCCGGCGAGTGTTCCACGGCCCTGAGCCGCGGCTCTTCAGGATGGGACATGACCGCAATCGCTTCCACCTCCATGGACTCGACCATCATTTGCGCGCCTGTGGCATCGAACCCGAAGTGCCGCCGGTGCGCAACGGCGAACTCGGCCAGCAGGTCCTCCAGCCGACTGTCGGCAGACCAGGTGACGGCGAGCGAGGTGTCGGCGCTGCCGGGCTTCAGTTTCAGTCGGCGCACGAACGAGAGGCTGCCGTCTCTGGCGTCGCGATTCGTAAGTTCGGCAACCGCCTCGCGCTCCAGCGGCGCGAAGCGCGAAGCGCAGTCTTTCAGCCAGGCCTGGTCCAGTGTCGCTTCCACTGTCTGCTGTCGAACGCAACGCAGGTCTGCGATGCCCATGCCGTATGCTGACAGTACGCCGGCCAGCGGATGAATCAGCACCTTGCGTATGCCCAGGACATCAGCGACCTGACAGGCATGTTGTCCGCCCGCCCCACCGAAACACACCAGCGCGAACGCGGTGACATCGTGACCGCGCTGAACGGAAATGGTCTTGATCGCGTTGGCCATCTTCTCCACCGCTATGCGCAGGAAGCCCGCGGCCAGAGCTTCAGGTGACCACGGCTCTCCCGAAGCCGCCGTGACCTGGTCGGCAAGAGCCCTGAATCCGGCCACGACAGTGGCGCGATCCAGCGGCTCGTTGCCGTCAGGTCCGAACACCTGCGGAAAGTAATCGGCATGTATGCGTCCCAGCAGCAGATTGGCGTCGGTGACCGTCAGCGGCCCGTTGTTGCGGTAGCAGGCAGGCCCCGGCCATGCCCCGGCCGAATCGGGTCCGGCCTGCAGGCGTCCGGCGTCGAATCTGAGTATGGATCCGCCTCCGGCTGCAACCGTATGTATGCGCATCATGGGAGCGTTGACCCGAAAGCCGGCGACCAGAGAATCGTCAGTGCGCTCGAACTCGCCCTGATAAAGCGCCACGTCCGTGGAGGTGCCGCCCATGTCGAAACCGATGACCGCACGCAGACCAGCCGCCTGGGCTGCCGCGGCCATACCGACCACGCCCGCTGCCGGACCCGACAGCAGGCTGTCCTTGCCGCGAAACGCCTCGGCGCGGACCAGGCCGCCGTGACTTTGCATGAACAGCAGGGATGCGTTGCCGAGCAGATCACTCAGCCCCGTACGCAGATTGCGGATATAGCGATCCAGTACCGGTGACAGGTAGGCGTCTACCAGCGTCGTATGGCCGCGCGGCACCAGTTTCATCAGCGGGCTGACCTGGTGCGAAACGGAAATCTGTTCGAATCCCGTGTCCTGCGCGATCTCGGCGGCTCGACGCTCATGAGCGGGAAAGCGATAGCCGTGCAGAAACGCAATCGCGACGCTTCGCAGCCCGGCGTTATGTGCGGCCTCGAGCTGCGCGCGCAGCGCGTCTTCATCGAGCGCGGTCACGACCGCGCCGTGCGCGGACAGCCGCTCCGTCGCTTCAATGACGCGCTCGTAGAGCATTTCCGGCAATCGGATATCGAGCGCGAAGATGTCGGGACGGTTCTGCGTACCAATCCGCAGCACATCACCGAGTCCGGCGGTCGTGACCAGAACTACCGGTTCACCTTTACGCTCCAGCAGCGCGTTGGTTGCGACCGTCGTGCCCATCTTCACGGCCGCGATGCGCTGCGGGCTGCTGCTGCGATCTGTGTGGCGGCCGGTGCTGTCGCTGTCGCTGCCCCTGAGAATGCGGCGAATGCCCTCGGAAGCCGCGTCGCGGTAGTGCGACGGATTCTCGGATAGCAGTTTCAAGGTGCTCAGCGCGCCGTCGGGTGCGCGCGCGACAATGTCCGTGAACGTGCCGCCGCGATCTATCCAGAATTGCCAGCCCTGCGTATCCATTGCGCCGCAATGATCGCAGAAGCAACGCGTGCTGTGGGCGCAGATTCGGCGTGTGCCGTGGAGTGGGTTCAGTCGTCGCCGGTGTGCGGACGGAACTGCTGTTCTAGTTCGCGCTGAACGCCGGACGGGGCAGGCTCGTAATGATCCAGTGTCAGGGAGAACGAACCCTGGCCGCCGGTGATCGATTTGAGCGAAGTCTGGAAATCGCTGAGTTCCGCGAGTGGCGCTTCGGCATGAATGACAACCCGGTCCGGTGAGGGTGTTTCGGTGCCCGCGATGCGTCCACGCAGTCCGGCCAGATGGCCGGTGATATCACCGACATGCAGCGCCGGCGCTGTCACGTCGACTTTGGCTATCGGTTCCAGCACGGCCGGTCCCGCATTGCGAAGGGCGTCCAGAAAGGCCTTGCGGCCGGCCGCGACGAACGCGACTTCCTTGGAATCGACAGGATGGTGTTTGCCGTCATGCACCGTGACCCGCAGGTCCTGAATCGGATAGCCGGCGATGGCGCCTTCTTCCAGGACCTGACGTACGCCTTTCTCCACTGCCGGTATGAACTGGCCGGGAATGGCGCCACCCACGACCTGGTTGACGAACTCGAAGCCACCGCCGCGAGCCAGCGGTTCCACACGCAGGAAAACTTCACCGAACTGGCCCGCACCGCCGGTCTGCTTCTTGTGACGATGGTGACCCTCGGCCGTACGGGTGATGGTTTCGCGATAGGCGATGCGTGGCGGGCGGGTAGTGAGCTCCAGTCCGAATTCTTCGCGCATGCGTTCCAGTACCAGTCGCAGATGCAGTTCGCCCTGGCCGTGCAGAACCGTTTCATTGGAGCGCGTGTGAAAGTCGATATGCAGGCTGGGATCCTCTGCCGCGAGCCTGTGCAGCGCCTCGGAAAGTTTCTTCTCGTGTCCGCGCTGACCGGGTTCCAGCGCCACGCCGTGCATGGGCTGCGGTAGTTCGATCGCGCTGAATGACAGCGCGTGATCTTCCCGCAGCGCATGCAGTACATCGTTGTAGTGCAGGTCCTCGATCTTGGCGACAGTGCAGAAATCGCCGGCATTGACCTGCGCTGTTTCCACCAGCTCCTTGCCTTTCAGGTGATACAGGTGTGCAAGCCGGATCGCCTTGCGGCCTTCGCCTACATAGACCTGGGCTCCGGATCGCAGCGTGCCCTGATGAACGCGAAAGGTGGCCAGCCTGCCCACGTAGGGATCGACCGTGATCTTGAATACATGCCCTATGAAAGGGCTGTTGTGATCTGCTCCGTTCAACTTTATGGATTTTCCGGCATCAGTCAGGAAAGTTGCGGGATTGCCTTCCAGCGGATTCGGCATGAGTCGGGAAAACACCCTCAGCAACTGGCGAATGCCGGCTCCGGTGTTCGCAGACACGAAACACACCGGGACGAGGTGCCCACGTCGCAAGGCCCGTTCGAAAGGATCGTGGAGCTGATCCTGAGTGATGTCCTGGCCCTGCTCCAGATACAGCTCCATCAATGCGTCATCGAGTTCCACGACCTGATCGGTAATGCGTGTGTGGGCCTCCTCCACCGTGGAGAAATCCGGTTCCACGTCGGCCGGTTCGAAAAAGCAATCGGCGACCGCTTCACCGTTTCGTGCCGGCAGATTGAGTGGCAGGCAGCATTGTCCGAAAGCGGCCGTCACCTGTTCCATCACCTCCATGGGACGGGCATTCTCCGCGTCGATTCGGTTGACGATGATCAATCGACACAGACGGCGCGATTCGGCCATCTCCATGATGCGCCGAGTGACCGTTTCCACGCCGGTTTCCGCATTGATGACGACTGCGACCGTTTCAACCGCAGGCAGAACGGCCAACGCGCGGCCCAGGAGATCGGGGTAGCCCGGGGTATCGAGCAGATTGATGCAGGTGTTGTCGTGGATCAGCGGACAGACAGATACATCCAGCGAATGCCGGTAGCGCTTTTCCAGTTCCGAGAAGTCGCAGACCGTGGTGCCGCGTTCCACACTGCCGGCTTTCTGGACAGCGCCGGCACGCTCCAGCAGAGCCTCGATCAGGGTAGTCTTGCCCGATCCGGCGTGCCCGGCCATGGCAATGTTACGCAGGCTCTGCGTGCTGTGCTGGGCCACTTTCCCCCCGTCGGGTTGCAGTTGAAAGCCCGAGAACACAAACTCGGCACCCGCCAGACAGGCGGCACCATTCGCAGATACTACCAAACACGCGCGCGAAGGCGCAGTCACGGGCACTATTTGCGTCCGGTGTAATCGAAAGGCATGGGTTCGGGGAACGGCAGCCCGGGTCCTGGGACTGACAGGATCGGTTGTGGCGGGTCAGCCATGATCGGAAAGCCTGTGTTCTTTAAAGGGGGCGATACCGTCAGGTGTCGCCAGGGGGTGGTTTTGCGTGTCCGTCAAGGGCGCGCAGGCATGTATGTACTCGGAGCTGGTCATTGCGCGAACTGACGGCGCGGCTGCTGAACTTCAGACGCGGTGAACTACCGCTCGCGCTGCTTGCGGCGCTGTTTTACTTTTTTGTGCTGTGTGCTTACTTCATGCTGCGCCCGGTGCGTGAAGCAATGGGCGTATCGCGCGGCATGGATGACCTGCGCTGGCTGTTCATCGCCAGCGGTATTGCATCACTGCTTCTGGTGCTCGCATTCGGCGGCATGGTCAGTCGCTGGGATCGCCGCCGCTTCATCGCCTTCGGCTATGCGTTCGTCATTGCCTGTCTTTTGCTGTTCGCAGCGCTGCTGTTCGCTGACGCATGGCGTGGCGGCGGACTGATAGGCACCGACGCCGGTACCGTGTTCTCCCTGTCGGTGGGCTATACGTTCTATGTCTGGCTGAGTGTCATCAATCTCTTCGTGAACAGCCTTTTCTGGGCTTTGATGGTGGATCTGTTCACCACCGAGCAGGGCAAGCGCATGTTTGCTTTCATCGGCATCGGCGGCACGCTGGGAGCGATTGGTGGCGGACTGGTTGCCACGCTGGCCGGTGGCAGCAGCGATTCGGTGTATCTGGCGCCGGCTTTGATGCTCACAGGCGCCGCACTGTTTGGAGCGGCCATCATCACGATGCTCTGCCTGGAGCGCAGGCTCGCAAACGGGCCGCCTGCTGCGGCCCGAGTGCCGGCGGGATCACCGCTCCCGAATGGTCATTCCGAACCAATAGGCGGCGAATATGCAGACGGCGTGAAGGCCGTCATGCGCTCGCGTTACCTGGCCGGAATTGCCGGCTACGTGGTGCTGATGGCCATTTCGAATACGATGATCTACTTCACCGTGGCGCAGGTTGTGCTGGAACGTACGGATGCGTTCAGTGCGCGTGTGGGCAGTTTCGCGCAGTTCGATCTGCTGGCGCAGTTTGCGACGCTGATTACTCAGGTGTTCATCACCACCCGGCTGATTCGCCGTATCGGTGTGGGCTGGACGCTGACTCTGCTGCCCATGGTGACGGTGGCCGGCTTCGCGGTGCTCGCGATCTGGCCCCTGTATGGCGTGATGGCGATCTTCCAGGCAGTGCATCGTGCCACGCGTTATGCGGTGTCACGACCGGCGCGGGAGACGCTGTTCGGTGTCGTGCCGCCTGCCGACAAGTACAAGGCAAAGTCACTGATCGATGTGTTCCTCTATCGCGGCGGCGATATCGCCGGGGCCCTGCTGAACGGACTGATGCGCACACTGGGCCTGACTCTGGTGGGCCTGGCCGCCGCGGCGCTGCCTCTGGCCGCGATCTGGGGTGCGTTGTCACTGGCCCTGGGTCGGGCGCAGCAGCGGCGTGATGTCGCCCACACCGGGGCGGTGGAGGTCAGTGCATCCATCATCCCCGATACGCCGCTGCCGGTCGGCAAGCGGCGACGCGCGGATTGACGGATCCGGATGCAGGACTTGCTGCCGCCTGCTCAATGGTAGCCGAGCAGGCGCCTCAGTCCGCGGAAGGCGGGCAGCTTTTCGGTGATCACATAGGTCGGTACGGAACGCATCCACCCGCTGTAACGTCCCTTTGCCTCGAAGCGGGCGCGAAAGCCGGATTGCGAGAACTCCCTGAGCAGCCTGGGCACAATCCCGCCGGCAATATATACGCCGCCGCGGGCGCCCACCGTGAGGGCGAGATCCGCGGCCACGGTGCCCAGCATTTCAAAGAACATCCCCAGCGTTCGCTGCGCCAGTGCGTCGCCGTCCCGGGCCAGCGCCGTCACGGCGCTGGGCGTCAGGCGGTCCGGCGCGGGGTGTCCCGAAATCTTCGCCAATGCGCCGTGCAGGTTGATCAGTCCCGGTCCCGACAGCACACGTTCGGCCGAACAGTGGCCGAACTGTTCCCTGATCAGCGCAATGACACTGTCTTCTTCCTCGTTGCACGCCGCCAGGCTCACGTGTCCGCCTTCGCCGCTGGCGATTGCCCAGGTATCGGCAGCGGGTATCAGGCTCGCCACACCCAGGCCCGATCCGGGTCCCAGTGTGGCCATTGCGGTACCAGCTGCGGCACTGCCGCCGCCTGTCTGGCGACGGTCGCCAGGCGCCAGTTCCGGTAAAGCCCATGCCACGGCACTGAAGTCATTGACCACGATCAGGTGCGCGAGGCCCAGACTGTCGCGCAGCTTCAGCTGCGAAAACGCCCAGTCCAGATTGGTCATATGGACTTCGTCACCGAGTATTGGCGCGGCAACCGCCAGTGCTGCGCGCCGCGGCCTGTCCGTGGACCGCCTGTGATCGAGGTAGATGCGGATCAGGCCTTCCAGGCTGTCAAAATCGCAGTTGCTGAATACCTCAGGTGCCAGTACCTGGCCTGTGTCATCCACCAGTGCACAGCGCGAATTGGTTGCTCCGATGTCGGCGATCAGGTCCATCTGCTGTCCCGTAGCCAGTTATGACGAATCCGTTCCGGGAATCTGGCCCGGCTTGGTGGCGTGGGTGCGTGCACCCTGCAGTCAGGCGTTGAGATCGGGTATCCGGTCGCTCTCCAGGTGCGCGATCATGTCTTTCAGCATCAGCTTCCGCTTCTTCAGGCGGCGAAGCATGATCTGATCGACATAGGGATCGCCGACCAGCCTGTTGATGACCTGGTCCAGGTCCTGGTGTTCAACGCGCAACTGCTTGAGCCGCTCCACGTTCCTGAAAGTCTCGGTTTCTATGTTGTGGTCCACGGATCAGTTTCGTATCGGAGCCAGCCAGTCGCGTTTCCGGTCGCCATACGCGAAAAAATGCGGGTTGAGAATGTCGCGTTTGGTGTTGTACCTCAGCGGCTGGCCCGCTCGATCCATCATAACTCCACCGGCACTTTCCAGAACAGCCTGAGCGGCCGCGGTGTCCCATTCGCTGGTCGGGCCCAGACGCGGATACAGGTCTGCGCGTCCCTCGGCGACGAGGCAGATTTTCAAAGAGCTGCCCATGGGCACCAGTTCGCAATTGCCCAGACTGTCGATGTACGCGGCCAGCTCCGGGCCGGCGTGGCTGCGGCTGCCTACTATCCGCACCGGATCGGCCGCATCCCGGTGCACCGCTATGGTGGTCGGGGGTTGCTGTCCGTGCTGGCGGAAAGCGCCGATGTCGCGCGCCCCGAAATAGGCCACGTCCAGCGCCGGCGCCACAACCACACCTAGCACGGCTTCGTGGCCGGCGATCATCGCGATGTTGACCGTGAACTCGCCGTTGCGCTTGATGAACTCCCGCGTGCCATCCAGCGGGTCGACAAGCCAGTACGCCGGCCAGTCCAGCCTGTCGGCGTTCGCGGCGTCGTATGTCTCTTCGGTGAGCACGGGCAGATGTGGCTGGACGCCGGCCAGCCCGTCACGGATGACCTGATCGGCTGCCTGGTCCGCTTCGGTCAGCGGTGAATTGTCGTTCTTGAACTCGACATCAAAATCGCGCGAGTAGATCGTCATGATCGCGTTGCCGGCTTCGCGTGCAATAGCCAGCACCTGATTCAGCAGGGCCTGGTCTGGCGTCGGTGTCATTTGGCTTTCTCCGGTAGCATGATAGCGTTGCCGCGTCTGGTGCGGCGCTGTTGTCAGACTGGTGCCTGGTATCGATGGACACGCTTTCGCCTGATCGGTCCGCGAGTCGCGGTGGCGCTGTGGTGCCCTGGGACGAGGTTGATACGGTGCTCGTCGACATGGACGGCACTCTGCTCGATCTGGCATTCGACAATTTCTTCTGGCTGCATCTGGTGCCTGCCTGTTATGCGAGCGTTACCGGTGTCACGGCAGAGCAGGCTGTGCAGCATGTGATGCAGCGTTCCCGGCAGCTGCGTGGGAAGCTGGAATGGTACTGTCTTGATTACTGGAGCGACGCGCTGGGCATGGATCTCGCATTGCTCAAGCGCGCACACGTGGACCGTATCGGTTATCTCCCGGGTGCGCCGGAGTTTCTGCGCTCTGTACGCGCCCGTGGCAAAACGCTGAAACTGGTCACCAACGCACACCGTACTACGCTGGCGGTAAAGATCCAGCGTACCGGACTGGACGGTCTGGTCGACGCACTGATTTCGTCGCATGACTATCGCGCTGCGAAGGAGAGCCGGGAGTTCTGGCTGCGTTTTGTCGAGGACCATCCGCTGGATCCACGCCGCACGCTGCTGATTGAGGACAGCGTTGCCGTACTGGAAGCGGCGCGTGCATTCGGCATTGCGCATACGGTCGCTGTGCGGCGGCCGGATTCACAGCTGCCGCGTGCCCGCGTCAGCTGTTTTCCTTCGGTAGACAGTGTCAGCGATCTGGTCTGATACGGCAAAACCGGGCCGAATGTGCTCAGGCGCGTCGCCGGCGTCGCCGGCGTGGGGGGCTGGTGCTGTCGCCACCGTCGCTGGACGACTGACCGCCTCGTGATTCGCCCGAACTGCCGGATCGGCTGCCAGGCTTGCCGCCGCCGGAACCACGCCCCGGGCGCCCGCCGGACTTCGGCCCTGAGCGGCCGCCCGGACGCGGGCTGCGCTTGCGTACGGCGGCGCGGTTGATCGGCTGGATGTCTGTGGATTCCACCGCTTCCACTGGAATGCGTCGGCCTATGTAGGCTTCGATGTCCGGCAGGGTCACCACGTATTCCTCGCAACCGAAGCTGATGGCATCGCCGCTGGCGCCTGCACGCGCGGTGCGGCCAATGCGGTGTACGTAGTCTTCCGCATCCTGTGGCAGGTCATAGTTGAAGACGTGGCTCACGTCGGGTACGTGCAGTCCGCGCGAGGCGACGTCGGTCGCGATCAGAACCGGCAGCTGACCGGACTGGAAATCCTGCAGCATGCGCAGCCGTTTCCGCTGTGGCACGTCACCGGAGATTGCCGCGGCATGGATGTCGTTCGCATTGAGATCGTCTTCAAGCCGCTCCGCGGCACGCTTGGTGTTGACGAAGATCATCGTGCGCGTGGCATCCATGCGGCGCAGCAGCGTGATCAGCAGCGGCAGCTTTTCTTCGTTCGAAGGAAAATAGATGGACTGGCGGATGCGGTCCACCGTCATCTTTTCCGGCTCTATGCGCACCAGTTCGGGTTCGTTCATGTGCTCGTAGGCGAGTTCCAGCACGCGATGCGACAGTGTGGCCGAGAACAGCATGTTCAGGCGTTTGTCGCGTCGCGGCATGCGGCGGAGCAGGAAACGGATGTCCTTGATGAAGCCGAGGTCGAACATGCGATCAGCTTCATCGAGCACGAGCACGGCGAGGCGATCGAAGCTGAATACTCCCTGCTTGAAATAGTCGATGATGCGGCCAGGCGTGCCAATGAGAACGTCTACGCCTTCGGTCAGTTCGCGGCGCTGCTTGTCGTAGTCGGTGCCACCGTAGGCCAGTCCCAGGCGAAAGGGCAGATGCGCGCCCAGCACTTTGGCGTCAGCATGTATCTGCACCGCAAGTTCTCGCGTTGGTGCAAGAACCAGTGCGCGCGGGCCGGGCTTGCCCTGTTCCGAGGGCGGGGTGTTCTGAAGTCGGTGAAACAGCGCAAGCAGGAAAGCGGCAGTCTTGCCCGTGCCGGTCTGTGCCTGGCCGGCAACATCATGCCCGCGAAGTGCGACGGGCAGCGTGCTCTTCTGAATCGGGGTACACAGGGTGAAACCGGCATCGCGGATGCCGCTCATCAGCGGCTCGGACAACGGCAGTTCGGAAAACTTGAGGTCGCTGAGATGGGCGCCTGCTTCGGAATCTTTAACAGTATTGGTGTCTGACACTTGCAAATTTCATTATTGGCGGTCCAAAATAGGCCATTGAGCAGGGTAATCTACCCGCGCGACTTCCACAGTACTCCCGCGACCCTCTATTACAGGAAGCGACCAGCAGCGACATTGTGCCTGACCGGCCAGGCACCGTCACCTGCGGAGTTTTTCCCTCGAACGTCAGACAGTTGGGACGCGGCCGGCAGGGACAGCTCCAGTTCTGCCGGGAGAGGCAGGGGATGGAGTATCCGGGAGTGCCCGACAGAGCATCCAGGGGTTAGCACACGTGAGTGATCAGATCGTACACACTACAGATTCCACTTTTGATGCCGACGTGATCAAGGCCGACAAGCCGGTACTGCTCGATTTCTGGGCAGAATGGTGCGGGCCGTGCAAGATGATCGCGCCGGTGCTCGACGACATTGCCGAGCGATTCAAGGACCGTTTGCGGGTTGCCAAACTCAATATCGACGAGAATCCGCAGACTCCGCCGAAATACAACATTCGCGGCATACCGACGTTGTTGCTGTTCAACAATGGCTCCGTGGTCGCGCAGCAGGTTGGAGCGGTCTCCAGGGCGCAGCTGGAAGCATTCCTGTCCCAGCATCTGGACCGTCCCGCCACGAACAGTTCCGGCGCCTGACGGGCTGCGGACAGAACGATTCCATAAGGCTTCTGGAAGATACCGGTGAGGGGATTTTTGGGTAATTCAGCACGCGCGCGGTCCAAGAACGGTCCGCGTCAGACTCGCGATGGAAATGGCAAGCGATCTTCACGACGCAAGAAATCGCCTCGTGAGGAGTATCCGGACGACGAGGATCTTGATGTGATTCCAGCGGCCGAACTCGAGTTGTCCCGGAACGCGATGAATCTGGCCGAGCTCAAGATGCGGCCGGCATCCGAACTGGTGGAGCTCGGCGAGTCCATGGGGCTCGAGAATCTCGCCCGGTCCCGCAAGCAGGACATCATCTTTTCCATTCTCAAGGCACATGCCAAGAACGGCGAGAACATCTTCGGCGAAGGTACGCTGGAGATCCTGCAGGACGGTTTCGGATTCCTGCGCTCCGCCGACAGTTCCTATCTCGCCGGTCCCGACGACATTTACGTCTCGCCCAGCCAGATCCGGCGTTTCAACCTGCGTACAGGTGACACGGTATCCGGACTGATCCGTCCGCCCAAGGACGGCGAGCGCTATTTTGCGCTGCTGAAGGTTGGGCAGATCAATCATGAAGCGCCCGAGCATGCGAAGAGCAAGGTTCTGTTCGAGAACCTGACACCACTGTTCCCGAAGGACAGGCTGAAGCTCGAGCAGGGTAACGGCAGTACGGAAGACCTCACTGCCCGCATCATCGACATGGTGGCGCCGATCGGCAAAGGTCAGCGCGGCCTGATTGTGTCCCCGCCGAAAGCCGGCAAGACCATGCTGCTGCAGAACATTGCAGCGTCCATTGCCGCGAATCAGCCGGACTGCATGCTGATCGTGCTGCTGATCGACGAACGTCCCGAGGAAGTCACCGAGATGGAGCGCACCGTGCGCGGCGAGGTGGTTTCCAGCACGTTCGACGAACCGGCCACCCGCCACGTGCAGGTCGCCGAAATGGTCATAGAGAAGGCCAAGCGGCTGACCGAGCACAAGCAGGATGTGGTCATTCTGCTGGACTCGATCACGCGTCTCGCGCGCGCCTACAACACCGTCGTGCCGTCATCCGGCAAGGTGCTGACCGGCGGTGTGGACGCGAATGCGCTGCAGCGACCGAAGCGGTTCTTCGGCGCGGCGCGCAACATCGAGGAAGGCGGCAGCCTGACGATCATCGCGACGGCACTGGTCGATACCGGCTCGAAGATGGACGATGTGATCTTCGAGGAATTCAAAGGCACCGGCAACATGGAGATTCATCTGGATCGCCGCATTGCCGAGAAGCGCGTGTTTCCGTCCATCAACATCAATCGTTCCGGCACCCGCAAGGAAGAGCTGCTCACGTCGCCGGAAGAACTTCAGAAGATGTGGGTGCTGCGCAAGGTGCTGCACTCCATGGATGAACTGGCCGCGATCGAGTTTCTGCTCAGCAAGATGCAGGACACCAAGACCAACGCCGACTTCTTCGAGGCGATGAAGCGCTAGACGATCAGGCGCCGGCTTCTCTTGCCAGCGCCCTGTGTGCGATGTCGCGGCGGTAGTACATGCCGTCCCAGCTGATTCTTTCAATGGACCTGTAGACACGGTCGCGCGCGTCCGCGACCGTGTCACCCAGGCCCACTGCGCACAGCACCCGCCCGCCATCGGTCAGTATGCGTCCGGCCGTGTCGCTCTTCGTGCCGGCATGGAAGACCTTCACGGCCGGATCGTCGATGCGGTCAAGACCATGAATCTCGTCGCCCTTGCGATAGCTTCCCGGGTATCCGCCACTGGCGAGCACGACGCCGACGGCTGCCCGCGGATCCCATTCCACGCTGACACGGTCCAGTGTGCCGTCCATGCTGGCTGTCAGCAGTGTCACCAGATCCGTATTCAGGCGCGACAGTATGGGCTGGGTCTCCGGGTCTCCGAGGCGACAGTTAAACTCGACCACGCTGGGTGCGCCGGCCTCATCTATCATCAGGCCGGCGTAGAGAAATCCGCGGTAGGGAATTCCATCGGCTGCCAGCCCGCGCACCACAGGCACCATCACCTCATCCATGATGCGCTGGTGAACACGGTCGGTCACCACTGGAGCCGGTGAATAGGCACCCATGCCGCCGGTGTTGGGGCCGCGGTCGCCTTCGTCCCGCGCCTTGTGATCCTGCGAACTGGCAAGCGGCAGTATGTGCGTGCCATCCACAATGGCGATGAAGCTTGCCTCTTCGCCGTGCAGGAAATCCTCAACGACGACCTGCGCGCCCGCAGCGCCGAACGCACCCGCTTCCAGCGTCTCGAACAGCGCCTGTTCGGCCTCGGCAATGCTGCCGGCAACGGTCACGCCCTTGCCCGCGGCCAGACCGTCCGCCTTGACCACGATTGGTGCCTTGCGTGAGCGAACGTATTCCAGTGCCGGCTGCAGGCTGTCGAAGCGTGCATAGGCGGCTGTGGGAATGCCGTGACGGGTCATGAATTCCTTTGCAAAGGCTTTCGATCCCTCAAGGCGCGCGGCAGCAGCGCTGGGGCCGAAGCAGGCCAACCCCTGGGAATGAAAATGATCGACGATGCCTGCGACCAGCGGTTGCTCGGGACCGACCACGGTCAGCGCCACTGCCTCTCGCCTGGCAAGATCCGCCAGCGCGTCGAGGTCGTCGGCATCAATGGCTACGTTGCGCACCCCCGGTTCTGTCGCGGTGCCGGCGTTGCCCGGTGCAACCAGTACCTCCTCAACCTGCGCAGAGGCGGCGATTCGAAACGCCAAAGCATGCTCGCGGCCGCCGCCGCCTACGATCAGTATCTTCATCGAAGCCCCGTGAGCGAAAAATCGTCAGTGACGGAAGTGACGCATGCCGGTGAACACCATCGCGATGTCGTGCTCGTCGGCAGCCTTGATGACCTCGTCATCGCGCATCGAACCGCCGGGCTGGATCACTGCACGTACGCCCTGTTCGGCGGCAGCGTCCAGACCATCGCGGAACGGAAAAAAGGCATCCGACGCCAGTACACATCCATTGAGTTCCAGACCTTCGTCCGCCGCCTTGATGACGCCTATGCGCGCACTCATGACCCGGCTCATCTGACCCGCGCCTATGCCCAGCGTGCGTCCGCTGCCGGCGTAAACGATAGCGTTGGATTTCACATACCTGGCCACCCGCCATGCAAACATCAGATCTGACATTTCCTGTGCGGAGGGTGCGCGCCGGGTGACGGTCTTCAGATCGGCCGGATCGACGGTCCCGGTGTCGTTGTCCTGCACCAGCACGCCGCCGGATATGCTGCGCAGCGCGGGCATGTCGTCGGCGCCTGAGTCTGTCTCGACCTGCAGTACGCGGATGTTCGCCTTCTGCGCAAATACTGCCAGCGCCTGTTCCTCGTATCCCGGCGCGACAATGACTTCAGCGAACTGGCGTTCGGTAATGGCCTGCGCGGCCTGGCTGTCCACCTTGCAGCTGAATGCGATTACGCCGCCGAAAGCGGAAGTGGGATCGGTGGCATAGGCTTTCAGGTAGGCGTCTGTGGCGCTGTTGCCCACGGCCGCGCCGCATGGGTTGGCGTGTTTGACGATCACCGCTGCGGTGCCGCCTATCGCTCGCACGCACTCAAGCGCCGCATCGGCGTCGGCGTAATTGTTGAACGACAATGCCTTGCCCTGATGCTGATGTGCAGCCGGCAGGGAACCGCGGTCGCTGCCGGGGAACCGATAGACGGCGGCAGACTGATGCGGGTTTTCGCCGTAGCGCAGCATTTCGCCGTGCGTCAGTGTCAGCAGCAGTGTGGGCGGAAACTTTCGGCCCGCAGTAACCGGCGGTCTGTCAGCCAGCCCGCTGGCCGGCGGTGTGGCGGCGAGATACGAACTGATTGTGGCATCGTAGCTGGCAGTATGGGCGTAGGCCTTGGCAGCCAGGGCGCGTCGCAGGGCGTGGTCCGGTCCGCCTCCCGCCAGCGCCGAGAGCACCTGTGCGTAGTCGGCACTGTCGACAACCACGGTGACCCTGTCGTGATTCTTGGAAGCGGCGCGAATCATGGCCGGACCGCCTATATCAATATTCTCGATAGCATCCGCGTCGGTAGCATCCTTGCGGGCGATGGTCTGGCTGAACGGATAGAGATTGACCGCAAGCAGTTCGATGGGCGCAAATCCGTGTTCGGCCAGCGCGACTTCGTCGATGCCGCGTCGTGCCAGCAGCGCACCGTGAATGGCCGGATGCAGCGTCTTCACGCGGCCGTCCATCATCTCCGGGAAACCCGTCAGCGAGGAAACGCTGATCACGTCCAACCCCGCGTCGCGAATGACTTTCGCGGTCCCGCCGGTGGATACGAGTTCGAATCCCAGCTGCACCAGGCCGCGAGCAAAATCGGCAAGTCCGGTCTTGTCGGATACGCTCAGCAGGGCACGGCGGCTTGTGCTCATTGGACTGTTCACTCGGGACGCTTCACTCGTCCTTCAACGCATAGGTTCTGAGCTTTCTTCGCAGGGTGCCGCGATTGATGCCGAGTATCTCCGCCGCTTCACTCTGGTTGCCGTTGGTGTAACCCATGACTGCGCGAAACAGCGGTTTCTCGACTTCGCCCATCACAAGCTGATAGAGATCGCATGGTTTGTGACCATTAAGGCTTGCGAAGTAACTGCCCAGTGCTTCGTCAGTCAGTGTGCTAAGAGGCTTGTTGCGCATGCCAACCAGAGTCGATCCGGTTGTTGCATTCCTGCTCGCCTTCTTCCTGCTGGCAGTCTTCTTCTTAATTGGAGTTCGCTTTCTGCTCGACTTCGCAGCCACTGCGTTGTCCCCTCGAACGCGCCTTCGTCGGTTTGCCGGATTCCAAGGAAAGTCAGGCCGATTCGCCGCCGTGAAAACACGTTCGCGAATGATGCGATGACCATTGTGATCACCTGCGATGGAATCGGAGTCCGACGTAAACGCGGTTCCGTACAGTCCCCATGCACTAGATGTTTACGTCGCTGACTTTGCGGCGCAAATCATAGCACGAAAGAAAGTGCGCGATTAATCACCAGTCGAATGTGCGCCGCGGAACGGCGTGTACGTGCCGTGGCGGTTTACCGGAATATGTCGTCCCGCGCGCAGCGCAAGCCGCCCTGTGATGCCGGAATGCACACGTCCAGCTGAAACCCGTAGGCGTCCTCCCCGGGGTCAAGCACACGCAGTTGTGCGCGGGCAGTCTGACCTGGCTGCATCATGGTTTCAGTGCCGGCGGTTTCCATGTACTCATGCGGCTGAAAAATGCGACTTCCGACCGGCGCATCCCAGCGATCCTTGAGTTCAAGCCGCACGTGAGGAAAAGGTTGCGGATTGGGGCCCTGATTCTGTATGCGTGCCGTGATATTCAGACTGGAGTGAACCTGCTCGTCGGACTCGGCACTCGCGATCCAGTCCATGATCTGGTACTGACCAGGATCCCAGTTCGGGATGACCTCAAGCCCGAGTTGCGAATAGCCGTCCGATAACCAGGTACCGATGACGGGATAAGTCGCGAGTTCCGACCGGTAATGGTGCATAAGCTGGACGGCCAGTGCGATGAGGGCCAGCACCGCGGCTACGGCCCACCAGCGTGAAGGCGGTGTTTCGGTGCTTCGCCGGGGCGCCCACGGGGCGACTGCGGGATCGTCGGGATCGTCGGGGTGGTCGGGGACGGAACCCAGTACCGCGTCGACCTGTTCGGGCCCTATCGCGATGCCCGGATTTGCCGGCAACGGGTAGGGCCCGCCGGTCTGGTCCGCGGCCGGCGGGTCGACAGTCAGGTCTTCGGCGGTGTCTTCGGAGAGGCTCTGCTGGCGGCGCAGTTCAGCAATGACATCGGACACCGCGGACTCGTCAGCGAATCCGGGTATCTCCGCAGACGCGTCTGCGTCGCCGGCATCTGATGCAGCCGTCGACGGTGCGGCGTTATTCTCACTGCTGTCAGGCCTGAGCGATTCGAAAGCCCCTTCCGGGACGTAGTACTCGTCGGTGCGAGCCAGCGGGTCGTCGACGTCTTCCGCGGTACTGCCTGCGGTCACCTGCGTGCGTCCGGTGCCGCCGTTATCGTTCTCGACCGGGACTGGCGAGATCATCGGCGTTTCCACCGTGGGCTCCTCGCTGAGTTCATCGCGCGCATCGAAGATTGTCGCGCAACGCCCGCAACGCACCTGTCCATCCGCCGCTTCCAGGGCCTCGCTGGTGATGCGGAAGGTGGTGCGGCAACCAGGACAGCGTGTCAAGAGCATGAGGACATCCTGCGTGTGCGCGGCTCGGCAGTGATCAGGGAAGGAATTGTGCCTCGAACAGGGCCCACTCGTCGCGGCTGGTGCTGCCGATGACCTTGAATCGTGACTGGTAGACCTGTTCCAGCAAAGTCAGCTGCGATGTCAGTACGCCGCTCAGCACGACACGGCCGCCGGGTCTCAGCCAGGCAGCGAAGGATGGTGCCAGCGTGACAAGGGGTCCGCAGAGTATGTTCGCAACGATAAGGTCAGCACTCACATCGCCGGCTGCACAGGCTGTATGAAATGCTTCCGGCGTGCCGATCCACAGTGCCTGCTCACGGTCGTTCAGTTGCGCGTTGGCGCGGGTGGCGGTCAATGCCTGGGGTTCGTTGTCCACGGCCCATGCGCGATTCGCCTCAAGTGCCAGCGCGGCCAGCGCCAGTACTCCGGATCCGCATCCGTAGTCGATCACGTCAACGCCCGGTGCCATGTGCGTCGCCAGCCACTCAAGACACAACGCTGTCGTCGGGTGGGCGCCGGTACCGAAAGCCAGGCCCATGTTCAGTCGCACCAGCGCCGCACGGGTATCGATCGGTAACGGCTGGTCCGCTGCGGCAAGGGTCAGGCGTTCGCCGAAGTGTCGTATCTGCACCGCCTCCGGAACCGGAGCCAGCTCACGGTCATCCAGAGTTCGCTCGGCAACAGCGGACAGCCGAGGAAACGCATCCCGCAGTGCCATGGCAATCGGAGTCAGATCGATGTCAGGATGAAAAAGCGCGCTGAGCCTGACCATCCGCCACAGCGGTGTCTTGCCTGGCTCCGGTTCCAGCAGCGCGTCGTCACCGGCATCGGCAAGAGACACGGCTTCCGCACCCGCAAGTTCCAGCAGCGCTTCGGCGGCCGGGACGTCGCGCGCTTCCAGCAGCAGCTGCAGTTCGCGTCGCTGCATGAAGCGCCCGTAGGTTGCGGCGGAGCCTACTTGAGGCCCAGCCGCTTCTCCAGATAGTGAATGTCGGTGCCACCGGCCTTGAAAGCCGAGTGCTGACATATCTCTTCATGCAACGGCACGTTGGTGTGAATGCCGTCGACGACGATCTCACCCAGTGCCGTGGACATCCGTGCAATCGCCGACTCGCGGTTCTCGCCATGGGCGATGATCTTGGCGATCAGCGAATCGTAGTACGGCGGTACCGCGTATCCGCTGTAGAGATGGCTGTCCACGCGGATGCCGGGGCCGCCGGGCGGATGCCACAGATTCACGGTGCCGGGCGATGGCATGAAGTTCTTCGGATCCTCAGCGTTGATCCGGCACTCGATGGCGTGCCCCCACCAGCGCACATCACGCTGACGAAACGGCAGCGGCTCACCTGCTGCGACCAGCAGCTGCATCTTGACGATGTCTATGCCGGTCACCATTTCCGTCACCGGGTGCTCCACCTGAACGCGTGCGTTCATTTCGATGAAGTAGAACTCGCCGTCCTGATACAGGAACTCGAAGGTGCCGGCACCGCGATAACCCATGGCCAGGCAGGCCTCGACGCAACGCTGACCCATGCGCTCCCGCTGTTTCTCGGTAATGCCCGGTGCCGGCGCTTCCTCTATGACCTTCTGGTGGCGTCTTTGCATGGAGCAATCGCGCTCGCCCAGATGCACGACGTTACCGTGTGTATCGGCCAGCACCTGAAACTCGATGTGGCGCGGACGCTCGAGAAATTTCTCCATGTAGACGAGATCGCTGCCGAAAGCCGATTTCGCCTCGGCCTTGGTGATCGAGATCGCGCTGGATAGCGCGGCCTCGCTGTGCACCACGCGCATGCCTCGTCCGCCGCCTCCGGCCGCTGCCTTGATGATTACCGGGTAGCCGATCTCGCGGGCGATCCTGGCGTTTTCCTCGGGGTAGTCGGAGAGGGGTCCGTCAGAGCCCGGCACGCAAGGTACGCCGGCCTCGCGCATGGTCTTGATGGCCGCAACCTTGTCGCCAATGATGCGTGTGGTTTCAGGCTTCGGCCCGATGAACACGAATCCGCTCTCTTCCACGCGTTCGGCGAAATCGGCGTTCTCGGACAGGAAGCCGTAGCCAGGATGAATCGCGACTGCATCGGTGACTTCGGCGGCCGCAATGATCGCCGGCATGTTCAGATAGCTTTCCTGAGACGACGGCGGACCGATGCAGACGGTTTCATCAGCAAGCAGCACGTGTTTGAGGTTGGCGTCGGCGGTGGAGTGCACCGCAACCGTCTTGATGTCCAGTTCCCGACACGCCCTGTAGACCCGGAGCGCGATTTCGCCGCGGTTGGCGATCAATACCTTGCCTAGCATGGATGGTCCGCCGGTTTACGGTTCGATGACGAACAGTGTCTGGCCGAACTCCACCGGACTGCCGTTTTCCGCCAGTATGCTGACCACCCGGCCGGCCACATCAGCCTCGATCTGGTTCATCATTTTCATTGCTTCGATGATGCACAGCACATCGCCCGCTTTCACCTGGGAGCCGATTTCCACGAACGGCTTCGCACCCGGGCTCGGGCTGGAGTAGAACGTTCCGACCATTGGCGATGTCACTTCGTGGCCGGAAGAGGATTTCGCAGCCGCAGCCGGCTCGGGCGTGGTCGGCGCGGCCGGGCTGCCCTGCGCCGCAGCCGGCATGGCGGCCATGACCGGAGGCGCTGCGGCATAGGGCGCGGGCTGTGCGTATCGACTGATGCGCACCGACTCCTCGCCTTCGTGAATCTCGATCTCGGAGATGCCGGATTCCTCCAGCAACTCGATCAGTTTCTTGACCTTGCGTATATCCACCAGATGCCTCCCAGATCCAGTTACCGCGCCTGTCCGCGGGCCGCGAGGTAGCGATCCGCGGCGACAAGCGCCAGTTCATAGCCGGTGATGCCGAAACCGCAGATCGTCCCCGTTGCGATATCGGAAAAGTAAGAGTGATGCCGGAACGGTTCACGCGCCGCGATATTCGACAGATGCACTTCAATGAACGGAATCGCCACCGCGAGCAGTGCATCGCGCAGCGCAACGCTGGTGTGGGTGAAAGCGGCCGGGTTGAAGATGATCAGGTCGGTCGTATCGCGCGCCTCATGAATGCGTTCCACCAGGGCATGTTCGGCGTTGCTCTGAAACGTGGCGATCTCATGACCCAGGCGTCCGGCTTCGCGCCGCACCAGGGATTCGATATCTTCCAGCGTAGAGGCGCCGTAAAGCCCCGGTTCGCGCTGCCCGAGCAGATTCAGGTTCGGGCCGTTGAGTAGCAGCAAATGCGCCATGGATTCGTGACTTGCGAAATAGGCGTCATTTTAACCCTGTTTCGCCGAAATTGGCGGCAAATTTTGTGACTTCTGCGGAATGCCTGTCTTTGCGGCCAGGCTTGACCGGTGCCGTTCGACCGCGGGCCGCGATCTCGCAACAGGTTACATAAGGGCTGCGATGCGCTGTCGCGCCTGCTCCACGCCTATGCGCCCGGCAACCCGGTCTTCCAGAACGGCGACCACGTTCTGCAGCTCTTCCGCATGCAGTTCGCCGGTATAGACGCCCAGCAGGTAGCCGCGATCATCGGCGAAAATCGTGAAGGGCATGGCGATGAACTCCGCGCCGAACGAGGAGGCCGCTTCAAATGCGTCCGCCTCGCCCTGCAGTACCGGGTAGTTGAACTGCATGTCTTCGGCAAACTCCAGCACTTCGGCGCGTCGGTCCAGCGCGATGCCGACGATGCGCAGCCAGGGATTCTCTTCCTGTACCGACTTCAGCAGCGGAATCTCGCGCAGGCAGGGCGCACACCAGGTGGCCCAGAAATTGATGATCAGCGGCTCACCATGCCAGTCATGCATGGCCTGCATCCGGCCTTCCAGATTCATCAGGGTGAAGTTCGGCAACGTCTCTGCCAGCCCCGGAGCGCGGGCGGTGGTCGCTTCCTGATGGGCGACGTCGCTCGGCATCACCAGGCGGTATGCAACATATCCGGCCACTGCGGCGAGGCTGAGCACCAGTGTCATCAGCGTAGGAGCAGCGAACCGGCTCTTCATATGGCAGCAACCCTGTTTACGTGCGTGGCGAAATCGTTGGCGCGTACAAAACCGACCAGCGTGAAACCGTCAAGTCTGTTGCCACTGGCATCAAAGAAAGCGATTGTCGGTGGCCCGAAGCTCGAGAAGTACTGCAGCAGCTCGCGGTCGTCGGGCGTGTTCGAGGTGACGTCAATCTTCAGCAGCAGGAATGGTTCAAGCGCATCGACCACTGCGTCTGCCGTGAAGGTGTAACGTTCCATTTCCTTGCAGGACACGCACCAGTCGGCGGTGAAGTCTACCATTACCGGGCGACCGGCCTGCCGTGCCGCTGCCAGTTCCGTTTCAAGCTGGGCGACCGAGGTGACCGTACGGAAGGACAGGCGCTGCGCCGGTGCTTCGCTGCCGCCGGTCAGCGCTGCCTGCGGAATCGGGCGCAGCGGGTTGCTGCCGCCCAGCGCGGCGCCCGCCAGCATCAGTGCACCGTACAGACAGGCCACGAGACCCAGGCCCTTGCCCAGGCGACGACTGGCAGGCGGTTGTGCAGGCAGCGGATCGAATGCGCCCATGAACACGCCGGTCAGCACAACCAGCACGCCCCACATGAACAGTGTCACGCTCCCCGGGAGAATGCGTTCCAGCATCCAGATCGCAAGGCCGATGAGCATGACCCCGAAAGCAGCCTTGACGACATTCATCCAGGGCCCGACTTTCGGCAGGAGCTTGCCGGCAGACGTACCGAATGCCAGCAGCGGCGCACCCATGCCCAGGCTGAGTGCGAACAGTGCCGATGATCCACGCACGACATCGCCGGTCTGTCCGATCACGGCCAGTGCTGCGACCAGCGGAGGCGCCACGCAGGTTGTCACGATCAGCGCCGACAGTGCGCCGATGGCGGCGGTGCCTGCGAATGTGCCGGCAGACTGACGGTTGGCCAGGCTCGCAAGCCGGGTCTGTATGGCGACCGGCATCTGCACCCGGATCAGTCCGAACATGGCCAGTCCCATCGCGACGAAAAGGGCCGAGAACAGACCGATGATCCATGGTTTCTGGAAGATGGCCTGGATCTGCCCGCCGGCGATCGCGGCCAGTGCGCCGGCCGCGGTGTATGTGACGGCCATGCCGAGGACAAAAGTCAGCGACAGGGCGAACGCCCGGCTGGTGGAGACCTGGTTGTGGCCGGCAATGATGCCCGACAGTATCGGCACCATGGGGAGCACGCACGGGGTGAATGCCAGCAGCAGGCCGAGGCCGAAGAAGGTGCCGAGTACCAGCCACCACTGATCGGCCAGCAGCAGTGCGGCGAGACGGTCCTGTTCAGTCACCGGCGCGGCGGCGGGCAGAGTGCTGGCAAACACGCTGCTGGCCGGCAGCGTCATTGCCATGGTCTGCTCGATAGGCGGGTAGCAGATGCTCTCGTCCTTGCAACCCTGGAACACCGCGGTGATTTCCAGCGGCATTTCGTCCGGTGAGGCGCGGGCGAAAGGCACGGTGATTTCGACATGGTCGTAGTACACCGTGACATCGCCAAAGAACTCGTCGTGATGCTCCACACCAGGGGGCAGTCCGGGTGCGCCAAGGCGTATGTCGCTGTCGGTGCGAAACTCGAAGCTGTCACGGTACAGGTAGTAGCCCGGTTCGATATTCCAGCTGACCAGGAGCTGATTCGGGCCATCGACGATCGCGTTCATCGCGAACGCCTGCTCCGGCGGAAGTATGTCGTCCGTCGCGCTGCGGCTGCGCTCGCCGGTCAGCAGCTCACCGAGCATGACAGGCTGCGACATGGTGCCGCCGGTGATCGGCCCCGGCGGCAGGGCAACGTCACGGTTCCAGTACTGCGGCGGATAGCACAGACCTATGTCCGCACAGCCCTGCAGCGTGGTCTGCAGCGTCAGCTCGTCGACCTCACGACTGCGGCTGTAGGGAATCTCTATGCTGAAACGGCCGCGGTAGATTTCCTGTTCACCGAAGAACTCGTCGGTGTGTATGCGTCCGGCCGGCATGCGTGGCGCCGACAGACGGGCGCCGCTGGTGAGCGACTCGAAACCGAACTTGTCGCGATAAAGGTAATAGCCGTCGCGAATGTCGAACGTGACCACAAGGCGCTGGCCGTCGGTCTCGACGGTATACGGGAAAGCGACCTCCGGGTGCAGTACCTGCTGCGCGAAAGCAGCGCCACCCGCTGTGGCGAGCACCAGCAGAGCCAGCAGTCCGATCAGCAACGACCCGCCGGCCGACCTGGTCTGCGACTGCGCCGGATCGGCTTGCGGTGCATGGATCATGCCTGGCTCCCGTCTGGCGTGGCGACCACCGATGTGACCAGCCACTGAAGGTATCCCGGCAGTCCGCCAGTGACGGGCAGCGCGATGACCTCGGGCAGATCGTAGCCCGACGCATCGCGTATTGCCTGCTCCAGCGCCGGATAGCGGTCAGCGGTGGTTTTGATCACAAGCAGGGATTCGCTTTCCTGTTGCACCTTTTCTTCCCAGCGGTATGTGGACGTGATGTCCGGTACGGTATTCACGCACGCGGCCAGTCGTTGTTCGACCAGCGTGGCAGCGAGCTGGTTCGCCTCCCTGGCATTCGCGCAGGTCGTCATCACTAGCAGTGCATTGGCGTTCAACGTGCGATCCGTACGATTGCTCCGGTCCAACATTCAAGGATAGCGGTCCCCCGCGAGGCTGTCATGGCCTCCGGGCGCAATCTGGGGGCTGGTTCCCGGTCCGGCGCATGACCGGATTTTCTTTCGTCGGCAGCCGGCGCGGGGTTGAAATCGCAAAGTCTGCCCCTATCATTGGCACTCGGCTCGACCGAGTGCTAACAATTTCTGGATATCGCACCGGTACATTCCGATTTATCCATTTTAAATCAAAAGCTTGGAAAGGGAGACCTGGCAATGAAAATTCGGCCCCTGCATGATCGTGTCGTGATTCGGCGCACCGAGGAAGAGCGTACCTCCCCCGGCGGCATCGTGATTCCTGATACGGCCGCTGAAAAGCCCATCAAGGGCGAAGTGATCGCGGTCGGCAAAGGCAAGGTTCTGGACAACGGCGAAGTCCGCGCTCCGGATCTGAAGGCCGGCGACAAGGTGCTGTTCGGAAAGTATTCCGGCACCGAAGTGAAGGTCGACGGCGAGGAACTGCTGGTCATGCGTGAAGACGACGTCATGGCCGTGATCGAAGGCTGAGCAGCCCCCTGCACGGTTTTCGCAACTCAAGTCATCAGCAAATTATCTAGGGAGAAAGAGTCATGGCGACTCCTAAGGAAGTCAGATTTTCGGACGATGCCCGTCAGCGCATGCTGCGGGGTGTGAACGTCCTGGCCAATGCCGTCAAGGTGACACTGGGCCCGAAGGGCCGCAACGTCGTGCTGGAGAAGAGCTTCGGCGCGCCGACCGTGACCAAGGACGGTGTCTCGGTGGCCAAGGAGATCGAACTGGAAGACAAGTTCGAGAACATGGGCGTGCAGATGGTCAAGGAAGTCGCGTCGCAGACGTCGGACCTGGCCGGTGACGGCACGACCACCGCGACGGTCATTGCCCAGGCCGTGCTGCGCGAAGGCATGAAGGCCGTTGCCGCGGGCTTCAACCCGATGGACCTCAAGCGCGGTATCGACAAGGGCACTCAGGCCATCATCGAAGAGCTGCGCAAGCTGTCCAAGCCCTGCGAGGACGACAAGGCCATCGCCCAGGTCGGCACGATCTCGGCGAACTCCGACGAGGAAATCGGCCAGATCATCGCCAGCGCGATGAGCAAGGTCGGCAAGGAAGGCGTGATCACGGTAGAGGAAGGCACCGGCCTTGCGAACGAACTCGATGTCGTCGAAGGCATGCAGTTCGATCGCGG
>JBJHBW010000025.1:0-40800 GCA_050485685.1 Gammaproteobacteria bacterium
ACGCTGATCGTGATGCGCACGATGGCGCCGCAAGATCGCAAGGCGATCGAACTCTGGATCGAGATGAATGCCGGCAGCCGCGAGCTGGTGGAGTCGCTGCCGTCGCTGGCGGACGGCGAGGCCTGGCTATGGTCGCCGGTGCTGCTGAATGTCATGCAGCGGTATCAGATTCGCCGGCGCTGGACGTTCGATTCCGGCGCCACACCGGTCAAGGCCGGCAAGCGTGCGCCGGCGTCACTGGCCGACGTCGACCTGGATGCCATCCAGACACGGATGGCCGCGGTGATCGAGCGCGCGGAGTCGGAGGATCCCAAGAAGCTGCAGCAACGTGTGGCGAAACTGCAGGCGGAGATCAAGCGGCTGGAGAAAGAGCGCGATCGCTGGCGCCAGGCTGCCGAGCGCAAGACGACGTTGAAATCTGAAATCCAGTTTGCGCCGCCGCCCAAGGATAAAAAACTGGAGGCCGATCTGAAGGCCGCGCGTGACCGGATCGATCGCGCGCTGGATGCCATCGCCGGGAAACCGCAGCCACTTACTGCCAGGAAAGCGTCACGCACTGCAGACAGCACTGCGCCGGTGGCGCCGGTATCGCCGCTGAATGGCAAGCTGCCGCCCGGTGAGCGGGCCGTGCTCACGGTTTGCGGGCAGTATCCGGCGGGCGCCACGCGGGAACAGTTGTCGATTCTGACCGGTTACAAGCGCAGCAGCCGGGACAGTTATATCCAGCGGTTGAAGGAACGCGGCCTGGTGATCGCCGAGCCCGGCGGTCCGGTGGTGATCACGCTCCGTGGCCGCGAGTCCCTGGGTGACGATTTCGAACCGCTACCAACCGGCAAGGCGTTGCAGGAATACTGGCTGGAGCGGTTGCCGCCGGGCGAGAAAGCGATCCTGGATACGTTGCTGCAGCATGGCGACTGCGATCGCGATTACATCAGTGCGCAGACCGGTTACAAGCGCAGCAGCCGGGATAGTTATATCCAGCGGCTGAAAGCACGTCAGCTGATCGTGCTGGAACACGGCGTCGTGCGAGCGAACGATATTCTGTTCGAGGAAAGCCGATGAAGAAACTGCGATTCAAACCTGGTGATTGGGCACTGGTGGTTCGTTCATCGACGCGCCACGGCGATCCGAATAATGCGATCGGCCGGGAGTGCCGGATCGTTTCCCTGGGTCCGTGTGAGGAGGGCGGGGATTACATCGTCGATGTGCCGAGTCTGCCTTGCCCGATACCGGGATTCCATTGGGAGACGCGGGACGAATGTCTGATGCCGCTGGGCGGCGGCAGCGACGGAACTGCCGGCATAGCCGGTGAAGCCTTGGGCGTCCGGGGGAGATCCAGGGCGCGCTTGCTTGTTGTCAACAACACGCAGGCCTGTGGTTCGCCACAGGGGAGAACGCCGGGGGAATGAACCCTGATACCCAGACGCGGGGCTGTGATGCTCATGAGCCCAAACCGAGCAATTGTTCGGGTGAAAGCCGAAGGCGAGGCAGCCGGGAGAGACCGGCACTGATTCACATTACCAACATGGGAGCGCCGACGATGGAGGATAACCCGATCATCGATGCTGTACGGGATCTCGATCGGATGTGCGAGCAACTGCAGTTCGAGATTCAACGGGAAAAGGTACTCAGCCAGGGCGGCGGTGACACCGTCGCGCGACTGGAGGGAAAGCTGGAGGGCTGCCGGGAAGCGTTAGATCTGATCCGGCCGTTCGCCAGTGTTCAGGACGATACCCGGGAATAGGTGGAGGGAAATATGAGTCGTTTGAAAATCAATATCACGCTCGGCCGAACCGATGAGCATTACGTGGTGGACTGGGCGATCGTTGAGGGACGCAAGCCAGTGGAGGAAGGCCAGGCCAAGCATTCGCAGCGATATGAAGCGATCGATCTGGCCATGACCACGGTGACGGCGAAACTGTGCAAGAACATGACACAAGCGGAGGTGGTGGGCGCATGAAACCGATCGAATTTCCGGAGCAGACGAAGGTGCTGCAGAAACCGGAGTCCATGACGGATGAAGAATGCCAGCCGATGGCGGTCTGGACCGATGGCCAGCAGTGCATCAGCTGCTGGAAGGCCGGGTTCATGGACCGCTTGCGGTTCCTGTTCACCGGCAAGATGTGGCTGTCGGTATTCAGCGGCGCGACGCAGCCGCCGGTATGGGTGTCGCCGCGATATCCGTTCATTAAAAGGAACGACTGATAATGAGAATTCGAGGGAAAATCCCTCACTGGAGAAGTCGCGAGGAATGCGTTGCTTCAATCCCGGAGGGATGGTGGCTCGCCATGCTTGAAGGTTATTACGGCGCCTGAGAATGAAAGCACTTTCGATCTGGCAGCCCTGGGCATTCGCGATCGTGTCTCTCGGCAAGGATATCGAGAACCGGTGCTGGCGGACGCGGTACCGCGGGCCGCTGCTGATTCATGCATCGAAAACAGTGGATGAGCCAGCGTTCGAATTTTTGCATCAAGAGTTCCTGAATCCTGATGAAATGAAAATTCTGGAACGCTATCCATCTGCAGCCAGGCTGACTGGCGGGATTGTGGGGGTGTGCGAGCTGGTGGATTGCGTGGATACGTCGTCGTCGCGCTGGTTTAACGGCCCTTATGGGTTCGTGCTGCGTAATGCCAGGCGGTTGCCGTTCGTGAAGATGCCTGGCCGACAGGGGTTGTTCAATGTCGATGTTGAGGCGATGGGAATATCGGCATGAAAGTTTACGGCTGGGAAGATGTGGGGCCATTCCGCGGTGAGATGCTGGCGGCCAATGTCGACGCCGACGTGCTGAATTACGGGCTGGAGCATACGGCTGCGCATCTCGGCTGGGAAAAGGCGTTTACTTCATTCAGTGCGGCAAAATCCGAGCTGATACGTAATATGGAATACGCTGCTGTCGATGCTGATCTGATCGAGATAGTGAAGGGCCTGAAGGCAAGCTATGTCCACACGGTTGGATAATCATGGATAACAGTATGAGTTCGCAGGAATCGCTGATTTACGTTCCCGGCCACTGGCGCTGAAAGAATTCAATTCAACCAAGGCGGCCGAGCCGCAGACGAATGATGTTCATTAATGGCTTCCATAGAAGAACTAAAACGAACGATCGACCTGGAAGACCTGGCATCGAAGCTGGGGCTCAAGCGGCCGAAGGCGAAGGGCAACTGGCATTCGCCGCATCACGACGACAAGAATCCGTCGCTGTCGATTCAGCAAAAGGGCGGCGTCTGGTACTGGAAAGACTGGTCTGATCCGGATGAGTCGGGCGGGACGTGCGTTGACCTGGTCATGTACGTCGAGGGCTGCGATCTGCGGACCGCGGTGCGCCGCATTCACGAGATATACAGCCTGCCGCTGGATCCGCCGTCCGGCGGGCAGTCCCCCCCCCCCAGGGAGAAATCACGCGCCGAATACATAGCCGAACGCTGCCGGCAGCAGCCGGAGCTGGCGCTGCCGTATCTGATCGAGGAACGCGGTATCAGCGAGTCAGTGGCGCAGCGTGCGATCGAGTTGGGCGCCGTCGGTTACAACGAATGGACCAGTCCGAAAGCAAAGCCGGGTGAGATCGGTTACGGCGGGCCGGCCGCGGCGTTCATCGTGAAGTCGATCAATCCCGGGCGCGTGGTCGGTGTGGATATGCGTTTCCTGGATCCGGCGCTGAACGGCGGGGTGAAGACGCAAAGCCAGGGGGAGAAGTTCGGCTTTCCCTGGTTCCTGGATTATCACCGCCTGCAGTCGGCGCGGACGATCTACGTGGTCGAGTCGGCGATCAATGCGTTGTCGATCGAGTGTTGCGACATACCTTATACGGCCGTGGTTGCCGTGCGCGGGACGAAAGCGCTGGATGCGATCGATTGGTCGTTCGCTGTCGGCAAGCAGGTGGTGCTGGCGTTCGATTATGACCAACCGGATCGCCGCGGCCGCTGCGCCGGCCAGGAGGCGAGCTGGAGGCTGTATGACGTGCTCACGGGCAAGAATATCTCCGCGCTGATGGTGGATTATGCGGAGTGGGGTGATTGCAACGACGTCAACGATGTCCTGCAGGATCGTGGCGCCGAAGAGCTGAAATTCATGCTGCGACGGTTCCAGCCCTGGGCGATCCAGGGACTGCCCGGCAACTCGAACGATATTCGCGGACGCTCGCGCATTTATCTGCCACAGCACGATTATTCGAAGTATTGGAAGTACCGCGTTAAGCCGGATTTCACCAGCTCCATGTCGGAGACGGAAGACGAAGGGTCCGGCGAGAAAAAACAAAAGTGGACGGACGTGGCCGGGTTCCGGGTTGCCGCGATATCCCGCGTGCGCGTGGCGTCGGCCGCCAGCGTGCTGTCGGGTGAAAAGGACTTGGCGCCGCGGTTGATGTTTTCCGTTTCCGTGCAGTCGCCACGGCACGGCGCTGTGCTGCAGCGTCGCGTGTTCGATGACGACGAATTGCACAATCCGGAACAGTGGCGGAAGTTCGGGCCGGTGTTTGCAAAGGCGCACTTCGCGCGCCTGGTGTCGATCCTGGAGCGGTCGGCCGACCTGGGCGCGCGCGACGCGATCAATTTCGTCGGCCTGGGCTGGCTGGACGGCAAGCTGGTGGTGAACGAGGGGCCGGACTGCTATTTCAGTGATCCGGATCAGCAGTGCCCGTATTCGAATTTGCGTTTCCCTGGAGGGACACCGGGGCAGGCGGCGCAGGTGCTGCGCGCGTACAGCAAGACCTTCAAGGATAACCAGGCGTTGATATCGCTGACCTGGGCGCTGGGGGCACATCTCAAGGCGTTCCTGGGATTCTGGCCACACCTGGTGATGCAGGCGCCCAAGGGCGCCGGCAAGTCCACGCTGACGAAGCGCCTGGAGTCCTCGATCGGCATCACGATGTTCGGGCATGAGTCCATGGGAACCGCGTTCAGGATCATTACCAGCGTGAGCCACACGAGCCACCCGATCGGCTGGGAGGAGATTTCTGCCGGCCGGGAGGAGATTATCAAGCAGGCCGTGGTCACGCTGCAGCAGTCGTATCAGTACGCCGTCACGAAGCGCGGCGCGAAGATGCTGGAGTTCGTGCTGAGCGCGCCGGTGCTGCTGGCCGGCGAGGATGTGCCGGTGGATGGCCTCGAAGGCAAGGTGGTGCGCGTGGACCTGGCGGACCGCCAGGGCGATATGCTGCCGGAGGGGTTGCCGCAGTTCCCGGTCGGGCCGTGGCTGGCGTTCCTGGCCGGCCTGAGACGTGACCGGGTGATGGAGATGTACCGCGAGGCCTTGGCGGCCTGCCAGTCGCGTTCCAGCGCGGCAGAGGAAGACAGCACGGCCAGGCGGATGGTGGGCAACTATGCCGGCTTGATGCTCGCCTGGCGCCTGCTGGGCGAGTTCGCAGGGCTGCAGGAGCGGGAATTCAACCTGGAGACGGACCTGACCACGGCCATGAATCACCACATCGTCGAGACGGCCGCACAGCGCGAGCCATGGGTGTGGATCATGGAGATCCTGCTGTCGGAGATCGTCACCAACCGATATCGGCATCCATACTGCTGGGACAGCTTTGCCGGCGAGGATGCGCTGTTCATTCGACATAACGACGTCATCAACCACATCAAGACCAATACCCATCTGCGCGAGTTCTGGAACGCGCTACCCATCAAGACGCCACGGGTGTTCCGCCAGCAGCTGCGGCGCGCTGACGTGATACTGAGCGAAGACGGCGACAAGGTGCTGAACAACCGGCGTGTGAACCACATGCTGGTGGTGTCGGTGCGTGAGCTGGAGAAATTCGGCCTGACACCGGCCTTTGGCCAGCATAGCGATCCGTCGCTGTTTTAATCCCCCGTACCCCCTAAAAATGAACGGTGGCCCAAAAACGACACCGAAGGCGGAAAACCGCGCGGAGTGTCATTTTTTCGTTAGGGTCGGGGACACCCCCCGGTGGAATAGGTGGGACTGGCGGTTTTTCGTCGCTAAGTCATTGACTGGCTACAAGAACCCGATCACAAGTTTTGCCGAAAATCCCCCATGTTTGGCCGGAAGTCCCACACATTATTATATAAGTCCCACATCGCCGTTTTTCGCCCTTTCCTCTCTCTCTCTCTTTAAGTTATTGAAAAGAGAGAGATATATACAAGAAAAGGGCAGGAAAGAGCGATCCGGCGGTCCCACATGTTTTTACCTATGTGTCATTTTGGCCCCACATGTTTAACTGCGCTTTTCTGCAAACTGGTGGGACTTCGCCGCGACCGATATCACGGTATATCAGTAGCTTACGGAAAAACGTGTGGGACGCGCACAGACTGAAAAAGAGTTGAATTGCATGATAATCAATGAGATAAGCATGAATACAGGTGAAGTCCCACATAAAATTCTGCCCCTGTACCCTTTTTGGGCGTGCTGAATGGCTGAAAAAGACCAACTGATACATGAGTTCGCGACATGGCTTGAGCGGAATGAGGGCCGGTCCGAGCGGACGGTGACCAAGTACATTGGCTATATCCGCTTGCTGCAGGCCTGGGCGAAAGAAAACGGGCATGACCTGATGCGCGTCAAGACCCAGGATCTGGAGCACTTCACCGGCCTGTATATGCATGAGCGAGGCCTGCGGCCGCGTAGCCGGCGGGCAGTGGTGTCGTCCGTGCGCAAGTTCTATAAGTGGCTGCGGCGCCGCGGCCTGGTGCGCCAGGATCCGGCGTCTGACCTGACGCATCCGCACGCCGGCAAATCGTTGCCGGTGATGATGGATCTGCATCACGTTGAGGCGCTGATCATGGCGCCAGGCGTCGATTCATTCCTGGGCCGTCGCGACACTGCGATCATTTCACTGATGGCCGGCTGCGGTTTGCGCGTCGGCGGTATCGTCGGCCTGAATGAATCACACCTGATTTTCTATCTCGATGATCAAAAGCGTGAACGCCTGGCGGTGAAGGTGACCGAGAAGGGCAGCAAGCAACGCATCGTGCCGGCGCCGGATGACTGCTGGGCCCTGGTGCGTGCGTACCTGGGTGATCCGGAGCTCGAAGGGATAGACCGTGCGCTGGCTGATGGTGACCAGGTGCTGTTCGTCAGCACGAACAATCGGAACATCAGCCCGGCTGCATATCATGGCGAGGCACGCCGGCTGCGCCGTGGTGCAGTGTGGGACATTATTCGCCGGCACGGGAAGAGGGCCGGAATCCCGAAACATCAGATGCACCCGCATGCATTGCGTCACACGTTCGGCACCGAGCTGGCCGAGTACGATGTAGACCTCCTGGTGCGCCAGGCATTGATGGGGCATGCCAATGCATCAAGCACTGAAGTTTATACACACCTGGCACAGCGGAAACTGCGCGAGGCGATGGACAAGGCGAACCCGTTCCGTCGAGTGAAGACGCCGGTCTCCTCTCTGATTCAGTCGCTTCGCAGCGGCTCCTGAATACCGTTCATGCAGCATCAAGGCACGTGCGTTCCCGGCCACAACTGGCGGACAGAAAACAGATAGGGTGAGCCAAGGGATATAGGGAATGTTAAGATTCATGGATGCTCATGTCCCCCTGCGCATCGCCTCAGAATTTTGGTCTCGAATGGGCTAAATCGTTTTTGGCGGATAGAACACGAACTGCGCACTATGACAAAAGACGCAGCTCAGCAGGCCAGTGAGATCAGGGAATCAATCGGTTACTGATGGCGTAAAAACAGAAAGGCGCAGCTCATGAATCAGAATCACAGCAGGCGTCCAGGTGCGGGCAGGGGTGGGGGCTCGGCGATACCGACCGGCCCGGCCGGACAGGGGGGTGGGTACCAGGATATCTGCACGTATACTGGGGCGCGGTTCGCGCGCGCCGGCGCCGCCGGGTCATCGGTATAATCGCCGCATGAAGAAAAAAACAGCGGTCATACAGGTCCGGGTTAGTTCTAAGGGACAGGCGGAAAAAGAACTGCCGATCGAATCGCAGCTGGCGCGTTGCGAGGACCTGGCTCAGCGCCTGGGCGCCACGGTGCTCCGAGTGTTTGCCGAGCAAGGCCGTTCCGGTTGGTCCGGGCCGCGGCCGGATTTCGATGAGGCTATCGCCTACTGCGAAAAAGCCTTTCCTGATTATTTCATCACCTGGTCGACAAGCCGCTTTTCCAGGAACCAGGCGGTTTCAGTCAACGCGCGTGCGCGCCTGGAACGTATCGGCTGTGAGCTGCTGTATGCATCGTTCGATGCCGGATCTGATCCGGATACGAAGTTCCTCAACATCGGCATGCGTGAGTTGATGGATGAATATTACAGCCGGCAGACGTCGCGCGACACGAAACGATCAATGGCGCGAAATGCAGAGGCGGGGTTCTGGAATGGCGGTCGCGCGCCTTTCGGGTACCGGCCGGCGCCGGCGCCGGATAATCCAAAACGCAAACGCCTGGTGATCGATCCTGCGGAAGCCAGGGTGGTGCGAGATATTTTTGATTTCCGGCTTCGCGGGCATGGCGCGAGGTCGATCGCTATACTACTGAATGACCGCGGGGACAAAAATCGCGATCGACAGTGGAATAAAGCATCAGTGTTGAACGTGTTGCGCAGTGATGCGGTCCGTGGTTGTGTGGTTTACGGTAAGCGAGACCGGCCGGCGCGTCGCGTTGTGCCGCGCGATCAGTGGATGATTGTACAAAGTCACGAGGCCATAATTGACGATCAGGCTTGGATGTCAGTGCAAAACCTCATGAATAGCGATATGCCAGCAGAGAACTCCGGAGGTTCCCGCAGCGGATATCTATTCACTGGCCTGGTTCGTTGCAGTCGGTGCGGTGCCGGCATGCAGATTGAAACTGCGCGCGGCGGCAGCGGTAAAAGGTACGCATATTACAACTGCCGCGGCGCGCTGAAGAACGGCAACTGCGAATCTCGGCGGATCCCTGCTGCAGAGCTGGATGATTTCCTGTCAGATGCTATCGCTCGCCGTATATTGACCCGACGTAATCTGGCTCGCGTCGTTCAAGATATGCAGCGGGCCTGCAGTGCCTGGTCAACGACACAGCGGCAGAAGATCGTTGCCCTCGAAAAGGAACGGCGAGAACTGGACAAACGAAATGAACGGCTATATGAGACCGTCGAATCTCTCGGACGGTCAGCGCCGGATCCGGCACTGCTGTTGCGCCGCATAAACGTCAACGAGGCGCGGATTCAGTCCATCCAGGCCGAAATCACCAACATCGAGGCCTCTCCGGCGCCGGAGATCACGGTTCGCCCGGAGGATCTGGATGACCTGGCTGATTTTATGCGCACAGTTATAAGCACCACGCACAATCCAAAAAAGACCAGGGCGTTTTTCGGCGCCCTGGTGGAACGGATAGTGCTGGATGATAAGCAGGCCAAGATTGCCTACCGGCCGGAACTGCTGGCCAGCAAAAACCTGCCGTTCATAGTAGAGGATGGTTGGCTCCCCGGGACGGCCTCTCTAAGAACGCCATGGGGGAGGGTCCGGCAGATTGTAGTCGAGCTGCCTGATCGCTGGCAACGGAGGGTTGCCTGATGTCCGGGGGGCCGAAGAGCAGTATCAATTTTCACTGCAAGGACTGTCACTATCGGTTCGAGGCGCAGCCGGATCTGATCGCGGACGCGCCGTGGCTGGAACATCACCCGTTCGAGTATTTCGCAAACTGCCCGAAGTGTAACAGCTCGGTCGGCCAGGCTGCGTGGGAGAAGGCGCTGTTCAAGGCCTGGACGAAGTCGACCGGACCGAAAACCGCCGCCGGCAAGGCCGCTGTCACGGAAAACATCAAGGGTCATCCGACGCCGGAAGAGGCGGTGCGGACGCGGTTCAACGCCATGAAGCATGGCCTGTTCGCCCGAACGGCCACGTATTTCCCCGCCAAGCCCGGCAAGTATCCGCAGTGCGAGGGGTGCGATCTGTTGGTCACTTGTCATACCCAAGTGGCTTGCCTGAAGCGCACCGAACTGTTCCTGGAACATCAGATCGCATTCGAGACCCAGGATCCCGCATTACTGACGAAGCACCGCGCCGGCACGCAGGCCGCGGTGCAGGCATTGGTCAATGACATGGTCCTGGCGATTGCCGAAGACGGCGGGCCGCGACTGAAGTCGCCGGAGTGGTATTACGACAAGGACGGCGGGTTCCACCTGGCCCAATTCAAGGATGAAAACGGAAACATCGTCCAGATCCCGAAAATAGAAGCGCACCCGCTGGTGAAGCTGCTGATGGATTTCATCAATAAGAACGCCATGACGCTGGCCGATATGGAGATGACGCCGAAGTCACGCGACGAAGCGGATGCGATCAAGGGTTATCTGGATTCCAAGGAAGCGGAGTCGCAGCAGAGCCTGCGCGAATACCAGCGACAGACGGCCAAAGGTATAGAGGATCTGCGCGGCATGATCGAGGCCAGCCAGGCGAAGACACGGCGGGATCCGGTGTTGATTGAGCATGGACAGCATGAAGAAAGTTAGCGCACTGAAAAAACAGCGCCTGGAAAAGCGGGCGGAGAAGCTGCAGCGGGAGTTGAACCGAACGTTTCGGCCGGGGAAGGTGCCGCCGAATCATCCGCATTTCATCGAGCTGCTGGCCGTACGGGCGCAGTTGAAGTGGTTGGAGAGCCATGCCCGCCCCCGTTGAACGCATCTCCGCCGCCAGGCGGATTGAAATGCAGATCGTGGCGGAGCGCGAGATCCAGCGTTACGCCGGCGACCATGCGTTGTGGCACAAGCACGTTCACAACGTCGAGCTGGATCCGGCTCAGATCCTGAAGATGGTCGAGATGGACGAAAATCCGTACAGCATTGATCATTCCTGCCGGCGTACCGGCAAGACGGCCGTGAAAGAACTTCATTTGCTGGAATATAACGCCTGCAATGCAGACCAGGAGGTCGGTATCGTTGCGCCGCGCGAAGCGCAGTCGATCACGAATCTGAATTATCACCTGGACGCGATCCGCCGCTCGCCGATCCTGGAAGCCTACCTGATGTACAAGTCCGGCCGTCGGCAGATTGCGGACACGTATTACCAGTTCGGCAACCGCTCCATTGCACGGGCCTACGGCATCATGGCCCAGGTGGACGGCGGCAACCTCACCGCGGCGTCGCTGGAAGAGGTGGATGACATGCCGCGCGATCGGCTGTACAGCCGTTTCCTGCTGATGCTGGGTTCGAATCGCCGGCTGGGCGCATCGAAGTCCAGCGAGAACAAGCCGCAGATCAGAATCACCGGCGTCTTCAAGGGCGCCGACACGCTGAGCCAGATGATCGAGTCCGGTGAATACAAGCTGCTGCCGATCGTCAATCTGTATCTGGCGATCGAGATGGGCATCATCAGCGAGGAGTACATGCTGAAGCTGCGCAATGAATTGTCGCCGGACGAATATATCCGGCAGCTGCTGTGTATCAACGTCAGCGCGCGCAACCTGATCTGGGAAACCTATGTTCGCCGCGCCATGCAGATCGGGTTGCAGGCGAACCTGCAGATCGCGGAGCCGGTACCGGGGATGCAATACCGCAAGCGCGGACTGGTGTCGTTCGGCTACGACCACAGCGGGCACGGCGAGAATCCGCAGGCCTCGAAGTATGGCTTTGTGGTCGATGAGCAGGTCGGCAATTTCATTTGTACCATTTTCGCCAGGCAGTGGCCGGCCGGCACGGACGAACAGGTGGTGCGGCGCGATCTGCTGGGCTACTGGCGTTATTTTCGGCCGGATGCGGCGATGGGCGACGCCTACGGCATCGGCCTGTTGACCCAGCTTAACGACGATCTGTATGCCGAAGGCCTGACGGATATCGATCGGCGGACCATCGGCGACGGCGAGAGCACGGCCAGCACCTGGCCGCATTGGGCGTTCGCGCCGATCCGGTTCGAGGGCATGACCAAGCATTCCATGGCGCAAGGCCTGCGCAGCCTGTTTCACAATCGCCAGGCCGCGCTGCCGTATATCGATGATTATGATTTGACGGACCCGGCGACCGCGGACATGCGCGCGCTGATCCGGCAGTTGCCGAACATCAAGCCGGAACAGAACAAGGCCAGCTATTCGAGTTATGTCATGTCGGATAAAAAGATCGGTGATGACCTGTTCGACGCCAAGATGGCGGCCACATGGGGATTGATTACACGCGGCGCGGTATCGACCGTGTCACGAGTGCTGACGCGCACCGTCACGCGCGAAGAAATGCTGAAGCTGCCGCCGGCAGCCGTCCATTAGGGGAAACGAGATGAGCGCACTGGACAGACTCCTGAACCGTATCGGCTTGCAACGCAAAGGCGATATGCAGCTGCCTGGCGAGGTCGATCGCCCGAACTCGGAAGTCGGGCGCCGACCCACGCCGGAAAACGCGGTCAAGTACCTGTACCGCCTGATGTGGGTGGACCCTGATGTTCGCGCCACGATTCTCGATATCCGCCGGATGGATCGAGAGGATCCGCGGGTAAAGAAGATCCACGCGCGTACTTGCCGGGCGATGGTCAAGGGCGGGCTGCGCCTGTTCATGGACACCGGAAGTAACAAGCGGATCGAGTGGTTGTGGGATGATTTCGTGCGGCGTCTGCGGTTGAACCGGCGTGAAAAACTGGAAAGCGATGCGCGCGGGCTGATGATGGAAGGATCGTTGCCAATGCAGTGGGTGCTCGGTGTGAACAACCGGGTGATCCAGGGTATTCGAATGCCGGCGGACACGATATTGCCGAAGGTCGATGCGAACGGCACGTTCAAGAACGTGCAGGAGGCCTACGAGCAATACGATCTCACCACCGGCGTCAAGCTGGCGGTATTCCCGCTCTGGAAACTCTCCCTGGTGCGGCTCACGCCGGACAACTACGACGATCAGGGCAGTATGGGCCGGCCGTACCTGGACGCCACGCGCACGATCTGGCGCAAACTGGTTATGACCGAAGAGGACACGGTTATCCGACGCCGCATGCGCGCGCCGCTGCGGATGGCTCACGTGTTGGAGGGGGCGTCTGGTGATGAACTGGAGGATTATCGCGCCCAGGTGGAAAAAGACCAGGCCGAAGGCAACACCACTGATTACTACATGAATAAAAAAGGCACGGTGACACCGGTGCAGGGCGATGCGCGGCTGGATCAGATCGCGGACGTGGTGCACCTGCTGGACACGTTTTTCTCCGGCGCGCCGGCGCCGAAAGGATTGTTCGGTTATGTCGGCGATCTTACGCGCGATATCCTCGAAGATCTCAAGCAGGACTGGTATGACGAAATCGATGCCATGCAGGACACGCTGAGTTATGTCTATCAGCTCGGCTTCGAGCTGGACCTGTTGCTGGCCGGCATCAATCCGCTGGAATATCAGCTGTCGGTTCAATTCGCCGAGCGCAAGACGGAGACGCTGAACCAGGCCGCCGATCGCGCACTGAAATACCAGGCGATGGGGGCGAGCCAGCAGACGGTGTTCGAAGCGGCGAGTGTCGATTTCGACCGCGAGCGCTCGCGGATCGAAGATGAGATGCGTCACCGGGATCCGTACCCGGATCCGAATAACATCAACGCGCCGCCAGGCACGCGGCAACCGCGTGTGAGCATCACGCCGGGCAACGCGCCGAAGGGTGACAGCCAGACGGCCATCACTAATCGATGAAGGCGCTGGAAATCATCGCCACGCTGGTCTGCATCGCCGGTATCGGCCTGCTGTCGATGCAGGTGTATTTGTGGGGCTGGCTGGTGAACGCTACCAGCAACGTGCTCTGGTTCACCTGGGGTATAAAGCTGGGTTATCGATGGATGGCATTCCTGCAGCTGGTGCTGTTTGCGTTGTGCGTGAACGGATTGTATCGACTGTATGTCGGCTAACCCGCGCACCATCCGCAAAGCGATGATCAAACGCGGTTCGGCCGCGGCCCGGCGGCAGATCGGCGTGCTGGACGTGCGAATCGCGGGTGAGTTGACCAGCATTTACCGGACCGCGCGCGATGACCTGGAACGGCAGATCCGTGAATATGCCGCCAGCGATCAAACCCTGCGGCTGGAGGTACTGCGCGAGCTGTCGACGCAGGTGGATCGGCGTATTGACCAGCTGGGCGCCGAGCGCGATCGCCTGTTGTTTTCCGGCATCGATGATGCGGCGCGGATCGGCGTGCGGCCGTTCCAGCCGGACGCCGCGACATTGCGCGTCGGGTTGGCGCAGGTGTCGCATGATGCGGTGGAGTTTGTGCGGAACTTTGTCGCGGAGGATGGGTTGCAGCTTTCGGATCGGTTGTGGCGGCTGGATCGCGGCGCGAAAGAAACGGTCGGCCGGGCGATTGAGTCATCGATTATCCAGGGGCATTCCGCCAGCCAGGCCGCGCAGGATTTCCTGGCGCGAGGGGTGCCGGTGCCGGCGGACGTGGCGCAGAAAGCCGGCATGGCCGGCGCCGATCGCGTGTCGCGCATCGCCGGCCGGGCGCTGATGGTGGATGACGATAATGCGTATGAAAACGCATTGCGGGTGTTCCGGACCGAGATCAACCGTGCGCACGGCGAGGCCTACGAGCGCGCGGCCGAATCTCACCCGGAGGCAGTGGGCGTGCGTTTCCTGCTTTCGCCGTTGCATCCGCGGCCGGATATCTGCGACATGCACGCCAGCGCGAACCTGTACGGCCTGGGTCCGGGAGTGTATCCATTCGGCAAGTCGCCCTGGCCGGCGCACCCGAACACGCTCAGCTTTGAGGAGGTGGTGTTTGCGGATGAAGTCAGCCAGTCCGATCGCGACGGCAAGGAAGATCGGATCGACTGGCTGAAAAAACAGAAAGGCGATATACAGGTCGGGGTGCTGGACAGTACGAAGAAACGCGCGGCGTTACAGCGCGGCATCCTGAAAGAAAACGAGATCGCCACACCGTGGCGGGTATTGAAACAACGGTACGAACGCAGGGGGATCGACGTCGATGCACTCTAATTCAGCCACGGCGGAAAAGATCGAAGAACAGCCGCGCCAGGTGGCGTGCGAGCGTTGCGGGTTCAAGATATTCGATGGCCTGGTGTTTCGATCGCGCGTGATCCGTATCCGACCGGACGCACGTTGTGAAGCGAAATGCCGTTGCAAGCACTGGCAGCCCGTGCCGCTGAGACACACGCCAGCTTGACCTTTTGCGGTAAAGGTACGATCCTTTAGCCTGACCAAGGCAGAACGCGCATGCGAAAGCCGGAGTCCCGAAAGGGCTCCGGCTTTTTTATTGCGCGCACGGAGACATGAGAGAAACAGTCCTGGCCAAAGCAGTTGGGCGAATCATGCTGGAAGGTGGTGACGATCCGGAAAGCATTCGCCTGTTGACGGATTGCATTTCCCTGGCTGAAGGGGAAACCCGTTCGGTCGAGACCCTGGCGCGCGTGGTCAAGTTCGACGACGACTTTTACGGCGAAGTCGACCTTACGCGCAAGAAGTTCGAGACGATGATCCGGAACTTCAATGCCGGCACGTACGGGCAGGATATTTTTATCGATGTCGCTCACAACGTGTCAGCCGGAGCGGCCGGCACGATCCGCAAGTTGATGCTGGACGGCAACAAACTGCGGGGTGATATCGAGTGGAATCCGATCGGCATCGATGCGATCAAGAATCGCGGTTTCCGCTATTTCTCGATCGATTATCACGAGGACTGGAAGGACCGGGAGACCGGAAAGAAACACGGCACCCTGTTACAGGGCGCCGGGCTGACCATCCGGCCGCGGGTGAAAAAACTGGATCCGGTTAATCCGGATCGGCTGCAACTCTCATCCGACGATGATGACGGGCGTGGATGCGCTGTCAGTCCCAGGTTCAAGAAACTACTGACAGAGGAGATCACCACGATGTGGGCCAAACTGATCAAGCAATTTCAGGAAAAGCTGAAGGGCATGAAGCACCTCAGCGATCCGATCATCAAGCAGCTGAGCGAATCATTTGAATCCGCGCTCGAAGGCATCACCGAAGAGGCGCAGGCCAAGGCAGTGCTGGCCGCGTTCGAGGTCGCCGGCAACCAGGTGGACCAGCAGCTGGCGGAATCGGGCGCCGATCCGCAGACCATCAAGCTGGATTTCTCCGGCATGCCGGCCCCGGCAGCATCTGCAGGCATGACGAAAGACGATATCGTCAAGCTGCTGCAGGAACAGGAAGCCGAACGCCAGCAACAGGCGAAACAGTTGCAGGAATCGCGTGACGCCAGGGTGAAACAATTCACTGATGCGCTGGAAGCGAACGAAAGCTTCAAGTCGCTGAGCGAAGACACGCGCAAGAGACTGCTGTCGGCACAAGACCTGATCACCGCGGATATGACGGAAGACCAGGTGACGCAACTGGGTGAGCATCAGCTGCAGCTCGCGCAGGATATCGCCGTGGCCTCTCAGCTTGCCGCCCGCGGCTTCCAGATCGACGGCACGCCGCATATCAGCGTCGATGACAGCAATAACATCAAGGCGCTGCAGGAGTCGGTGGACAAGCGACTGGGCCTGGCCGACATGAGTGAGGCAAAGCGTTACTCCGCGACCGGCGGCACGCTGCCGGAAGAGAACAAGAAACTGGCGGAGAAGGTGCTGCAGCGTTTCGATCAGGAGCGCGCTGCGCAACTGCACGCCGAGCACAAGCAACTGGCCGGTGGCGTGGGTGTCACGCCGGACGTCGATGTGCCGGTGGTCTGGGAGCGTACTGTCATCCGCGAGGCGCTGTTCCGGCTGGTCGGCCTGCAGTTCGTGAATTCCGATTCGCTGGATTTCGCCGCCGCGTACTCGATCCCGTTTTCGTTCCGCGATCCGACCGCGGCCGGTCGCAACGATACCCGCACCTACGAGGGCCAGGGTATCCGCCGTGCCGGCGTGATCCAGGATTCCGAGCTGGCGTACAACATCCCGCAGAAACTGGCATTCGTGGTCAGCGATGAATTGCGGTATCTGACGCAGGCCCGGCACCTGAACTGGGACGCGGTGACCGAAAACCAGCAGAACGCCAGCCGCATCATCGGCGAGGATATCGAACAGATCATCTTCAACGAGGTGCTGCACGCGGCCGATGAATTCGGCGCGGTGGCGGTGACCAACGAGAACCTGGCTGGGCAGGCCGACGGCACGGACAACGTGTTTGTCCTGGCGCAGTTCCCGGTGGTCCGTCCGCGCCGGCAGTTCGATCTGCAGGGCAACCAGGTCGGCAGCACGGTGAATCCGATCGTGGTCACCTACGAGGGCAGTCCGATAGAGGAATACGACGGCACCGGCGAACAGGCCGACGGAACGTATTACAAGCTGGACTACAACCTGGGCGAGCTGCGCCTGGTGGACGAAACCGGCGCCATCGAGACGCCGGCCAACGACGACACGCTGACGATCAGCTACAGCCATTCGACCAACGCGTTCAAGTTCGACACCGACCTGGGCGAAGACGAACTGGTGAAGCTGAAGTGGAACGACTTCCTGTATCACTACGGCCTGCGCAAGTCGGTGATCGAGGACGATCGTTTCCATACCGCCAATTTCGGCCTGATGTCCGGTACCGCCATGACGCAGATCGAACAGGCGGAACAGTTCGGCGCGAACTCCAAGCGGCCCGGCACCGACCTGATGGCGGACGGCAACCTGGGGCGTATCAAGGACGTGCCGAACTTCAAGACGTCGGCCCCCGGTCTGTGGATGCGCGATCAGCGCGTGATCGTCGGCGAGCGGGCGGTGACCCGGTTCCGGATGACCAAACCCTGGTCGCTCAGCGAGCTGGAGAACATGCGCGATGCGAACGGTCGCTTCACGGGCCAGAAAGAGGCCTACGGCGATCAGTTCATCGTCTGCATGACGCCGACGCCGTTGAAGCGGGCCTATACGTCGATCCTGCTTTACTCAGCGTCGGCCCGGGTGGCGCGCGCCGAGTAAGGGGCTCCCCTCCTCCCTAGAGGTATTGAGGTGATGGCGGCTCCCTGACCGGAGCCGCCCTTTTTGAAACCGGAGACACGACGATGGCACCGAACTACGACTCGCCAAAATACGATCCGACGGGGGGTACCGTCCCCGTCACCAATCCCGATGACCGGCGCAATCTGTATGTCGCCGGCGTTTGCATCCCGCCGAACGAAACCCGCCTGCTGCCGCGCCACGAAGTGCCGCGCAAGTACTGGCCGGCGTCGCCGGAAGCGGTTGCGGACAAGCCGATGGACGAACGCCAGTCCATGCTGCACGAAATACTGGTCAAGGGCGCCAGCCCGGTAAAGTTCAAGGTCAACAAGCTGGTTCCAGCCTTGCCCGATCTCGGCGATGACGATCTGCAGCGTATTGCCGAGATGGAAAACGCGCATGAAAAACCTCGCAAGAGCGTGCTGAAGCGCATCGAGGAGTTGCTGCTGGAGCGCGCCGCGGCTCGGGAGCTGGAAGACAGCTTGAACCAGTTGACGGATGAGCAGCTGCAGGCCCATCGCGAAACGGTGCTGGAAGCACCCGAAGAACTCGCGATCGTGGACAAGCTGCTTGCGGCACGCGGTGTTCAGGTCGGGAATGACCCGGACGCCCAGTCAGAGGGCAATGAAGGCAATGAAAGCGAAAATTGAATCCATGCCGAAATGGCAGTTGGCGCTGGGTGTCGCCCTGGTATTAACGGGCGTCGTGGGTCTGTTGACGCTGGCGCTGGGTCTGTTCGCCGGTGACAGCGAAACCATGGCCGACGTCATCCGGCAATCGACCACGCTGAAGCTGGCAACCGCCGGCCTGGGCCTGGTCACCGTCTGGCTGGTCCTGCGGTTCCTGGACTGGCTCAGCCAATTCAAATTCCGGGAGTGGTTGCATGCGGCGGCTCAAGACGATCCTTACCTGGCTGTTTATCTCGGCTTGCGTTTTCTGGGCGCCTGCATCCTCATCGGCCTCCTCCTTTCCTGATCGCTACGATCGGGAAATCAGGCAGGCCGCCGAGCGATACTTGCCCGGCGTCGACTGGCGTCTGTGGAAAGCGCAGCTGTATCAGGAATCACTGCTGGACCCGGATGCGGTGAGCCCTGCCGGCGCCATGGGCGTGGCGCAGTTCATGCCGGGTACCTGGCGCGACGTTTCCCGGGCGCTCGGATATGACGGGATCACTCCATTCATGGCCGAGCCGGCGATCATGGCCGGCGCGTACTACATGGGCAATCTGCGCCGGCAGTGGTCGGCGCCACGTCCGGAAGCGGATCGGCACAGCCTGGCGATGGCCAGCTATAACGCCGGGCTGGGCAATATCCTGCGCGCGCAGCGGGCCTGTACCGGCCAGCCGCTGTACAGCGAGATCATTCCCTGCCTGCCGCAGATCACCGGGCACCATTCGCGCGAGACGCGCACGTACGTACAGCGTATCTGGAGTTACTGGTCGCGCATGCTTATCGGGGGCGGATGAGTGCGTGCGGCCATTGAACACCTGGTGCAATGGCTGCTGATCGCGATTGTAGCAGTAACGCTGATCGGCGCTGCGATCACATGCTCCAGGGCGCTGGCCGCGGAGACGGAAGAATATCCGATTTTCTGTAAGGGCGAGGGCGCACGCGGCTGCATGTACAACCTGGCCCGGGAAGCGGATGACGGTACGAACGATTTTGATATTCAGCATTTCGAATGCCGCGAAAGCGGTATTTGCGTAAGAGTCAGCAGCGGGGGAGAGGCAGGTGGATTTTCAGATACTGACATGGATGTTGAATAATCTGCCGGAGCTTGGGCTGTTCCTGGTCGCGATGTTTGGCTGGGTGGTGACGATACGGCTGTGGAAAGAAGATCGTGATTATCATCGGCAACAATACAAAGTCATTGGCGACCGCCACGATGCGGAGCGTAAGGAGTTCATCAAGGCGATTAACAGCATGCGCGAAGCGGTGGAGACTCTGAACAAATTGACCATCGAGATCAGGGCCGGCCTCAAGTGATGAAAAAGATCATCGAACGCATGAACCGCCCGCTGGTGGCCGAGGCGCATTCGCCGCTGGAACCGCTGCTGTCGGCCAAGCTGGCGGATTTCAACGAGGCCTGCGATGAGCTCAAGGAGCAGGCGCGGACCATGATGCCGCATTTTCGCCGCCGCGCGATCAAGCGGCGCAACGCAGCTGCCAGGCAATGAAATTTCTGTTGATCATTGCCGTGCTGTCCATGGTTGTGAACGCCGGCGCCGGTTTTCTGCTCAAGCGTGCCTGGCAGGCCGAGAGCGATCTGCAGGGGCAGCTGCAGCACAAGCAGGCCGAGCTCGAGCGGGAAATCAATGTCCGCGATCAGGCGATTAAATCCTGGCGCGATGACTATGTCGAGCTGAGCACCACACACTATGAGGTGGTGCAGCGCCTGCAGGCGAATGCCCGGGCGCGGGAACAGATTGAACGCGAACTTAATGCATCGAAACGGAGGCTGAATGAACTCGCGCAAGCCGATCCGGTGTTCCTCGAATGTACTGGCGTGTCTATGCCTGACGGCTATGCTCGCGAGTTGTTCGGGGACCAGACCGCCCGCTGAGATTCGGACTATCCCGGTGCCGGAGCGGCACGCGGTCTGTCCGACCGCTGGCTATGTCGATCCGATCGCAATGCCACCGGCGCCGGACGATCCGACGATCGGCGATGCGTTGCACTGGGCACGCGATCTGCGCGCGGAAGCGGAAAAGAAAAACCGGGACCTGGCGGATCTGCGCCAGGAACTGATCGACATGGGGTGTGAACTTTAATCGTGGACATGACGCTGGAGTCGCTGATCAACGAGCTGCGGGCCTCGCTGAACGATGCCGCGTCGGTGTTTATTGTCGAACCGGCACAAGGCCAGGATCCGGATTATTCCGCGTTCAAACGGCACCTGCGCATGGCGGCGCTGGACTTCGGCCGAGTGCGGCCGCGCCGGCGCCAGGCCGAACTGGAGCTCACCGCCGGCGAATCGACCTACCCGGTCGAAGAGGATTTCCTGCGTTTCGGCCATTCGCGCTGGGGCGTGAACAAGGTCAAGCCCTGGGAGGATCGTTACGCCGGCAAGGCGCCGCAGGTGAACACGATTTATGCCGACGCAGGCCTGGCGCTGGAATTGCTGCCGGCGCCGACCGGCAAACAGATCGACGTATACGGATCGACCTATCCCTACACGTATTACGCCGGCCATGCCATCGGCGAGACGGCGTCCGATACGACCATCCTGCCGGGCAACCGTGGGCTGCTGATCCTGCGGGCCCAGGCGGAAGCGATGAAAGAACTGGCCATGCGCGGCAGCAAGAAACCGGTGCAGTTGCGGGAAGGACTGGCTAGTGCCGCGAAAAATTCCACGCCGGCGGCCCTGTATGACCAACTGATGCGAGCATTCAACGCGCAAGCGATGTTTTGACGGCGCCGCCGCGCTATACTCACAGGCAGCAAGGCAGAACGCATGAGCGAAAGCCGGGATCCCGCGAGGGATGCCCGGCTTTTTTATTGGGCCGAAAATAATGGAAATCACATATCAATTTCCGTCGAGGCTGATTACCGAGATGCAGCGCTTCCCGGATGCACTGCTGCGCCAGGCTGATCTTGGCGTGCAGCGTGCCGGCGATGAATTGGCGCGCGGCATGCGGCGCGAAGCGCCGAAAGCGCACAGCATCCTGACGAATTCCATCCAGCGCACCAAGCTCGGCCAGGGTATCCATGCGGTGGTGGCCGGCGCACATTACGCCAAACCGGTGGATAGAGGCACGGGGCGCGGCGGCTTTCCGCCCGAACAGTCCCTGCTGGACTGGATCCGCGTGAAAAAGATTCAGCCGAATGATCCCTCCATGAGCCAGCGTGATCTGGCCTATGTCATCGCCCGTTCAATTTTCCGCCGCGGCACGCCGTCACAACCGTTTGCGACCGAGACCAAGGAGAAGATGCAACCGCGCATCATGCAGGTGATCCGCGGCGGTGTGGCTCGCGGCATGCGTGAACTGAGGTTGCAATGAGCGGACTCGATCCAATCAGCGCGATCCTGGAAGGCATGCGAACCAGTCTGGCGAACGGCTTCCCTCAGCGCATCGTTGCCGATGAACTGCTGGATTTCGCGGATCGTGAGGAGAGCGAATTACAGCAGGGGGTGTACACGTTGTTATCCGACGGTCAGCCCTCCACCGAAGAGTTCGCCGAAACCATCGGCGTCATGTTCGTCGGCCAGGTCATGGTGGCTGAGAAAGCCGGCAACAGGGCAGTGGAGCTGGCAGAAAACGAAATGATTGCGGAGCTGAAGCGACTGCGTCAGGCGGCGAACGTGAATATACAGATAGGCAGCATCCAGCAATCGCGCCGACTGGAAGCGCCTTACGGCTGGATCCGCGCCGATCTCACGGTCGGCCCGTTCGATTTCACGCCGCAGTTGCCGGATGCGCTGACGGATCCGTTCGAGCTGTTCCATGCGGACTGGGATATCCGGCCGTTTACCAGCCAGGAAGACCACGAGAAGTGGGCCGATGAAGATCACGAGAGCGCGGACGAACAGCCCGATGCACAAGACGACGTTCAATTGGAGCAAGAGTCATGACTGAAAAAGTTTATCTGATTCCGCAGGGCGGCAAAAAAGTGCGCGATATCGATCGCGGCGATCACCTGCCGCCGGAAGGCCGCGAAGTGGACATGCAGACCTACTGGCGGCGCCGCATCAATGACGGCGATGTGACGATCGGCAAGAAGCCGGCGCCGGCGCGGAAACCGAAAAGCGATCCAGCGGATAAGCCCGCCGACTAATTCGCCTCCCACAGATTACCGAACGAGGATTGAATCATGGAAAACGTCAGCTTCAACAAGATCCCGCTGAATATCCGCACGCCGGGCCAGTTCATCGAGATCGACAACACCAAGGCCGTGCAGGGCCTGCCGCTCATGGACCGCAAGATACTGATGCTGGGTCAGCGCCTGGCTGCCGGCAGCGTGGAAGAGGCTGTGCCGAAGCGCATGCTGAACGCCAGCCAGGCTGAGGATTATTTCGGCCGCGGCTCCATTCTCGCCGCGATGGTCGCCGCGGCCAAGGAAGTCAACGAAACGTCCGAGATGTGGGCCGTGGCGCTGGATGACAACGATGCCGGCGTGAAGGCGGAAGGCGAGATCGAATTCGGCGGATCCCCGACCCAGGCCGGCACACTGAATGTCTACATCGCCGGCCGGCTGGTGCAAATCGGCGTCGGCGTCGGCGAGGACAGCGACGTAACGGCCGCGAAACTGACCGCCGCGATCAATGCGCAGACTGATCTGCCGGTCACGGCGGAACAGGGCGACGGCGAAGACGACGACACGGTGGAGCTGACGGCTCGCAATGCCGGCGAGACCGGAAACGATATCGATATTCGGCTGAACTATTTCACCGGCGAGAACACGCCGCGCGGCCTGGTCGTCACGATCACCGCCATGTCGGGCGGCACCGGAAATCCGGACGTGGCCGATGCGCTGGCCGCTATCGGCGACGATCAGTTTTACACGATCATCAGTCCCTGGAGCGATGCCAGCAACATGTCCAAGCTGGAAGATGAGCTGGACGATCGCTGGGGCCCGATGAAACAGAAAACCGGACATGTGTTCACCTCCGTCAGCGGCACGCACGGCGACCTGTCCACGTATGGCGACGCGCGCAATTCGGTGCACAGCACGGTGCTGGGTCTGCACGATATGCCCACGCCGCCCTGGGTGGCCGCGGCCATACACGGCGCACTGGTCGAGTTTCACGGCGCCATCGATCCGGCGCGGCCGTTCCAGACGCTGCACCTGCGCGGCATCATGGCGCCGCCGGAAGAGAGCCGCTTCACGCGCGCCGAGCGCAACCTGCTGCTGAATGACGGCATATCGACTTTCATTGTCGACGCCGGCGGGCGGGTGCTGATCGAGCGGGTGATCACCACGTACCAGGAGAACGCCTTCGGCGTGCCGGATATCAGTTTCCTGGACCTCAACACGAAGTGGACGGTGGATTATTACCGCTTTGCTGTGCGGGCCCGGATCGCGTTGCGCTTCCCTCGTTACAAACTGGCCAACGACGGCACCAACTTCGCGCCGGGCCAGGCCATCGTGACGCCTCGTGTCATCCGCGCGGAGCTGCTGGGCCTGCATCGCGAGTTGGAAGAGGCCGGCCTGGTCGAGGATTTCGAGCAGTTCAAGAACGATCTGCTGGTGGTCCGCAGTAACACCGATCCGAACCGGGTGAACGCGGTCATTCCGCCGAACATCATCAACCAGTTCCGCGTCTTCGCCGCCGCGGTGCAGTTCCGGCTGTAAACCCGGTTCATTGAACGAGAGAGGTTAAAATCATGGCAAATAAAGTGACGGGCCGCGCATTCATCAAAATGAACGGCCGGCTGATCAAGAGCAAGCTCGATGCGCGTCTTATCAACCCGATGAGCGAGGAGCGGGAACCGATCCTGGGCGATAACGGCGTGGCGGGTTACAAGGTCAACCCGGTAGCGCCGGCCATCGAGGCCAGCATGATTCACCCGGATGTGTCTTTCGATGAAATGAAGGAATTCAGCGGCAACGTCACATTCGAGACCGACACCGGCAAAACGTACCTGCTGCATGACGCCTGGGTGGAAAGCGTTACGGAACTCAATGTTTCCGATTCGGCGTCCGCTGTTCGCTTCGCCGGTATCCGGGTTGAAGAGGTGAGCTGATGCCGGAGCAGAAAAAAAACAATCCGAACCGGACTTTCAAGTTGCGCGCTCCGATCGTGGACGTGGAGGGCAACCAGATCACGGAATTGGAATTGCGCAAGCCGAAGGCGAAGGATCTGCGCGTATTCGACAACGTGAAGGGTGAGATCGCCGGCACTTACGAGCTGATATCCCAGCTCTCCGGCAGCATCACGGCCAAACAGGTCGATGAAATGGAGCTGGAAGATATCGCCGATATCATTGATTGGGTCAGCGATTTTTTACCAGCCGGCCTGGGGGCCGCGAAGGCTGGCTGAACGCGCTGGCGGAGTTGGGTTTTATATTCCACTTTCCGCCCTCCGAACTCTGGGCCATGGATCTGGATGAGGTTGCATTCTGGCATGACCAGGCGAAACGATTGATGAAAGAAACGCATGGCCAGAGATAACCGCATCAATATCATTCTCGGTCTGATTGATCGCGTGTCCGGTCCGGCGCGTAACATCACGGATCGTTTTCGTCGTTTCCAGCAGGATTCCCGCATTGTCGCTTTGCGCAACCAGTTCGGTCAGGTGCGTGACCGTTTCGGTGCGGTGCGCAGCGAAGCCGGGGCCCTGATCCGCCGTTTCACCATCATGTCCGCCGTTATTGGAGCTGTCACCGCGGGCGTACTTAGGCTGGTCGGAGGTACGGCCAGGCTCGGCGATGATCTGGCTAAAACAGGACGCCGCATCGGCGTCAGCGTGGACAGCCTGCAGGCCATCCGCTTCGCTATGGCACAACTGGGCGGCGTCACCAATGAGCTGACCGACTCATCCCTGGAGCGGTTCGTCCGGCGCGTCGGCCAGGCCGCGGGGGGTACCGGCGAAGCCAAGGATTTCCTGCGGGCCTTCAACATCGAGCTGCGCGACACGAACGGCAATATGCGATCGACCGAAGATATTTTTATGGATGCGGTCGAGGTGATCTCGAAACTGCCCGACGAAGCCACACAAGCACGGGCTGCCTTCGCCCTGTTCGGTCGTGAGGGCCAGGCGCTGGTGACTGCGATCCAATCAGGATCCGATGCTATCCGTGAACAAATGGATCTGTCGCGGCGGCTGGGTCACATTACCGAAGAGCAGGCGCGCCAGTCCGAAGAATATACCGACCGCATGAACGAGATGCGCGCAGGCCTCACAGCCATCAAGCACGCGGTGATGCTGGACCTGATGCCGGGTTTGACGGCGTGGTTCGAGAGACTGCGTGATCTGACTATCGCGAACAGGGAAGTTATTACAACCAATATCATCGGCAGGGTTCGTAGTTTTATCGATTCCGTGCGGACTGTGGCGTCCGTGATTAATGATGTTGTCCAGCGGACGATAGGCTGGACATGGGTCATCCGCATCCTTGTCGGTTTATTAACGTTCAAACTGGTGGCTGCCATTGTTAAATCGATATGGTCTGTGGTTTCGTTGGGCGTTGCCTTTGCAAAGGCCGTTCCTGCCATCTGGGCATTTAATGCCGCATTGCTGGCTAATCCCATCGGGATCGCTATTGCCGGAGTGGCTGCGCTGATAGGCATCTTTGCACTGATGCGCAGTGACTGGGTGAGATCCTCCACGGCCTGGATCAAGTTTATTGACGTCATTGAGGACACAGTGAACAGCGTTCGTTCACTATTCGGTGGCCTGCGCGACTGGATCGTCGGTACGGTGATCGCTATCCCTGATGCCATCGCTGATGCTTTCGCCGGCGTGGTCAATCTCGTAAAGGGACGCGTGGCGCAGATATCCGGCATCGTTCCGGATTGGCTCAAAAGCCTGGTCGGTGGCGCCTGGGATATCGGTGGCGCCGTTGGTGAACGTATTCGTGAGGCGGTCGGCCTGGGCGGTTCGACGGCAGAGCGTGGCGGTCAGCCGCAGTCCATCGTCGCTCAGCGTGGTGAGTCCCAGGACGTTAGCGGATTGATTCACATCAAGGTGGACAGCGAAGGCCGGGCCCGCGCGTCAGAGATCCGGTCTGGTAACCGCGGCGTGGATTTTGACGTGGATACCGGTCCGGTGATGGTGATGCCGTAATTATTTCTGTTCCTGGTCGCCGTCGGCCATTCGCTTGGTCGCGTCCATTTCAAGCAATCCCTGATATATCCCCCCGCCTATACATATCGAGATAAACAGGTTTACGCCCCAGTGAATTTCCGGAAGTATCCAGAATGCAAGCGCCAGGAATGAGACGATCAGGCCCGCCATTGCAATGCCACCGCGTTTTTCGTCACGTGTCAGTTTTATGTTATTCGTAGTCATATTCGATCTTGAACTCGATTACGGAACCGAAGAGCCTTCCAATACTGAAGGTGATGTTACCCCTCTGTTCTGATATGTACTGAATCTCGGTAAAGACTTTGGTGAGGGTGTTGTAAATCCAGAGCAATGAGCCTTCCCATGATGGATCGGCTTGCTTGCTCAGGTATTCAAACAAGACTGGTACGGCGATGATGTTTTCATCTGACACCCCTGCCATGATTTGTATTTCCTCTATCTCATTATCTGGGCCATACACTGCCGCCAGGAATCCGTGGGGCTCATCTTGTGCCACGTAAGCAGGAGTGCCGTCTTTATCCTGATGAACGAAGCTGTCTTTAGTAAATAACCCCAGGTCTGGATTCGTCAACCATCGCAATGCTTCTTCTGCGGATGCAGCTTGGCAGACGATTGGGGCGAGTAACAGGGCGAGCAATAGAATCCTTTTCATTGGGATCACCATTTTTTGTGGCTGTGTCAGAAGGTTATCCCATACGTGCGCCGCAGAAAAGCGCAGTTGAAAATGTTGACTTTGGTGTGAACCCGGCTATCCTGTTCACAGGAGCTAGTAACTCTCTCTACAAGCGGATTTCCGCGCCCGACAGCAGCGGTTTTTTTGTGCCCGACCCCCGGGCATAATCTCTGCGATTTCTGCCGGGTGCGGGCCGGATACAAGACCCTTCGGGGGAAGCAGGCCCGCCGCTCCTTGTAGGCGGTTACTAGCGCCCGGCGCCCTATTCTTAGGGTTCATGAACTAGTAATTAGCTACAAGGAGTCCTTCCATGGCTAACCATCCTGAATATCCATTACCTATACATGTCATGCAGGCGTTGCTTGCTTTAAGCGCCGCCGGCTCACACCTGTTTGATCGAATTGCCGAGCATGAGGATATTTTGAATCCCGCACTGGTGCAGCAGGCAGAAGAGGTTGAGCGATATATATCTTCTTTACTTAATATCGCCGGCGATGAGTGCCGGGAGTCGCGCGTATAGCCTGACAAGTCTATAATCGACTGAAAGGCAGAACGCATCAGCGAAAGCCGGAGTCCCGCAAGGGCTCCGGCTTTTTTTATTCCCTCACCCCGGCCCTCTCCCGGCGGGAGAGGGAGTGGATATGGAATGAGCTGGGAAGACCGATACGAGACAGGCCGATTCCGTGACGCCGAGTTCGTGACGCGCTCGCACGATCACGAGGGTGGGCGGCGGGTGGTGGTGCATCAGTATCCGCACCGCGATATCCCGTATCCGGAGGACATGGGCCGGCAGGCAGGCCAGTTTTCGCTGGATCTGTTCATCGTCGGGCCGGAGTACATGGCCGGCCGGGATCGGCTGCTGGCGGCGCTGAAAGAGCACGGGCCGGGCACGCTGATTCATCCGTACCTGGGCACGATGCAGGTGCAGGTGCAGACCTACCGGCTGCGGGAGTCCACGCGCGACGGCGGCATGGCCACGTTCTCCGTGCAGTTCGTGGAGGCCGGCGAAAACCGGTTCCCGCGTGCCGGCCTGGATACGCGCAGCCGTGTGCGGAGTGCATCGGGTTCCGCCCTGGAATCCGTGCTGGAAGATTTCCGGCGGGAGTATTCAACCGAGGGGCAGCCGGAATGGGTGGTGGAGCGGGCCGAGGGTATTGCCGGGGATCTGCTGGGGCAGTTGCAGCGGCTGGCCGGCCGGAATACACAGGTGGGCCAGCCGCTGACTGACTACGTGCGCGATCTGAATCGCGGCAGCGCGAATCTGAGTGCGGTGATCCGTCAGCCGGCCGCGCTGGGCAATCTCCTCAGCAGCCAAATCTCCGGCCTGTCATCCATCTATGCCACACCGATGACGGCGTTTAGCAGCCTGCGCACGCTGTTCAGCTTCGGCGCCGGCCTGTTGCCGGTGTCGCCGGCGACGCCGGCCAGGCGCCAGCAGCGGCGGAATCAGCAGGCCTTGACCGGGCTGACACAGCAGGCAGCGGTGATCGAGGCCGCGCGGCAGAGCGCGGATATCCAGTTCGAGAGTTTTGATGACGCCGCGGCGGTACGCGAGGAGCTGACGGCGGAGCTGGACCGTCACAGCCTGACAGCCGCCGACGCAGTCTATCCGGCATTGCAGCATCTGCGGGCGCAGGTGTCCCGCGATATCACCACGCGGGGCGCCGACCTGGCGCGCATCGTCCAGTTCACGCCGCAGGCCACGCTGCCGTCGCTGGTGGTTGCGCATCAGTTGTACGGCGACGCCAGGCAGGAGCGGGCGATCCTGGATCGCAACCGGCGCCGGGTGCGGCATCCGGGGTTCGTGCCGGGCGGGCAGGCGCTGGAGGTGTTGACGGATGTCTGAGGTCATTCTGACCACGGGCGGCATGCAGCATCGCGGCTGGACTAGTATTCGGATCCAGACAGGCATCCAGCAGATATCGGGCTCGTTCGAACTTTCATTGACACAGAAATGGCCTGGCCAGCCGACTGCGCGCAGCATCCGCATGGGCGAGGCCTGCACGGTGGCCATCGACGGCGAGACGGTGATCACCGGATATGTGGATGATGTCGAGCCGGCGTATGACGCCGACAACAATACACTAATGGTCCGCGGTAGGGACAAGACCGGCGACCTGGTGGATTGCTCAGCGGAGACGCCGCAGGGGGGGTTCGAGTTTGCCGATGTGAACCTGGCGCAGATTGCACAGGTGCTGTGCCGGCCGTTCGGTGTCGGCGTGCAGGTGCAAACAAACATCGGCGAGAAGTTCGAGAAGTTCGCGATCCAGCCGGGCGAGTCGGTATTCGAATGCATCGAGCGCGCAGCGCGCATGCGCGGGGTGCTGCTGATGTCCGATGGCCTGGGGCATCTGATTCTCGGCCGGGCCGGTACCGGCCGCGCCGGCGCAGCGCTGATCGAAGGCGAGACCATACTGCGGGCCCGGGCGCTGTTCAGTATCCGGGATCGGTATTCACGCTATATCGGGCGGGCGCAGTCGCCGGGCAACGATTCCTGGGGCGGAGAGCAAGCGGCGGAAGTGCGCGCGGAAGTGTTCGATTCCCAGGTACCGCGGAACCGCCCACTGATCCTGGTGGCGGAAGACAGCGCGGACGGTTCCACCCTGCGCGAGCGTATTACCTGGGAGCGGAATGTCCGCTTCGGGCGCGGCTCCAGCGCCGAGATCACGGTGGCCGACTGGAAGCATGACGGCGTGCTGTGGCGCAAGAATATGGTGGTGCCGCTGCAGTCGCCGTCGCTGGCGCCGGACGTGGAGCTGTTGATTGCCGGCTGTGAGTACGTGCTGAACAACGAGGAGGGCACGGTGACGCGGCTGACGCTGACGCGGCCGGAAGCCTTCGACGTGCAGCCGCTGCCGCCGAAAGCGGATACCGATCATGGCTGGATCGGGGAGTGGCCGGAATGAAGTGGCTGGCGGCACTCAAGCGTCGCGTGATGCTCATGATCGGGCGCGGCGTGGTGCGCCTGATCAACGATAGCGGCGGCATCCAATTGCTGCAAATCACATTGCTGAGCGGCGAGACGCGCGACAACGTCGAACGGTTTCAGGATTACGGCTTCACGTCTCATCCGCACCCGGGCGCCGAACACCTGGCCGGTTTCATCGGCGGCAACCGGGCGCACGGGATCGTGATCAAGGTCGATGACCGGCGGTATCGCCTGAAGGCCCTCGCCCGGGGTGAAGTCGCCCTGTATGACGATCAGGGGCAAAAGGTGCATCTGAAACGCAACGGCATCCGTGTCGACAGCCCGCATAACATCTATCTGAACACGGACGGCGTGTTGCGGCTGGAAGGTGAAGGCGTGGAAATCCACGGCCGAACTTACGTGCAGTCCGACGTGGCCGGTAAGGGCGAGAGGGACACGTATCAGGGCGGCGCGAATTGGCACAAGGAAAGCTACACGGAAGGCGCGAACAACACGAGCAACGAAAACGGTATCGATGTGCCGCATATTCCCTCCGATCATCCGGAGGGGCCATGAGCCAGAACCATGTCTGATATCCGCACCGTCATGTTCCGGCCGCTGGCGCCAGGCGAGCCGCCGCGGTTCGACTACCAGGCGGACCGGCCGGCCCTGCTGGAAGACGAAGGCCTGGAGACGGCGATCATCATTTCGTTGTTCACGGACCGGCGCGCGAACCATGACGATGCGCTGCCGGACGGCGGAGACGATCGGCGCGGCTGGTGGGCGGATGCTTTCCCGGAACTGGAGGGTGATCGCATTGGCTCCCGGTTGTGGTTGTTGTTCCGTGAAAAGGATATGCAGTCGGTGGTGAATCGTGCGCGCGAGTACACGGATGAGGCGCTGGCCTGGCTGGTGCAAGACGGCGTCGCGCAACGGATCGTGGTGCAGACCGGCTGGGTGGATCGGGTGTCGCGCACCGTGACCGAGAGCAAAACCAATCTCAGCATGCCCGGTGTGCTGGGGATCGCGATCACGGTTTATCGGCCGAACGAACCGCCGGTGCAGTTCCGCTTCGATCATTTCTGGAGACATGCCTGATGCCATTCAATCGACCGACATTGCAGCAGCTCATCGACCGCGCGCAGGCCGATATCGAAACCCGCCTGCCCGGTACCGATGCCAGGTTGCGGCGCTCGAATCTCAACGTGCTGTCGCGCGTGCACTCCGGCGGCATGCATGGCCTGTACGGTTTCCTGCACTGGCTGTCGCGCCAGTTCCTGCCGGACACGGCGGAATCCGAAAACCTGGATCGCATTGCGACGCTGTGGCTGGCAGAGGGGCGCAAGCCGGCGGCGCCGGCGGCGGGCCCGATCCTGTTCACCGGCAACAATGGTGCAGTGATACCGGCCGGCACGCTGCTGCAGCGATCGGACGGTGCGGAATATGCGACGGATGCGGAAGTGACGATCGCAGACGGCGAGGCGGACGCGCAGGTGACCGCCGTACAGGGCGGAACAGAGGGTAACACGGAAGCCGGCAGCGCGCTGACGCTGGTCTCCCCGATTGCCGGCGTGCAGAGCCAGGCTACGGTGGGCGGCGCAGGCCTGACCAACGGCATCGATATCGAAAGCGACGATGCGCTGCGCGAGCGGGTGATCGCACGCATGCAGCAACCGCCGCACGGCGGGGCGAGTTTCGATTACATCATGTGGGCGCTGGCCGTCCCCGGCATCACGCGCGCCTGGGTGTTCCCGCTCGGACTGGGCGAGGGGACGGTGTTGGTGTACGTGGTCACCGACGACGCCGATCCGATCATCCCGGACGGCACGAAGATCCAGGAAGTGCAGGATTACATCGACGAACGCCGGCCGGTGACGGCGGACGTGACAGTGGTCGCACCGACGGCTGTGGCGCTGGACTTCGAGATCGAAGACCTGGAACCGGACGAACTGTCCGTGCGTGATGCAGTCGAGGCCTCTCTGCGCGATCTGATCCGGCGTACAGCCGAGCCCGGCGGCACGATACTGATCAGTCATATCCGCGAAGCGATCAGCATTGCAGCCGGCGAGCACGATCATGTGCTGGTTGACCCGGTCGCGAATGTCGATCACAGCGATGGCGAGATCGCGGTGATGGGTAATATCACCTGGAGCACAAGCTGATGACGGCGCGCACGCCGGAACACTACCTGGCGCAGTTGCAGGCATTGCTGCCGCCCGGCGCCGCCTGGCCGCGCGACCTGGACGCGACGCTGACGCAGGTGCTGCTGGCGCTGGCGGATGAGTTCGCGCGGCTGGATGCACGCACGTTCGATCTGCTGGACGAATCCGATCCGCGCACGGTGCTGGAAATGCTGATCGACTGGGAGCGCGTGTTCGGTTTGCCGGAGCCGTGCGCCAAGGAAGGCGAGCTGACGTTCAACGAACGGCGCGAAAACCTGGTCGAGAAAGTCACCCGGCTCGGCGGACAGTCGCGGCAGTACTTCATTGAAGTGGCCGCGCGCATCGGTTTCGAGATCACGATCACCGAGTTCCGCCCGCACCACGTCATGCGCGACGTGATGTATCCCTTGTATGACATTCACTGGGTGCATCACTGGCAAGTGAACGGGCCGGAGGAAACGGTGAAGTGGCACACGGTGATGAGTGGCGTCAACGAACCGCTGGCGTCCTGGGGGAATGAATTACTGGAGTGCAATATCCGGCGACTGAGGCCGGCGCACACCACCGTACAGTTTGCTTATGGCTAGACAGGAGATCTGATATGGCCGATCTGAGAAAGTGGCGCGCAGGCGCTATCGAATCCCCGCCGACGCCGCCGGCAGAGCCGAGCGACGGTCATCCCACGAACGGCAACCCGTCCGCAGCGATCCCGGCGACTACGCCAGGCGCGTACTGGTATCACCAGGTGGGCGAAGAAATTCGCAACGTCATCCTCGCGGGCGGCTTGTCGCCGAATCACACGTCGCTTAATCAGATGGCGCAAGCGATCGTGAATTTGATTACGGCGGCGATACCCGGTGATGCGCCAGCGCTCAATGCGATATCGGGTGTCGTTGCGAACAATAACACCGGCGATCCGGACCACGATCTGGATATCTCTCCGGGATTTGCACGCGATGCCGGCGACGATGTGTTCATGGTCCTGCCGGCGACGTTGACCAAGCGCGCAGACGCCGTGTTCTCCGAAGGCAACGATGAAGGCGGCATGGTCGCCGGCGAATCCATGCCGACGGATGGCACGATTAACGTCTGGCTGGGCATGAAGGAAGACGGCACGGTCGATGTGTTTTTCAACGACCACGGCGCATCAGGGTTCAATCCGACGAACCCACCTGACTTCGTCCATCGTCGAAGGATTGCATCGGTACTGACAGATGGCAGTGGGGATATCCGCGCCTTTAATGTCGAGCCGATGGCCGGCGGAGGCGTACGATACTGGTGGCCTGCTAGTTTTGCTGATTTGAGTATCAGTTCGTTCAGCGGGTACACGGAAGCTAGAGTAGCGACACCACTTACTGTGCCGCCAAATATGGATGCAATAATTGGCTGTGTAGCCAGGTCAAATAATAACCCTAATCTTCATATACTTGTTACATCGTTAGTAAATCAATCAGATACAGCGCCGGCGATTGGAAACGCAATAATGTCGCTGAGAAGCAATGACAGTAATAGTGCCTCTAGCGATTCAGTTGAAATTACAAGAAGAGTAAATGACAGCGGGCAAGTTGGAGTAAGAGCAAACGGGACTAGCGTTAATCACTTCAGCCTGCAAGTTCGCGGCTACATCGACCACCGGAGGGTATAACCAATGGCATATGTCAGTAGAGACAACGAAGGCAATATTACCGGTGTGGCACGCCATGCCAATGCCGTGCAGTCGGAATTTCTGGCCGGAGACAGTCAGGAATATCAGAATTATCTGGCACAGCAAAACGACCCTCGGCAATCAATGCAGTGCAGTCCCTGGCAATTCCGCAAGGCGCTGAACCAGCTCGAACTGCGTGGCGATGTCGAAGCCATGATGGCCGATTCGAACACGCCGCAGGATATCAAGGACGGTTGGGAATACGCGCAGCAGATCGAGCGCCTGCACCCGGACGTGATCGCGATGGGCCAGGCGCTCGATAAAACCGACGAAGAGCTGGATCAGATCTTCGCACTGGCGATGACGCTGTAGGCCGCTCTAGGTTTATAGCTGGTCCAGTGTGACCAGCCGCGGTTCGCCGCCGACAAAATCAGTGATCTCTAGATCGCATTGCAGACGGTGGGCTGTCTGCCTGGCATGCAGATCGCTATTTATCTTTGCATCGTTTTCAAGTCGAGGTTTCTCCTCTCCCGGATAATATACATTCCAGGCATCCGCTCCTGTGCGCACCAGCCGGACCCTTTTGCGTTCAGTCATAATTGTCTCCTGCTATTCAGATAATAATTTTAGCAACGCGAGCTGTTTATCGCGCGGCATGGCACGGATGACAGTCAGCAACCGCGCCTCGATATCAGCATCATCTCTGCCCCTCTGGTAGTCGCTGCGTGGCTGCTGGACCTGCCACTGCCGGCGCCCGGCCGGCGAGGCATCCGCATCCAATGACTCCCGCACCCGGGCTAATATCTCGGCGTTCATGCTGCGGTGGTTGCGAGCGGCAAGTTCCTGAATTTGTTCACGCATCCCTTCGGGAAACCGTATCAGGAACCGGGGCGCTTTACGGCTGGGGTAATCAGGTTCCGTCATTTCAGCGCATTGTCACCCAGTGGGTACCACATCGGCGATAGTTCCCACTTGACATTAGTACCCAGTGGGTACTATGGTGTAACCAATTCACACCAAAATGGTTCATGTTTGATGACGCACAGCAACAAAAAAGCTCTGCCGGCACGGCGCCAGAACCGACGCCAGACGATATCGATCCGGTTGCCTAAAGACACGTATGACCGGCTGGTCCGGCGCGCGCAAGAGGAACGGCGCAGCATCAATGGCCAGGTGATCCATTGCCTGGAATCGGAGTTTGGCGAAGCAGTCGGGGCGTGAATTAAGAGAGCCCTGACCGGTGCTGCAACACCGGCCAGGGCGGGTTGAGGGTACTGGCTTGGTCACCTTGTTTCCCTCGTGAGTGATTCTATCACCTGCGAGATTAGCCGGTAGCCTCCGCACACACCATGTGAACGGAGGGTAGTGGTCCACAATGGACGCGATCGACGACGCCGGTTACCGGCTGGTGCATGACTTTCCTGGTGGCGCGCCCGCGCTGGCACCGCTGGTCAACATGAATATGGGGACGCTGCTGAATAAAGCCAATCCCCATATGCGCGATCATCAGTTGACGGTGCGCCAGGCGATCGCGATCCAGAAAGCCACCGAGCAATTCCTGATGCTGTACGCGGAGGCGCGATTGCTCCGCCATGTCTGCATTCCTCTCGGCAAATTCCCCGGCGCCAGCGACGTTGAGTTGCTGGATCTTTATGCCCGTTATCACCAGGAGCTGGGCGAGACCGCGGCCGAAATCCGCAAGGCGCTCGCGGCCTGCAAGATCACCCGGCGCATGTACAACGAGATCGAGCGTGAAGCATTCGAGGATGCCGCGGCGATGTTTGAACTGCTGGCGCGACTCAAGTCGCTGGTGGTGGACGATGAGTGACGCACGCGCACGGATCCCCGACCAGGTGACGGACAACATCCCGGACGATCAGGAACTCGTGCTGCCGGCAGGATTGATCGGCACGTATTTCAGCGAGGAGTTGCAGCAGTTCGCACGCGAGCGTGCAGCGCAGCGACAGGCTGAGGCGGCGGAATCATGAGCCTGGTCCATGTCCAGAACTTCGGGATGCATTCGCCGCGGCATCTGCGGCGGCGGCAATGGATCGAGCCCGGCGAGCCGGTATGGGCCGGCGGCGATCTGTTCGTGCAGCTTGAGGTGGATCGCACCGACGGTCGGTACGTGCCGGTCGTGTTTTTCATTCGCGATGCGCACGGCATCTATCCGCGCAGCGTGCAGCGCAACTTGCTGTATGAGGGCTACTGGATCGACTTGCGCGAGGAATGCGGCCTGGCCGTGCTGCCCAGGGCGATCGATTTCGCCACCGACTGGGCCGGCAACCGGAAGCCGGTGCGCGTGTTGATGGAATTCGTTTTCTGCCGGGAGGGCGTGGACTGGTCCATCCCGGCGTATTGAAGCCGAGGTATGAAGGCGTGACGACGTTGATTGCAGTTTATAACTCGGATGGCTGTGTCGGGCGCTGCGACGCCAAGTGCTACAACGCCACGTCCGGTGAATGCGACTGCATCTGCGGCGGCAAGAATCACGGCGCCGGCAAGGAGCGGGCGATGGAAAACATCAGGGAGGAGTGGGAGCCGATGCTGGAGCGTTAATGCGACGATCGCGGCATCAGCATGAAGTCGTTCGAAGTCCCTGCCATGCAGCAGGAAATGTTCTAGAGCCGTAGGAGGAAGGTGATCATGCATACATTCGAACGTTATCTGACCGTCGCCGAGGAGCGGCAACTGTTGCGCAGCGTCGGCAAGCAGGCCGATATCTACGCGCGGCGCGATCATGCGTGGATGCGGTTGCTGCGACAAACCGGCATCCGGGTGCAGGCATTGAGCAAACTGACGGTGCACGATGCCCGGCAGGCGTTGTTCTCGAAGCACCTGCAGCTTGACGCCGAGATTCAAAAGCGCGGCATCGAGCACAAGGTGTTCGTCACGCGCAAAGCGCAGCAGGCCATCAAGGATCTGCTGGCCATCCGTCGCGAGATGGGCCACGCCGAACACCCGGACGCGCCATTGATTGTCAGCAGGAACAATCGCGGCCTGTCGGTGCGGTCGTTCCAGGCGCGCATGCAGCATTGGTGCCGGGTGGCCGGGCTGGAAGTCAGCGCGTCGCCGCACTGGTGGCGTCACACGGTGGCCAAGCGGCTGATCGCCAGCTCCACGTCGACCGACCCGCTGGGCATCGTTCAGTCCGCCCTGGGGCACAAGTCGCGCAACTCCACGGCCATCTATGCCGCGCCCGATCGCGAGAGCGTCATGCACGCCATGGAGGCTGCGTCATGAGCTTCCAGCCCACGCCGAAAATGAAAACGACGATCAGCAAAATCGGTCAATCCCTGGTGCTCGTGCGCGTGGAGTCGGAGAAGTACGGCATCGCGACCACTACCATGTCGCCGCCGGTGACGCACAGCGATCTCCGCGTCGAGAATCTCAAGCGGCAGCTCGCGCACCTGCCGCAGATCAAACCGGAGGCGGAGCCATCGTGACCGCCTCAGCCTTTCACGTGCACCACACGATCATTCTCGGCCGGCTGGCCGCAGCACATCGCCGGCGCGTGTGGGCCTGGTTGCAACGCGAGCGGCCGCAGGAGGCGCGGAACATGCAGCGGCTGCAGAACGATCCGGTGGTCCAGCAGATCCAGGCCGAGTTCGATGCGTCGTTCGCCGTCGAGATCGAGGGCGATTTGCCGGAGCAGTTGCGGCGGCTGAATCCCGAAGCGGTGATCACCCGGAGGCGGACATGGGTCATTCAGTGATGATCAGGTATCACGATGCGCAGATGGATTATTACGGCCGTCTGTACGAGCTGACGCCGGCGCTGAAAGAGCAGGGCATCACGTTCGATCAGTTCATGGCCATGCCGGCGCGTTACCTGGAGGCCGCATTCCGGCGCGAAGCGTTGACCAATATTTATCGCGCGAATCCCTGCATCGAGGCGCGCGGCATATTGTTGGAGACATTCCTGGCGCATCCGGCGGCGATACTGAATTTCATTTTCTCCGCCGACCGCGGCCGTCGCCTGGTCCTGGACTGCGAGGCGATCGAACAGGATTTGATGGACGGCACCGACTGCCGTCTGGCCGGCGGCGTATACCAGGAACCGCTGCATCACCACTCCTATGCGCATTCGCGCGAGCGAACGATCGTTCGGCGATGAATACGCAAATTACCGCGCCCGTCATTCCCGATCTGTTCGCCGGCGACGGCAGCCAGGGGGCTCTGATCTCGGATGACTCTCTTTATCGCTATCTGCTGTGGCGGGTATGGGAGCCGGGGAAGGCGACGGTGCTGTGGATCATGTTGAACCCCAGCACGGCGGACGGGGAAGAAGATGACCCGACTATCCGCCGTTGCGCCGGGTTCTCCCGTCAGTGGGGATTCGGTGGCATGTACGTGGTGAACCTGTTCGCTTACCGCGCGACGCGACCGTACCTGATTTACACGGCGCCTAATCCGGTCGGGCCGGAGAACGACAAACACATCATGGACGCAGCCGTGAGCGCCGGCCGTATCGTGTGCGCCTGGGGCGCGCACGGCGGTTACCTGGGCCGGGACGTGCAGGTCTGCGAGATGCTCCAGGCGCAGCAGTATCCGCTGTATTACCTCAACAAATTGAACCGCGACGGACGGCCGCCGCATCCGCTGTATCAGCGCGCGGATTCCAAGCTGCATCCGCTGAGGGCCTGCCAGTGATGCCGCAACAGAAGAACATTTTCGGCGGCACCGAACCGGCCCGGCTGATGGCATTCGACAACACGGCGCCGGCCGGTTACGCCGCTACGCCCGGCACCGGGCCCGCCGGCGAGATGTGCGGCAGCTGCCGGCATCACGCCACGCTGAAATATTCGAAGCGGTATCACAAGTGCCGGCTGATGCAGGCGCAGTGGACGCCGGGGGCGGCGACGGATATCCGCGTGCGGTCGCCGGCGTGCAAACAGTGGGAGAAAAAACCGGATGCGTAAATGCTGCGAGCTGGCGCAGCCGAAGAGCTGCCTGAACAGTGCGCACATGGAAGAGCCGATATTCGTGCTGCGGGCGCAAGACGCCATGGCGCCAATCGTCGTCGAGATGTGGGCGCACAAGGCGCGCGGTTGCGGTGCGAGCAAGGAGAAGGTGCAGGGTGCGCTGGACACGGCGCAGGCGATGCGCGACTGGGCGCGCACGCACGGATCGAAGGTGCCGGACTGATGAATGATTTATTCAGCGATTTGCCGTCGGACGCGACGGCCTGGGCGAAACAGAAAATCGATTCCGGTATCTGTCCGCGGCGCGTGGCTTACGAAATGCTGGGCACATGCCTGGCGCTGCTGCTGCGCACCCGGCACAGCGATGCGCAGATACGCGGCCTGGTCGAGCATGTGCTGACGCATCACCAGGCTCACGAGAAAAAGCAGGTGCTGAACTGATGCCGAGCGACGCCGGCAAGATCGATCTGATGGTGGCGGTGATGTTCCTGATCGGGCTGGTGCTGCTGTGATCGAGAGCGGCCATTTGTTTTGCCTGTTGCTGGGCGGACTGATCGGCTGGTGTATCGCCGGCGTCAAATATCAACTGCGGAGGCGCGATGAGCATGCGATTAAACGATTCATGGAACAGCATGGATCTGCAACGGCAGCTGCCGGCCGGCAAGCGGCTGCGGTTTCCGGTGCAGAAGGTCCGGGATCTGGGGAACGATGATGTTCGGATACGTGGCGGTCGGGTTCCTGGGGTTCGCGCTCGGCCTGGCCGTGTTGCTGAATGAGCGGCCGGCCTGGGTGGCGGTGTTGTGCTGGCTGCTGGCGTGCGTCAGCAGTTCGATATTCACGCTCGGCGTGTTGCATCTGATGCTGGCGGGGAAGCTATGAACGATCCGCATTTTTGCGGCCGGTGCTGCCGGCGGAAGTTGTTAAGCGAGTTGATCATGTATCGCACGCGCGGCGGTCAACCGCGCAAGGTGTGCACCGGTTGCGATGAGAAAAACAGGTGCGGAAAAACTGGACACGGATTGGCCCGTACCTAGAAGCCATGGGAGGAAGGTGATCATGTATTGGTGTTTTGAGCCGGGGCAGCTGGAACGATTCAAGCAGGCCTATCGGCAGGAGCTGGTTGAGCTGGGATGGGAGCCGGACCTGATTGACGATTTTTTAAATGATTTCGATCGCGCACTGAATTCGAAGACAGCGCGCGATATGCGACTGATGATCGACCTGGGCGAAAAGCAGTTGGGTGGGCAGTCATGAAGTTGGCGCCCAATCTGAAACTGCCGGACAAGGTCATCACCGAGACGCTGGGCATTCTCGGTACGCGCGGCGCCGGCAAGTCGAACGTCGGCGTGGTGATGGCGGAGGAGATGCACCAGGCCGGCTGGCCATGGCTGGCAATCGATCCGAAAGGCGACTGGTGGGGCATCCGGTCATCGGCGAACGGCAAGGGGCCAGGGTTGTCGGTGCCGATCTTCGGCGGGCTGCACGGCGATATCCCGCTGGAGTCGCGCAGCGGCAAGATGTTGGCCGAGTTGATCGTGCAGGAAAATATTTCCAGCGTGCTGGACGTGTCCGATTTCACCCTGGGCGAGCGGCACCGCTTCCTGGTGGACTTCGGTAATGAGCTGTACCAGCAGCATCGCCGGCGGCCGCAGCCACGGCATATCTTCCTGGAAGAGGCCCACGAATATATCCCGCAGCAGGCCACGCGGGACAAGGCGCATCTGAAAGAGGTCATGGCCAGGATCCCGCTGCAGGGCCGGACGTTCGGCCTGGGCTCAACGACCATGTCGCAGCGCTCAGCCAGGCTGCATAAAGACGTGCTGACGCAGATCGGCACGCTGATCGTGATGCGCACGATGGCGCCGCAAGATCGCAAGGCGATCGAACTCTGGATCGAGATGAATGCCGGCAGCCGCGAGCTGGTGGAGTCGCTGCCGTCGCTGGCGGACGGCGAGGCCTGGC